>NZ_JBHXIC010000177.1:0-1115 GCF_042723955.1 Cellulosimicrobium cellulans | reverse complement strand
GGGGGGGGGGCGGGGCCCCCGGCGCCGCCGGGGCGCGGGGCGACGGGACCGGGCCGACGGGAGGCGTCAGGCGCCGACGCGGTACCGCACGAACTCGGTGATGGAGCCACCGGCCTCGGAGACGACCTGGCCGACCGTCTTCTTGGGGTCCTTCGCGAGCGGCTGGTCGACGAGGACGACGTCCTTGAAGAAGCCGTTCAGGCGACCCTCGATGATCTTCGGCAGCGCAGCCTCGGGCTTGCCCTCGTTGCGCGAGGTCTCCTCGGCGATGCGGCGCTCGTTCTCGACCGTCTCGGCCGGGACCTCGTCGCGCGACAGGTAGGTCGGGGACATGGCCGCGACGTGCTGCGCGACGTCCTTCGCGACGGCCTCGCCCGCGGCGTCCGTGGCGACGACGACGCCGATCGACGGCGGCAGGTCGCGCGCGGTGCGGTGCAGGTACGCGGTGACGCGCTCGCCCGCGACGCGGGTCACGCGGCGCAGGACGATCTTCTCGCCGAGCGTCGCAGCCTGGTTGTCGATGACCTGCTGGACGGTCTCGCCGTCCGCGTCCGCGGCGAGCGCCGCGTCGGCGTCGCGCGCGCCGGCCTCGGCCGCGGCCTTGAGGACGCGGTCCGCGAGCGAGATGAACGTGTCGTTCTTCGCGACGAAGTCCGTCTCGGAGTTGAGCTCGATGAGCGTCGCGACCTGGCCACCCTCGGTGTCGCGGATGTCGACGGCGATGAGGCCCTCGGAGGTCGAGCGGCCCTCGCGCTTGGCGACGCCCTTCAGACCCTTGACGCGGATGATCTCGAGCGCCTTCTCCGCGTCGCCGTCCGCCTCGTCGAGAGCCTTCTTGACGTCGAGCATGCCGGCGCCGGTGCGCTCGCGCAGGGCCTTGATGTCAGCGGCGGTGTAGTTCGCCATGGTGGTTCCTCACTCGTGGTTCGTCACGGGTTCTTCGTCACGGGTACGTGCAGGGGGCACCGTGGCGGTGCCCGGTGTCGCCGGTGGGACGGCACGGGGTGCGCGGGGGGGCGGCCCCGCGCGCCCCCGCCCCGCGCCCTCGGAGCGGCCCCCCGGCCGCGGGGCGCCCCGCCCCCCCCGGGGGCGCCCGCCGGCCCGGCGCGGGGGGC
>NZ_JBHXIC010000176.1:0-1810 GCF_042723955.1 Cellulosimicrobium cellulans | reverse complement strand
CCGCGCGCGCCCGGGGGGGCTCGGCCCCCCAGGCGCGCCGCCGCGCGCGGGGGGGGGCCCCGCCCCGCCGACCCCGCGCCCGGCGGGGGGCCCGGGGGCGGCCCTGCTGGGCGTGCACGCCCACCCCGACGACGAGACGCTCGCCACGGGTGCGCTCCTCGCGACGTGGGCGCGGTCCGGGCAGCGCGTCACCGTCGTGACGTGCACGCGCGGCGAGCGGGGCGAGGTGATCGACACGCCCCCGCACCCGACCGGCGTCGGGCACCTCGAGGGCGACGGCCCCGCCCTCGCCGCGCACCGCGAGGGGGAGCTCGCCCGCGCGCTCGCCGCCCTCGGCGTCGCGGACCACGTCTTCCTCGACACGGTCCCGCATCCCGGGGCGAGCGCGGTGCCCGACGGCGGTGCGCCACCCCGGTTCGAGGACTCCGGGATGGCCTGGGCCGCGCCGGGTGTCGCGAGCGTCGCGGAGGACCTCCCGCCACGGGCGTTCGTCGGCGTCCCGCTCGACGAGGCCGCTGCGCGGCTGGCCGCCGTCGTGCGCGACCGCCGCCCCGCGGTCGTCGCGACGTACGAGCCCGGGGGCGGGTACGGGCACCCCGACCACGTGCGCGCGCACGACGTGACGGTCCGGGCGCTGGAGCTGCTCGACGCCGCGGGCGAGCCCGTGCCCGCGCTCTGGCTGGCCGTGGCCCCCGAGAGCACGGTGCGCGCCGCGCGGCGCGCCCTCGCGGCGCACCCCGCGGTCCGAGCGCTCCTCGCGGACGACGCCCTCGTCCTGCCCGACCCGGACGAGGACCTGCCGCCGGTCGCGCGCCCCGAGGCCTCGCTGCCCCTGCTCGTGACCGTGCCGGTGGCGCCCGTCCTCGACGATCTCCTCGCCGCGATGCGGGCGCACGCGACGCAGGTCCAGCGCGTGACCGCCGCCGTCGACGACGAGGGACCGGTGCGCGGAGAGGCGGCGGGGGACCTGCTGGGCTGGTACGCGCTCAGCAACGACGTCCTCGCTCCCGTCCCTTCACACGAGTTCTACGCTCCCTCCGGCGACGCTCTCCCGGGCGACCAGGTCCGGCCCGAGCCCACGCGTTAACCTGGGGCCCGTGGAGACCGGTATGGGGCGGCTCGTCGGCCGCGGGGTGGCGTGCGCGCTCGTCGGTGTGATCGTCGGGCTCGTCGGCACCGTCGCGCACCGGGCGCACCTGCTCGGCGTCGACCTCCCGGAAGGCGTCGGGCTGGGCATCGTGCTCGCGCTGCTGACCGTGCTCGTGGCCGGAACCCTCGCACGCGCTGGGGGCGGCATGGCGGGCCTGCTCGGCTACGGCATCGGGTGGGTCGTCGTGGTCCAGCTGCTCTCGCTCGAGGGCCCCGGCGGCGACGTCCTGGTGCCGAGCGAGCCCGTGGGCTACGTCTGGATCTACGGGGGTCTGCTCGTCGTCGCGGCGGTGGCGTTCCTGCCGCGCTCGTGGTTCAGCGACCGGCCCGTCCGCCCGGCGCTCCACGGTCGTCCCACCAGGCACGACGGACCCGAGGACACCCTCGCGTCCCGCTAGAATTCGCGGTGCGGATCCCCGCACACCCCTCGTCGTCGCGCGGACAGCCGCGCGCCTTTCGTCACGGAGACAGTGGATGGGTCAGCCGACCGACCGAGACGCCGATCTCGACTCCCCTCAGGACGCCGCCCCAGGGACCGGGACCCCCGGTCCCCCCCCCGAGCCCGCCCCCGTCGAGGAGAGCGCCGCGGCGCCCGGGACGGTCGACGTCTCCGAGCAGCCCGGCGCCGACGAGGCCGGTGTCCCCGCCCCGTCCGCACCCC
>NZ_JBHXIC010000175.1:0-1837 GCF_042723955.1 Cellulosimicrobium cellulans | reverse complement strand
CCGCCACGACGCGGCACCACCACCCACCCCGCCCTACGTCGTCTCACCCTGGTCGTCGCTCACCCGGGCGACTACTCGCGGTGTCGGGTCGTCCCGCGCCGCGCCGCGCCGCACCGCCCGCGCCGCGCCGCCCGCGCCGCACGTCGGTGCCGGGCCGCGTCGGGACGGCGCCGACGTGCGGGTCAGTCGCCACGGCCTGCCTGGCCGACTCCGGGCCGCTTGATCCGATACAAGGCCGCGCAACCCGGGCGACCCGACCGCGGCAGGCGGCCAGCCGCCGTCGGGCAGGACCGCGGCTCTACCTCGCGCGACCACGGTCCTACCTTGCGCGATCAGGTTGGCACTCCGGCGGACCGGGGTTCTCGCTCGCGTGACCCGGGTGCTGCCTCGAGGGCCGCGCGGGGTGGTGCGGGTGCGGCGCGCGGGCCGGGTTATCGGGTGTGCTCGCGGAGCCAGGCGAGCTGGCGGGCGAAGCGGTAGGCCTGGCCGCCCTCGTGCTCGTTGAAGCGGTAGACGTCGATCGCGCGCTCGACACTGCCGCCGTTCGCGCCCCAGCCGTTGAACGCCGCGTACACCGTGGACGGCGGGCAGACCGGGTCCATGAGGGCGACGGAGAACAGGGCGGGGGCGGTCGCGCGGCGCGCGAGGCTCGCGCCGTCGAGGTAGGAGAGCGTGCGGAACACGGCGTCCTCGTGCTGCCGGTGGACGGCGAGGTAGCGCGTGATCTCTGCGTACGGCAGGCGGTCGGTGATCTCGACGGCACGGCGGTAGTGGCTGAGGAACGGGACGTCGGGCATCGCTGCGACGAGGCCGTCGGCCAGGCCGGCGACGGCGATCGTCAGGCCGCCGCCCTGGCTCACGCCGGTCACGGCGACGCGCTCGGGGTCGATGCCGTCGACCGTCCGCACGGCGTCGACGGCCCGCACGGCGTCGGTGATGACGCGGCGGTAGTAGTGCTCGTGCGGGTCGAGGATGCCGCGGGTCAGGAAGCCGGGGGCGGCCGGGCCGGACCCGACCGGGTCGGGTGTGTCGCCCCCGGTACCCCAGCCGCTGCCCTGACCGCGCGTGTCGACGACGAGGTGCGCGTAGCCCGCGCTGGCCCAGAGCAGGTGCTCGTGCGGCAGGCCGCGCCCGCCGCCGTACCCGAGGTACTCGACGACGGCCGGGAGCGGTACGGCGTCGCCGGCGGCAGCGGCGCGCTCGGCCACGGTCGGCCGGACGAGCCAGGCCTTGACCGGCTGGCCGCCGAAGCCCGGGAACGTGACGTCGTCGACCACGACCGTCTCCAGCCCGGAGTCGACGCGCTCGAGCCGCACGGTCTCGGCGAGGTCGCCGCCCGCCGTGCGGGACTCGGCGAGGGTCTGAGCCCAGAACGCGTCAAGATCGGCGGGCTCGTCGAGCGCGGGCGCGTAGGTCTCGAGCTCGGCGAGAGGGAGGTCGAAGAGCGGCACGGTGGCGATTCCTTCGGGTGCGCAGAAGCCTGATGGCAGACATCGATGTCGGGATCGCACGACTCTAGCGCTGTGTCCCGTCCCACGGACCACGCTAATAATGCGCATCATCCCTTTGACCCGTGCGGGGCCGGTGCGGCGAGACTGCCACCAGCCGCCGCCCCGCGCGCGGCGCCCCGACGGCGACGAGGCCGTCGGTGAGGAACCGATGGAGGTCCCCTGTGAGAACCCGAGCAGCAGCACCGCGCCGCAGACGCGGCGTCGTCACGACGGCGGTCGCCGCCCTGACCGCGATGCTGGCGGCCGGCGCGGTCGTCCCGGCCGTGGCCGCGCCGTCTCCCGCCGCCGTCGTCGCCGCATCCGAGGCCGCGGCCGCCGGCGCCGCC
>NZ_JBHXIC010000174.1:0-2042 GCF_042723955.1 Cellulosimicrobium cellulans | reverse complement strand
CAGCCGGGGCTCGCTGTGGTGGTGGGGGCGGTGTGGGTGTTGAGCGCGCCCGCCGGGTGGGGGGGCGCGGCCGAGGGCGCGGCGGGGGGCGCCCGCGCCGCCGCGGGGGCGGGCTGCGCCCGCACCGCGGTCGCGATGTCGGCGGACTGCCGCGTGCGCGCGAGCCGCGCGACGAGGTCGGGGTGCGCGCGGACCCACCCGACGCGCAGCCCGCCCCAGAACGACTTGGACGCCGACCCCACGGTGACGACGTACGGCGACGTCCCGTCGCCGGCGAGCGGCTCGGTGACGGGGCCGACGGCGTCGGGGTCGCCGTCGAGGTCGAGGTCGGTGAGGGTCTCGTCCCCGACGACGGTCACGCGGTGCCGCGCCGCGGCGTCGCGCACCCCGGCTCGCTCCTCGGCGGTGAGCGTGTAGGCGGTCGGGTTGTGGAAGTCCGGCACGAGGTACACCAGGCGCGGCGAGACCTGGCGCAGCGTCGATCCGAAGAGGTCGACGTCGAACCCGGGCGCGTCCCGGTCGCGGCCGGGGTGCGTCTCCCGGTCGCCGCGCCCCACGGGGACGGGCACGAGCCGCGCCCCGGCGCGCCGGAGCGCCTCCATCGCGTGGTAGTACGTCGGCGACTGCACCACGGCGCGGTCGCCGCCGCCGAGGAGCGTGCTCGCGAGCGTGGTGATCGCGTGCTGGGCACCGGTCGTGACGAGGACCTCGTCGGGCGTCGTCGGCGTGCCGCGCCGGGTGTGGTGGTCGGCGATCGCCTCGCGCAGGACGCCGACGCCGTACGGCTCGTACCCGCCCCCGGACAGGTACTCGGGGAGGCGTTCGAGCGCGCGCGAGTACGCGCCGTGCAGCCCGCTCGGGGCGGCGGAGGTCGCCTGGGAGAGGTCGGCGAGGTCGATCGGTGCGACGTGCGGAGCCGGTGCGGGCGGCGCGTCGCCCCCGCGGGCGCGAGGTGCGGTCCGGGGCCGCGTCGCGCGGGGGAGCACGACGACGGTCCCCGAGCCCGTGCGCGAGCGTGCGAAGCCCAGCTCGCGCAGCCGCCCGTACGCGGCCGCCGTGGTGGTGCGCGAGACGCCGAGCGCGACGGCGAGGTCGCGCTCGGAGGGGAGCCGCGTGTGCGGGGCGAGCGTGCCGGCGAGGACGGCGGCGCGCAGCGCGTCGGCCAGCGCGGTGTACGCGGGGCCGCCCGCGTGCCAGCGACCCAGCAACCGCGACGCGGCAGCGGGGGAGAGGTGGCGGTGGACGTCGACGGACCCGAGCGGGGCGAGGCTCATGGGGCCACTCTCTCGCGATTGGCTATGGATGTCGATGCCACTTGCTCGTCAGGATGGCTCGCATGAGCCCCACCCGTCGTGCCGTCCAGCTCCTCCTCGGCCTCCTCGCCTACGCGCTCTCCATGGCGATGCTGCTCCACGCGGGCCAGGGCGGGATGCCGTGGGACGTCCTGCACCAGGGCGTCGTCCTCCGCACGGGGCTGCCCTTCGGCGTCGTCGTCGGGTCGCTCAGCGTGCTCGCGCTGCTCGCGTGGATCCCGTTGCGGCAGCGCCCCGGGATCGGGACGATCGCGAACGTCGTCGTCATCACCCTGACCATCGACCCGGCGATCGCGCTCGTGTCGCGACTCGTGCCCGACCCCGGCGTCGCCGCGAGCGTCGCGCTCGCCGTCGGCGGGATCGTGCTCAACGGGCTCGCGACCTCGGCGTACCTCGGGGTGCGCCTCGGGCCCGGCCCGCGCGACGGGCTCATGACCGGCCTGGTCGCGCGCACCGGGTGGTCGGTGCGCCTCGTGCGCACGCTCATCGAGGTCGTCGTCGTGTCGGTGGGCTGGGCGCTCGGCGGCACGCTGGGCTGGGCGACGATCGCCTACGCGCTCGGCGTCGGGCCGATCGTCCAGCTCACCGCGCGCTGGTTCGCCCCGCGAGGGCTCGCGGACCCGCGCCGCGCCCGGGTGCGCCGTCGGGCGCACGCCAGGACGGAGCCGCGGGAGCCGGTCGCCGCGACCACAGGCCCCCGGGCGGGGGGGGGCGCCCTGCCCGGGGCCC
>NZ_JBHXIC010000173.1:0-2111 GCF_042723955.1 Cellulosimicrobium cellulans | reverse complement strand
CTCCCCCCACTCCACCACATCCTCAACCAACTCTAGATTCTGGGTCTTGTGTTTTTTTTCTATCAGCTCCCTGCGCCCCACCCCCCCCCCCCCCCGCCGGGCACCGCGCTCGGCGTGCGGGCGCTCGGCGGACGGGCGGCCCATCGGCCGGGCCGACCGTACGCTGCCTGCACGACGAGCACGACGGGGACCTCCGGGTCTCCGGCCCCGGCGCCCGGGAACGGGCGCTCCGGCCCGGCGCCGGGGCACCCCGGGGACCGACGACCGCCGTCGGCCCCGGAGCCACCCACGGACCACGACGAGGTGATGACCCGATGTCCCGAACGTCTCCGCAGCCCAGCAGCACCAGCACCCGATCCCGGGTCGGGGCGCGCGCTCTTCTCTCCGCGGCGCTCGGCGTGCTGCTCGGCGCCGCCGTCGCGCTGCTGGGCGTCGCGGCCCCGGCGGCCGCGCACGGCGGCGACGTCGTGATCTCCCTCGGCACCGACGGGGAGGGCGGCATCTCCGCCAACCTGACCTGGAAGCTCGACGGCCACCCGGTCGAGGAGGCGGCCGACGTCTCCGTGACCGCGGAGTCCGCCGACGGCGAGACCGTCGGCCCGCTCACCCTCTCCTCGGCGTCGGAGGGCGTCGGCTGGTACACGTCCGAGCCCGGCGTCCTCGCCGAGGGCAACTGGACCCTCACCGCCACGATCACGCACCCGTCGGAGGCGACCGCGTCCGCGCAGGTCGACGTCGTGCCCCTGCCCGAGCCGGCCCCGGACACGGACGACGAGGCCGCGGCCGGTGCGGAGGACGGTTCGGGCGACGAGGCGGACGGGGCCGCAGGAGACCCCGACGCCGCGGCCGACGGGTCCGCCACCGCGGACGACGAGTCGACCGGGAGCAGCGCGGGCGTGTGGATCGCGGTCGCCGTGGTCGCCGCGCTCCTCCTCGCGGGTGGCTTCGTCGTCCTCCGCCGCCGCTCGCGCGCTGCCGCCGCCGACGAGTCGTCGGACGGCAAGCCTCGCTCCCTGACCAGCACCTCAGCCCGGTGACCCCGGGCACGAACCGAGAACGACCGAAGGAGACACGACCATGGCACGACCGATCACCCTCTTCACCGGGCAGTGGGCCGACCTGCCGTTCGAGGAGGTGGCACGGCTCGCGTCCGGCTGGGGCTACGACGGGCTGGAGATCGCCTGCTGGGGAGACCACCTCGACCCGTGGCGCTGGGACGACGACGAGTACGTCCAGGGCAAGCTCGACCTCCTCGCCAAGTACGACCTCAAGGTCTACGCGATCTCGAACCACCTCAAGGGCCAGGCCGTCTGCGACGACCCCATCGACCAGCGCCACCGCGACATCCTCCCGGATGTGGTGTGGGGCGACGGCGACCCCGAGGGCGTGCGCCAGCGCGCCGCGGAGGAGATGAAGCACACCGCGCGGCTCGCCGCGAAGCTGGGTGTGAAGACGGTCGTCGGCTTCACGGGCTCGGCGATCTGGAAGTACGTGGCGATGTTCCCGCCGGTCTCCCAGGAGGCGATCGACGCCGGCTACCAGGACTTCGCCGACCGGTGGAACCCGATCCTCGACGTCTTCGACGAGGTCGGGGTGAAGTTCGCCCACGAGGTGCACCCGAGCGAGATCGCGTACGACTACTGGACGACCGTCCGCACGCTCGAGGCGATCGGGCACCGCGAGGCGTTCGGCCTCAACTGGGACCCGAGCCACATGGTGTGGCAGGACCTCGACCCGGTGAGCTTCCTCTGGGACTTCAAGGACCGCATCTACCACGTGGACTGCAAGGACACGAAGAAGCGGATGCACAACGGCCGCAACGGCCGCATGGGGTCGCACCTGGCGTGGGCGGACCCGCGCCGCGGCTGGGACTTCATCTCCACGGGCCACGGCGACGTGCCGTGGGAGGACGCCTTCCGCATGCT
Organism: Cellulosimicrobium cellulans; assembly: GCF_042723955.1. Taxonomy (GTDB): domain Bacteria; phylum Actinomycetota; class Actinomycetes; order Actinomycetales; family Cellulomonadaceae; genus Cellulosimicrobium; species Cellulosimicrobium cellulans_H. The sequence continues at coordinate 186 of NZ_JBHXIC010000173.1, read as the reverse complement.
CAACACGATCGGCTACGAGGGCCCCATCTCCGTCGAGTGGGAGGACGCCGGCATGGACCGCCTCGTCGGCGCGCCCGAGGCCCTGGCGTTCGTCAAGAAGTACGCGTTCGACGCCCCGGACGCCGCCTTCGACGCGGCGTTCTCGAACAAGTAGCACGCGCAGTCTCCCCGTCGGCCGGCTCGGCC
>NZ_JBHXIC010000172.1:0-2252 GCF_042723955.1 Cellulosimicrobium cellulans | reverse complement strand
GGGCGGCACCACGGTGCCGCCCCGGCCCCGCTCGCGTCCACCGCCGGGCGCCGCCGCCCCGGCGGCCGCCCGACCGCCACCCGCAGTCACCAGCAGCCCAGGAACTCACATGGCCGTCCTCTCGCCCACCCAGCCCTCCCCGGGGCTCAGCGGGCCGACGCCGCGCACGCCGCGACGCGTCGGCTTCACCCAGCGCCTGAGCCGCTGGGACGTCAAGGTCTCGCCCTACCTCTACATCTCGCCCTTCTTCATCCTGTTCGCGATCACGGGGCTCTTCCCGCTCGTGTACACCGCCGTGGTGTCGGTCTACGACTGGAACCTGCTCGGCGGACAGGGCGACTTCGTCGGCCTCCAGAACTACACGGACGTCCTCGCGCAGCCCACGTTCTGGAAGTCGCTGCGCAACACGTTCTCGATCTTCGTGCTGTCGTCCGTGCCGCAGGTGATCGCCGCCATCGCGATCGCCGCGCTGCTCGACCAGAACCTGCGCGCCGCCACGTTCTGGCGCATGGGTGTCCTGCTCCCCTACGTCGTCGCCCCCGTCGCGGTCTCGATGATCTTCGGCCGCCTCTTCGCCGACCAGTACGGCCTCATCAACGAGCTCCTCGGCCTCGTCGGCATCGAGCCGATCCGCTGGCACGCGGACGCGCTCGCGAGCCACGTCGCCATCGCGTCGATGGTGAACTTCCGCTGGACGGGCTACAACGCGCTGATCTTCCTCGCCGCCATGCAGGCCGTGCCGCGCGAGCTGTACGAGGCCGCGATCATCGACGGCGCCGGCCGCGTGCGCCAGTTCTTCTCCGTGACCGTCCCGCAGATCCGCGCGACGATCATCTTCGTCGTCATCACCTCGACCATCGGCGGCCTCCAGATCTTCGACGAGCCGCGCATGTACGACGCGCAGGGCCTCGGCGGCGCCGACAGGCAGTGGATGACCACCGTGCTCTACCTCTACGACGTCGCGTGGGGCAACCAGAAGAACTTCGGCCGCGCGGCCGCGGTCGCCTGGCTGCTGTTCCTCCTCATCCTCGTCATCGGGATGATCAACTTCCTCGTGACCCGGCGGATCGCCACCTCCAACGCCCAGCCGCGCCCGCCGCGGTGGGTCAGACGGCGTCGTGAGACCCAGAAGCGCCTGCGCGCCGAGGGCGCCATGTCCGCCCAGCGCTCCGCCGCCGGGGACCAGGCGTCCGCACCGACCGCCGCCCCCACGACCGACCGGAGGAAGCGATGAGCTCCGTCCCCGTCATCGCCCAGACCGCAGGCCCGGGCGCGGCCCGCGCCGCCGCCCGACGTCGCGGTGCCGGCAAGAACGTCGGCGGCACCCAGCGCCGCCCCCGATGGGTCACCTACACGATCCTCGGCGTCGTCCTGCTGATCTCGGTCTTCCCGCTGTACTTCACGCTGATCCTGGGCTCCTCCACGCCGGAGGAGATCTCGCGCAGCGCGCTGCCGCAGCTCCTGCCGGACGCGAGCCTGTTCGACCGGTTCGCCGACGTCATGAGCTCCGACGCGATCAACTTCTGGAAGGCCGCCTGGAACTCGGTGGTCGTCGCGGTGCTCACGTCGCTGTCCGTCGTGCTCTTCTCGACGCTCGCGGGCTTCTCGTTCGCCAAGCTCCGGTTCCGCGGGCGCGGGCCGCTGCTCGTGTTCGTCATCGCGACGATGGCGGTCCCGACGCAGCTCGGCGTGATCCCGATGTACATCCTCATGTCGGATCTCGGGTGGATCGGCAAGCTCCAGGCCGTCATCGTGCCCGCGCTCGTCACCGCGTTCGGCGTCTTCTGGATGACGCAGTACCTCGGCGAGGCGCTCCCGTACGAGCTCATCGAGGCGGCCCGCGTCGACGGCGCGTCGATGTTCCGCACGTTCTGGTCGATCGCGCTGCCCGCGGCGCGACCTGCCGCCGCGATGCTCGGTCTGTTCACGTTCGTGCAGCAGTGGACGAACTTCTTCTGGCCGTCGATCGTGCTCAACCAGAACAACCCGACGTTGCCGCTGGTCGTCCGGTCCCTCCAGGCGAACTTCTTCGTCGACTACTCGCTCGTCATGGCGGGGATCTTCCTCGTGACCCTGCCGCTGATCGTCATCTTCATCTTCACCGGCCGCCAGCTCGTGGCGGGCATCATGCAGGGCGCCGTCAAGGGCTGACGCCCGGCGCCACCGCGCGGCGCCCGGCCGCGCACCTCCTCGGTGTGCGACGCCCGCGCGGCAGACCGTCGGGGGCGGGGGGGGGCGGCGGGGGGGGCGGG
>NZ_JBHXIC010000171.1:0-2373 GCF_042723955.1 Cellulosimicrobium cellulans | reverse complement strand
CCCCGCCCCCGGGCGCGCGCCCCCGCGCGCCCGGCCCGCCCACCCCCCCCCCCGCGCCCCCGGCGCGCCCCCGCGCCGGTGGTCTCAGGGGGTGGGGTCGGCGGGCAGGTGGCGGCGCACGACCTCCTCGATCTCCTCGGGCGACGCGCCCGCGGCGCGCAGCCGCGCCATCTCGGCCCAGCCGTCCTGGCCGCCGACCTCGCCCGTCTCCAGGCGTGCGGCGAACCGGTCGATCCACGTGCGCTCCGCGCGCAGCATGGCCAGCCGGTAGTCGGCCTCGACGAGGAAGATCTCCGGCAGCCCGGCCGCCGCGGCGCCGGTGAGACCGGCGTCGCGCGTGCGGATCTCGTTGTCGAGCGACGCGAGGCGCGCGCGCAGGAGCGCCGCGACCTCCTCCGGCGAGAGCATCGCGATGAGCGACAGCCCGGCCTCGACGTCCGGGTACTCCTTGGAGGGCACGGCGAGCAGCTCGCGCAGCCACGCGGCCGCCTCGACCTTGCCCGCCTCCGTGATCTCGTAGACGACGCGCTCGGGCCGGTTGCCCTCGCGCTCCGAGTGCGACGGCGTGATGAAGCCGTGCTTCTCGAGCGACTTGATGACGGAGTACAGCGAGCCGAAGTTGAGCCGGATGCTGTCGTCCTTGCCCCGCTCGCGCAGGGTCGTCGTGATCTCGTACGGGTACATGGGTCGCTCGGCGAGGCTCGCGAGCACGGCGAGCGCGAGCGGGTTGGACACGGGACGACGGGACACGGCTCACCTCCGAATACTTGGTTCAGAGTATTCGATCCCGATTGCTCGCACAAGGCCACCGGCGTGCGCCGTACAGGGTTCGACGACAGCCGTCGCGCATGATGGGTCCATGCAGATCCGCGTCGCCGCCTACGCCGTGATCGTCCGCGAGGACGGGAGGATGCTCCTCCCCCACTGGAGCGAGGGGGACCACGGCGGCTGGACTCTTCCCGGCGGCGGCATCGACCCCGGCGAGCACCCCGAGGCCGCGGCCGTCCGTGAGGTGCGTGAGGAGACCGGCTACGACGTCGAGCTCGACGGCCTCCTCGGCGTGGACAGCATCGTCGTCGCCGGGGCCGACCGGCTGCGCGTGGAGGACCGCGACCGGTCGCTGCACGCCATCCGGATCGTCTACCGCGCCCATGTGGTGGGCGGTGAGCTGCGCGTCGAGGAGGACGAGTCGACCGACGACGTCGGCTGGTTCACCCCCGACGAGGTCGACGCGCTCCAACGCGTGGGGCTCGTCGACCTCGGCCGCCGCTGGGCCGGCCTGCTGCCCGTCTCGTCGTGACACGACCCGCCGCGCTCCGGTCGCGACGACGGCCCGGTGCCACCATGCTGGCCGCGCTCGCCGCCGGCATCTTCGTGCCGGTCGTCCTCGCCGGGTGCACGCCGGACGACGGCGCGTCGCCGCCAGGCCCGGGGCCGGTCATGACGACGCCCACCGACGACACGTCCGGTGCCGAGGGCACCGCGGAGGCCGGTGGTGACGACGCCGCGGAACCCGAGGCCGTGCACGTGACCGTGGGGCCGGTGACCGTCGAGATCGCAGCGCCCCCGCTCCCGCCGACCGCACCGGGCGAGGGCGCTCCGGCGGTGGTCGTCTCGGCGGGCGACGAGGGTGCGTCGGACGTCGCGCTCGTCCTCGCCGACGCCCCGGCCCTGGTCTCGGTCGAGGGCGGCTCGCTCGTGCGCCACGCCGACGGCACCCTGACGGTGCTGGACGACGGCGGCACCCCCGTCGGCGGGTTCGGCGCCCCGCGCGTCGCCGGTCCGCACGCCGCGCAGCCAAGCGACGGCACGGCCCCGGGCGACGCGGTGGGCGGGGACAGCGCCGCCACGGGCGAGCCTTCGCCCGGGAATCCGGGCGTGCGGGTCGTGCTCGTCGACGGGCACCGGGCGGAGGTGACGCTCGTGCCCGCGGCGGGGACGCCGTCGGGCACCTCGTCAGGCGCCGCCGCGTGGGACGTCGTCGTCCCGCTCGGGACGCAGGCGGTACGGAGCACCGACTGGGGTGAGCGCGAGGGCGGGCGGTCGCTCGCCGTCGACCCGACCGCGTGGGCGCGCGCCGCGGGGCAGGCGGGCCAGGAGCTCGTATGGACGCAGCTCGTCGCCGCCGAGCCGGAGGTCGACACCCCGACCATGCACGACCAGCTCGTGTGCCACGCCGTCGGTGCCCCGGACAAGGCGACGTGGAACCTGGAGCCCTGGCGGCCCGACGTCGGGCTGCTCGCCACGATGGCGGAGCGCTGCAACCCGACCTGACACCAGGCCCTCGGCTCACGCCAAGCACGACGGCGCACGCGGTCGGGCGAGCACGAGGGGGGGGGGGGTGGGGGGGGGAGCGCCCGAGCGACCCGTCGG
>NZ_JBHXIC010000170.1:0-2417 GCF_042723955.1 Cellulosimicrobium cellulans | reverse complement strand
GTGGGCCCCCACTATAACACCCCCCTGTGCCCATTCCCCTGTCCCTTCGCAATCCTCGGCCCACCACCTGGGGGGGGGTGGGCCCCCCTCGGCCGTGCTCAGGTGTTCCGGTGCGGCCGCCGGGTCAGCCGACCTGCGACTCGCCGCGGGCCACGCGGATCATGTCCTCGCGCGGCACGACCTTGATGCGCTCGCGGCCGTGCGGCTCGCCGAGCGAGCGCTCGTACGCGTCGAGCAGCTCCCACCCGGACCACTCGATGTGGTCGACACCGCGCTCGCGGAGGAAGTCCACGACCGCCTCGGGGTCGCCGAGGGGGGCGACGCGGCCTGCCGCGAGGTCCGCCGCCGCGACGTCGCCACCGTCGCCCGCGCCGGTGACGTCCTCGACGAGGTGGCGGATCGTCTCCGACGCGTCCGACTTGGTGTGGCCGATGAGGCCGACCGGACCGCGCTTGATCCAGCCGGTCGCGTACACACCCGGGATGTGCTCGCCGTCGATGTCGATGACCCGGCCCTCGCGGTTCGGGATGACGCCCTTGAGCTCGTCGAAGGGGATCTCCGGCAGCGGCGAGCCGAAGTAGCCGACCGCGCGGTACACGGCCTGTACGGGCCACTCGTGGAACTCGCCCGTGCCGGAGACGGTGCCGTCGCCGTTGAGCTGCGTGCGCTCGGTGCGCAGCGCCTCGACCTTGCCGTCGCCCAGCACGGCGGCCGGGGCGTGCAGGAAGTGCAGGTGCAGGCGGCGCGACGCCGTGTTCTCGCCCGGGTCCTTGAGCGTCCAGTCCGTGAGGGTCTTGACGACCTGCTTGGTCTGGTTCGAGGAGCTGATCGCCGCCATCGAGCCCTCGTCGAACTCGAAGTCCTCCGGGTAGACGATCACGTCGACGTCGGGGACGTGCCCGAGCTCGCGGAGCTCGAGCGGCGAGAACTTCGCCTGCGCGGGCCCGCGGCGGGCGAAGACGTGCACGTCGGTGACGGGCGAGGCCTTGAGGAGCTCGTAGACGTTCTGCGGCACCTCGGTCGGCAGCAGGTCGTCCGCGTGCTTGGCGAGCACGCGCGCGACGTCGAGCGCGACGTTGCCCGCGCCGAGGACCGCGACCTGCTGCGCCTCGAGCGGCCACGTGCGCGGGACGTCGGGGTGGCCGTCGTACCAGGACACGAAGTCGGCCGCGCCGTACGAGCCCGGCAGGTCGATGCCCTCGATCGGCAGGGCCGCGTCGCGGATCGAGCCGGTCGAGAAGATCACGGCGTCGTAGTACTGGCGCAGGTCGTCCAGCTTGAGGTCGACGCCGTAGTCCACGTTCGCGAGCAGGCGGATGTCGCCGCGGCTCAGCACCTTGTGGAGCGCCACGATGATCTGCTTGATACGGGGGTGGTCCGGCGCGACGCCGTAGCGCACGAGGCCGAACGGAGCGGGCAGGCGCTCGAACAGGTCGATGCTCACGTCGAGGTCGGTCTTGGACAGGATGTCCGCGGCGTAGATCCCGGCGGGACCAGCGCCGACGATCGCGACGCGCAGTGGACGGATGCTGCTCACAGGACGGTGCGCCTTCCGGTCGAGGACGGGGGTCTCTCCCGCGCGGCCGACGGGCCGTTCCGCGTCGACCGGTGGGTACCGGCCGCAGGAGACCTCTCGATTGTACGACTGGGGTGAGGGTTGCCTCACTCGGGCCCTCTCCTCCATGACCAGGGTCTCACCGGTCTCGCCTGGTGGATACCGCGTCTTGTGATCCGGGCGAATGTAACGCCGCGCTTCAACGGTCGACGCGGAGGCTCTCCTGCACGGCGCGGATCTCCGCGGCGGCCCACGGGTGCTGGAGGAGCGTGCACGTCCCCGTCGTCTGGACGAGGTCGGCCACCGGCCCGCGCGGGACGACGACCGTCCGCACCGACTGCACCAGCACCGCTCCCCCGCCGCCCTTGAAGGACGCCTCGACCCACCGCCCCGGCAGGCCGTCCACGTCCACGTCACCGCCGTCGAGCTGACGCAGCCGCGGCAGCGGCTTGAGCTTGCGCAGCACCTCGGCGTGCGCGTCGTCCAGCGTCTGCTCGGCCCGGATGCGCGAGACGACGACGATGACGTTCGGGTTGAACTCCCCCTCCTCCACCTCGCGCCCGAGCGCGAGCGGCAGGGCGACGTGGGGCAGCGGGACCCAGCGGTCGGGCGCGTCGAGCCGCACCCCCACGGGCGCGGGGAAGTCGTCGCTCGGGTAGTGCAGCTCGGCCATGCGTTCAGGTCCTCTCGGTCGCTCTCGTCGTGCTCCGGCGGTACGGGGCGCGCCAGCAGTCTCGCAGACCGGCGGGTCCCCGACCGCCCGGCCGGGCCACCTGCGGGCCACGCCCGACCCCGGACACGCCGAGGGGGGGGGGGGGGGGGGGCGGGGGCCCCCCCCCCCGGGGGGGGGCCGGGGGGCGCT
>NZ_JBHXIC010000169.1:0-2468 GCF_042723955.1 Cellulosimicrobium cellulans | reverse complement strand
GTGGCCGGGGGGGGGGTCCTCGGCGGGGGGCCGCGGCGCGCGCCCGGTCGCCGGGGGGGGGGGGGGCCGCTCCTCACCTCACGCCGCGCGGCGTCACCGGGTCACCCGGGTCGTGCGCACCGCGCGGGTCAGCCGCACGCGAGCGCGTCGAACGCGACGTCGCCCGCGAACGTGCGGTCGTCGCCGCTCGCCGTCACGTGCGCGCTGCCCGCCGCCACCTGGGTGGAGCGGACCGCGAAGGCATGGTACGCCGACGCGCCGGGCTGCACGTCCGTCACGGTGCGCTCGCCGTACGGCGTGCTCAGCGTGACGTCCACGGGCACCGTGTCGGCGTTGAGAGCCCGGACCGCCACATACGCCTTGCCCGCCATGCACTGGCTGCGAGCCGTGGTCGAGACGACGAGACCGTCCTGGCCGGGGGTCGTCGTGAACGTGGTGACCGGGCTGACCGCCGTGCCACCGCCCGCGCTCGTCGCCGTGACGACCCACGCGTGCAGCGCACCCGCGTCGAGGTCGTCCCAGGTCACGCGCGCGACCTCGCCCGACGGGACGGTGGCGGTCCCGATCTCCTCCGCCGGGGCGTAGAGCGCGACGGCGTCGGTCACGAGGGTCGTCGTCCGGGTCGTGAGGTCGACGGGCACCGTGAAGTCGTCCTCAAGCCCGTTGTAGCGCTTGCGGTCGTCGTACTCGGTGGCACCGAAGTTCTCGAGCCACGGCGAGTACGTGTCGACGATCAGCTCGGAGCGGTCGACGTCGAACTGGAGCAGGCGCAGGTAGCTCGACCCGAGCCGCAGGCCCTGGTCGGGCGCGTACCCACCGATCTCGGTGAGACCGGCCTCCTCCGCGGTGACCTCGTAGAACTGGTAGTCCGCGAGCAGCTCGACGACCCCGTTGCCCGGAGTGCCGACGTCCTGCTTCACGTTGATGCCCACACCGTGCTCGTGCCCCGAGAGCACGAGGAAGACGTTGGGGTTCGGCTCGACGACCTTCGAGTAGAGCAGGCGCCCGTCGGGCGTCGAGAACGGTGCGCCGCGGCCGTCGGGGTTCGTGCTCGGCGCGAGGTAGTCGTGCGCGAGCAGGATCGCGTTGCGGTCGGCGAACTGCTCCAGCACGCCGTCGGCCCACGCGGCCTCCTCGTCGGTCACGCCGTACGAGAGGTACACGGCGACGAAGTCCAGGCCGCCGGCCGTGAACAGGTCGTAGTGGTTCTGGTTGTCGCCCTCGCGCCACGGGCCGCCGTAGGACGCGTCCTGCCAGCCGGCCGACAGCACCTCGTACCGGTCCGGGCCGTAGTACGCGTTGTACAGCGCGCCGGGGCCGTTGTCGGCGCCCGTGAGGTTGTCGTGGTTGCCCGCGAGGACGCCGTTGGGGATGCCCGCGTCGTCGAGCAGCCGCTGGGCCGAGGACGAGAACTCGTACTCGCCGCGGACCTGGGCGGCCATCGCGTCGTCCGCCGGCGTGCGCGTGTAGTTCTCGATGATGTCGCCCGTGTGCGCGACGTACTCGATGCCGCGCTCGTCGGCGTTGTCGACGACCCACTGCACGAGGTCGGTGTAGGTCTTCGCCCAGACCGCACGCTCCTCGGCGGTCTCCTGCTCGACGGCGCCCTCGGACAGGTACTGCGTGTCCGTGAAGTGGACCATCGAGAAGTCGTACGCGTCGCGGTCCGCGAACGACGTCGGCTCCTCGGTGCCGACGCCGTCGTCGATGTCGTCGGCGAACGGGTCGGTGCCGGTGACGAGGACGTGGACCGTCCCCTGCGTCGCGTGCCGCGTGGACAGCGTGGCCGTCAGGCTCGTCGGCCCCTCCACGGCACCGCGCGCTGAGACGAGGGCCTCCCAGGCCGCGCCGTCCCAGACGTGGAGCGTCGCGAGACGCTGCGGGTCGATCACGCCGTCCCACCGGACCGTCTGCCCGGCCACGTCACCCTCGGCCGGGATCTCGAAGCGCTGGAACGCGACGTCGGCGGCGGGTGCCGCGTCGAGCGTCGCGCCGTCGCCCGGGACGAGCGCGTCGACGTCGGCCGGGCTCTCGCCCTCGACGTGCAGCACGTCGGTGGGCACCGCGGCGGTCTCGCCCTGCGCAGCGACGACGGGCGAGCGCACGTCGGCGCGCGCGAACGTCGCCGTGACGTCGCCGCCGCCGGGGGCGCTGACCCGCGCGCCGAGCTCGAGGGAGCCCTCGACGCCGGTCGTCCCGGTCGCGGGGGTGAGGTCGGTCGGGACGTCGGGGACGCCGAGGCTCGTGAAGCCGATCTCGTGCGTGCTCGCGTTGCCGAGCACGTCCGTCGCCGTCACGACGAGCGTGTGCGCTCCGGGCTCGAGGCCCGGACCGACGAGCGCGCCGACCTCGACGACCTCGCCGTCGAGCGTGACGGCCGGGCCCTGGGGGCCCCCCGCGGCGGCCGTGTGGTCGCCGGCGAGGGTCGTGGGCGGGGGGCGGGGGGGCCCCGCGGGGGGGGTGGGCGT
>NZ_JBHXIC010000168.1:0-2563 GCF_042723955.1 Cellulosimicrobium cellulans | reverse complement strand
GGCCCGCACCTGGGGGTGCGGGTCCGGGCCGTCGTCGATCGGACTGGTCAGGTCAGACCGTCAGGCGTCGGTCAGCGGCGACCGATGTCGGACAGCTCGGCCGCAGCGATGACGAGCTCGCGCTCGGCGTCGTCGAGGACGCCGTCGAGGACGAGGTCCTCGGTCACGAGGCTCACGTGGTCCACGAACTCACGGTGCGTCGAGTACTCGTCGGTCTCGGCGATGTGGTCGTTGACCGTGCAGCCGGTGCCGTCGTCGTAGTTCTGCACCGTGCTGTCGTGGCCGTCGATGATCACCGTCGGGCGGATGTCCGACCCGACGCAACGGTCGCGGACGAGCTGGAGGACCGTGAAGGTCACCTCGCCGGTCGTGACGTTGCCGACGCCGTCGACCGCGCGGTAGCGGACCACGTGCTGGCCGTCGGCCGCGAACGCGACCGGGGCCGCGTAGCGCTGCCACGCGCCGTCGTTCGCCTGGAACTCGATGCGGTCGACGCCCGACTCCTCGTCGACCGCCGTGAGCGTGACGCGCGCGCTCGCGACGAAGTCGCCGTCGCGGGTGCGGCTGCCGCTGACGCCCGCCGTGACGACGGGGCCGTCGGTGTCGCCCGGCTCCTCGCCGCCCGCGATGACGAACGAGACCGTCTGCGGGGCGGAGACGTTGCCCGCCGCGTCGGTCGCGCGGTAGGTCACGGTGTGCGCACCCGGGGTCCGCACCGAGATCTGCTTCGAGTAGGGCGTCCACTCGCCGCCGTCCACCTGGTACTCGACCGAGGCGACGCCCGAGTCGGCGTCCTTCGCGAGCAGGCGCACGAAGACGGTCGAGAGGTACTCGCCCGCCTCGTTCTTCTCGCCGCCCATGACGCGGTGGTCGACCGTGGGGGCGACGGTGTCGCTCCCGTCGCCCTCGACGACGGAGAACGTGACGCTCGCGGGCTCGGAGACGTTGCCCGCCTCGTCGGTCGCACGGTAGGCGAGCGTGTGCTGGCCCGGCTCGTCGACCACGACGGCCTCGGTGTACGGGGTCCAGCCCGCGCCGTCGAGGTCGTACTCGACGGACGCGACGCCCGAGCCCTCGTCGGTCGCGGTGAGGAGCACGGACGCGGAGCCCACGTAGGCGCCGTTCTCGTCCTGCGTGCCGCTGAGCTCGTTCGCGACGACCGGGGCCGTGGTGTCCTCCTCGGCGTCCGCCACGACGACGAACTCCGTGACGGTGTCCTCGGAGACGTTGCCCGCGGCGTCGGTGGCCCGGTAGACGAGCGTGTGCTCGCCGGGCTCGTCGACCACGAGGGGCTCGGTGTACGGGGCCCAGCCGGCGCCGTCGAGGTCGTACTCGACGCTCTCCACGCCGGACGCGTCGTCCGTCGCGGTGAGCGTCGCCGTGGCGGACCCGACGAACGCGCCGTTGTCGTCCTGCTCCCCCGTGACCTCGGCCGTGACCGTCGGGGCGGTCGTGTCCTGCTCGCCGCCCTCGACGACCGTGAAGGTCACCGAGCCGACCTCGGACACGTTGCCCGCGACGTCGGTCGCGCGGTAGGAGACGGTGTGCTCGCCGAGGTCGGTGAAGGGCACGGTCGTCGTGTAGGGCAGCCACGCGTCGCCGTCGACCTGGTACTCGACCGACGCGACGCCCGAACCCTCGTCCGCGGCGTGGAGCATGAAGGCCGCCGTACCGACGTACGCGCCGTTCTCGTCCTGCTCGCCCATGACCATGGGCTCGACGGTCGGGGCGGTGGTGTCCTCCTCGACGTCGCCCTCGACGACGGTGAACTCCGCGGTCTGGGCCTCGGACGTGTTGCCCGCCGCGTCGGTCGCGCGGAACTGGAGCGTGTGCGCACCGACCGCGTCGACGACGAACGGCTCGGTGTACGCCTGCCAGCCCGCGCCGTCGAGGTCGTACTCGACACCGGCCACGCCGGAGTCGTCGTCGGTCGCGTCGAGCGTCACGGTCGCGCCGCCCACGTAGGCGCCGTCGCCGTCCTGCTCGCCGGTGACCAGAGCGGTCACGGACGGTGCCGTGGTGTCCTCGCCGCCGCCGCCGTCGGTGACGACGAGTTCGCCCCACATCTCGCCGTGCCCGGGGATCGCGCAGAAGTAGCGGTACTTGCCCGGCGTGAGGTTCACCTGGGCCTCGTGGCGCCCGCCGTTCGCGTCGAACGGGCTCGCGAGGATGTTGAGGTTCACGTCGTGGTTGTAGCCCGGCGTCGACGTGTCGAACGTGAGCGTGTGGCTCATGCCGAACGTGCTGCCGGTCGCCATGCTGTTCTCGAAGACGATCGTCGCCGGGCCGGCCTCGGCCGTCGCCGGGAACGCCTTGTAGTCGGTCACGCTGTTGTCCGCGGTCCAGGTGAGGACCTGCTCGGCGGCGACGACGGCGTCGGCTGCGGACACGACGGCGGACGACGCCGTCGCCGGTGCGGTGGGGGTCGCCGAGGCCGGGGCGACGGTGAGGACCGTCGTCGCGGTGAGTCCGGCGACCGTGGCGGCGAGGAGCCGCCGCGGGCCGGGGGGGCGGGGGGGGGCGGCGGGCGGTGGCTGGGGGGTATGGGGGGGTGTGTCTCTCA
>NZ_JBHXIC010000167.1:0-2604 GCF_042723955.1 Cellulosimicrobium cellulans | reverse complement strand
TGGGTGGGGCCGGCCCCCCCCGCCGCCGGCGGGGGCGGCCGCGCAGCCTTCGTCCCGTCCCTGGTCCGCCCCCGTCCTGCCTCGGGTTCCGTCCCGGCAACCGCCGCCGTCAGACGGCGGCCCAGCCGCCGTCGCTGTGCAGTACGGCACCGGAGACGTTGGCCGAGTCGTCCGAGAGCAACCAGGTGATCGCCGCGGCGAGCTCGTCGGCGCTCGCGGCGGGTGGGACGGTCGTCGCCATGACCGGCCCGAGCCGCTCGCCCGCGTACTGCGAGCGGAACGGTGCCTCGATGCTCGTCGCGACGGCGCCCGGAGCCACGACGTTCGCCCGCACGCCCTGAGGCGTGTAGAAGAACGCCGTGCTCTTGGTGAAGCCGATGACCGCGTGCTTCGACGTCGCGTAGGCGGTGCCGGACGCCGAGGCTCGGGAGCCTGCCTCGGACCCGACGTTGACGATCGACCCCTTCCCGGCGTCGAGCATGAGGGGCAGCACCGCGCGCGTGAGGCGCATGACGGCCGTGACGTTGACGGCGATGACGAGGTCCCAGGTCGAGTCGTCGACCTCGGCGCTCGGCAGGAACCCGTCCATGATGCCCGCGACGTTGGCGAGCGCGTCGACGCGGCCGTCTGCGGCGGCGACCACCGCGTCGACCGTGGTCTGGGTGCTGACGTCGCCCGCGACCGTCACGAGGGCGTCGGTCCCGACGTCCGCGACGAGCTTCTCCAGGCGGTCCTCCCGGACGTCCGTCGCGACGACGCGTGCGCCCTCCGCGAGCAGCCGCTCGACCGTCGCGCGCCCGATGCCGGCGCCCGCGCCGGTGACGATCGCGGTGCGCCCCTCGAACCTTCCCGGTACGTGGTTGCTGACCATGACGGCTCCTTCCGTCCGCGCCGGCACTGCCGTCGTCCGGCGACCTGGTCCCATCCCACCTCCCGGGCTCTCGCGCGCGCGAGAGCCGATCGTCCCTCAGCCGGTGCCGGTGGTCCCTGCCGGCGGTGTCCCGACCGCGCACGCCGGGGTAGGGTCGGCGTCGTGACGCACCCGTCCGTGACCCCTTGGTGGCCGGCCGCCTGACGGCCGGTGACCTCTACCGGCCGTGCCCCGACGACGTGGGCGGCCTCGGCGGACCCCGGTGCACGCGTCGTCGGCCCAGCGGCCCTTCCTCCCGTGTACCCCGAGTACCCCCTGAGCTGGAGCCTCCAGAATGACGACACAGCATTCTCCCGTCCCCGTCCGGTCCCTCGAGCCGACCGGCGCCGAGGTGCCCTCGACCGTCCCGACGCACTGGTACAACCTCGCCGCGGACCTGCCCGAGCCCGTGCCGCCGCACCTGCACCCCGGCACGCGCGAGCCCCTCACGCCCGACGACCTCGCGCCGCTGTTCCCGCTCGCGCTCGTCCAGCAGGAGGTGACGACCGAGCGCTACGTCGAGATCCCGCAGACGATCCGCGAGATCTACGCGCTGTGGCGGCCGTCGCCGCTCGTGCGCGCGCGACGCCTCGAGCGGGTCCTGGGCACCCCGGCCCGGATCTACTACAAGTACGAGGGCGTGAGCCCGGTCGGCTCGCACAAGCCGAACACCGCGGTCGCGCAGGCGTACTACAACGCGCTCGAGGGCACGACGAAGCTCACGACCGAGACGGGCGCTGGCCAGTGGGGCGCGTCGCTGTCGTTCGCGGGCGCGCTGCTCGGGCTCGACGTCGAGGTGTGGCAGGTGCGCGCGTCGTACGACTCCAAGCCGTACCGCCGCGCGCAGATGGAGGTCTACGGCGGGATCTGCCACCCGTCGCCGTCGGACCTCACGGAGGCCGGTCGAGCGATGCTCGCGGCGGACCCGGAGACGACCGGTTCGCTCGGCATGGCGATCAGCGAGGCCGTCGAGACGGCCGCGAAGGACCCCGCGGCGCACTACGCGCTGGGCAGCGTGCTCAACCACGTCATGCTGCACCAGAGCGTCATCGGTCAGGAGGCGCTCATCCAGCTCGACGAGGCCGGCGAGGGCGCACCCGACGTGGTGTTCGGGTGCGCGGGCGGCGGGTCCAACCTCGCGGGCCTGACGTTCCCGTTCCTGGGCCGCACCCTGCGCGAAGGTACGACGACGCGGCTCGTGGCGTGCGAGCCCGCCGCGTGCCCGTCGCTGACCCAGGGGGAGTACCGCTACGACTTCGGTGACGTCGCGGGCCTCACGCCGCTGCTCAAGATGCACACGCTCGGCAAGGACTTCGTCCCCCCGGCGATCCACGCGGGCGGGCTGCGCTACCACGGCATGTCGCCGATGGTCTCGCACGCGGTGCACCTCGGGCTCATGGACGCGGTCGCCGTCGAGCAGGACGACGCGTTCGTCGCGGGCACGCTCTTCGCGCGCAGCGAGGGCATCATCCCGGCGCCGGAGTCGACGCACGCCGTCGCGGCGGCGATCGCGCACGCGCGCGCGGCGACCGAGCCCGAGGTGATCGTCCTCGGGCTGTCCGGCAACGGCATCCTCGACCTGCCGGCGTACGCCGCCTACGTCTGACGGACGCCCCCGGGCGCCCCGCGTACGAGCGCGAGAACGACCTGCGCGTCGTCCGCCCGGTCACGGTCGACGACGTCTCGCAGGACCC
>NZ_JBHXIC010000166.1:0-2797 GCF_042723955.1 Cellulosimicrobium cellulans | reverse complement strand
CCGGGGACGACCTAGGGTGGGCCGGGTCGACCCGCCGAACCCGGGGTCGCTCCCCACCCGAGTGCCGGGGTGGGGAACGACCCTGGGTTCGGCGGTCGGGTCAGGCGATCGACCAGGCGATCCCGTCGAGGATGTCGTGCTCGCTCGTCACGACCTCGGTGAGCGACCCGCCCGCGGCGGCGACGTCGTCGCGCACGCGGCGCACGACCTCCGACCACACGAGCGCGCCGGCGCCGATGACGTCCACGCGGCCCGGGTGCATGAAGCCCAGGGCGGTGCGCTCGGCGCGCGAGCGGTGGAGCAGGTCGTCGCACGCCGCCAGGACCGCGTCGACGGACAGCACGGCACCGTTGATGCGGTCCCGGTCGTACTGCGCGAGGCCCAGCGCGTGGGCCGTCACCGTGGTGACCGATCCCGCGAGGCCGACGAGCGTCGCGGCCTCCCCCAGCGGGACGACGGCGGTCGCCTCGCCGAGCGCGGCGCGCACGTCCGCGCGGGCCGCGGCCTCCTCGGCGGCGGTCGGGGGGTCGGAGCGCAGGTGCCGCTCCGTGAGGCGCACGCAGCCGACGTCCATGGAGAACGCGGCGTCGGGGGTCGCCGTGCCGAGCACGAGCTCGGTCGAGCCGCCGCCGAGGTCCACGACCACGAACGGGCCCGGGCGCAGCGCGGCGACCGTCGACGTCGCCCCACGGAACGACAGCGCGGCCTCCTCCTCGCCCGAGACGACCTCGGGCTCCACGCCCAGCGCGGCCAGGACGCCCTCGACGAACTCGGCGCGGTTCTCGGCGTCCCGCGTGGCCGAGGTCGCGACGAAGCGCGTGCGCGTGGCGCCGAGCTCCGCGATCACGTCGGCGTACCGGCGCGCGGCGTCGAGCGTGCGCGCGAGCGCCTCCGGCGCGAGGCGGCCCGTGCGGTCGACGCCCTGGCCAAGCCGGACGACCTCCATGCGGCGGTCGAGGTCGACGAGCGTGCCCGCGACCGGGTCGACGTCCGCGACGAGCAGGCGGATCGAGTTGGTCCCGCAGTCGATCGCCGCGACGCGCGCGGCGCCGGGCGGGACGGGGACGGGCGCGAGACCCGGCGTGGCGAGCGCGTCCGGAGCAGAGGTGGAGCCTGAGGTCATGCGACCAAGCGTGCCACCGTCGGGCGGGCGGTCGCGCCCCGGGCCGCCCTCCGGACGGGAGCCCGCCGCGTGCCCTGCGTCACCCAGGGTCTCGGTCGCGGCGGCTCAGCAGGTGCAGCGGTCCGGGCGCCAGACGTCGCGCACGCGCTCGAGCGCCTCGTCCCCCAGCGGGTTCACGCCGGGACCGGCGGCCAGGGCGTGCCCGACGAGGACGTGCAGGCACTTGACGCGCGTCGGCATGCCCCCGGCCGAGATCCCGTCGATCTCCTTGACGTGGCCCAGCGCCTCCCGCTGCGCGAGGTAGTGCTCGTGCGCGCGCCGGTAGGCGGCGGCGAGCTCCTCGTCCTCGGTCAGGCGTTCGGACATCTCCTTCATGACACCGTTCGCCTCGAGCGTCGACGCGGCCGCCACCGCGCCGGGGCTGGTGAGGTAGAAGGTGGTGGGGAACGGCGTGCCGTTCTCGAGCCGCGGCGCCGTGCGGACCACGAGCGGGCGCCCGCACGCGCACCGCGCGGCGATGCCGACGACCCCGCGCGGGGCGCGACCGAGCTGCTCCGCGAGGGTCTCGAGGTCGCGCTCGGTGACGACGGCGTCCGGGTCGTCGGCGGGGATGGCCAGGCGGGCGTCGGGCACGGGTCTTCCTTCGGTTCGGTCGGGCGCGTCGGGACGACGCGTCACCCATTCTCCCCGCTCGACGGCGTCGAGCCGTCGCCGGTCGGTTCCTCGCCCGCGGGCGGCGCCTCCTCGCCGGCCCCGTCGCCGTCCGTCCCGGCCCCCTCGCCCGCGCCCGACGACACCGGCTGCTCGCCCGCGACCTGCACCGACGCCCAGATCGCCTCGTACCAGGGCGTGCCGTCCTCGTAGCCCTGGACGGGGCCGTCGGTGATCGTCCGACCGGTCTGCGGGTCGATGTCGTCGACCACCGTCTCCGGGTCGAGCACGCGCCACGGCCGCTCGCCCGGCATGACGAAGTTGAGACGGTCCCGCGCCTCGCGCTCGACGTACGCCTGGTCGTCCCAGCGGTCCAGCTCGGACCGGAGGTCGTCGCGCCGGGTCTCCGCCTGCGCGAGGTCGTTGCGCAGCTCGCGCAGCTCCCCCGTCTGGTTCACGTACGCCCGCAGGGTGGGCAGCAGCAGCACCACGGCGAGCAGCACGACCACGGACAGCACCAGGGTGCGGACCGTCACCACCTCGGGCAGCAGGAAGCCGTACCGGCTCCGGCGCCGGTCCTCCGGCGCGGGGCCTGCGGCGCGGCGCGACGGTGCCGGGCGCTGCGCGCGCGAGGCCGGCCGGCGTGCGCTCGACGACGCGGCGGCCTTCGCGCTCGTCGTGGAGCTTTTCCCGGTCGTCGGCCGCGCGCGCGACGCACCCGGGGACGCGGCGGGCTTGGACGTCGACGAGCGGGACGCTCCGGACGCCGTCGTGCCCGACCGGGTCGGCTTCGACCCGGACGACCCGCGCGCGGGCCCGGTCCCCGGGCGCGCGGGGGCACCGGGGCGCGGAGGGCGGCGCGAGGACGGCATGCCCCGATTGTGCTGCCGCGGCGGCCCCGGCTCCGGGAGCACGCGCGGTGCGTCCGCGAACGTGAGCCGATCGACACGACATCTTCACCCGCGACCGTGACCTGCGGCGGCGCCGGGCTCCGGCGCGCTCCGGTCCCGGACGCGCCGGAGC
>NZ_JBHXIC010000165.1:0-2950 GCF_042723955.1 Cellulosimicrobium cellulans | reverse complement strand
GCCGCGTCTACCATCCGCCGCTCGTTCCTCGCGGCTCCCGCCAGGCCCGCCACGAAGCGGCACCACCACCCACCCCGCCCTAGGTCGTCTCACCCTGGTCCTCACGCACCCGGGCGACCGCGGTCCCCGCATGACCAGGGTTCTACTTCGCGCACCGGGGTTCTACCTCGCGCCACCACGGTTCTACCTCGCGGGACCAGGGGGCCTTCCCTGCTGACTCGGTCCTGTCAAGGCGGTCGGCGGTCCGGAGGTCGGAGGGTCAGAGGGGGCGGGTGGTGCCGCGGACGACGAGGGTCGTGGGGAGGCGGACGTGGGGTTCGCGGGTGTTGCCCTCGACGAGGTCGACGATGAGGCGCAGGGCCTCGGCGCCCATGCGGTGGATCGGCTGGTCGACGGTCGTGAGGGGCGGGGTGGTGAGCGCGGACTCGGGGACGTTGTCGAACCCGACGACGGAGACGTCGTCGGGCACGCGCAGGCCGAGCTCCGCGGCGACCTCCATGGTGCGGATCGCCGACAGGTCGTTCGCGGCGAAGATCGCGGTGGGGCGCTCGGGGAGCGAGAGCAGCTCGTGCGCGGGGGAGTCGGCCAGGTCGGGGCGGTAGCCGCCGACACGCACGAGGTCGGGGTCGAACGGGACGCCGGCGTCGGCGAGGGCCTCGCGGTAGCCCTGCTCGCGCAGGCGCGCGGACTCGAGGTCGGGTCGCCCGGCGAGGAACCCGATGCGGCGGTGCCCGAGGGAGAGCAGGTGCTCGGTCGCGGCGCGCGCGCCGGCGAGGTTGTCGGAGTCGACGGTGGGCGGGCCGGAGGGGCCGCGGTGCGGGTCGACGGCGACGACGGGGATCGAGTTGCCCGGCGCGACGACGGTCGGGGTGACGAGGATGGCGCCGTCGATCAGGGTGCCGCCGAGGCGCGAGAGGTAGCGCTGCTCCCAGCCGACGCGGTCGTCGCGGCGCAGCCCGCCGGAGTAGGCGAGCAGCTCGTAGCCCGTTCCGTCGACGGCCTCGGAGATGCCCTTGAGCAGCTCGGTGGAGAAGGGCTCGAACTCGGCGACGAGGATGCCGATGACGTTGGTGCGGCTGCTGCGCAGGCTGCGCGCGACGATCGACGACTCGTACCCGAGCTGGTCGATGACCTCCTGGACGTGGCGGGAGGTCTCGAGGGCGACGCCGTAGCGGCCGTTGATCACCTTGGAGACCGTCGCGACCGAGACGCCGGCGGTGCGCGCGACGTCGCCGATCGTGACTCTTCCGGTGGAGCGCATGGGGAGACAGTAGCCCGTGCCGCGGCCCCTCGGCGGCGCCCCGCCGCGCGCTCGTCCCGGTCCGTGGCTGCGTCCGGGGGTGCGCACCTAGCCCCACGACCGCGCCCGCACAGCGCCTGCCGCGGCATCGTATGTAAAACGTTATCGATAACGATTGACACGCCACCCCTCCGTTTGCGAGAGTCGCCGTGGCGGCCCCGACGCGGCGGCAGCCTGGCGCGCTCGAGGCAGCGTGCGCCCTGTGCGACTCGACGAAGAGGACGGAACGATGAAGTCTCGGAAGCTCCTGGCGGCGACCGCCGTCGCGATGGCGGGCACGCTCGTGCTCTCGGCCTGTGGAGGCGGGGGCGACTCCGGCTCGGACGACGGCTCGGTCTCGATGACCTTCTGGCACAACTCCACGACCGGCCCCGGCATGGACTACTGGAAGGAGACGGCCGCGGCGTTCGAGGACGAGAACCCCGGCGTCAAGATCACGATCCAGTCCATCCAGAACGAGGACATGGACGGCAAGCTCCAGACCGCCCTGAACTCGGGTGACGCGCCCGACATCTTCATGGCGCGCGGCGGCGGCAAGCTCGCGGACGTCGTCGAGGCGGGTCAGGTCAAGGACCTGACCGACCTCATCGACCCGGCGGTCGAGGAGGCGGTCGGCGGGTCGCTGAGCGCGCTGTCCGTCGACGGCAAGGTCTACGGCATGCCGGTGTCGATCCTGCCCGGCGGCATGTTCTACAGCACCGACCTGTTCGACCAGGCGGGCATCACCGAGACCCCGGGGACGATCTCGGACCTCGAGGCGGCGACCGAGCAGCTGAAGGCCGCGGGCATCGCGCCCATCGCGCTCGGTGCCAAGGACGCGTGGCCCGCCGCGCACTGGTACTACTTCTTCGCGCTCCGGTACTGCTCGCAGGACGCGATGAACGAGGCCGCCGACACGCGGACGTTCGACGACCCGTGCTGGCTCGACGCCGGCAACGCGCTCGCGGACTTCGCAGCGACGGAGCCGTTCAACGAGGGCTTCCTCACCACGTCCGCGCAGCAGGGCGCCGGCTCGTCGGCCGGCCTGCTGGCGAACCACCAGGCGTCGATGGAGCTCATGGGCGCGTGGGACCCGGGCGTCATCGCGTCCCTCACGCCGGACGAGCAGCCCCTGCCCGACCTCCAGTGGTTCCCGTTCCCCGAGGTCGAGGACGGTGACGGCGAGCCCGGCGCGATGATGGGCGGCGTCGACGGCTACTCCTGCTACGTGGACGCCCCGGACGCGTGCGCCGACTTCCTCAACTACGCCATGTCGAAGGAGTCGCAGGAGGCCTACGCCACCGCGTTCCAGACGCTGCCCGCGAGCAAGGAGGCGCAGGGCGCGGTCGTCGACCCGGCGCTCGTCTCGATCCTCGAGGCGTACAACGAGGCGCCGTACGTCTCCGTCTGGCTCGACACGCTCTACGGCCAGAACATCGGCAACGCCCTGAACACGGCCGTCGTCAACCTGCTCGCCGGTCAGGGCACGCCCGAGGACATCGTCACCGCTGTCAACGACGCGGCCGCCAAGGAGTAACCACTTCCATGAACGTGTCCCAGGGCGAGATCTCGCCGAGCACGACGACGCCCGAGGACCTGTCTCTTATACACAGCTGAAGCTGCCGACGAGAGTTTGGGGGTAGAGAGCGGGGGTCGCCGGGGCATTAACAA
>NZ_JBHXIC010000164.1:0-3371 GCF_042723955.1 Cellulosimicrobium cellulans | reverse complement strand
GGGGGGGGGGGGCGCGGGGGGGGCGTGGGGGGCCGCCCCCGCCCCGGGCCCCCGGGCGGGTGTGTGGGCGCGCCCGCGGCGGGGTGGTGGGCCGGGAGGTCACGCGTCCCGGCGCTTGAGCACGACCGCCGCGGCGACGGTCAGCGCCGCGGTCCAGCCGGCGAGCACCGCGAAGCCGGGCCACGGGCCGATCGCGTCGGGGGACGACATCCCGCCGCCGAGCACGACCTGCTCGCCCGCAGAGGCGGGCAGCGAGTTCATGAGCGCCTGGACCCAGTCGGCTCCCGTGACGCCCATGACGATGTTGAGCACCATCGAGAGGACGAAGAACACCGCGACGAGCGTGAAGATCGCGCCGGCCGAGCTGCGGAGCAGCACACCGACGGCGACGGAGAACAGCGCGACCGCGGTGAGGTACAGCACGGCACCGATCAGGGCACGCTGGTCGTCGGCGGAGGAGAAGTCGGCCGTCATGTCCTTGCCGGACAGGATGGGGTAGGTCACGAGGTAGGAGAGCCCGACCGCGACGGCGGTCGTGATCGCGGTGACGACCCCGACGACGATCATCTTCGCCGCGAGTGCCGGCAGCCGGCGCGGTACGGCGGAGAGCGTGGAGCGGATCATGCCGGTCGAGTACTCGCCCGTGACGGTGAGCGCACCGAGCACGGCGACAGCGAGCTGCGCGAACGAGTAGCCCACCGTGATGACCATGACACCGATGCCGTCGGTCGTGCCCATCCCCATATCCTCGGGCGAGCCGCCCGCGGAGTCCATCGACGACACGACTGCGGCGAACATGAGCGAGAAGCCGACCATGACGACGACGGTGATGCCGAGCGTCCACCACGTGGAGCGCAGCGAGCGGAACTTGATCCACTCCGAGCGGAGCACGTGGCCGAACGTGAGGCGGTACGGGGACGTGCGGGACGCCGTCGGGCTGGCGGCGCCGGGGGCGAGGGTCGTGGCGCTCATCGCTGCGCTCCTTCGAGGGAGTCGGTGGGGGCCGGCGCACCCGCGGGCGCACCCGCCGCGCCGTGGCCGATGTGGATCTGCGCGGACTCGGTCTGGTACTCGACCGCGTCGGCCGTGAGGGCCATGTAGGCGTCCTCGAGGGTCGACGTGACGGGCGTGAGCTCGTGCAGGACGAAGCCCTTCGCGGCGGCGAGCTCGCCGATCCCGGGCGCGTCGGCGCCGGTGACCACGAGCAGGCTCGGCTCGTCGCTCGTGACGGTCGCGCCGTCGCTCGTGAGGATCTCGGCGAGCTGCGTCGCGTGCGGCGTGCGGACGCGGACCGTGCGCTGCTGGGAGCCGTTGACGATGTCGCTCACCGGGGCGTCCGCGATGATGCGGCCCTTGCCGATGACGACGATGTGGTCGGCCGTGAGCGCGACCTCGCTCATGAGGTGGCTCGACAGGAAGACCGTGCGGCCCTCCGACGCCAGGTACTTCGCGAGGTTGCGCACCCACAGGACGCCCTCGGGGTCGAGGCCGTTGACCGGCTCGTCGAGGATGAGCGTCTTGGGGTCGCCCAGCAGCGCGGACGCGATGCCCAGGCGCTGGCCCATGCCGAGCGAGAAGCCGCCGACGCGCTTCTTCGCGACCGACTGGAGGCCGGTCATCTCGATGACCTCGTCGACGCGCTTGGTCGGGATGCCGTGCGTCGCGGCCATCGCGAGGAGGTGGTTGTAGGCGGTGCGCCCGGTGTGGACGGCCTTCGCGTCGAGCAGCGCGCCCACCTCGGTGAGGGGGGAGCGGTGCTGCGCGTACGGGCGCCCGTTGACGGTGACGGTCCCCGCGGTCGGGCGGTCCAGACCCATGATCATGCGCATGGTCGTGGACTTGCCGGCGCCGTTGGGGCCGAGGAAGCCGGTGACGGTCCCGGGACGCACGGTGAACGAGATGCCGTCCACCGCGGTCTTGGGCCCGTACCGCTTGGTCAGGCCGCGTGCTTCGATCATGACTTCGCCCCTCCGAGGGTCGTTCGTCCGGGATGGTTCTGGTGCTCGCGGGCGGGGGTCGTGCCGGTCGGACCGAGGCCCTCTCCGCGAGGTACGTCTCGAGCCTAGGGACGTGCACGACGTCGGACAGCCCCCGTGCGACGTATCTTGCCCGGGGTATGGGCCGGGCGGCGTACACCGCGCGGCGTACGCGCCACGTCGTCGGGTGGTCCGCTGGTCGGGACTTCGCCCCCGAGAGGCGAAAGAGCCCGCGGGAACAGTGGCCACGGCTCGCACGTTCCCTAGGATGAACACAGGCCAGCGACACCCGACTCGAGGCGAGACGCCGATGACGAGGCCCGCTGAGAGGTAGTGGACGCCGCGACCAGGAGGAGCTCATGAGCAACCCCGTCTTCAACAACAGCGCGGTCTTCGGGGATCCGAGGAACCAGCGCGGTGGGGCGGCCACGCAGGCCGGACCCGCCTACGGGAGCGCGCCGCCGCAGGGCCAGGGCCCCGCGTACGGCACGCCGCCCCAGCAGGGCGCGCAGTGGGGTGCCTACGGCGCCCAGACCGCCGATGCCGCGTCGCTCGACGCGATGTACCACGCGCCGGCGGCGACCACGGCGGACACCAAGAGACTGACCTACGACGACGTCATCATGAAGACGGGCGGGCTGCTGGCCCTCCTCGTCGTCGTCGCGGCCGGTTCGTGGATCGTCACGCCCCAGATGCCGGCCCTGTGGATCGGCGGCGCGATCGTCGGCCTGGTCCTGGGTCTCGTCAACGCGTTCAAGCGGAACCCGAGCCCGCTGCTCATCACGCTCTACACGGTCGCCCAGGGCGTGTTCCTGGGGGGCATCAGCCGGTTCTACGAGGCGCAGTGGAGCGGTGTCGTGCCGTCGGCGGTCGTCGCCACGATCGCGACCTTCGCGGCCGCCCTGTTCCTGTTCAAGTCCGGCAAGGTACGGGTCACGCCGAAGTTCACGCGCTGGCTCCTCATCGCGATGGTCGGCTACCTCGCCTTCTCGCTGGTCAACGTCGTCCTGCTCATGTTCGGCGCGCTCGACGGCTGGGGCCTGCGCGGGGGCACGCTCGGCATCGTGGTGAGCCTGGTCGCGGTCGGCCTCGCCGCCGCGTCGCTCATCGTCGACTTCGACTCGATCAAGCGCGGCGTCGAGGGCGGCGTGCCCGCCAAGTTCGCGTGGTCGGCCGCGTTCGGCCTCCTCGTCACGCTGATCTGGCTCTACCTCGAGTTCCTGCGTCTCTTCGCGATCCTGCAGAGCAGCGACTGACGGTGGCGCGCAGCACCCGTGAACCGGGGGCCGCCGGGGGGGGGTGGCGCGCCGGGGGGGGGGGGTGGTGGACCCGCGGGGGGGGGGCGGGCGGGCGGGGGCTGGGGGGGGGGCTGGGGGCGCGTGGGGGGGGGGGCGC
>NZ_JBHXIC010000163.1:0-3569 GCF_042723955.1 Cellulosimicrobium cellulans | reverse complement strand
CCCGCGCGCCCGCGCGCCGCCGCGCGGGCCGCCCCCCCGCACCGCCCCCGCCCGCCCGCCGCCCCGCGCCGCGGCCTGCCCCCGCCCCCCCGCCGCCCCCGCGCCGGCCGGCCCCCCCCCGCCGCCCCCCCGACGAGCTCGCCGAGGCAGCGTTCCGCCTGCCGGTCGGGCTGCCGTTCGCCGGTCTGGGGGTCGCGGCCGCCCGCCGCCTCGACATGATGACCCGGGGCGTCGTCGGCCCGGTCGCGACGGCGCTCGAGGAGACGTGCGCGAGCCCGACGTCCCGCCCGGTGCGGCTCGGGCTCCTCGTGGACCGGGCGATGGGCGCGGCGTTCGCGCACCACGTGACCCAGGCCGCCACGCTGCTGGAGCTCGCGGCGGAGCGCGAGCGTCCCGACAGCGCACGCATGCTCCCGCTGCCGGGGCTGGACGACGTCGAGGCGTGGGTCGTCGCGGGCCGCCACGACGCGGCGCAGCGCGCGCTGGCCCGACGGAAGGTGGACGCGAAGGAGCTGCCGCCGTCGCTGCGGTCGGCGACGCTCGTCCGGGCCGACGTGTCCCTCGCCGCGCCCGAGGACCTCACCGCGCCGCTCGAGCGGGCGACGCGGGTGAACCGGACCACGGCCTCGCCGTACGAGCACGCGCGGACCGACCTCTGCGCCGCGCGCGCCCTCGTGCGCGCGGGGGAGCTCCAGCGCGCGCACGGCCTCTTCCTGTCCGCGATCGAGCTGTTCGACGACGCGGGTGCGGACGCCTGGACGACGATCGCGCGGGACGAGCACGCGGACGTCGTCCGCCTGCTCGGCGGGCCGGTGGCGGACGACGCCACGTCCGGTGCCCCGGCGTCGGTGGTCCCGCTCGGCGCCGTTCCCACCACCGGGCTCGGCACGACGCCCGGCGGGGCGCCGTCCGGGTCGTGGGCCGCGGCTGCGCGCGCGGCGGGACTGCACGCGCCGCTGCCCGGAGTTCTCGGCGGGGCCCGGCCGGGGGCCGAGCCGGTGGTCGCGACCCGTCCCGCGCCGCCGGACGCATGCCGGCTCGCGGTGCGGGAGAGCGACGTGTCGGACGAGGCGCTCGCCGAGCTCCGGGGGCGGTGGTCCGACGAGCTCACCGAGCGCGAGCTCGACGTCGCGCTGCTCGTCGTCCAGGGCGCGTCGAACCGGGAGGCCGCGGACCAGCTCTACCTCTCGGTGCGCACCGTGGAGGTTCACCTCGGCCGGGTCTTCCGGAAGCTCGGGGTGCGCTCGCGTGTCGAGCTCACCGTGCTCGCGCACCGCGTGGGGCGCTGAGGGAGATCCACGACCCCCGTCGCCGCGGTACGTACCGGGGCTACCGGGTAGGGGTGGATTCGGGCAGATTCGTCCGCTTCTGCATGCTTCTGTCCTACGGGTGAACCCTTATGCAGCGGGTAAGTTCGCACCATGAACAATGTGGGAAGCGCGGATAACGCCACGGTGCCCGCGTCATTACGTTCGAGAGGACCCGAGGGCGACGGCGACTCCGGAGGACGGCGACGTGGCCCACCGCACCAGCACCGAGGCAGGACCCATGGACGTGTCCCTCTTCACCAGACCACCCCGCGCCGGGCGCCGCGGCGCACGCCTCGCAGCGCTCGCGACCGCTGCGGCGCTCGTCGGCGGGCTCCTCGCGGGAGTCGCGCCGGCTCAGGCCGCCGAGGTCGCACCCGCCGCCGTCTCCCACCCGGGCGACAGCGACGTGAACGGCTACCGCAACGTCGGCTACTTCACGCAGTGGGGCGTGTACGGCCGTAACTTCCAGCTCAAGAAGGTCCAGGACTCCGGCGCCGCCCAGGACCTCACGCACATCAACTACTCGTTCGGCAACATCCACTACCAGAACCTCACGTGCTTCATCGCGAACAAGGCGCAGGGCACGGGGCCGAACGGCTCCGACGGCGCCGGCGACGCGTGGGCGGACTTCGGCATGGGTTACACCGCGGCGAACTCTGTGGCCGGGGTCGCCGACACGTGGGACCAGCCGCTCGCCGGCTCGTTCAACCAGCTCAAGCAGCTCAAGGCGAAGAACCCGCAGCTCCGCGCCCTCATCTCCATCGGCGGCTGGACCTGGTCCAAGAACTTCTCGAAGGCCGCCGCGACGCAGGCGTCGCGCGAGAAGTTCGTGTCGTCGTGCATCGACCTCTACATCAAGGGCAACCTCCCCGTGATCGACGGCCGCGGCGGGCCCGGCGCTGCCGCCGGCGTGTTCGACGGCATCGACATCGACTGGGAGTGGCCCGGCTCGAACAACGGCGAGGTGGGCAACCACGTCGACACCGTCAACGACCGCGCGAACTTCAAGCTGCTGCTCGCCGAGTTCCGCAAGCAGCTCGACGCGTACGGCGCGCAGACGGGCAAGCACTACCTGCTCTCGGCGTTCCTCCCGGCCAACCCGGACGACATCGCGGCGGGCGGCTGGAACGACCCGGCGATCTTCGAGTACCTCGACTACGGCAACGTCCAGGGCTACGACCTGCACGGCGCGTGGGACCCCGCGCTCGCCGGTCCCCAGGCCAACCTGTACGACGACCCCGCCGACCCGCGGGCCGCCAACCGCCAGTTCAGCGCGGACAAGGCGGTGCAAGAGTACCTGCGCGGCGGCGTCGACCCGAGCCAGCTCGGACTCGGCATGGCCATGTACGGCCGCGGCTGGAAGGGCGTGACGTCCTCGGCCCCGTGGTCGGCGGCGACGGGAGCGGCCCCCGGCACCTGGGAGGCGGGCAACGAGGACTACGACAAGCTCCGCACGCGGGGCCAGGACTACTACGACCCGGCGACGGTCTCGGCCTGGCGCTACGACGGTGACCAGTGGTGGGGCTACGACAACGCGCGATCCGTCGCCGCCAAGGCGGAGTACATCGACCGTCTGAACCTCGGTGGCGGCATGTGGTGGGACCTCTCCGGCAACCACGACGGCACGCTGCTCGGGGGCTTCACGGACAAGATCCGTGCGCTCCCGGCCGGTCCGGTCGACGGCACGGACGGCTCGACCGACCCGACCGATCCCACGGACCCGACCGACCCGACGGACCCGACCGATCCCACGGACCCCACGGACCCGACCGACCCGACGGACTGCCTGGCGGCGTGGTCGTCGAGCGCGGTGTACACGGGCGGCGCGACGGTGTCGTTCGAGGGGAAGAACTACCGCGCGAAGTGGTGGACCCAGGGTGACCGCCCGAGCGCGGGCGGCCCGTGGGAGGCGACCGGCACGTGCGGCGCGACCGACCCCACGGATCCCACGGACCCGACAGACCCGACGGACCCCACCGACCCGGGCACGTGCATCGCACCCGCGTGGTCGTCGAGCGCGGTCTACACCGGTGGCGCGACGGTCTCCTACCAGGGCCAGAGCTACCGCGCGAAGTGGTGGACGCAGAACAACGTCCCGGGCGCGGAGCAGTACGGGCCCTGGGAGTCGCTGGGCGCCTGCTGACGCTCGGCCCTCGTCGGCCCTCGTCGGCCCCCGACGGCCGCGCCCGCCCGCCCGCCCCCCCCCGCGCCCCCCGGCGGGGGCTGGGTATTTACATTACACAACGCCCCTCCCCCGTT
>NZ_JBHXIC010000162.1:0-3720 GCF_042723955.1 Cellulosimicrobium cellulans | reverse complement strand
ATGCCACAGGGACAAAAAATTTGGCATTGACTAACAAGCACACTGTTGAGTTCTCAAACAACCGACACACACCAACTCAGCACCACCCGACCGGGTGGAACCTCGCTTGGGGCAACCCTTCAATCTTACCAGGTCTTCCTCGGCTCCTCAACCCCGGCTGTTCGCCGTGATCCAGTCACCGTGGTCTTCCTCGTCGCGGGCAGGAGAACATCCTACGCCATGCGGTGGAAGGGTTTCGACCCCGGGACCAGCCACCCTCGATCGTTCGAGGCGGTGTCTGTTCCTCCCTGTCGGGCCGACATCCAGAACATTACGTGGCCCCTCGCGCCAGGGTCAAGCCGGGCTCGGGTGACCCGGCACACACGCCGTCGGCTCACCTTCCGCGATCCCGCCCCAGGTCCGGGCGCCTTGGGGCTCCACTCGCTCCACGGGCCGAGAGCGCCACGACCGGTCCCGGCCCCGTCACGACGGCCGCGCAGCCCGCAGCACCACGCGGTCCCCCGGCCGGAGCTGGGCCGCCCGGTCGACGTCGTCGGCACGCAGCACCCCGATGACCGGGTAGCCCCCGGTGACCGGGCGGTCCGCCAGGAAGACGACCGGCCGGCCGTCGGGCGGGACCTGCACCGCGCCGCGCACGAGGCCCTCGGAGGGCAGCTCGCCCGCACGGCGCGGGACCGCCTGCCCGTCCAGCCGGATCGCGACCCGGTCGCTGTCCGCGCTCACGGTCCGCAGAGCCCGCAACGCCTGCCACGCGCCGGGGAGGAACCAGTCGGCGCGCGGTCCGGGCAGGACCTCGAGCACCGCGCCCGCCCGCTCGCCGGGGCGCAGCTCCCCGGGGACGTGGCGCACGGGTGCGACGCCGGGGACGGGCCAGCGACCCGCCACCGGGGCACCGACCGTCAGCTCGTCCCCCGGCCGCAGCGGCGCGGGACCGATCCCCGCGAGGGTGTCGCGCGACCGCGAGCCGAGGACGGCGTCCGGGGTCACACCGCCCCGCACCGCGACGTAGGTCCGCAGCCCTCGCGCCGCGAGCCCGAGCCGCAGGACGCCGCCGGCCGGCACCGGGACGCTTGCGTCCATGCCCACGGGCATCCCGTCGACCGTCGCGGGGACCGCTGCCCCGCACAGCGCGACCACCGCGCGCTCCCGGAACCGGAGCGCGAGCCCGCCGAGGGCGACCTCGAGCGTCGCGGCGCTCGCCAGGTTGCCGACGAGACGGTTCGCGAGCGCGTGGGACGTGCGGTCGGCGGCCCCCGACGGCCCGACACCGATCGCCGCGAGACCGGGGCGCCCCGCGTCCTCGACGAGCACGAGCGGGCCCGTCGCGAGCACCTCGACGGCGGTCGTCGTCCCGGAGCCCCCACCCGCGCGCCGGCCCACGGAGCCCTCCCCCGGCTCCCGTCCCACCACGCCCTCCCCCGTGGTCGCGCCAGGCGCCGCGGTGCCGCGCCCGTCGCCTCGGCCCACGTCCACGAGCGCCGCGAGCACCGAGGTACCGGCTCGGGACGGCACGAACCGCACCCGCGCACCGGGTGCGACGAGCGCCGGCGGGTCGCGGTCGACGTCGAACATCCGCGCGTCCGTGCGGCCCAGGAGCCGCCACCCGCCCGGGGACTCGCCGGGGTAGACCGCGGTGAGCTCGCCCGCGAGCGCGACGGACCCTGCGGGGACGCGCGTGCGCGGCGTCGCGAGCCGAGGTGCCGCGATGAGGGGGTCGACGCCGGCGAGGTAGGTGAACCCCGGCGCGAAGCCGCCGAACGCGGCCTCGTACTCCCGCCCCGAGTGCCGGGCGACGACCTCCTCCACGCTCACCCCCGCCCAGCGGGCGACGTCCTCCAGGTCGGGGCCGTCGTAGCGCACCGGGATCTCGACGACGGACCCGGCGGACGTCGGTCCGTCGTCGGACGGCGCCCGGAGCAGTGCATGCTCGACCCAGGCCCGGGCGTCCGCGAGGGCGGTGGGCGCAGCGCACCGGACGAGCACGGTCCGCGCGGCCGGGACCACGTCGACGACCCCGGCCGGGGGGTCGGACGCGAGCGCGCGGTGCAGCGACCGCACGGCCGCCAGGTCGGGCAGGTCGACGAGCAGCGCCGTCTCCCCGAACCGGTGCACGGCACCGGCCGTTCCCGTCACGGCACCGCGCCCTCGGACGCGCCGCCGCCGGCTCCTGGGTCGACGAACGGGCGCACCTCGACGCCGGCGTCCTCGAGCGCGGCGCGGACGGCGCCCAGCAGCCCGACGGCGCCCGGGGTGTCGGAGTGGACGCACACCGAGTCGGCCTCCACCCGCAGGGGCGAGCCGTCCGCGGCCGGCACCGTGTCCGAGGTGACGAGCTCCACGACGCGCCGGGCGACCTGCTCGGCGTCGTGCACGACGGCGCCCGGCAGGCCGCGCGGGACCAGCTCGCCCGTGGGGAGGTAGCCCCGGTCGGCGAACGCCTCGCGCACCGTCGGGACCCCCGCGGCGTCCGCGAGGCGCAGCACGGCGGAGCCGGGCAGGCCGACCACGGGGAGCGCGGGGTCGTAGGCGCGCACGGCGTCGACGATCGCGCGGGCCTGCGCCTCGTGGTGGACGATCGCGTTGTAGAGCGCACCGTGCGGCTTGACGTAGCGCACCCGGTCCCCCGCCAGGCGCGCGAAGCCGTCGAGCGCCGCGAGCTGGTAGAGCACGTCGTCGGCGAGCTCGGCGGGGTCGACGTCCATGAAGCGACGCCCGAAGCCCGCGAGATCGCGGTAGCTCACGTGCGCCCCGACGCGCACGCCGCGCGCGACGGCGTCGCGCGTCACGGCGCGCATCGTCGCCGGGTCGCCCGCGTGGAACCCGCACGCGACGTTCGCACTGGTCACGAGGCCGAGCAGGGCCGCGTCGTCGGCGAGCGTCCAGCGGCCGAAGCCCTCGCCGAGGTCGGCGTTGAGGTCGATGCGCGTCACCGGACCATCATGCCCGGAACAGGCGGGCGCCCGGGCGCGGGGCCGACCGCGTCCTCAGCGTCGGGGCGTAGATTCGCGGGCATGCCCGACGACCTCCCCACCGCTCCCGCGACCGTGCGCGTCCGCCGCGCCACGACGGAGGACGCGCCCGCGCTCGCCGGGCTCGCGGCCCTGACGTTCCCGCTCGCGTGCCCGCCGGGCACGTCGCCCGAGGCGATCGCCGAGCACGTCGCGACGCAGCTCTCGCCCGAGCGGTTCCGCGCGTGGGCCGCGAGCGCCGCGCACACGCTCCTCCTCGTCGAGCCGGTGGCCGACGACGTCGCGGAGGACGTCCCCGACGCGCACGACGCCTCGGGCCTCCTCGGGTATGCGCTCCTCGTCCGCGGCGAGCCCGACGACCCCGACGTCGCGGCGGCGGTCGGGCCCGGCGAGGCGGTCGAGCTCTCGAAGATCTACGTGCACCCCGCGGCCCAGGGCACGGGTGTGGCGGGCGTGCTCATGACCGCGGCGGCCGAGGCGGCCGCGCGGCTCGGACCCGGCCAGCGCGTGTGGCTCGGCACGAACGGTCTCAACGCGCGGGCGCAGGCGTTCTACCGCAAGCACCGGTTCGACGTCGTCGGCGGACGCACCTACGTCGTCGGCGGCGAGACGCACACCGACGTGGTCATGGCGCTCCCCCGCGGCTGACGCGGCCCGCCGACCCGCACGACCGAGGGCCGGGGGGGGGGGGGCCCGCGCGCCGGTGGCGTATTAACATCGGGAGCAGCCGGCGCTAATTGTTGTGGTTATC
>NZ_JBHXIC010000161.1:0-3898 GCF_042723955.1 Cellulosimicrobium cellulans | reverse complement strand
CTCGTCTCGCCCGCCCCCCCGCCCGCGGCGGGGGCCGGCGCCCGCCGCGCGCCCGCGCGGCGCCGGGGCGCGCGCCGGTGAGCGGCCGGCCCCCCCCCCCCCCCCCCGAGGCCGCCGCGCACCAGCAACGCGAGCTCGACCGCCAGCGCGCGCGGGAGAGCGCCGCGGCGCGCGCGCTCCTCGCCGAGTTCGTGGTGCGCGCTCGTGAGCGCGGCCTCGCGCCCGAGCCGCTGCGTGCCCGGTCGTTCGACGGCAGCGCCACGTACCGGACCCCGCTCAAGGGCTGGTACCTGCGCCGCAACCGCAGCGTCGCCGTCGGGGAGGACGGAGAGTTCTACGTCCTCGGGGTGCCCGGCACGGTGCTGGGGCGGCTGCGCGGGGTGGACGTCGAGCCGTCGGACCCGCCGCTCGTGCTGGGCAAGGGCGGCCGGGACGGCGAGTCGATCGACCTCGCGGACGCGCTCGCGCTGGTGCTCGACGGGCGCTGACCGACGGCGGCCCCCGGCACGCCGGGGACGGCCCGCCCGGTCAGGCCGCGGCGCGGGCCAGGAGGTCGGCCAGGGCGTCCGCGACGGCCGCCGGGTCCTCGACCGCGCTCATGTGCCCGGCGCCGGGCACGAGGACCAGCTGCGCGGCGGGCGCGGCGTCGGCCATGTGCTCCGCCTCTGCCGCGGGCGTGAGCGCGTCCTCCTCCCCCACGACGACGGCCACGGGGCCGGCGAACGCCTCGAGGACGTGGGTGCGGTCCGGCCGGGCCGCCATCGCGCGCTGCGACCACGCGACGCCGTCGGGCCGCTGGCCGCGGAT
Source organism: Cellulosimicrobium cellulans (assembly GCF_042723955.1). GTDB lineage: Bacteria > Actinomycetota > Actinomycetes > Actinomycetales > Cellulomonadaceae > Cellulosimicrobium > Cellulosimicrobium cellulans_H. Next base: position 3,091 of record NZ_JBHXIC010000161.1, on the reverse strand, counting down.
CCACTCTTCGAGCCTCGCGGTGAGGTGCTTGCGCGCGGCCTTGCTCGTCTCGCCGAGCATCACGCCCGGCATGCCGAGGACGGCGTCGACGGTCTGGGACCGCGCGGCGTCGTCCGCGATGCGCAGCCTGTTGGCGGCGGCCTCGTCGGTGTCGGCGGTCGACTTGGTGTCCACGAGCCCGAGGCCGGCGACCAGGTCGGGGTGCCGCTCCGCGAGCGCGAGGGCGACGTAGCCGCCCATCGACAGCCCGGCGACGACCGCGTGCGTGATCCCCGCCGCGGTGAGCGCGGAGGCGGTGGCGTCGGCGGAGGTGTCGATCGACGCCGGACCGCCCGCCAGCGGGCTCGCGCCGAGCCCCGGGAGGTCGACGGCGACGACGGTGGGCTCGCCCGGCAGCGCGGCCGCGACGTCCGCCCACATGCGGTGGTCCAGCGGGAAGCCGTGCAGCAGCACGAGCGGGGTCCCGTACCCCTCGCGCAGCGTGAAGGTCTCGAGCGGGGCCGTCGTCACGTCGTCCTCCTCAGGTCGTGCTTCGGTCGTCGTCAGGTCTCGTCCCACCGTGCCACGGCTTCGACCGTCCCGCCGGGGTGTCAGTCGTCGACGCCGTCCGACCGGCTCGCGTCGTAGCTCGCCTGGTCGGAGTCGGCGGTGTCGCGCTCGGCGGTCACGGCCCCGGTCGCGTCGCCGGACCACTCGGTCGGCAGCGGCAGCGGGAACCCGGGGCGGACGTGGCCCACGATCTCGTCGAGCACGCGCCGCACGGACGGCTCCCCCACCCACAGGTGCTTGGCGCCGTCGACGCCGATCACCTCGGCGTTGCGCACGCGCGCGAAGCGTCGGCGCGCCTCGTCGGGGCGCAGGTAGTCGTCGAGCTCGGGGACGAGCACCACGAGGGGCTTGCCGAACGCGTCCCACCGGTCGAGGTCCTCGTCCGTCGCGCGGTGCAGCGGCGGAGACAGCAGGATCGCGCCCTCCACGGCCGGGTCGGTCCCGTGCTTGAGCGCGAGCTCGGTCCCGAACGACCACCCGACGAGCCAGCGGTGCGGCAGGTCGCGGAACTCCGCGAGCTCGATGGCCGCGGCGACGTCGTAGCGCTCGGCCTCGCCGCCGTCGAACGACCCCTCGCTCGTCCCCCGCGGCGACGACGTCCCGCGCGTGTTGAACCGCAGCACCGCGAGGTCCGCCAGGGCGGGCAGGCGCCACGCCGCCTTCCGGTACACGTGGGAGTCCATGTAGCCGCCGTGCGTCGGCAGGGGGTGCAACGTGACGAGGGTCGCGACCGGGTCGCGGTCGGCGGGGAGCGCGAGCTCGCCGACGAGCGTCAGCCCGTCCGCCGTGTGCAGCTCGACGTCCTCGCGCCGTGCGGGCAGGACCGTCAGGGACCGGATGGGGGTCGGACCGGCCGGTGCGTCGGCTCCGGCGGGCGCGGGATCGGGTGCGGTGCTCATCAGGGTCGAGCCTAGTTCGTCCATCGCGGACCTCTACCGGGGACGACGGCGCCCGCGTGCCTGCCAGCACGACGTGTGCCAGTGCCGGCGGTGGTCGAGCGCCGTCTCGGCGCCGAAGAACGAGTCCTCCTGCCACGCCACGACGTGGCCCGTCCCGGGCGGGATCTCCTGGTTGCACCCCGGGCACAGGTACGTCTTGGACCCGCCGCGCACGGTCCGGACCTGCCACTCCCCGTCGGCCCCGGACTCGCGGCGCGCGCCGCCGAGGGCACGGTCCAGGTCGAGGGGCGCGGGCTCCGCTCCCCAGGGTCGCTTGCGGGACGGTCGACGGGACGGCATGCGCCCATTCTCCCCCGGGCGCCGCGCGCGGGGGCTGCCGACGGGCGGGACGACGGTCCGGCGCAGCCGCCGGGCCGGAGGCTCCCAGCGGGTGCCCAGGCAGGACCGCTAGAGTGTCCGCGCCGGTGCTGCACCCGGCGTGCGGACGCGAGGCGGCCCCGACCCGGGACGCCGACGACCGCCGTCCTGCGGGGTGCGGCCCAGACCCGACGGCCCCGCGCCGTCCCACCGACCCGAAGGACCCCCCTCGTGAAGCACCGCACCCTGCGCGGCGTCGCCGCGCTCACCCTGGGCGCCGCCCTCGTCCTCTCCGGCTGCTCGTCGGAGGGCGGGTCCGGCGACGAGACGTCGCCGAGCCCGTCCGAGTCCGACAGCGCGGACGCCGCGACGTCGGCGCCCGAGGACGTCGCGGCGCTCGAGGCCGTGACGGTCACCGGCGACCCGGGCGCCGAGCCCACCGTGGAGTTCGAGACGCCGTTCGCGGTGTCCGGCGCGGCGGCCATCTCGCTGAACGACGGCGACGGCGACGAGATCGCCAAGGGCCAGGAGGTCACTCTGCACCAGGCGGCGTACTCCGGCGCCGACGGCTCCAAGGTGGGGTCGACCTGGGTGGACGACTCGGCGCAGTCGGTCCCGCTCGACGACAACGTGTACCCGCAGCTCATCGAGGTGCTCGTGGGCAAGAAGGTCGGGACCCGCTTCCTGTTCGCGGCGCCCGGCCAGGACGGCACGGCGATCCTCACCGTCGGCGAGGTCACGGCCGTCAAGGACGCCCCGGTCGCTCCCGACCCCGCGGACGTCCCGGACCGCGCCGAGGGCGAGGCCGTGACGCCGGCCGAGGGCCTGCCCGTCGTCACGCTCGACGACACGGGCAAGCCGTCGATCGAGATCCCCGAGGGCTACACCGCGCCGACCGAGCTGGTCGTGCAGCCGCTCATCAAGGGCACCGGCCCCGAGGTCACCGAGGACCAGACGGTCATCGCGCACTACACCGGCTGGAAGCTCGACGGCGAGCAGTTCGACTCGTCGTGGGACCGCGGTGAGCCCTCGACCTTCCCGCTGAGCGGCGTCGTCGCCGGCTGGACCCAGGGCCTGTCTGGCCAGACCGTCGGGAGCCAGGTGCTCCTCGTCATCCCGCCGTCGCTCGGCTACGGCGAGAAGAGCGACGAGAACACGCACGAGCTGGCGGGCGAGACGCTCGTCTTCGTCGTGGACATCCTCGCGGCGTACTGACCCGGCACCGAGCCGACACGGCTCGACGAGGGCCGCACCCCGCTCGGGGGGGGGGGCCCGGGGCCGGGGGT
>NZ_JBHXIC010000160.1:0-4000 GCF_042723955.1 Cellulosimicrobium cellulans | reverse complement strand
GGGGTCGAAATTATCCGGGGGGGCGCGGGGGTTGGGGGGGGGGGGCCCCCCGGGCGCCCCCCCGCCCCCCCCCGCCCCCGCCCCCCCCCCCCCCCCCCCCGGGGGGGGGGGCGCCGTCGTCGTCCGCGGGAACGGGACGGTCGCCTCGGGCGTTCATCAGGGTGGCGCCGACGGGGTCGGCGCCCGTCGGGCACCCGGTGGACCACGCGGGTGCCCGCGGCGCGGAAGGGAGCACAGCGTGGGGCGTCAGCACTTCAACGGTCTCAAGACGGCCGGCCTGTTCGGCGTCATGTGGGCCATCGTCCTGGGCCTGTGGGCGCTGTTCGGCGCCCGGGCGAACCTGCTGTGGCTGTTCGTCGGCATCGGCCTCGTGACGACGTTCTACGGGTACTGGAACTCGGACAAGATCGCGATCCGGGCGATGCACGCGCGCCCCGTGAGCGAGCTCGAGCAGCCCGCCATGTACCGGATCGTGCGCGAGCTCTCGACCGAGGCACGCCAGCCGATGCCCCGGCTCTACGTCTCGCCGACGCAGGCGCCGAACGCGTTCGCGACGGGCCGCAACCCCAAGAACGCGGCCGTGTGCTGCACCGAGGGCATCCTGCGCCTCCTCGACGAGCGCGAGCTGCGCGGCGTGCTCGGGCACGAGCTCATGCACGTGTACAACCGCGACATCCTCACGTCGTCGGTCGCGGGCGCCCTGGCGGGCGTGATCACGTCGCTCGCGCAGTTCCTGCTGATCTTCGGCGGCGACCGCGACCGCGGCGGCAACCCGCTCGCGGCGATCGCGATGGTCGTCCTCGCGCCCGTCGCGGCGATGCTGATCCAGCTCGCCATCTCCCGCACGCGCGAGTACGACGCCGACGAGGACGGTGCGAAGCTCACGGGCGACCCGCTCGCCCTCGCGTCTGCGCTGCGCAAGCTCGACGCCGGCACGCAGCGGGCGCCGCTCCCGCAGAACCGCGACCTCGTGGACGTCTCCCACCTCATGATCGCGAACCCGTTCCGCGGCGCCGGCGTCGCCAAGATGTTCGCGACGCACCCCCCGATGGCGGAGCGCATCAAGCGGCTCGAGACGATGGCCGGCCACGGCCCGGGCTACGGCGGCATCACCTACCACTGAGCGGGGACGCGCCGGGCCACCGCGGTCGGTCTGGGGCTGATGCGGCGTGCGCCAGGTGTGGTCACGACGCGGAAGAGCCCGCCGCGCTGACGCCCAGCGCGTCGAGGAGGACGGCTGCGACGCCGTCGTCGTCGTTCGCCGCGGTGCGGTCGGTCGCTGCGGCCAGGACGTCGGGGTGCGCGTTCGCGACGGCGAACGAGCGCCCCGCCCAGCGCAGCATGGGCAGGTCGTTGGGCATGTCGCCGAACGCCCAGACGTCGCGCGGTTCGACACCGAGGCGAGCGCACCAGCGCGCGAGCGCGGCGTCCTTGGTGACTGTGGGGGCGAGCAGCTCGGCGAGCCCCGCCGCGCCGGAGTAGGCGAGGTGGGCGCGGTCCCCGACGGCGTCGCGCACGCGCGCGAAGAACGACTCCTGCGCCGTCGTCTGCCCGTCCGCCACGACGACGGGCTGCGTCGCGGGTGCGTCCGCGACCGGAGCCCCGGGGTCCCGCGCGAGGATCTTGCCGACGGGCTGCCCGCGGTCGGCGTCGTGAGGGGCGCCGGGCACGGCGAGCGTCGACTCGACCACGGCGACGACGTCTGCGTCGTCGTCCGGGGTGGACCGGAAGCCCGGGTCGAACGTCGGCCCGTCGACGCGCTCGAACGCGAGCGTGACACCCGGTACCGCGGCGCGCAGGTCGGCGACCAGCGCTGACGCCTGGTCCGAGGTGAAGCCGCACACGTCGAGCGCGCTCGCGGTGGCCAGGTCCCACACCGCCGCACCGCCGAGGCAGATCACGTGCCCGTGCCCGCCCACCACGTCGGCGAGCTGGTCCAGCCAGCGCGGCGGCCGCGCGGTGACGAACACCACCTCGACGCCGGCGTCCTCGGCGGCGCGCAGCGCGGCGCGCGTGCGCTCCGAGACGGTCCCGTCGGACCGCAGGAGCGTCCCGTCGAGGTCGGTCGCGACGACGCGCGGGAGGGTCACCGGTAGTTGGTGAACTGCAGCGCGACGTCGAGGTCGGCGCCCTTGAGCAGCGCGATGACGGTCTGGAGGTCGTCGCGCGACTTGCTCGTCACCCGGACCTCGTCGCCCGTGATCTGCGTCTTGACGGCCTTGGGCGCCTCGTCGCGGATGATCTTGGTGATCTTCTTCGCGTTCTCGCTCGACAGGCCCTCCTTGAGGGTGGCGGCGAGGCGGTACTCCTTGCCCGACGCCTTGGGCTCCTTGTCACCCGTGTCGAGCGACTTGAGGGAGATGCCGCGCTTGACGAGCTTGGTCTCGAGGACGTCGAGGATGGCGAGCACGCGCTCGGCCGAGTTCGCGACCATGAGGATGCTCTCGCCGCTCCACGCGATCGAGGCGCCGACGTTGCGGAAGTCGTAGCGCTGCGCCACCTCCTTGGCGGCCTGGTTGAGCGCGTTGTCGACCTCCTGACGGTCGACCTTGCTGACGATGTCGAACGAGGAGTCGGCCATGGGTAGGTCCTCTCTGGGCCGGGAACGGGTGCTGGGTCCCACCGTAGTCGAGCAGGCTCAGGGACGGCTCGCGAGGCGCGTCGCGCGGGCGGCGCGCAGTCCGTCGACCGAGAGCACGACGAGCGCGAGCCAGACGAGCCCGAAGCCGGCCCAGCGGGTGGGCGACATGGGCTCGTGGAAGACGAGGAGGCCGAAGAGGAACTGGAGCGCGGGGCCGAGGTACTGGAGGAGACCGACGACGCTCAGCGGGAGGCGCCGCGCGGCCGCGCTGAAGAGGAGCAGCGGCAGGGCCGTCACGATTCCCGCGGACGCGAGCAGGAGCGCGTGGCCGGCGCCCTCGGCGCCGAACGTGCCGACCCCCGTGGCGGCGAGCCACCCGAGGTACACGAGGGCCAGCGGCGTGAGCACGGCGGTCTCCACGGCGAGGCCGGGGAGCGCCTCGACCGTGCGCCCGACGCGGTTCTTCACGAGGCCGTAGAGGCCGAACGACCCCGCGAGGACGAGCGCGATCCACGGCAGGCCGCCCGCGCCGGTGCTGATGACGACGACGGCCGCGACGCCGATCCCGACCGCCGCCCACTGCGCGGGGCGCAGCCGCTCGCGCAGCACGGCCACGGCGAGCAGGACGGTGACCAGGGGGTTGATGAAGTACCCGAGCGCGGCGTCGAGCACGTGACCGCTGAGGACGCCGTACACGTACACGGTCCAGTTGGTGACGATGAGGACGGCGGCGACGGCGAGGACGCCGAGGGTGCGCGGGGTGCGCAGCGCGGTGACGAACCCGCCGAGCTGGCGCGTCGCGGCGAGGAGCACGAGGCAGAAGAGCAGGCTCCACACGACCCGGTGCGCGATGATCTCGAGCGGCGCCGCCGGCTCCAGGAGCGGGAAGTAGAGGGGCATCGCGCCCCACAGGAAGAACGCCCCGGCGCCGAGCAGGAGGCCCCAGCGGTCGGTCGGGGCGGTCGCGCCGCGCGGGCTGCCCGACGGCGCGGGCGGGGCGGGCGAGGACGGTGCGCCGGTGTGCGCGGGGCCAGGTTTCCCGGTGCCGGGGAGGTGGTCCGGCGCGGGGGAGGGGTGGGTCACCGCCCCACTGTACGGACGGGCGCGCGGGCGGTCGCCGGGACCCGATTTCGCACCTGGTCCGGCGGGGCTGTATCGTTGGCTCGCCCGCACGGCAAGGGCTGCACGACGTGCAGTCCGTCCGGCGAGCGACAACTCCACACGGCAGGTTGCCCGAGCGGCCAAAGGGATCTGACTGTAAATCAGACGGCTCAGCCTTCGGGGGTTCGAATCCCTCACCTGCCACCGGAGCGACGGGGGGGGCCCCCCCCGGGGGGGGCGCCCGGGGGGGGGGGGGGGGGGGGTGTGGGGCACTCCTCATTGACGGGGCCGCCCCCGGCCCCCGGGGCGGGGGGGGGT
>NZ_JBHXIC010000159.1:0-4023 GCF_042723955.1 Cellulosimicrobium cellulans | reverse complement strand
CGGCCCCCCCCCCCCCCCCCCCCGGCCCCCCCCCCCCCCCCCGCCCGCGCCCCCGCCCCCCCCCCCCCGCGGGGGGCCCCCCCGCCCCCCCCCCCCCCGCCAGAGGTGCACGAGCGTCTGCGCGAGGCGCACGTGCGCCTCGGCCAGCGGGGTCAGCGCGGTGTCCGGGCCGTCGAACCAGCGGCCGCCGTCGCGGACCGGGGCGAGCGACGCGACGACGCTCGCGAGCGTCTGCGCCGCGTCCTCGAGCCGGTCGTCGGCCGCCAGGGCGAGCGCCCGGCCGACCTGCACCGACGCCTCGTGGTCCGGCCCGAGGTCCACGTCGGGGACGACCGCGCGCTCGCCCACGCCGAACACCGCGGCCCAGGACCGCGCGAGCGCGAGCCCGGCGGCCGTCGCGTCGTCGTCGCACCAGGACGCGAGGAACGTCGCCGTGTCGAGGAGCTGGGACGTGCTCACGCCGTCGCCCCGCTCGGCGTGCAGCCGCGCCGCGTTGAGCACCCCCGACACGACCCCCGCCACGGCGTCCGGCGCCAGGTCGTCGGGCTGCCCGCCGCGCAGGTAGGGCGAGAGCACGTCGTCGGGCACCTGACCCTCCGCGAGCGTCAGCGCGGCGACGAGCGGTCCGAGCGTCCGCGCGCGCAGCGCGTCGTCACCGCTGCGCGACGCCTTGCGCAGCCAGTCCGCGGCGTCCTGCACGTGCCCCGACCGCAGCGCGGCGACACCCGCGATCGCGAACGCCTCGGCGCGGTGCTCGGTCGCGGCCTGGCTCGCGGCCTCGCGCGCCACCTCGTGCGCCCAGACGACGTCCCCGCGGTCCAGGTGCCGACGCGCGATCCGCAACAGTCCCGGGACGAGCGCCGGGTCGCCGACGAGCGTCGCGAGCGCCGAGTGCCACACCGCCACGTCCTCCTCACCCGCTCGGCGGTGCGCCTCGGCGAGCGCGACGTGCGCCGTCGTGCGCTCGGCGAGCCGCGCGTCCGCGTGGACCAGGGACCGCATGCGCGGGTCGACGAACGCGAAGCGGCCGCCCACGAGCGCGAGGTGCTCGGCGAGCGGGCCGTCGAGGACCCCGTCCATCGCGAGTCCGGTCGCAGACAGCAGCAGCTCGGTCCGGTCGACGACGGCGACGGCAGCGACCAGGAGCGCGTGTCGCTCCCCCTCGCTGAGGGCCGCGAGGCGGTCGGCGAAGAGGGAGCGCACGGCGGGGACGGCCGGCAACGGGTCCGGCAGGATCGATCCCCCGGAGAGCTGCTCCGGCGTGAGCAGCGCCGCCGTCTGCGTCAGCGCCGCGGCGTTGCCGCCGAGGAGCGCCGCGAGGCGGGCCGCGACGTGCGGCGCGACCGCGAGCCGGCGCTCGACGAGCAGCAGGTGCAGGGCGTCCGCCGGCGCGAGGGGCGGCACGGCGCGGAGCTCGAACGGTCCGGAGGACGGGTCGAGCGCGCCCGCGGTCGCCGTCCCGAGGAGCACGACCGGCGCGTGGCGCTGCGCGACGAGGCTCGCGAGGACCGACCTGCTGAGCTCGTCCTGGAGGTGCAGGTCGTCGGCCACGAGCACGACCGTCGCGCCGTCGAACGACTCGACGAGCAGCTCGGCGAGCGCGACCGCCGCGACCTCGGGGAGGTACCCGAAGCCGGGGTCGACGGGCTCGAGGACGCGCGTGAGGCGCTCCGGGACGACCCCGCCCGCGAGCTGCGACACCTGCGACACGAGCGACACGACTGCGGAGCCCGGCGCGGGCGCACCCGCGGGCGGGCGACACCGCAGGGTGAGCGTCGGGCGGGCGAACGTGTGCGACGCGACCGCCTCGCAGACGACCTCGAGCGTGGCGCTCGCCCCCATGCCGTGCTCGGCCGTCCACACGAGGCCGCCCTTGCCCTCGCCCACCGCAGCGAGCGCGCGGTCGACCTCCTGCGCGCGGGAGGAGAGCCGCTCGAGCCGCCGCGCGGACCGCGCGTCCGCGCGGCGGTGCGGCTCGGGAACCAGGTAGTCGCGCTGTTCTGACATGTCGGGACCCTCCGTCCGGGGGCTTCTTCGCCCGTCGACCGGATGAAATGTTAACAACCCTCCGTAAACAAGGGATCACCTCATCGTTTCCCGCCCGTCACACGACCGCCACCTGGGCCGACGTCGCTTGCCCCGCCTGCGTGGGAGGGCTAGCCTGGCCTCGATCCCCGTCGTGGCCACAGTTCTCGTGCGCCCCGACCCGGGTGCGGCGCCCACGGCGCCGCCGCCACGAGAGCGAGGTGAGCCCCATGCCGGACGGCAGCAGTCATAGAACCGTGCACTGCGCGCTCACCCTCCGTGGCCCGCAGCCCGTCGCCTGAGTCGGCGAGCTCCTCGAGGACTCCCGCGACCGGCCGTCGTCCCGCGCGGGGAGGTCGCCAGTGCGCACCGCGCGCGCCGTCGTGCGCGCCGCTGGACCACCCGCTGACGCACCCGCCGACCCGCCCGCGCCCGCCACCCACCCCGTGGCGCCCGCCCCTGGTCGTCGGCCCGCCGAGAAGGACGACCACCCATGACCCAGCGCTCGCCTGCCACCGAGACCCGGACCCGCCCCGCACGCCTGCGGGACGCGCGCGACGACCGGCGCCGCACCCGCCGACCCAACCTGGAACGACAGTCGATCTCCTTCACCGTCGGCCTGTACCTGTTCATCGCCGGCGCGCTGCTGGTCGCGCACGTCACCGCAGGAGGTGTCTGATGACGACGACGCTGCCCGAGCCCACGAGCCTCGTCCCCGCGCCCGCGGCCGACCGAGCCCTCCCCGCACCCGCACGGGGCGGGCTGGATCTGCACGCCCGCGCCCACGGCACCGGCGCGCCCCGGTTCGACCCGCGCGTCCTGCGCTCGCACTGGGTCCAGGTCGGGGTCGGCGACCCCGACGCGACCGCCCGCGCCGCCGAGCACGGCGTCGACTTCGTCGCCGCCGGCGGACGGGTCTGGGAGACGGACGTCCACGTGTACCTCCCCGTCACCGCCACGCGGCGCGACGGCGACCGCGTCGTGTACGAGCGGATCGTGCTCGCCCTCTCCCCCGACGTCGTCGTGACGGCCCAGCCGCAGCGCCACTACGGCGTCTTCGACAAGGCGATCGCGCGCATGCGCCGCACCCCGTGGCTCATCGGCTCGTCCTACGGCGTCGCGTACGCGCTGCTCTACGCGCTCAACGAGGCCGCCGACCGCGTCGTGTCGTACGCGAGCGACCTGCTCGAGGACATGTCCGACGAGATCGACGAGGCCACCCGGGGCGTCGACGCGCGCGGCCGGGAGATCGGCGTGAGCGACATGCAGGACACCATCACCCGCATGAACCGTGCGGAAGAGATCGTCTCGCGCGCCCAGGAGTCCCAGCTCTCGCTCGCCCGCGCCGCACGGCACCTGCGCAGCGAGATCGCGGACACCGACCCCGTGCTCGCGGGCCTCGTCGAGACGCTGGTCGCAGACATCGACGGCGTGAAGCAGCACGCGAGCTTCGAGCACGACAAGGTGCGCTACCTCCAGCAGGCGATCATGACCTCGCTCGACGTCAAGCAGGCCCAGATCGTCAAGGTCTTCACGATCATCACCGCCGTGTTCCTGCCGCCGACTCTCATCGCGTCGTTCTACGGCATGAACTTCACGCACATGCCGGAGCTCGACCGCCCTTCCGGCTTCACCGTCACGGTCCTGCTCACCCTGGTGGCGGCCGTCATCCCGCTCGCCTACATCAAGCGCCGCGGCTGGCTCCGCTGACCTCCACACCCCACGCCCCGCCCGGTCCGCCGAGGTAGAACGGTGGTCGGTCTCCAGCCCGCGGGGTCGGGTCCGCGGCGCGCGCCCGGTTCTCAGACCCACGGGGGTCGGGTCCGTCGTGTGCCGGCAGTGCACGCGGCACTGGAGACGTCCCGACAAGACCGACATCGCGGGCGGTCGCCCGGGTGAGCCACGACCAGGGCGAGATGACGCCGGGCGGGGTGGGTGGTGGTGCCGCGTCGTGGCGGGCCTGGCGGGAGCCGCGAGGAACGAGCGGCGGATGGTAGA
>NZ_JBHXIC010000158.1:0-4560 GCF_042723955.1 Cellulosimicrobium cellulans | reverse complement strand
CCCCCCGGGGCCCCCCCCCCCCCCCACGAGTCGGCTACAGCTCGACGACGGGGGTGCTCACGGCGCCGCCGGCGCCGTCCGCGCGGCGCACGACGAGGCTCGCCGGGCCGCGGTCCACGGCGTCGAAGACGAACCGGCCGTCGTCGTCGCTCGTCGTCTCGCTCACGGCTCCGGGGCGGTGCAGCTCGACGCGCAGCGCCGTCGCCGGGGCCGCCCAGCCGTCGATGCGGATGCGGCCGTCGTCGGTCGGCGACAGCGAGATCATGACCGTGACGGACTCGGACGTGAACGTGATGGTGCGCGCCTCGACGGGCGGTGCGTCGCCCCGCACGGACATCTCGGGGACCTGGACGTACTCCAGCTCCATGACCTCGGCCTCGAGGCCCGCGAGGGTGATCGCGAACAGCGACCGCTCCACCAGGCCGTCGGGCACGGGGTCGATCTCCTCAGCGATGCGCGCCAGCTCCGCGAGCAGCGCGAGGTCGACGGCGTCGAGCGGCTCGTCGGGGCTGTGCGTCGGCTCGGTGCTCATGATGCTTCCCACGATTCCCCCTGGTCGTCGATGATGTCTCGCAGCTTGGCGAGGCAGCGGCCGCGCGTGGAGCCGATGCTCCCGACGGGCATGCCGATGGCGGCCGAGATGGCCTTGTAGTCGGGTCGGTCGGCGAGCGACACGAGCCGCAGGAGCCGTCGGCACCGGTCCGGCAGCAGGTCCAGCGCGGCCCAGAGGGTGCGGTCGCGCTCGTTGCGGAGCACCTCGACGTCCGGCGTCGGGTCTCCCGAGGGAAGCTCCGGCACGCCCTCGTCGGTGTCGTCGGGGAGCTCGGTGCGGCGCTTCGCCTCGTCACGGTGCTTGCGCACGGCCTCCCACGCGGCGCGCTTCGCCGTGATGAGCAGCCACTTCAGGACGGCGTGCGGTTCCTTGATCGTCATCGCGTTGCGCACGAGCGCGACCCACACGGTCTGGACGATGTCGTCGGCCTGCTCGCGCTCGACGCCCTGGGCGCGGACCGTGTGCCAGAGCAGCGGCGTCGCCTCGCGGACGAACTCGCCGAGGGCGTGGGGGCGACCGTCCCGGTACTCGAGGAGCGCGAACGCACCCCGGTCGCCCAGGCTCAGGCCGGGTTCGTCGGTGCCGGCCAGCTCGTCGGTCGATCTCGTCATAGGGGGCACTGTCCTCGGCACGCTCGTCCGGTCAGGCATCAGCGGGGGGTCCCCGGAAGCGCCTGATTCTAGGGCCGGGCCGGTGGGGTCGACAACCATCGTCACTGGTCACACCCCTCGCGGCTCGTGCGGCTGCGTCCCATCTCGCTCCTTCGACACGCGGGTGTGAGCGTCGGGCCGACGCTCCTCCACCGGGACAAGAGGGACGGGTCGCCCGTCTGATACACCCGTGACCCACCGGTCTGCGCGACACTGCCCACCGGTCCCAGGATCGCCGCCAGCCGCGCCGCAGTCTAGGGGTTCTCCCGTACGCGCGGCCCCGGAACTGCCGGGGAATCCCTCATGCGGCGGCACGGTGCGGGCTCCTAGCGTCGAGACGACCCCTGCACCCACCGCGGGTGCGGACCGGCGGGGCGCGACGTCGCGGCCCGCCCGAGCACGAGGAGCACTTCCGTGAGAACAGTCCTCTCCGGCCGCACGCGCGGCCGCACAGGGCGCGCGCTGCGCGCCCTCGCTACCGTCGTCGCCGCCGCGACCGTCGCGGCGGGCGGCACCCTCGCCGCCGCACCCGCGACCGCGGCGCCCGCTCCGGCCGTGGCAGCGCCCGCCGCCGCGGCGGCGGGCAGCACGCAATGGCTCACCGGCTACTGGCACAACTTCGACAACGGCTCCGTGACCATGCGTCTGTCGGAGATCCCCCAGGCGTACAACCTCGTCGCGATCGCCTTCGCCGACAACCTCGCCGGCACGCCGGGCGGCATCACGTTCAACCTCTCGAGCGCGGAGCTCGGCGGTTACACCGAGGCGCAGTTCAAGGCCGACGTCGCGACGATCCGCGCGCAGGGCCGCAAGGTCGTGCTCTCCGTCGGCGGCGAGAAGGGCAACGTCATCGTCTCGAACGCGACGGAGGCCAAGAACTTCGCCGACACCGCCTACGGACTCATGCAGAAGTACGGCTTCGACGGCGTCGACATCGACCTCGAGCACGGCATCAACGCGACGTACATGTCGAGCGCGCTGCACCAGCTCTCCGCGAAGGCCGGCCCGAACCTCATCCTCACCATGGCGCCGCAGACGATCGACTACCAGGCGACGAGCATGGGGTACTTCCAGCTCACCCTGGCGATCAAGGACATCCTCACGATCGTCAACACCCAGTACTACAACTCGGGCTCGATGATGGGCTGCAACCAGCAGGTCTACTCGCAGGGCACGGTCGACTTCCTCACCGCGCTGACCTGCATCCAGCTCGAGATGGGGTTGCGCCCCGACCAGGTCGGCATCGGCGTGCCCGCCGTCCAGAAGGCCGCCGGGGGTGGGTACCAGCCGCTCGCCAACGTCGTGAAGGCCGTCGACTGCCTCGAGGTCGGCACCGGCTGCGGCGCCTTCAAGCCCGCGACGCCGTACGGCAAGATCGGCGGCGTCATGACCTGGTCCATCAACTGGGACAAGACGAACAACTACCAGGTCGCGTCCGTCATCGGCTCGCGCCTCGCCAGCGGCCCGACCACGCCGACGGACCCGACAGACCCGACGGACCCCACCGACCCCACCGACCCCACGGACCCGACCGACCCCACGGACCCGGGCACCTGCACCGCCCCGGCGTGGTCCGCGTCGGCCGTGTACACGGGCGGCAACCGCGTCTCCCTCCAGGGCCGCACCTACGAGGCGAAGTGGTGGACGACGAACGAGAACCCGACGCAGAGCGGGCAGTGGGGCGTCTGGAAGGACCTCGGCGCCTGCTGACCCGATCGTGCCCCTGAGACGACGTCGGGCCGGGCCCCCCCGGCGCGGGCGACGGTCATCTCCGGCGGCGGAAGGTCAGCGGCTCCTCGACGAACGGCTCCCACGCCGCACGCTCGGTCTCCGTGATGCGGCGCGGCGCGCCGGACGCCGCGTCGACCACGACGATGGTGGTCACCGCCTTCGCGTAGGGGGCACCACCCGAGGTGGGGCCGGTGCGCTCGAAGCGGGCGGCGCCGTCGTGCACCTCGTAGCAGACCTCCAGGCTCGCGCCGCCCAGGTGCCCGATCCACAGCTCGACCCGCACGGGCGTCCGCGTGAAGCCGAGCGGGCGCAGGTACTCGATCTCCTGCCGCGCGACGAGCGTGTGGCTCGTCGCGGCCGGACCGGTCTCCAGGACCGCCGTGGGCCAGGCGTCCTCACCGGCCTCGGGGTGGGTCCAGAACGCCGTGATGCGCGCGTCCTCCAGCAGTCGGAACATCTCGACGTTGTTCACGTGGGCGTACGCGTCGAGGTCCGACCACCGCAGGGAGACGGGGACGTGCAGGCGGGTCATTCGGAGGTCCTCTCGCTCGACGGGGCGCGGCTGACGTTACCTCGTGCCCGGCGGGTCAGGAGGCGGCGACGAGGGCCGCGGCGCGACAGCTCGCGAGCGCGGACAGCTCCTCGCCCACCGGGAGCCGCACGAGGCGGTCCGCGACCTGCCCGACGGCGTCGCGCAGGCGGCGTCGGGCCCGGGCCGCACGACGGCGCCCGCCGACGGCCGCGGCGGCACGCGAGAGCAGGGCGACCAGGACGCCGACGACGATGCCTCCGAGCGCGAGCAGGGTCGGCCACGGCAGCTCGGGGGCTCCCGGCCCGCCGAGCGTGAGCACGGGCGTCGGCGGCTCGGGCAGGCGCAGGTAGGTGAACCCCCACAGCGCGGCGAGCCACAGCAGGCCGACCACCAGCGCCGCGAGCACGAGCCACTGCAACGCGCCCACGACGCGCCACCACGCGGGGCGGCGCGACGCCTCGAGCTCCGTCCCGGCCACCGCCTGGTCGAGCGCGTCGGCGAGGTCCGCGGCGCCCTCGGAGGCCCGACGGCGCACGGCGAGCGCCCAGTCGTCGGGAAGGCCCGCGGTGGCCTCGGAGGCGTAGTCGCGCACGGCCGTCTGCGCACCGGCGCGCAACGCCGCGCCGACGGCGGGCAGCGACGTCCGGGCGAGCTCGGGCCGCGCCTCGACCTCGCCTGCCCCGAGCTCCTTCGCGGTGCGTGCCCGGGCCGAGCCCGGGGCGGGTCCGGCCCGCAGGCCGATGCGCCGAAGCGGGTCGGGCCGGAACCGCCCGACCCAGCGCGTGACGGGCCAGCCGGTCGCGGCGCGCGCGTCGCGGACCGCCGAGCCCCGCACGGCCGCGACGACCGTCGGCACGCCTGCGGCGGCCTCGAGCGCGTCCACGAGGCCGTCGCGCGCCCGGCGCGCGGCGCGCTCCGGGACGGCCTCGCCGCACGCGGCGGCGACGCGCCGGGCCACGGCGCGCACGTCGGCGGCGAGCCGGTCGGTGGCCCCCCGCCCGGGCGCGCCCGCGGGCGCGCGCCGGGCGCCCGGGACCCGGCCCGGGGGGGGGGCTGGGGGGCGCGCCCGGGGGGGGGCGCTGTCGGGCGGGGGC
>NZ_JBHXIC010000157.1:3194-4658 GCF_042723955.1 Cellulosimicrobium cellulans | reverse complement strand
GTCCGCCGTCGGGCACGGTGCCGGTCGCGGTGCCGGTCGCGGGCGCCGTGGACGCCCCCCCCCGGAAGGGGGCGCACTTGCCCGGTACACCGCGGGCGGAGTGCGCGACGCCCCCCCCCCCCCGCGCCGGGCCCGCGCCCCCCGCCCCCCCCGACTGGCCCTCCTCGCTCGAGATGTACGTGAGGAACGCCTTGACGAGGTTGCCCGCCGCCTCGTCCTCGTAGTTCGTGCACGCGATCGCGTAGGAGACGAGCACGAGCGGGTAGGCGCCGGCCTCCGTCGTCGTGCGGTCCAGCTCGACCGCGATGTCGTGCTCGCCACGACCCTCGACGCGCGGGGACGCGTCGACGACCTTCGCGGCGGCCTCGGGCGAGTACGCGACCCACTCCTCGCCGACCTTGATGCTCGCGGTGCCGAGGTCGCCGGCCTTCGAGGCGTCGGCGTAGCCGATCGTGCCCTCGCCGCCCTGGACCGTCTGCACGACGCCGGAGGTGCCCTGCGCGGACTCCCCGCCCTGCGTCGGCCAGTCGCCGCTCGGCTCGTGGCCCCACGCGTCACCGGCGGTCGCGGCGAGGTACTCGGTGAAGTTCTCCGTCGTGCCCGACTCGTCGGAGCGGTGGACCGGCGTGATCGCGAGGTCCGGGAGCGTCGCGTCGGGGTTGTCGGCGGCGATCTCCGGCGCGTTCCACTGCGTGATCGTGCCGTTGAAGATGCCCGCGATCGTGGCCGGCGCGAGGTTGAGCTCCGCGACGTCCGGGAGGTTGTAGATGATGGCGATCGGGCTGACGTAGACGGGGAGGTCGATCGCGCCGTCGGGGCCGCACACGGCCTGCGACTGCGTGATCTCCTCCTCCTTGAGCACCGCGTCCGAGCCGGCGAACGCGACGCCGCCCTCGAGGAACTGGGTGCGACCGCCGCCGGAGCCGACCGGGTCGTAGTTGACGGTGACGTCGGGGTTCGCGCTCTGGAACCCGGCGCGCCACGCCTCCATGGCGGACTCCTGCGAGCTCGCGCCCGCACCGTTGAGCTCACCGCTGAGGTCGCTCGCGGTCTCGGACGAGCCCTCGGAGGAACCGTCGGTGGCGCCGTCGGCGCTGCCGACGGGGTCGTCCGACCCGCAGGCGGCGAGGGTCAGCGCGAGCGCACCGATCGCGACGGCGGATCCAGCACGGGAGAATCGGCTGAGCTTCACTCTTCGTTCCATCCTGTTCAAGCGTCTCGTGGCACCAGCGAGCGCCGGTGACGATCCCGACGCTAAGAGCGCCGGGTGACGCGTTCCCCGAGAGCGGGTGAACGAGGGATGAACAGTGCACAGACCTTCCGTGCCACGCTTCCGGCCGGGTCGGGCAGGGCCGGGCCGGCCGTCCGCGTCGCACGACGACGGCCCCCGGGGGGGACGGGGGGTGGAACCAGGTGCGGGGGGGGGGCGGGGCACGAAGGGGGGGCGTGACGCAGCAAGGACCG
>NZ_JBHXIC010000157.1:0-3184 GCF_042723955.1 Cellulosimicrobium cellulans | reverse complement strand
GGTCTCTCCCCCCCACGCGCGCCCCCCGCCGCGGGGGGGGGGGGGGGGGGGGGGGGGGGCGGGCCGCCCCCCCCCCCCCCCGCCCCCCCCCGGCGGCCCGCGGGGGCCCCCCCCGGGGGCCGTTCGTGCGCTGCGCCAGAGGGTCAGGCCTGGCCGACGCCGTCCGCGATCTTGTAGCCGAGCCCTCGGACCGTGAGGAGGTAGCGGGGGCTCGCGGGCTCGGGCTCGATCTTCGACCGGATGCGCTTCACGTGGACGTCGAGC
Source organism: Cellulosimicrobium cellulans (assembly GCF_042723955.1). Classification (GTDB taxonomy): domain Bacteria; phylum Actinomycetota; class Actinomycetes; order Actinomycetales; family Cellulomonadaceae; genus Cellulosimicrobium; species Cellulosimicrobium cellulans_H. The sequence goes on along the minus strand of NZ_JBHXIC010000157.1, from coordinate 2,920 downwards.
GTCTTCGTGTCACCCACGTAGTCCGTGCCCCAGACCCGGTCGATGAGCTGCCCGCGCGTGAGCACGCGCCCCGCGTTGCGCAGGAGCAGCTCGAGGAGCTCGAACTCCTTGAGGGGGAACGGCACGACCTGGCCGTCGACGCTCACCGTGTGCCGCTCGACGTCCATGCGGACCGGGCCGACCTCGAGCGCGCTCTCCGCGACGACCTCGCCCCCGTTCTCCCCGCCCTTGCGGCGCAGCACGGCTCGGACGCGCGCGAGCAGCTCGCGGAACGAGTACGGCTTCGTCACGTAGTCGTCGGCACCCAGCTCGAGGCCCACGACCTTGTCGATCTCCGAGTCCTTCGCCGTGAGCATGATGACGGGGACGTCGCCGCGCTGCCGCAGCTCGCGGCACACCTCGGTGCCGCTCAGCCCGGGGAGCATGAGGTCGAGCAGGACCAGGTCCGCCCCGTCCGCGTCGAACCGCTCCAGCGCCTCGGTGCCCGTCGCCGCCTCGACGACGTCGAAGCCCTCGCGTCGCAGCTGGTACGTCAACGGGTCGCGGTACGACTCCTCGTCCTCCACCACCAGGATGCGCGTCACGCGCCTACCTCCTTGTTCTGAACGTCGTCGGGTGCGGGGGACTCCACGGCCCGCCGCACGTCGTGCTGCACGGGCACGGGGTCCGTCCCGGCCGTGCCCTCGTCCTGCGCCGCGCCGGGGGTCGTGCCCGACGGCGCGACGTGCGCCTGCCCGGCCGGCACGTCCGCCGCGGGGATCCGGAGCGTGAAGGTCGAGCCGCGCCCGGGCTCGGACCACATGGTGACCTCGCCACCGTGGTCGGCGGCGACGTGCTTGACGATGCTGAGGCCGAGGCCCGTCCCGCCGGTGTCGCGCGAGCGCGCGGGGTCCACCCGGTAGAACCGCTCGAACACGCGGGCCTGCTCGTCGGCCGAGATGCCGATGCCCTGGTCCACGACCGCGATCTCGACCAGGTCGTCCGCGAGCGAGACGCCGACGCCCACGCGCGTGTTCTCGCCCGAGTACGCGACCGCGTTGTCGAGCAGGTTGCGCACGGCGGTGACGAGCAGGTTGTGGTCGCCGTACACGGCGGCGTCGAGCTCTCCCCCGGTCGTGAGCGTGATGCCCTTGCCCTGCGCGGTCGTGCGCGCGCGGTCCACCGCCTCCTCGATCACGCCCCGCACCGGCACCACCGTGACCTCCTGGAGCGCGCCCGCCACCTGGAGCCGCGAGAGCTCGATGATCTCCTGCACGAGCGCGGAGAGGCGCGTCGCCTCCGACTGCATGCGCGCGGAGAACCGCCGCACCGCCACCGGGTCGTCGGCGGCGTCCTGCACCGTCTCGGCGAGCAGCGCGAGCGCCCCGACCGGCGTCTTCAGCTCGTGGGACACGTTCACGACGAAGTCGCGGCGGATCGCCTCGACGCGCCGGGCCTCCGTGCGGTCCTCTGCGAGGACGAGCATGTGCTGCGGGCCCACCTGGGCGACACGGACCTGGAGCATGACCGTGCCCCGGCCGACCGGACCGCGCGGGAGCTCGAGCTCCTCGTCGCGGATCACGCCGTCCCGGCGGACGTCGTCGATCATGTCCCGGATCGCCGCGTGCGCGATCGCGTCGCCCCGCACCACGCCCAGGGCGTACGCCGGTGGGCTGGCCCGCACCACCTCGCCCTCCTCGTCCAGGACCACGGCGGCGGAGCGCAGCACGGCCAGCACCCGGACGAGACCCTCGTCGAGCTCGGAGGCCGGCTCCGCCCGCGCAGCACGCTGCTGGCGCTCGCTCACGCGGAACGCGATGGCCGCGATCACGCCGACCACGACGCCCACGACACCGGCGAGGAGCACGGTCGCGCCCTCGATCAGACTCTCGGCTTGCACACGTCCAGCGTACGGTCGCACGCGGACCCCACCGGCCGAACAGGCGCTCGCACGGGCGCGAGCCGCCAAGAGTTCACCTGGCGGCGCCCTGGAGTTCACCGCCCGGTCGACCGCACCTGCGAGCGTGACGGGAGCCGACGGCGTGCCCGGGCGCCGCCCGGCGCGCAGGGGTGCACGCCGTCACGGACCGGACCGACCGGTCACGACGAGAGGGAAGCGATGCGGGAGATCTTCGAGGCCGAGCTGAAGCAGGTCGGCGACGACCTGGCCGAGATGAGCCGGCTGGTGGAGTCCGCTGTGAACCGCGCCGGGCAGGCGCTCCTCACGGCGGACCTGCAGCTCGCGCAGTCGGTCATCGGCGACGATCACACGATCGACGCCCTCGAGCGCGAGCTGGACGAGCGCTGCGTGCTCCTCCTCGCGCAGCAGCAGCCCGTCGCCACCGACCTGCGGGTCGTGGTCAGCGCGCTGCGCATGAGCGCCACCCTGGAGCGCATGGGCGACCTCGCCCGGCACATCGCGCAGGTCGCGCGCGGCCGCTACCCGGCCCGCGCCATCGAGCCGTCGCTCCACCGGACGTTCGAGCAGATGCACGACGCCGCCGTGCGCGTCGCCCGCCGGACGACGACGCTCCTCACGACGCGCGACCTCACCGTCGCCGCGAACATCGAGCGCGACGACGACCTGCTCGACAAGCTCCACCAGGACACCTTCACCGCGCTGCTCGACGGCACGTGGACCGGCACCCCGCAGGAGACGGTCGACGTCACGCTCGTGGGCCGCTACTACGAGCGCTTCGGCGACCACGGCGTGTCCATCGCCAAGCGCGTGACGTACCTCGTCACCGGCGACTTCGCCGACGACCGCGGTACCCCCGCCGGCTCGGCCCGCGCCACCGCCTGACGACGGCGCGGACGGCCCTGCCCGCGAGGTAGAGCCTCAGGTCTCGAAGGAGAACCCGCGGTGCTCCACCTCGGTACCGGTGTTCTCCCTCGCTGTCTCGGTCCCTGCGCACAGACGACCGTGGCCCGTCCGGATTCC
>NZ_JBHXIC010000156.1:0-4681 GCF_042723955.1 Cellulosimicrobium cellulans | reverse complement strand
GTGACGTAGGCCTGGTGGTGCTTGGAGTGGTGCAGCTCCATGATCCGCCCGGAGATGTGCGGCTCGAGCGCACCGTAGTCGTAGGACAGCTCGGGGAGAGTGTAGACAGGCATGGTTCCTCAGGTTCCTTCCGTCGGTATGCAGCCACGCTAGGACCTCGACCACGGTTGAGGTCAAGGTGGGCGCACTGTGATCTTGCAGGTCGGACGGACCGTCCCGCTCGCCGAGCGGTCCGTCGCGGGCGGCGGGACGATGTCCCGATGGGGAGCGTCACGGACTACCTGGCCGGCGTCGAGGAGCCGGACCGCGCGACCCTCGCGCGCGTCGTCGGGGTCGCGCGCGACGTCGTGCCCGACGCCACGGAGGGCACGAGCTACGGCATGCCCGCGCTGCTCTACCGCGGCAAGGCGCTGCTCAGCGCCATGGCCTCGGCGAAGCACCTCGCGGTCTACCCGTTCAGCCCGGCCGCGGTGACCACCGTCGAGGCGCGGCTCGACGGCTTCTCGCACGCCAAGGGGACCGTCCGGTTCTCGAGCGACCACCCTCTGCCCGACGACGTCGTCCGCGACCTGGTCGCGGCCCGCGTCGCGGAGATCGACGCGCAGCTCGACCGCTGAGCGACCCGCCCCGGACGCGCCGCCGGTCCGCCCCCACCGCGCCGTGGGCCACGAATCCGCTGGGCCGCGCCGGCGCCGTCGGGCACGATGGACGGATGCCCGACGACGCCCGCCCCGGCCTGCGCGTGACGACCACCCTGGTCGTCCCCGAGGCGGAGCTGTCGTGGCGGTTCTCGCGCTCGTCCGGGCCCGGCGGGCAGGGCGTCAACACGACCGACTCGCGCGTCGAGCTCTCGTGGGACGTCGCGCGGTCGGCGGTGCTCACGGAGTCCCAGCGTGCACGGGTGCTGGACCGTCTGGGCCGGCGGGTCGTGGACGGCGTCGTCACGGTCACGGCGTCCGAGCACCGGGAGCAGCGGCGCAACCGGGACGCCGCGCGGACGCGGCTAGCCGCCCTGCTGGCCGACGCCGTCGCGCCGCCGGGGCCGCCACGCCGCGCGACGCGCCCCACGCGCGGGTCGGTCGAGCGCCGGATCGGCGCCAAGAAGCGGCGCACCGAGGTCAAGCGCCTGCGCCGTCCGCCGCAGGACTGAGCCGAGCACGACCTCGCCCGCCGTCGAGCACGACATGACGGACGGAAAGGGCCCGAGAACGACCCCCGTGTCGTGTTCGGCGGGAGGTCGGGGGGCCGGGGGGCGGGGGGCCGGGGAGGGCCGGGTGGTCAGAGGCGGCGGGCTAGGTGCGGGTAGTCCACCACCAGGCCGTCGGTGTCGACCGTCAGGTCTGCCGTGAAGTCGCGCGTGGCGCTCGTGTACGTGACGACGCCCTGACCGGTCGTGGGGTCGAGCGGCTCGCGCGCGGCGTAGACCTGGTCGCTGCGCAGGACCGCCAGGGACGGCAGGTCGACCCACGCCATGACCAGGCGCGTCTCGCCCGTCGGCGGGCGATCGCCGAGCAGACCGAGGCGCAGGATCGGCATCGTGTTGGTGACGGGGCACAGCGCGACGTCGCAGTCGAGCGCGCCGTCGAGCGAGGCCGGGTCGGCGATCCCCGGCGCGGCGAGGCCCGACGGCGGCGTCCCCGACTCGCGCACGTCGGCGCGCCACGCGCCGTCGGGCGTCCGGACGAGGTCGAGGTGGCGCGACCACCCGAGCCCGCGCACGGAGACGTCGAGGTGCTCGGTCACCCAGCCGGGACCGGTGCGCAGCGCCCACGCGGTCGCGTACGACGTCGCGCGCGACGTGCCGATCGCCGCCAGCCGGTCGTCGCGCACGGTGACGGTCGCGGCCTCCAGGCGGTCCGGGTCGTCGTCCCAGCCGGTCCACGCGACGTGCCTCGTCGATGCGCTCACGCGCGCCAGTCTCGGGCGAAAAGGCGGTGCCCGCGCGGCGAGGGCGTGGCAGGGTCGCGCCCATGACCTCTCGCATCTCCCACACCACGTTCGACGCGCGCGACTCCTACGCGCAGTCCGTCTTCTGGGCCCAGGTCCTCGGGTACACCGACGTGCCCGGCGACCCCAACCTCCCCGGCCACGAGGAGTGCATGATCATCCCGCCGGCCGACGCCGCGACGCCCGTCGAGAGCCGCGGGCACGTCCTGTTCGTCGAGGTGCCCGACGACAAGGAGCTGAAGAACCGCGTCCACCTCGACCTGCGGCCCACGGACCGCACGCGCGAGGAGGAGGTCGAGCGCGTGCTCGCGCTCGGGGCGACGCAGGTCGCGGACCGGCGCACGCCCGACGGCGGCGGCTGGGTCGTGCTCGCCGACCCGGAGGGCAACGAGTTCTGCATCCTGCGCAGCGACGCCGAGCTCGCGGCGGCTGCCCGTTAGCGGTCGGTGATCCGGATCCAGCCGCGCTGGGCGGCCCGGACCCCGGCCTCGAACCGGCTCGTCGCGCCGAGGCGCCCCATGAGCCCCGCGGCGTGACGCCGGACCGTCCGCGGCGACACCCCGAGCCGTGCGGCGACGGCGGTGTCCGTCTTGCCCTCGGCGAGGAGCCGCAGCAGCGTGTCCTCGCTCGGGGCGAGCGCGTCGTCGGCCGCCCGCGCCCGGTCCCACTCGGACTCGGCGAGGGCCCGCAGCGCGAGGACGGCGTCCCGGTCGGTCACGGCGCGCGTGCGGTCCGGTCGGGCGACGAGGACGACCGTGTCGTCGAGCGCGACGAGCGACAGGGGCAGCGCCGGGGCCACGCGGTGCTCGACGGCGGTGCCGGTGCCGAGCACGTCGTCAGGGACGCCGGGGACCGCACGGCGGGCGGCGGCGGGCAGCGCGTCGTCGAGCGGACTGTCGTCGGAGGTCTCGCGCTCGGGCGGGACGTCGTCCGTCGGTCCGGCGCGGGACGGCCCTGCCGGCTCGACCGTCACGACCCGCACGCGCGCCTCGCGGCGGGTCTGCTCGTGCACCCGCGCCCACAGGGGGTCCGGGTCGGGACTGCTGCCGTCGTCGAGCACGAGGACGTCGCGCGCTCGACGCAGCGCGACGGCCCGCGCGGAGCGCCTGGCGCCGAGGACCGGGTCCCGCTCCGACGACGTCACACGGTGTGACTGTAGTCGACCTCCTCGGGGGCGCCGAGGGCCGTCCCGGCGGTCGGACCCTTGTGACGAACGGGGAGGTCAGCGGGCATTTGTCCTCTTCCGGACACGTCGGATTTGTTTACACCGCGTCCGTCCGCTGCCAGGCTTCCCCCGGACCGCCGGGTCGGGCTTCGTGCTGCCCGGCGTCCTCCGCGCCGGGACGGTCCCGGCGCCGGTGACGGAGGGGGCCACATGGGCGCGCAGCCCGACGACCTGACCCTCGTGGACCTCGTCCACGAGCACGCACGCGAGCGGCCGGACCACGCGGCCGTCGTCGTCGTGCCGGAGGTGGGCGAGCGGCGCACGCTGACCTACGCCGAGCTCGACGCGCAGGCGGCGGCGCTCGCGGCCGACCTCGCCGCGCGCCACGAGCCGGGCGACCGGGCCCTGGTCCTCTACTCGGCGACCGCGTCGTTCGTCGTCGGGATCGTGGCCTGCTTCTACGCGGGCCTGATCCCCGTCCCGTCCCCGCTCCCGGGCGGGCAGGCCTACCAGCGCGAGCGCGTGCGCGGCATGCTCGTCGACTGCGACGCCGCCGTCGTGCTCGTCGACCCGACGGCCGCGACCGAGACGACGGAGTGGGCGGAGCCGCTGCGGCGCGCCGACGGCGGCCCCGTCCTCGTGACCGTGGTCGACGGCGCCACGGACGGCCCGGCCCGGCGCGGCCGCCCGGCCCCGCAGGACGTCGCGTTCCTCCAGTACACCTCCGGGTCCACGAGCAGCCCCAAGGGCGTCGTCGTCACGCACGCGAACGTCCTGCACCACCACGACGCCTTCTCGACGACCCTCGGCCTCGTCCCGGAGGACGTCTTCTGCAGCTGGCTGCCGGGGTACCACGACTTCGGCCTCGTGGGGATGCTGCTCGTCCCGCTGGGTCTCGGCGCGACGGCCGTCATCGTCCCCTCGACGGCGTTCCTCAAGCGCCCCGTCCGCTGGCTCTCCGCGATCACCGAGACCGGGGCGACCGTCACGGCGTCGCCGAACTTCGGCTACGACCAGTGCGCGCGGCGCGTGCGCGACGACCAGCTCGCCGAGCTCGACCTGACCCGCCTGCGCTGGGCGCTGGGCGGTGCCGAGCCGGTGGACCCGGCCGTCCTGGACGCCTTCACGCGCCGGTTCGAGCCGGTCGGCTTCCGCGGGTCGGCGCACGGGCCGGGGTACGGCCTCGCGGAGGCGACGCTGACGGCCACGTACCCGGACCGCCGGCTCCCGCTCGTCGTCACCGCGGACGAGGCGGCGCTCGCGGACGGCCGCCTGGTCGTGCTCGAGGAGGCGTCGTTCCTGTCCGCGCTCCCGGACGCCGCCGCGCAGGGTCGGGGCAGCGTCCCGGGCGCGCGCCTCGTGTGCTGCGGCCCGCCGAGCGGGGTGGAGCTGCGCCTCGTCGACGACCAGGGCGCCGAGGTGCCCGACGGCGCGGTCGGGGAGGTCTGGCTGCGCGGCGGCACCGTCGCGGCGGGGTACTGGGGCGACGCGGCGGCGGGCGGGGCGGGGCGGAGGGGTGGGGGCGGCGCCGCCGGCCGGCCCCGGCCCGGGGGTGGGGCCGGGGGGCCC
>NZ_JBHXIC010000155.1:1498-5002 GCF_042723955.1 Cellulosimicrobium cellulans | reverse complement strand
TCGCATGGGGGTGGTTGGAAAGTTTTTCGGTCAGGGATGGGCTCGCGGCCTATCAGCTTGTTGGTGGGGTGATGGCCTACCAAGGCGACGACGGGTAGCCGGCCTGAGAGGGCGACCGGCCACACTGGGACTGAGACACGGCCCAGACTCCTACGGGAGGCAGCAGTGGGGAATATTGCACAATGGGCGAAAGCCTGATGCAGCGACGCCGCGTGAGGGATGAAGGCCTTCGGGTTGTAAACCTCTTTCAGCAGGGAAGAAGCGCAAGTGACGGTACCTGCAGAAGAAGCGCCGGCTAACTACGTGCCAGCAGCCGCGGTAATACGTAGGGCGCAAGCGTTGTCCGGAATTATTGGGCGTAAAGAGCTCGTAGGCGGTTTGTCGCGTCTGGTGTGAAAACTCGAGGCTCAACCTCGAGCTTGCATCGGGTACGGGCAGACTAGAGTGCGGTAGGGGAGACTGGAATTCCTGGTGTAGCGGTGGAATGCGCAGATATCAGGAGGAACACCGATGGCGAAGGCAGGTCTCTGGGCCGCAACTGACGCTGAGGAGCGAAAGCATGGGGAGCGAACAGGATTAGATACCCTGGTAGTCCATGCCGTAAACGTTGGGCACTAGGTGTGGGGCTCATTCCACGAGTTCCGTGCCGCAGCAAACGCATTAAGTGCCCCGCCTGGGGAGTACGGCCGCAAGGCTAAAACTCAAAGGAATTGACGGGGGCCCGCACAAGCGGCGGAGCATGCGGATTAATTCGATGCAACGCGAAGAACCTTACCAAGGCTTGACATGCACGGGAAGCCACCAGAGATGGTGGTCTCTTTGGACACTCGTGCACAGGTGGTGCATGGTTGTCGTCAGCTCGTGTCGTGAGATGTTGGGTTAAGTCCCGCAACGAGCGCAACCCTCGTCCCATGTTGCCAGCGGGTTATGCCGGGGACTCATGGGAGACTGCCGGGGTCAACTCGGAGGAAGGTGGGGATGACGTCAAATCATCATGCCCCTTATGTCTTGGGCTTCACGCATGCTACAATGGCCGGTACAAAGGGCTGCGATACCGTAAGGTGGAGCGAATCCCAAAAAGCCGGTCTCAGTTCGGATTGGGGTCTGCAACTCGACCCCATGAAGTCGGAGTCGCTAGTAATCGCAGATCAGCAACGCTGCGGTGAATACGTTCCCGGGCCTTGTACACACCGCCCGTCAAGTCACGAAAGTCGGTAACACCCGAAGCCCATGGCCCAACCGTTCGCGGGGGGAGTGGTCGAAGGTGGGACTGGCGATTGGGACTAAGTCGTAACAAGGTAGCCGTACCGGAAGGTGCGGCTGGATCACCTCCTTTCTAAGGAGCTACCAACACTCGTCTCGCCGGCTTTGCTGGTGGGTGGGTTGTTCAGGTGCCACGCCATCGCCGCACGTGTGGTGGGTGGTTGCTCATGGGTGGAACATTGACGAAAGAGTCTTCTGGTCTTGCTGGTGTCAGTACCTGCCGGTCTGCCTGGTCCTTCGGGGCCTGGTAGGTGGTGGTGGAACATCGCCGGTGGGGGTGGGAGGCTTGTCGAGCACACTGTTGGGTCCTCAGGTCACCGGCCACCGGTTGGTGGGGTACCTGGTACGGGCCGGTCCTTGGGCCACGAACCGCTCGGTCTCCTGTGGGAGGCAGGGTAGGCGGGTCTGGTGGGGGTCGGGGTCGTTGGTTGTTTGAGAACTGCACAGTGGACGCGAGCATCTTTGTAAAGATCAAGACGCACCCTTTGGGGTGTGGTTCTTGGTTCTCTGCAGTTTTGTTGTTTTTGTTGAAGTTTTTAAGGGCACAGGGTGGATGCCTTGGCACTAGGAGCCGAAGAAGGACGTCGTAGCCTGCGATAAGCCTCGGGGAGCTGGCAAACGAGCTGTGATCCGAGGGTTTCCGAATGGGGGAACCCCGCACGAGTCATGTCGTGTGACCCGCACCTGAATATATAGGGTGTGTGGAGGGAACGTCGGGAAGTGAAACATCTCAGTACCGACAGGAAGAGATATTCCGTGAGTAGTGGCGAGCGAAAGCGGATGAGGCCAAACCGGGCGCGTGTTAAAGCTGTCAGGCGTTGCGTGTTCGGGGTTGTGGGACCCTTCTGGTGGATCTGACAGTCCGCCGGGGAGTCAGAAAGTCGTGTCATAGTCGAACCGCATTGAAAGGCGGACCACAGACGGTGCGAGTCCGGTAGACGAAATGGTGCGGCCTCCCGAAGGGGATCCCAAGTAGCACGGGGCCCGAGAAATCTCGTGTGAATCTGGCAAGACCACTTGCTAAGCCTAAATACTACCTAGTGACCGATAGCGGACCAGTACCGTGAGGGAAAGGTGAAAAGTACCCCGGGAGGGGAGTGAAATAGTACCTGAAACCGTGTGCCTACAATCCGTTGGAGCCTCCTTGGTTGGGGTGACAGCGTGCCTTTTGAAGAATGAGCCTGCGAGTTAGTGCTCAGTGGCGAGGTTAACCCGTGTGGGGAAGCCGTAGCGAAAGCGAGTCCGAACAGGGCGCCCATAGTCGCTGGGTCTAGACCCGAAGCGAAGTGATCTAGCCATGGGCAGGTTGAAGCGCGGGTAAGACCGCGTGGAGGACCGAACCCACCAGGGTTGAAAACCTGGGGGATGACCTGTGGTTAGGGGTGAAAGGCCAATCAAACTTCGTGATAGCTGGTTCTCCCCGAAATGCATTTAGGTGCAGCGTCACGTGTTTCTTGCCGGAGGTAGAGCTACTGGATGGCCGATGGGCCCTACAAGGTTACTGACGTCAGCCAAACTCCGAATGCCGGTAAGTGGAAGCGTGGCAGTGAGACTGCGGGGGATAAGCTCCGTAGTCGAGAGGGAAACAGCCCAGACCACCGGCTAAGGCCCCTAAGCGTGTGCTAAGTGGGAAAGGATGTGGAGTTGCACAGACAACCAGGAGGTTGGCTTAGAAGCAGCCACCCTTGAAAGAGTGCGTAATAGCTCACTGGTCAAGTGATTCCGCGCCGACAATGTAGCGGGGCTCAAGTACACCGCCGAAGCCGTGGCATCTGCGCTCAACTCAGGCCTTCGTGGTCCAGAGGCGCAGGTGGGTAGGGGAGCGTCGTGTGGGCAGTGAAGCCGCGGGGGAACCCAGTGGTGGAGCCCACACGAGTGAGAATGCAGGCATGAGTAGCGAAAGACGGGTGAGAAACCCGTCCGCCGAATGACCAAGGGTTCCAGGGCCAGGTTAATCCGCCCTGGGTAAGTCGGGACCTAAGGCGAGGCCGACAGGCGTAGTCGATGGACAAGGAGTTGATATTCTCCTACCGGCGAAGAACCGCCCATACCGAGCCCGGTGATGCTAACCGTCCAAACCTGTCCACCGGCCCTTCGGGGCCACCGGACAGGGGCGCGCGGGACCCGAACCGGTAGTAGGTAAGCGTATTAACAGGGGTGACGCAGGAAGGTAGCCCGGCGTGGCGATGGTAGACCACGTCCAAGGCTGTAGGCCGTCTGGTAGGCAAATCCGCCAGACAA
>NZ_JBHXIC010000155.1:0-1400 GCF_042723955.1 Cellulosimicrobium cellulans | reverse complement strand
ACAGGCTGAGAGCTGACGGTGAGCGCACAAGCGCGAACTGGGTGATCCTATGCTGCCAAGAAAAGCCTCGGCGCGAGGTTCTAGCCGCCCGTACCCCAAACCGACTCAGGTGGTCAGGTAGAGAATACTAAGGCGATCGAGAGAATCGTGGTTAAGGAACTCGGCAAAATGCCCCCGTAACTTCGGGAGAAGGGGGGCCCGAAGCGTGAACACCCTCGCGGTGGGAGCGTGGACGGCCGCAGAGACCAGGGAGAAGCGACTGTTTACTAAAAACACAGGTCCGTGCGAAGTCGCAAGACGATGTATACGGACTGACGCCTGCCCGGTGCTGGAAGGTTAAGAGGACGGGTCAACCCCTCGGGGTGAAGCTCAGAATTTAAGCCCCAGTAAACGGCGGTGGTAACTATAACCATCCTAAGGTAGCGAAATTCCTTGTCGGGTAAGTTCCGACCTGCACGAATGGCGTAACGACTTCTCCGCTGTCTCAACCGCGAACTCGGCGAAATTGCACTACGAGTAAAGATGCTCGTTACGCGCAGCAGGACGGAAAGACCCCGGGACCTTTACTATAGCTTGGTATTGGTGTTCGGTGCGGCTTGTGTAGGATAGGTGGGAGACTGTGAAGCCCGTACGCCAGTGCGGGTGGAGTCAACGTTGAAATACCACTCTGGCCGCTTCGGATGTCTAACCTCGGTCCGTGATCCGGACCAGGGACAGTGCCTGGTGGGTAGTTTAACTGGGGCGGTTGCCTCCTAAAATGTAACGGAGGCGCTCAAAGGTTCCCTCAGCCTGGTTGGCAATCAGGTGTCGAGTGCAAGTGCACAAGGGAGCTTGACTGTGAGACTGACAGGTCGAGCAGGGACGAAAGTCGGAACTAGTGATCCGGCGGTGGCTTGTGGAAGCGCCGTCGCTCAACGGATAAAAGGTACCCCGGGGATAACAGGCTGATCTTGCCCAAGAGTCCATATCGACGGCATGGTTTGGCACCTCGATGTCGGCTCGTCGCATCCTGGGGCTGGAGTAGGTCCCAAGGGTTGGGCTGTTCGCCCATTAAAGCGGTACGCGAGCTGGGTTTAGAACGTCGTGAGACAGTTCGGTCCCTATCCGCTGCGCGCGCAGGAAACTTGAGAAGGGCTGTCCCTAGTACGAGAGGACCGGGACGGACGAACCTCTGGTGTGCCAGTTGTTCCGCCAGGAGCACCGCTGGTTGGCTACGTTCGGAAGGGATAACCGCTGAAAGCATCTAAGCGGGAAGCCTGCTTCAAGATGAGGTTTCCATACCCTACGGGGTGAGAGGCACCCAGCAGAACACTGGGTCGATAGGCCGGACGTGGAAGCGGGGACGAAAGACCCGTGCAGCTGACCGGTACTAATCAGCCGACAACTTCAACACCAAACAC
>NZ_JBHXIC010000154.1:0-5199 GCF_042723955.1 Cellulosimicrobium cellulans | reverse complement strand
CGGTCCGGCCATCCCCCTCCCCCGGCCCCCCCCCCACTTCGCCCAGAGCCGGGGATCGACGGGGTCAGGAGGGGAGGCGGCCCGTGGCCGAGGCGAAGCCGAGCCACGTGTGGCGGTTGCCCGCCCAGCACCAGCCGACCTTCGGCGCACCGCGCCGCTCGCGCCCGTCGCGGCCCGTGCCGTTCGAGATCCACAGCGCCGGGGTGCGGGCGTCGAGACGGCCGTCGGGCTTGCGCAGGCGCGACCCGATCGTCATGTAGCAGAGGTTGCGCGTGAGGACGCTCGGCGCCTGCAGCGCCCAGTGGATGCCCTCGTGCAGCAGCATCGGCGTCCGGCCCCGGGCGGTGAGCTCGGGCAGCGCCTCGTCCGGCGACCAGTTCGCGAGGTCGTCGCCACGGTCCGGGCCCGCGACGGCGTAGAGCGGTCCGTCGGGGACCTCGATGCCCTCGATCGGCGCGAAGCGGTCGACGTCCGTCATGTCGACGACGACGAAGCCCTCCTTCTCACCGTCGCGCGCGGGGAGCCGCAGCAGGGGAGCCAGGGCCGACGGCGGCGCGAGCCGCGGGTCGACGACGAGCAGCGCTCCGGCGGGCGTGGTCCTCGCGAGCCCGCCCGCGGCGGCGCGGAGCGCGTCGGGCGCCAGGCCCGCGAGCTCGTGGACGCCGAGCGCGACGAGGCGCTCGGCCTGGGCGGCGAGGCCGGGCAGGTCGGGGAGGGTCGTCGCGGGGGCGGTCGGGTGCGGGGCGGCGGTGGTCGTCTCGGGCACGGGTCACCTCTCGGTCGGGGCGGTCGGAGGGCTCAACGCTGTACACCGTACGGAAATTCCCACCGTGGTGCCGCCGGGGGGTCGCACGACGCACGCACGTCGCGCGGATCGGGGATGATCGGGGCATGAGATACGCAGAGCACGTCTCGGAGCTCGTCGGCGGTACCCCGCTCGTCCGGCTGTCCCGTGTCACCGAAGGCCTCAGCGCGACGATCCTCGCCAAGGTCGAGTACGTGAACCCCGGCGGCTCCGTCAAGGACCGCATCGCGCTGAAGATGGTCGAGGCCGCGGAAGCCTCCGGAGAGCTGGCGCCGGGTGGAACGATCGTCGAGCCCACGTCCGGCAACACCGGCGTCGGCCTCGCGCTCGTCGCGCAGCGCAAGGGGTACGACTGCGTGTTCGTGTGCCCGGACAAGGTGAGCCAGGACAAGCGGGACGTGCTGCGCGCGTACGGCGCGCGCGTCGTCGTGACCCCGACCGCCGTCGCGCCGGACCACCCGGACTCCTACTACTCCGTCTCGGACCGCCTCGTCCGCGAGATCCCCGGGGCGTGGAAGCCGAACCAGTACGCGAACCCGAACGGCCCGGCGTCGCACTACGAGTCCACCGGGCCGGAGGTCTGGGACGACACCGACGGCCGCGTGACCCACTTCGTCGCGGGCGTCGGGACGGGCGGCACGATCACGGGCACCGGGCGCTACCTCAAGGAGGTCTCGGCGGACCGCGCGGAGTCCGACGGCGGCCGCGTGCGCGTCGTCGGTGCCGACCCGGCGGGCTCGGTGTATTCCGGCGGCGACGGGCGCCCGTACCTCGTCGAGGGCGTGGGCGAGGACTTCTGGCCGGCCGCGTACGACCCCTCGGTCCCCGACGAGGTCATCCCCGTGACGGACGCGGACTCGTTCGCGATGACGCGCCGCCTCGCGCGCGAGGAGGGCCTGCTCGTCGGCGGGTCGTGCGGCATGGCGGTCGAGGCGACGCTGCGGCTCGCGCGCCGGCTCGAGGAGGAGGACCCGGAGGCTGCCGCGCGGGCCGTGATCGTGGTCCTGCTGCCCGACAGCGGGCGCGGCTACCTGTCGAAGATCTTCAACGACGCCTGGATGCGGTCGTACGGGTTCCTGCCCGACGAGGAGGGCGTGACCGCGGGCGACGTGCTGCGCGCCAAGGACGGGCGCCTGCCCGACCTCGTGCACACGCACCCGAGCGAGACCGTGCGCGACGCCATCGAGATCCTGCGCGAGTACGGCGTCTCCCAGATGCCCGTCGTCGGCGCGGAGCCGCCGGTGAAGAGCGGCGAGGTCGCGGGGTCGGTGAGCGAGCGCGAGCTGCTCGACGCCGTGTTCTCCGGCCGCGCGTCCCTCGCGGACCGCGTGGACCAGCACATGGAGGCCCGCTTCCCGCTCATCGGCGCGGGCGAGGGCGTCGAGGCCGTGCGCGCCGCGCTGCACGACGCCGATGCGCTGCTCGTCGTCGAGGACGGTGACCCGGTCGGCGTCCTCACCCGCCACGACCTCCTGGGCTTCGTCGCCGCCCGCTGAGCCCTCGACGTCTCGCCGAGAACGACCTGGGGGTCGCTATCCGACGGATAACGGCCCTCAGGTCGTTCTCGACAGCGGTCAGGGTCGTGGTCGGCGGAGAACCACGACCGCGAGGAGCGCGCACCCGGCACCGAGCATGACACCGTGCGCGACCCTGAGCCCGGGACCGCCCCAGAACTGCGGCAGCAGCAGGAAGAGGCCGAGGGCGAACGGCAGGGTGAACCACCAGCGCGCGACGCGTCGGAGCGCGATCGCGGTCAGCAAACCGCCCGCCGCGAGGAGGGTCAGGCCCGCGCCGAAGAGCGTGACGGCGAGGGATCCCGTACGGAGGTCCGTCACGACATCGAGGAACCCGGTGGCGGCGGGGCCGGTCGCGGAGCGCGCGATCGCCTGGATGCCGAACATCTCGGCACCGAAGAAGAGCGCGGCGAGGAATCCGCCCGCCCAGACGAGTCCCGTCGCGGACGCGAGCAGATCGGTCGTGCGCCGTGAGGCTCGGGCGGCGACCGTCGATCGCAGGCCCAGGAGCGCCGGGGCGAGCAGGCCGATCGCCAGGATGCCGCACAGGTGCGCGACGACCCAGCGGTCGGACGCGAACGCGGCGGCGAGCTCGGCGGTCGGGTGCGCCTCGTCCGGCCAGGGGCGCAGCACAGGGAACAGGACGAAGCCCGCACCCGCCGCGACGAGCGCGGCGGCGGTCAGGCGTCGGGTCGAGGTCGGCGACGTGGTCGCGGCTGGCGCTGCCGTGGTGGTCGAGCTCATGGGAGCCTCCGAGGGTTCGCGGGGACGGGTAGGTGTCCGTCAGATCGTTCTGTGCGGTTCAGGACCGGCGCGTGGTCAGGAGCCGCCGCCGAGCGCCGCGAGGCCGGTGAGCATCGCGCGGACGTGGGCCTCGAAGCTCTGGTCCAGGTCGTCCGGGAGCCGGAATCCCCCGCCGAGCTCGAGCGCGACGAAGCCGTGGAGGCTCGCGCGCACGGACCGGATCGCGTCGATCGTGCGGTCCTCGGGGAGGTCGAAGCCGCGCAGCACCGCGGCCACGACCTGGACGCTGCGCACTGCCGCCGCGGAGAGCGCGGCGTCGGCGGGGTCGTCGGGGTCGGGCGCGACCTGGACCGCGGCGTACCGGCCCGGGCGAGCGCGGGCGTAGCGGCGGGTCGCGTGCGCGAGAGCGGCGACGGCGTCGGGCCCGGCGAGCCCCACCGTGGCGTCGGTCAGGGCGCGCGTGTAGTCCTCGACCGACACGACGGCGACCTCGCGCCGCAGGGCGGCGAGCGACCCGACGTGCTTGTAGAGGCTCGGCGTCGCGACGCCCGCCTGCGCGGCGACCTTCGAGAGCGTGAGGTCGGCGAAACCGGTCGGGCCGCCCGCGTCGACGAGGTCGACGGCGATCCGCACGACCGCCGCGTGCGAGAGCCCCGCCCTAGCCAC
Organism: Cellulosimicrobium cellulans; assembly: GCF_042723955.1. Taxonomy (GTDB): domain Bacteria; phylum Actinomycetota; class Actinomycetes; order Actinomycetales; family Cellulomonadaceae; genus Cellulosimicrobium; species Cellulosimicrobium cellulans_H. Next base: position 1,470 of record NZ_JBHXIC010000154.1, on the reverse strand, counting down.
GGGTGCGCCCCGACCCGTCGTGGCGCACGCCGGCCGGGTGTGCGGCATCGTCGGGCAGGTCCGCGAGGAACGCGAGCGTCGCGCTGACGACCTCCTCGGGCGCCTGGAGCTGCGGGTAGTGGCCCACCTCCGGCAGGACGAGCGTCGTGGCGCCGAGCGACTCCTCGGCCCACGCGGCCTCGGCCGCGGGGTCGGCGTAGTCGGGGTCGAGCGCGCCGAAGATCGCGAGCGCGGGCGCCTCCACGTGGGGGACGCGCGGCTCGACGACGCGGTGGTCGAGCTGGAGGGTGAGGTCCCGGAAGGAGCGCAGGCGGCCCGGCTCGGAGAGGTTGGCGCGGATCGCGGCCTGGTGCACGGCGAGGCGTGCGGGCGTGCGGCCCTTGTTCAGCGAACCGTGGAACGACGCCCAGAACGCGGCGCCCCACGGCCGCGCGAGCGCGAGGCGGTAGAGCACGCGCATCGCACGGAGCTTCGCGGGCGACGACGGCTCGCGGAGGAACCCGTCGAGGAGGACGAGCCCGCGCACGAGGTCGGGACGCTCGGCCGCGGCGATCACGGCGGCCGACGCCGCCATGGAGCTCCCGAGCAGGACGGCGGGGCCCGCGTCCAGGTGCTCGACGAGCGCGACGTAGTCGGACGCCGTCGCCTCGTCGCCGTGGGTCGAGAACGTGGTGTCGCTGTCGCCGTGGCCGCGCAGGTCCACGACGACCACGCGGTAGCCCGCGGCCACGAGGCGTGGGGCGACGTCGTCGTAGGTGGCGCGCAGGTCGCCCATGCCGGGCGAGGCGACGACGAGGGGGCCGGTGCCCTCGTCCGTGTAGGCGAGACGCCCCTCGGCGAGGGCGAGATGGTGCACGGGGGGCTGCTGGCTCGTGTTCATAGCCCCAAGGCTAATACCATTAGCCAATGCGTGCAAGGGTCGCCCCGGAGACGCCACGGCCCGGAGGTGACGACACGCGTAGGGTGGGGAGACCCGCGCCCGCGCGGGCTTCCTGCACCCGACGAGAGGCATCCTCGTGACCGACCAGCCCACCCTTCCCACCGCCTCGGGATCCTTCGGCGACAAGCCGACGCTCACCTTCCCCGAGACGGACGCGCCCAGCGGTCTGCAGGTCGTCGTGCTCAGCGAGGGCGACGGCCCGGCCGTCACGTCGGGGCGCAACATCGTCGTGCACTACCTCGGCCAGGCATGGGGCGGCCACGTGTTCGACAACTCCTACGACCGCGGCGACACCATCGCGTTCCCGATCGGCGTCGGCGCCGTGATCGGCGGCTGGGACAAGGGCCTCGTCGGCCAGAACGTCGGCTCGCGCGTGCTGCTCTCGATCCCTCCGGAGCACGGCTACGGCCAGCGCGGCGTGCCGCAGGCCGGCATCGCGGGCACGGACACGCTCGTCTTCGTGGTGGACATCGTCGACGTCCAGTGACACCTCCCCGCTGAGTGCTGGGTGTTCGTCGTCGGCGCGGAGC
>NZ_JBHXIC010000153.1:0-5226 GCF_042723955.1 Cellulosimicrobium cellulans | reverse complement strand
GCCGCCCCCGCGGGGGGGGGAGCGGTCGAGGGGGGGGGGCGGCGGGCGGCCGAGCGCGCCCCCCCGCCCCCCACCGCCCCCCCCCCGACCCGGTAGGGCCCGCGGGGTCCGCGGAGGACACCGGTCAGGCCGGCGCGGGGGCGTCGGACTCGGACTCGGACTCGGACTCGGCCTTCGCCTGACCGGCGGAGCCCCGCTTCGTCGAGGCGCCCGACCGGTCCTGCTGGGCCGGCTCCTCGGCGACGACCGGGAACTCCGCCGTCATGAGCGTCGCCGCCCGCGCCTGCTGTGCGGGCGTGCCCGCGGGCACCGCCGCCTTCTTCGGGGCGGGAGCCTTCGCGGCCTCGGCCTCGCCGCCCAGGAGCCCTCGCAGCTCGTCGAGGTAGGTGTTGATCGAGTCGTGCTGGCGCGTGAGGTCCTCGAGCTGGCGCTGGGCCACGTTGCGCTGCTGCTCGGCCTCCGCCTTCGCGTCGCTCACCGTCTGGTCCGCGAACGACCGCGCCTCGGCGACGATCTGGTCGGCGTTGCGACGGGCCGTCGACATGAGGTCCTTGACGTACGCGTCGGACTCCCGGCGGACCTTCTCGGCCTGCTCCAGCGCGAGCGCGACGCGCTTCTCGGCCTCCGCCGCGTGCTCCTCCGCCGTGGAGACCAGCTTCTCCGTCTCGGCCTTGGCGGCGGCGTGCCGCTCCGCGTTCTCGCGCTCCGCCTCCTCGCGGCGACGCACGACCTCGAGCTCGGCGTCGGCGAGCGCGGTGCGGGCCTTGTCGCGCAGCTCCTCCATCTCCGACGTGACCGCGTTGGCGGCCTCGGTCGCCTTCCGCTGCGCCTCGTCGACCTGGCGCTGCGCCTCGCGGCGCGCGTTCTCCAGGAGCTCGGCGGACTCGCGCTCGGCGGACTCGCGCTGGGCGGCGGTCTCCGCCGCCACGCGGGCGCGCAGCTCGGCGGCCTCGCGCTCGGTGGTGACGCGCAGCTCCGTCGTCTCGCGCTCTGCCGTCGCCTTCAGCGTCCCGAGCTCGCGCTCGAGCGACGCGCGGCGCTCGCTCTCCTCGGTGGCGATGGCGCTCTGGATGCGCGCGGCCTCGCGCTCGGCGGAGCCGACGAACTCCTCGGCCCGGCGCTGGGCGCTGAGCAGCGTGCCCTCGGCCTCCGACGCGCTCGTGGCGCGGACCTCCTCGGACTCGAGCCGCGCGCTGTTCAGGAGCTCGGCGACCTCGTTCTCGGCGCGGGAGCGCACCTGCCCGGCCGAGAGCTTGGCGCGCGCCATGATGTCGGCGGCCTGGGCGTTGGCCTGGGAGAGGATGTCCGCGGACTGCTCCTCCGCCGAGCGCATGAGCTGCTCGATGCGGGAGCCGAGGCCGGCGTACGAGGGGCGTTCCGCCTCGCGGAGCTGCCGCTGCGCGTCGGAGAGCTCGCTCGTGAGCTGCATGGCGCGGGCGTCCGCGGCCTCGACGCGCGAGCGCGCGTCCTCCACGGCCTTCTCCAGCTTCGCGAGCTGGGCCTCGACCTGGACGCGGTCGTACCCGCGCATCGTGATGGGGAAGAGCGTGCGCTCGTCGGACACGTCGATGACCTCCGGTGCTGGTTCGTCGCGGCCTCCGCCGCCGGGCGGCGTCCCCTCCCGAGGAGGGCGGGCGCGGCGGTCGTGCCACGGCCCCGCCGTGCTCCGACCAGGATACGGGGATCGGGCTGTCCTGAATACCCGGATTGGAGTGGGTGAGACGATGGTCGCAGTGCTGCGGGGCGGAGGGCACGGCAGGACGTGGCCATCCGGTTCGGGGGCCTCGCGCACGGCCTTCCTGAAGGTCGGCTGACGAGCGTGGGACCGTGGGGAGAGAGGCTCGTGAACGGATCGTGAGGATCCGTGCACGATCCTCCGCGGTCGATCTACGAGGGGTTTCGCACCTATTCTGGAACGTCGATCGACGAAGGGAAGCTCGGTGCTGCAACGAATCATCGCCGCCCTCCTGCTGGTGGGAGGGCTGGTCGCCGTCGGCCTCGGCGTCGCGTCCGCCACCGTGTGGCGGGACAGCGACACGGTCGTGGCGACCACGGCCTACACGGGGGACGGCACCATGCTCGTCACCGAGCCCGGGGTCCTGGACATCGTGGCCGAGGACGTGACGATCCGTGCCACGGCACCGGGCGAGCAGCAGGTCACCCTCGCGATCGGCCGCGAGGTGGACGTGACCGGCTGGGTCGGGGAGGACGCCCACGGCGTGGTCACCGGGCTCAGCGACTGGGACGCCCTCGCGACCCGTGCGGCCGAGCCGGCCGCCACGGAGGAGCCGGCCGAGGGCGAGACGCCCGCCGAGGGTGAGAGCCCCGCCGAGGGGGAGACCCCGGCCGAGGAGGCTCCCGCCGACGGCGAGACGCCTGCTGACGGCGAGGCCGCCGAGGGGGAGACCCCCGCGGACGGCGAGAGCCCCGCCGAGGGCGAGACCCCGGCCGAGACCACGGTCGTCGGCGTCGACCCTGCCGGGTCGGACATGTGGTTCGAGGAGTCGACGGGTGCGGGCTCGGCGAGCCTGCGCTGGTCCGACCAGCCCGGCCGCTGGCAGCTTCTCGTGGCCGGTGTCGGGGAGGGCGCCGTCGCCCCGACGCTCGAGCTCTCCTGGCCGCGCCAGGTCGAGACCCCGTTCCTGTGGCCCGGCGTGATCGGCGGTGCGGTCCTCATCCTCCTCGGCCTCGGCATCGGCGCGGCGAGCCTGCGGCCCAAGCGCCGCGGTCCGTCGGGACGCGGCACCGCCACGTCGGCCACCCCCGCGGTCGCACCGGTGGCCTCGCCGCAGACGCCGACGGCCGAGCGCGACCCCGGTGAGAACGGTGGCGAGGCGCCGACCGACACGGCACAGGTGCGCATGCTCACGCGGCGCGAGCTGCGCGAGCGCGAGGAGGCGGACCGCCTCGCCCAGCAGCAGTCCCGCGCCCAGAAGCCGCGGCGCGCGTGGCTCACCGGCCAGATCCCGATCGTCGCGCGGGGCGAGCGGCGGCCCAAGACCGCGGCGCAGCCGGCCGTCGACGCGGGGGACGGGCACGCGACCACCCAGGACAGCGCGACGACGCGTGCCGACGCCTGGCGTCGGGCGTGGGGGTTCACCCCGGGCAGCACGGGGACGGGCGAGGCGCCCGACCCGCAGCGCGACACGGACGAGACGAAGGACAGCACCCGATGATCAGCACCACCCGCGACACGGCACGCCCACGCGGCGCGCGCCGTCACCTCGCCGGGGTGGCCGGCGGTCTGGTCGGCGCGCTCCTGCTCGCCGCCTGCTCCGCCCCGCTGCCGACGGCGCAGCCCGACCCGACCCAGGACCCGGCACCTCCCGTCCTCTCCGAGGCGCAGGAGACCGTGGTGCTCGATGCGGTCGCCTCCGCGCTCGCCGCGGCGAGCGAGGCGAACGACCCCAAGCAGCTCGAGGGCCGCGTCACCGGCCCGGCGCTCGCCATCCGCACGAGCCAGCTCGCCGTCGCGGCCGCACGCGGCAACGCGGACCTCGTCACCGAACTGCCGACCGAGGCCCAGCAGGTCGTCATCCCGACGACGCAGACCTGGCCCCGCACCTCGTACGCCGTCAGCGTCCAGCCCGAGAGCCTCCAGACGCCCCGCCTGTCCGTGCTCGAGCAGGCCGGCGCGCGGGATCCCTACCAGCTCTGGGCGTGGGTCCGGCTGCTCCCCGGCGTGACGATGCCGAGCTTCGCGGACCCGAGCATCGGGAGCGAGGCCGTCGCGCCCGACGACTCGAGCCTCCTCGTCACGCCCACGGACGCCGTCGCGCAGTACGCCGACGTGCTCAACCTCGGGACGGGCTCCGGCTACGCCGAGGCGTTCGAGGACGACTCCTTCCGGACGCTGCTCGCCGAGCGCGCCCAGGCCTGGACCACGGCGCTCGAGCCCGCGGCCGGCAAGTACGCGCTGACGTTCACCCCGAACGCCGACGAGCAGGTCCGCGCGGTCCGCACTGCGGACGGGGGCGCGCTCGTGGTCGGAGCCATGACGTCGGCGGAGTCCATGACGGCCGAGGAGGGCGCGCAGGTCCCGCCCGACACCGAGACGATCAAGGCGCTGTACGGGGACAAGACCCCGACGAACGTGCTCAAGGTCGGGTACCAGGACGTCGTCGCGCTCTACGTCCCGCCCGCCGGGTCGGAGGAGAAGATCCGCGTCGTGGGCAACGAGCACGTCGCGACGTCCGTCGCCAACAGCTGACCCTCCCTAGGATTGCGTCCATGAGCGAACCTACCCAGCAGCCCGCGTTCGACGTGCGCGGAGCGGTCGACCTGTCCGCGCTGAACCGGCCGCAGTCCCCGCCGCCGGGGGAGGAGGGCGGCGCGCCCGCGGCCGGCGGCTACGTCGTCGACGTCACGGACGAGACGTTCGGCCAGCTCGTCCAGGACTCGACGCAGTACCCGGTCGTCGTCCTGCTCTGGATCCCGACCGACCAGGCGAACGCCCAGCTCGGCACGGACCTCGGCGCGCTGGCCGACGAGTACGCGGGCCGCTTCCTCCTGGCCCGCGTCGACGCCCAGGCGTACCCGCAGATCACGGCCGCGTTCCAGGTCCAGGGCGTCCCGACCGTCGTCGCGATCCTCCAGGGCCAGCCGGTGCCGCTGTTCCAGGGCGCCGCGCCCGTGGAGCAGGTGCGCTCGGTGATCGACCAGGTGCTCCAGGCCGCCGAGGCGAACGGCGTCACCGGGCGGGTGCCGTCCCAGGGGGGCGACGGCGAGCCGGTGCCCGCCGAGCCGGCCCCGGAGCCCGAGCCCGAGCTCCCGCCGCTGCACCAGGAGGCGTACGACGCGATCGAGCGCGACGACCTCGACGCCGCGGTCGCGGCCTACGAGAAGGCGATCAAGCAGGACCCGCGCGACGCGCTCGCCGTCGCCGGCCTCGCCCAGGTCCGCCTCCTCCGGCGCACGCGCGACGCCGACCTCGCGACGGTCCGCGCCGCGGCCGCCGCCGCACCGCAGGACGTCGACGCCCAGCTCGCCATCGCCGACCTCGACATCCTCGGCGGTCACGTCGACGACGCGCTCGGCCGGCTCCTGGAGATGCTGCCGGGCGCCGACGCCGACGCCAAGGAGAAGCTCCGCGTGCGCCTCCTTGACTACTTCGAGGTCGTCGGCCCCACCGACCCCCGCGTCGGCAAGGCCCGCCAGCGCCTCGCGATCAGCCTCTACTGACGCACCCGCGCCACAGCCGACGGCGGCCGGTCACCGTGAGGTGAC
>NZ_JBHXIC010000152.1:0-5251 GCF_042723955.1 Cellulosimicrobium cellulans | reverse complement strand
AGACCCGCGCGCGGGCCCCCCCCGCCGGGGGCGCGCCCCCCGGGGGCGGGGGGCCCCCCCCCGCCCCCCCCCCGCCCCCCCCCCCCGGGAGTCTGCGGCCCCTCAGGCCTCGCCGCGTGCCAGGAGGCGACCCGTGGGGCGGTCGAACGTGATCTCCTCGCCCCGCAGGTAGGTCGCGACGACGGCGCCCGAGAGCGGGCGGTCGGCGTACGGCGTGATGGGGTTCTTGTGGTGCAGGGCCTTCGGGTCGACGACGAACGCCGTGTCCGGCTCGACGACCGCGAGGTCGGCGTCGAAGCCGAGCGCGATCGAGCCCTTGCGCCGCAGTCCCGCGATGCCGGCGGGGCGCGACGACATCCACTCGACGACGCGCGCGAACGGCACGCCCCGCGTCCGCGCCTCGGTCCACACGATCGCGAGGCCGAGCTGGAGCGACGAGACGCCGCCCCACGCCGTCCCGAAGTCCCCCGTGTCGAGGTCCTTGAGGTCGGGCGTGCTCGGCGAGTGGTCGGAGACGATGCAGTCGATCGTCCCGTCGATCAGCCCCTCCCAGAGCAGCTCGCGGTTGTCGATCTCCCGGATCGGCGGGCAGCACTTGAACTGCGTCGCGCCGTCGGGGATCTCCTCGGCCGCGAGCGCCAGGTAGTGGGGGCACGTCTCGACCGTGAGCCGCACGCCCTCGCGCTTCGCGCTGCGGATCATGGGCAGCGCGTCGGAGCTCGACAGGTGCAGCACGTGGGCGCGCGCGCCGGTCCACCGCGCGGCCTCGATCACGGCGGCGATCGCGACGTTCTCCGCACCGCGCGGGCGCGACGCGAGGAACGTGTCGTAGTGGTCGCCGTGCGGCGTGGGGGCGTGCTCGATGGCGCGCGAGTCCTCGGCGTGCACGAGCATGAACCCGTCGAAGTCGGCGAGGACGCGCAGGTCGGCCTCGAGCTCGTCGGGCTCGAGGTATCCGAACTCCTCGACGCCCGAGTGCAGCAGGAAGCACTTGAACCCGAACACGCCCGCGTCCCACAGAGGCCGCAGCTCGTCGGCGTTGCCGGGCACGGCGCCGCCCCAGAACCCGACGTCGACGAACGCCTGGTCGCGCGCGACCTTCTGCTTGGTCTCGAGCGCCTCGACGTCGACCGTCGGCGGGATCGAGTTGAGCGGCATGTCGACGATCGTCGTCACCCCGCCCGCGGCGGCGGCCCGCGTCGCGGACGCGAACCCCTCCCACTCGGTGCGCCCGGGCTCGTTGACGTGCACGTGCGTGTCCACGAGCCCGGGCACCAGCACCTGGTGCGGCTCCAGCTCGACGACCCGGGCGCCGTCGAGCCCGGCGCCGAAGGGCTCGATCGCGCGGACCACTCCCCCGACGACGCCGACCTCTCGCGGGTGCTCGCCACCGGCGACGAGCACGCGCTCGCCCCGCACGACGAGGTCGTACTCGTGCTCGCGGCCGCTCGTCCCACCCGCGCTCATCGCGACCTCCTCCATGTCGTCTGCTCCCTACGGTGCGCCATGCTCAGTCGAGCAGCGCGACGGCGGTCGGCGCGTCGTCGGCCGAGATCGCGAGGTCCTCGAACTCGTTGACGCCCGTGAGCTCGACGCCCATCGCGATGTTCGTCACACGCTCGAGGATGACCTCGACCACGACCGGCACACGGAACTCGGCAGCCATGCCCTGCGCCTTGGCGAAGGCGTCGCCGAGCTCGTCGGGGTCGGTCACGCGGATCGCCTTGCAGCCCAGGCCCTCGGCCACCTTGACGTGGTCGACGCCGTAGCCGCCCACCTCGGGCGAGTTGATGTTCTCGAACGAGAGCTGCACGTGGTAGTCCATGTCGAACGCGCGCTGCGACTGGCGGATGAGGCCGAGGTAGGAGTTGTTCACGACGACGTGCACGTACGGCAGGTTGAACTGCGCGCCGACCGCGAGCTCCTCGATCATGAACTGGAAGTCGTAGTCGCCCGAGAGCGCGACGACCGGCTCGTCCGGCACAGCCTTGGCGACGCCGAGCGCAGCCGGTCCGGTCCACCCGAGCGGCCCTGCCTGGCCCGCGTTGATCCAGTGCCGCGGCTGGTAGACGTGCAGGAACTGCGCGCCGGCGATCTGCGAGAGGCCGATCGTCGTGACGTAGCGCGTCTCCGGGCCGAACGCCTTGTTCATCTCCTCGTACACGCGCTGCGGCTTGATGGGGATCTCGGTGAAGTGCGTCTTGCGCTGGAGCGTGCGCTTGCGCTCGGCACACTCGGCGACCCAGCCGGAGTAGTCGCGCGCCCGCCCTGCGTCGCGGCGCTCGCGCGCGACCTCGACGAACAGCTCGAGGGCGGCCTTCGCGTCGGAGACGATGCCGTAGTCGGGCGCGAACACGCGCCCGATCTGCGTCGGCTCGATGTCGACGTGGACGAACGTGCGGCCCGCGCGGTACGTGTCGAGGCCGCCCGTGTGGCGGTTGGCCCAGCGGTTGCCGATCCCGAGCACGAAGTCGGACGCGAGCAGGTTCGCGTTGCCGTAGCGGTGCGACGTCTGGAGCCCGGCCATGCCCGCCATGAGCGCGTGGTCGTCCGGGATGACGCCCCAGCCCATGAGCGTCGGGATCACCGGGACGCCCAGCGTCTCGGCGAGCTCGACGAGCAGGTCTTCGCCGCCCGCGTTGACGATGCCGCCGCCCGCGATCAGCAGGGGGCGCTCGGCAGCGAGCAGCAGGTCGATCGCCTTCTCCGCCTGCGCGCGCGTCGCCGTCGGGCGGTGCACGGGCAGCGGCTGGTACGTCGCCGGGTCGAACTCGATCTCCGCGAGCTGCACGTCGATCGGCAGGTCGATGAGCACCGGGCCCGGGCGGCCCGAGCGCATGAGGTGGAACGCCTGCTGGAAGACCTGTGGCACCTGCCCGGCCTCGAGGACGGTCTTGGCCATCTTGGTCACCGGAGCGGCGATGCTCGCGATGTCGACGGCCTGGAAGTCCTCCTTGTCGAGCTTGGCGACCGGCGCCTGGCCCGTGATGCAGAGCATCGGGATCGAGTCGGCCCACGCGGCGTAGAGGCCGGTGATCATGTCGGTGCCCGCGGGGCCCGATGTGCCGATGCAGATGCCGATGTTCCCCGGCTTCGCGCGGGAGTAGCCGTCGGCCATGTGCGACGCGCCCTCGACGTGACGGGCGAGCACGTGGTCGATGCCGCCGTGCGCACGCATCGCGGAGTAGAAGGGGTTGATGGCGGCTCCGGGCAGGCCGAACGCCTGGGTCGCGCCCTCGATCTCGAGGATCGCCACTGCGGCGTCCACCGCACGCATACGAGGCATGGTTTCTCTCCTTGCTGGAGGTGACGTCGTCGTCAGGGGAAGGTCAGGAGCCGTCGCGGCCGGACAGGCGCTCGACGCCGCGGAACAGGCCGGAGTGGTCGAGGCCGCCGTCGCCGTTGGCGCGGGCGGAGGCCATGAGCTGGGCGACGAGGCCGCCGAGCGGCGCGACGACGCCCGCCTCGCGGGCCGCGGCGGTGACGATGCCGAGGTCCTTGTGGTGGAGCTCGATCCGGAAACCGGGGCCGAAGTCGCGGTCGAGCATCTTGCGCGCCTTCTGGTTCAGCACGGCCGAGCCCGCGAGCCCGCCGCCGAGGACCTGGACCGCGGCGTCGGTGTCGACGCCGTAGGCCTCGAGGAACACGATCGCCTCGGCCAGCGCCTGGATGTTCGCGGCGACGATGAGCTGGTTGGCGGCCTTGACGGTCTGACCGGAGCCGTTCGGGCCCACGTGCACGACCGTCTTGCCGACGACGTCGAGGAACGGCTTGGCCGCCTCGAAGTCCTCGGGCGTGCCGCCGACCATGATCGACAGCGCGGCGTTGATCGCGCCCGGCTCGCCGCCCGAGACGGGGGCGTCGACGATCCGCAGGCCCGCGTCCTTCGCCTGCTGCGCGAGCGCGACCGTGACGTCGGGACGGATCGACGAGAAGTCGATGACGAGCGCCCCGGGCTTGGCGTTCGCGAGGACGCCGTCGTCGCCGGTGAGGACGGCCTCGACGTCGGGCGAGTCGGGGACCATGATCGCGACGATGTCGGCGCCGGAGACGGCGTCGGCGACCGACCCGGCCGCGCGGCCGCCGGCCTCGACCAGCGGCGCGGTCTTCTCGGGGCTGCGGTTGTAGCCCGCGACGTCGTGGCCGGCGTTCTGGAGGTGGACGGCCATGGGGCTGCCCATGATGCCGAGTCCGATGAAGGCGATGGAGGCCATGGTGTGCTCCTCTGGGTGGTTCAGTTCGGGGGTCTGTGTCGGCCGGTGGACGAGCGCGGAGGTCAGCGCTCGGCGGCCGGGAGCCACGCGAACGGGTCGGCGGCCTCCGTCTTGTACTCGAGGCCGATCCAGCCGTCGTACCCGCCGGCGCGCAGGTCCTTGGTCCAGCGGTCGATCGGCAGGTCGCCCGTGCCGGGCTCGCCGCGCCCCGGCGCGTCCGCGATCTGCACGTGCGCGATGCGGCCGCGGTAGGTCGACAGGGCCGCGTCGACGTCGTCGCCGTTCACGGCCAGGTGGTAGACGTCGAGCAGCAGGCCGAGGTTCGTCTCGCCGTGGTCGGCGGCGACCCGGTCGATGACACGCACGGCGTCGGCGGCGGTCTTCAGCGGGTACGCCGGCGCCCCGCTCACGGGCTCGACGAGCACCGTCCCGCCGGTGCGCCCGACGGCGCGGGCCGCGAGCGCGAGGTTCTCGGCGCCGAGCTCGTCCTGCGCCTCGGGCGTCTCGCCCTCCTGGCGGTTGCCGTAGAGAGCGTTGAACGCGCGGCAGCCGGTGCGCTCACCGATCGCGGTGACGACGTCGAGGTTGGCCCGCAGGTCGGCCGAGCGCGCGGGCCACGACACGAGGCCGCGGTCGCCGCCCGGCATGTTGCCGGCGTCGAAGTTGAGGCCCGTGAGCTGGACGTCCGCCGCCTCGATCGCACCGACGAACGCGTCCACCTCGTCCTGCGCCGGCGTGGGCGACGCGAACGGCCACCAGAACTCGACACCGCGGAAGCCCGCGGCCGCCGCGGCGGCCGGCCGCTCGAGCAGCGGCAGGTCCGTGAGCAGGATCGAGCAGTTGACGGTGTACGTCGGTGCGGGGCTCATCGTCGTCTCCCTGGGTCCGTCCGCGTCTCGCTGCGTTGCGATTCCATTCTGCGGAACTTTTCTTCTGCTGGATGGAAGTGTAGGCACGCTCGCGGCGGAGCGTCAACAGCCGGTGCGGCACACCGTCCGGTTGTGGGCATGGAAAGGGCCCGGTTCCCCGTGCGGAAC
>NZ_JBHXIC010000151.1:0-5264 GCF_042723955.1 Cellulosimicrobium cellulans | reverse complement strand
CAGCACTCCCGCCCAACCCCCCACTACTGTGTCGGTTACGGGTTTCGTCGCGCGTCGTCTTGACGGCACGCCTCAGCCTCCCGGTCGCTCAGAGCGAACGGGTCACTTGGTGAGCTCCTCGAGGGTGGGGTCACCCGCGTAGACCTCGGCCGCGTTCTCCTGCGTGACGATGACCGGCTCGAGGAGGAAGGCCGGGACGACCTTGACGCCGTTGTCGTAGGACTCGGTGTCGTTGATCTCCGGCTCCTCGCCCGCCTGGAGCGCCTTCACCGCGTTGATCGACTCCTCGACGAGCTTGCGCGTGTCCTTGTAGATCGTCGAGTACTGCTCGCCCGCGACGATCGACTTCACCGACTCCACCTCGGAGTCCTGGCCGGTGATGACCGGGGTCTCCTTGCCGGCCTGCTTGGCCGACGTGAGCGCCGCGCGGGCGAGCGTGTCGTTCGGCGACAGGACGCCGTCGATCTCCTTGTCGGAGTAGCTGCCCGACAGCACGGTGTCCATGCGCTTCTGCGCGTTCTCGGCCTTCCAGCCCTGCGTCGCGACCTGCTCGAACGACGTCTGGCCGGACGCGACGACGAGCGTCCCGTCCTCGATCTTCGGGTCGAGCACGCTCATGGCGCCCTCGAAGAACGGCGTCGAGTTCGCGTCGTCGGGCGAGCCGGCGATGAGCTCGATGTTGTACGGGCCCTCACCCTTGCGCTCGGCGAGGCCCTGCAGCAGCGCCTCGCCCTGGAGCACGCCGACCTGGTAGTTGTCGAACGCGATGTACTCGTCGACGGCGTCCGTGTTCTTCACGAGACGGTCGTAGGCGATGACGGTCGCGCCGTTGTCCTTCGCGTTCTTGAGCTGGGTCCCAAGCTGCGACCCGTCGATGGCGCCGACGATGATGACCTTCGCGCCCTGCTCCACCATGGCGTCGATCTGGCTCTGCTGCTCCGAGACGCCGCCGTTGGCGAACTGGACGATCGGCTTGAAGCCGGCCTCGGTGAGCCCGTCGTTGAACAGCTGCTCGGCGAGCACCCAGTTCTCCGAGGTCTTCTGCGGGAGGGCGACACCGATGGTCGCGCCCTCCTCGAAGCCGGCGGCCGCGGACTCGCCGCCGCCGGTGGAGTCGCCACCGGCGTCGCCCCCGCGGTCGGAGGAGCAGCCGCTGAGCACGAGCGCGCTCGCGGCGGTGAGCGCCAGGAGCGTCGTGGTGAGCTTCTTCATGGGTACCACTTTCTTGTCGGGCATCCGTCGTCGGATGCGGTCAGGGGGTCGTGCGGTGGGTGGGACGTGAGGGGCAGGTCAGGTCAGCCCTTGGCGGCCGTGGCCCCGGCCTCGACCGGGACCTCCGGCTGGGCGTCGTCGGCGCCCGTGACGGCTCCGGTGCCCTTGTCGCGCCGCGACGGGAAGATCAGCGCGATGATCGACGGCCGACCCTGCACCTTGTTGTAGACGTCGAACGCGACCGCGATGAGGAGCACGAGGCCCTTGATGATCTGGGTCATGTCGGAGCCGACGCCCATGAGCTGGAGACCGTTGTTGAGGACGGCCATGACGAGGCCACCGATGACGGAGCCGACGACGGTGCCCACGCCGCCGGAGACCGCGGCCCCGCCGATGAAGACGGCCGCGATCGCGTCGAGCTCCCACATGTTGCCGTCGAACGGGCCGGAGGCCGTCGAGCGGCCGATGAAGATCATCCCGGCCAGCGACGCGAGGATCGACATGTTCATCATGACGAAGAAGTTGGTGCGCTTGATGTTCACGCCGGACAGCGCCGCCGCCGCCCGGTTGCCGCCCACCGCGTAGACGTGGCGACCGGTGATGGTCCGCGACGCCACGAACTGGTAGACGACGACGAGCAGGACCAGCACGAGCGCCGGGACCGGGAACGAGGTGCCGACGCGGCCCGAGCCGTAGAGGTACGTGAGGTAGGCGATCACGGCGCTGAAGAGCACGACGCGCGTCACGGCGACCGAGGTCGGGACCGGCTCGGCGCCGAGCTTGCGGGCGCTCGCGCGGCGGCGGAACTCCGACCAGACGACGGCCGCGATCGCCAGGACGCCGAGCAGGAGCGTCGAGTTGTTGAGGCCGGTGTTCGGCCCCCACTCGGGCAGGTAGCCGCCACCGAGGGTCTGGAGCTCCTGCGGCACGGGCACCGTGTTCGACTTGCCGATGAACTGGTTGAGGCCGCGGAAGAGCATCATGCCGGCGAGCGTGGTGATGAAGCCGGGGATGCCGACGTAGGCCACCCACCACCCCTGCCAGGCGCCGATGACCGCGCCCACGCACAGCCCGAGGAGGATGCCCAGCCACCACGGGATGCCCCAGTCCCGGATGGCGATGGCCACGATGATGCCGGTCACGGCGGCCACCGACCCGACCGACAGGTCGATGTGGCCCGCGATGATCACGAGGACCATGCCGATCGCGAGGATGAGGATGTAGGAGTTGCCGTTGAGCAGGTTCTGCGCGTTGCTCGGCGTGAGGACCCGCCCGCCCGTGGCGATCTGGAAGTAGATGACCAGGGCGAGGAGCGCGAAGAGCATGCCGAACTGGCGCGCTCCCCCGCTCAGCAGCTGCTTGATGGACGACATCGTCGGTGGTTCCTTCTCGGTTGCGATGCGGTGGCTGGTTGGGGGGACGCGCTCAGGCGGCGGCGTCGGAGGGTGCGTCGCCGGGCGTCCCGGTCATGAGGCGCATGAGCCCCTCCTGGGTCGCCTCCGGCCCGGGGACCTCGCCCGTGATCCGCCCCTCGAAGACGGTGTAGATGCGGTCGCACAGGCCGAGGAGCTCGGGCAGCTCGGACGAGATGACCACCACGCCGCGGCCCGCGTCGGCGAGCTTCTGGACCAGGCCGTAGATCTCGTACTTGGCGCCCACGTCGATGCCGCGCGTCGGCTCGTCGAGGATGAGGAGCTCCGGCTCGGTGTACATCCACTTGGCGAGCAGGACCTTCTGCTGGTTGCCGCCCGAGAGCTTGGCGACGCCCTCGTGCACGCTCGGCGCCTTGATGGAGAACGCCTTGCGGTACGACTCGGCCGCGACGAACGCCGCGTCCTGGTCGATGACGCCCGCCTTCGCGATGCGCGGCAGGTTCGCCGCCTGGATCGTGCCGAGGATCGTGTCGAGCAGGTTCAGCCCCAGCGCCTTGCGGTCCTCGGGGACGTAGGCGATCCGGTTCTCGATGGCCGAGAGCACCGTGGGCATGGACACCTCGCGGCCGTCGATGCGCACGACGCCGGACTTGTAGCGCCCGTACGACCGCCCGAAGAGCGACCTCGCGAGCTCGGTGCGGCCGGCGCCCATGATCCCGGCGAAACCGACGATCTCGCCGCGGCGGACGTGGAACGTCGAGCCCTTGCACACGTAGCGGCCCGGCACCTCGGGGTGCTCCACGGTCCAGCCCTCGACCTCGAAGAAGGTCTCGCCGATGGACGGCGTGTGGGCCGGGAAGCGCGACTCGAGCGAGCGGCCGACCATCCCGCGGATGATGCGGTCCTCGTCGACGGCGTCGCGCTGGACGTCGAGGGTCTCGATCGAGCGGCCGTCGCGGATGATCGTGATCGAGTCGGCGACCTCCTCGATCTCGTTGAGCTTGTGGGAGATCATGATGCTCGTCAGGCCCTTGGACCGCAGGCCGCGCAGCAGGTCGAGCAGGTGCTCCGAGTCCTCCTCGTTGAGCGCGGACGTCGGCTCGTCGAGGATGAGCAGGCGCACGTCCTTGGCGAGGGCGCGGGCGATCTCGACGAGCTGCTGCTTGCCGACGCCGATGCTCTTGATCTGGGCGTCGGGCGACTCCTGGAGACCGACGCGCGCCATGAGCTCCTCGGCGCGCCGGCGGGCGGCTCCCCAGTCGATGCCGAACGCACCCTTGACCTCGTTCCCGAGGAAGATGTTCTCGGTGATCGAGAGCTCGGGGATCAGGGCGAGCTCCTGGTGGATGATGACGATCCCCGCGTGCTCGCTCGACCGGATGTCCTTGAACTGGACCTCCGCACCGTCGTAGTAGATGTCGCCCGAGTACGTCCCGTGCGGGTACACGCCCGAGAGCACCTTCATGAGCGTCGACTTGCCGGCGCCGTTCTCGCCGCAGATCGCGTGGATCTCGCCGGCTCGCACCCGCAGGTTCACGTCGTCGAGGGCGCGCACGCCCGGGAACTCCTTGGTGATGCCTCGCATCTCGAGGATCACGCGCTCGTCCGTCATCGGACCTCCTCCTGCCGAGGACAGCTCGCCGCGCACCGACGCGCCGCGTACCCGGACACCCTCAGCGCCGCCCGAGCGGGCCTGACGCTATGCCGGTCACGTTCTTGGCGTCAACTCCTGAACGCAAGGATCGCCAGAACCGTGACCAAACAGCGACCTTGGTCCCATGACAGCGCAGACATATGCCCCACGATGTGAGCGCAAACACGCGGGAACGCTCCCAAGCGGTCACGATCTGAAGCCGTGAGAGCGCTCCAGCTGGCTGCTGCACGCCGCGCCCCGAGCATGCGGCGGACGCACCCGGTCCCTCCC
Organism: Cellulosimicrobium cellulans; assembly: GCF_042723955.1. Taxonomy (GTDB): domain Bacteria; phylum Actinomycetota; class Actinomycetes; order Actinomycetales; family Cellulomonadaceae; genus Cellulosimicrobium; species Cellulosimicrobium cellulans_H. The sequence goes on along the minus strand of NZ_JBHXIC010000151.1, from coordinate 755 downwards.
GTGCGTGCAGGAGGAGGGTGCGGCGGTCCCGGTCGGAGAGCGCGCGTCAGGGCGTCGTCAGGGGCGGGGTCCGTCTGCTCGGCGGAGGCGCCGACCTGTGACTCAGCGAGGCGGGAGCGGGCGCTTGAAGCCCTCGTGCGACTGCTCGTAGCCGAGCGACCGGTAGAACCGGTGGGCGTCGGCCCGCTGCTTGTCGGACGTGAGCTGGGCGAGCGCGCACCCTCGCGCGACGCCCCAGGCGTGCGCCCACGTCATCATCGCGCGGCCGACGCCTTGCCCCCGCAGCCGACGGTCGACACGGACCGCCTCGACGAGGAGCCGCGACGCGCCGTTCCGGGAGATTCCCGGGATCACGGTGAGCTGCATCGTGCCGACGACCTCGCCGTCGATCTCGACGACGACCAGCGCGTTGTTCGGGTCGGCGTCGATCGCCGCGAACGCCGCCTCGTGGTCGGGACCGACCTCCCCGGTGCGCGCACGCGCGATGGCGTCGTCCGCGATGAGCGCGACGACGCGGGGCAGGTCGGCGGCGACGGCCGTACGGAACCCGAGACCCGCCGTCGGGCCGCCGGCGGGCAGGGGCGAGGTGGTCACGGCCCGCGACCGTAGCACCCGGCGGGCCGGGGGAGAACGCGACCCTCCCGAAGCACAACCGGGGTTTGGGGCCGAGTGGTACCCGGGTTTAGGGGGAGTTAAAAAAAGTCGACACAACACACTTCCACCCCCGACCACACGCTCGAGAAACGCGTGAGGGG
>NZ_JBHXIC010000150.1:0-5275 GCF_042723955.1 Cellulosimicrobium cellulans | reverse complement strand
GCCCACGACCTGCACCGCGCCGTCGGGCACCTCGAGCGTCACGACGAGCCGCTGCCGCGGCGCGTCCGGGCGCGCCGCGACGAGCGCGAGCGAGTCGTCCGCCGCCTCGAGCGCCGCCGCGTACTCCAGGCCTTCCTCGTCCTCGTCGGGCAGCGCGCGCGTCAGCGCGGCGGTCACGGCGTGGGCGCCGCGCGGGGCGACGCTCCAGCGGGCGGCGTCGGCGGTCACGGTGACGGCGTCGAGCTCGTCGAGCGTCGCGGGGAGGTAGATGCGCATGGGTTCAGTGTGCCGCCTCCAGCGCGAGTCCGTGCGCCGCACCACGCCCGGGCGGCGCCGCCTCCCGCACGTGCGCGGCGAGCCGAGAGAGGGCGCGACGGGCGGGGCTCGCGGGCGCCGACTCCGCGAGCGTCCGGCCCTCGCGGAGGCCGACGTCGACCGCGGCGTCCTCGGGGACGACGTGCAGGTCGTCGACGCTCGCGTAGCGCGCCATCGCGTCGCGCACCGCCCGCTCGGGCCGGGGCCCGACGACGCTCGCGCGCACGCGGTTCACCACGACGACGCGCGCCGCGCCCACGCACGCACCCGTCTCGGCGAGCTCGTCGAGCGCCCGGACCAGACGCTGGAGCCCGACGGGGTCGCCCCCGCCGACGACGACCACGACGTCCGCGGCCGCGAGCGCGCTCCACGTCGCGTCGTTGCGCTGCGGGGCGCGGGTGTCGTACGTCAGGAGCTCGTCCCGCTCGATCCCGAAGCCGCAGTCGACGACCGTCCAGTCCGCGACGGACCGCGCGACCTCCCACACGGCGTCGAGCGACGCCCCGGGCAGCTCCGGCCACCGGGCAGCCCGGGTCAGGCCCGTGAGCACCCGGACCCGTGGCAGGACCGTCGGCGCCAGCGCGACCAGCCCCGCGCCGTCGAGCGCGCCCTGACCCGCGCTGCGGGCGGCCGCCGCCAGCCCCGGTGATTCGTCGAGCAGGCCGAGTCGCTGGGCGACGCTCCCGCCGTAGGTGTCCGCGTCGACGAGCAGGACCTCCGCGTCGGGCGCCGAGGGGACGACGGCAGGGACGTCCACGTCCGCGGAGCGCCGCTCCCGGCGAGCCGGACGAGCACGCCGCACAGGCGCCGGTCCCGCGAGCTCGGCGGCGAGGTTCGTCGCCACGGTCGTGCGGCCGGGTGCGCCGGTCGGCCCCCACACGACGACGGTCCGCCCGAGGCGGGGCTCCCGCCCCGGATCGGTGGCGCCGGCGTCGACGGGCCGCCGGGGGACTCCGGGCGCGCCCGTGGCCGCCTCGCGGGGTGGCAGGACGGACCGGACGACGTCGCACAGCGCGCCCGGCGCGGCGTCCAGGTCGACGACGGCGTCGACCCCGTAGGCCCGCACCCGTCCCTCCTCCCACGTCCCGGCCGGGGCGAGCGCGACGATCCGCACGTCGTGGGCGTGCAGGTCGACGACCGCCTGCCGGTCCAGCGCGGGCAGGTCGCACGACACGACGGCGACCCGACCCGCACCCGCCGCGGCCGCGGCGAGCAGCTCGACGACGTCGGCGCACCGCCGCGTGACCTGGAGCCCGGGAGCGGCGAGCGTCGTGACCACGTCGGCCTCGCGCGCGCCCCGGACCGCGCACAGGACGGTCGCGACCGTGGTCGCGCCGCTCATCCCGCAGCCCCGACCGGGACGAGCGCGATCGTCCCGTCCCCGGCCACCGCCGCGAGCACGGTCGGGAGGTCGTCGACGCCGACCAGGAGGTGGACGGTCGTCGGTCCGCCCACGACGAGGGTCCCCTCGCCCTCGTCGACCTGTGCGACGGTGACAGCCTCGACGAGCAGCTCGGGCTGCGGCGGCTCCTCCCCCGCGGCGGTGCCCGGCTCGGCACCGGCCGTCGGGGCGGGAGCCTCGGGGACGTACCAGACGTCGACCGCCGCCCCGGCGACGATCCGCTCCGAGAGGCCCGTCGTCACGGGGACCGCGACGGCGCGCACCGCGAGGTCGGCGGCCGCGCCGAGCGACGACGCGGGGACCAGCTCGCCCGCGGCGACGGTCCGCAGGACGACGGCCTCGTCCGAGAGCCCGTCGGCCACGAGGAGGTAGCGGTCCGTCTGCGTCCCGAGGCGCACCTCGACCGCGCGCAGGTCCGCCGCGGTCACGGTCGTCCCGGGCGTCAGCGCCGCCCCGGCCGCGTAGACGGTGACGGTCCGGCTCGCGGTGCTCACGGCCCACGACCCGAGGGCCACGGACAGCGCCACCACCACGATCCCCACGAGGAGCCGCGGGTCCTTCCAGCCCGGCCGCCTCAGGCGCGCGGCGGGCCGTGGTGCCGGCTCGACCCGCACGGGTCGTTCCGTGGTCGTCGTCATCGATCTCCCCCTTGGTCGTCCGGCACGTCAGCCGTGCCGCGGCTTCATGATCCCCGGTCTGCGCCACCCGTGGCAGGGCCTGTGGACGAGCGCCGAGGCGCGGCGCGCGCGTGCCAGACTGACGCCATGGCCCAGCGGTTCCTCACCCTCGCCGACGTCACGGACGAGCTCAACATCTCCGCGGCGCAGGCGTACGCGCTCGTCCGCTCCGGCGAGCTCCCCGCGATCCAGGTCGGCGGCCGGGGGCAATGGCGCGTCGAGGTCAGCGAGCTCGAGGCGTACATCCAGCGGATGTACGCGCAGACGCGCCAGCGCATCGAGGCCGGCGACTTCGACGGCTGAGCGACCGCCGCGCTCCCCCTGCAAGCTCCTCACCGCGGGCCGAACCCCGTCTCCGACTCGCTGACGCACAGGACGGCGGACCAGGGCACGACCCGCGAGCCGTGCCCGTCGCCCGGGGCGACCTCCAGGTCGACGTGGTCCTTGCCGACCCGCGCGACCCACCCGGGAAAGGTCCCGGCGGGGGTCCGCACCTGGACGGGCCGACGGTCGCGCATGAGCGCACGCAGGGCGTGGCCGAGGCCCAGCCGCGCCGACCTCGCCGAGGGCGCGGGCTGGGCATGGCGGCCGAGGCCCTGGACGGCGGAGATCGCGCCGGTCGGGACGAGGTGCTGACGCCGGGCATCGCCCACGAGCACCCATTCCTCCGCCGCCTCGCGCAGCTCTCCGGTGACGGCCGACCCGTCGCGCAGCTCGAGCGTGACCGTGCCGGGCGTGCCGCGCAGCCGCTCGACGAGCGTGATCGTCGCGTGCTCCGCGCGGGTGAGGTCGGCGACGGCGGCGGCCCGGTCCTGCGACTCCGCGGCGGCGAGCTGCGCCGCGAGGTCGTCGAAGAGGGCGTCCCATCGCACCGGGACACCGTAGCGGTCCCCCACTCCTCCGGTCCGCGCCCTGTCCACATCACGAGAAGCCCTCTGGACAGGAGCAACCGGGCGCGCTTAGATCGCTCTGTCGTGATCAAACGACATCAAACGACATCAAGAGCCGCCAATGACAGGCGGCGACGCAGGGGGCACCGATGGACCGTCGTACCGCCGTACCCGCACGAGCCGGAGGCGTCACCGTCCTCCTCGCGCTCCTCCTCGTCATGGGCGGCGCCGTGACGGCGCTCGCGCTGCGCGCCGCGCACCTCGTGGGCACCCTCCCCGCTGCTCGCCCCGAGCCCTACGTCGAGCTTCTCGCCGTCGCGATCGGGGCCGCGGCGGCCACCTGGGTGGCCGCCAGCGCCCTCCTCGGCCTGGGCTGCGTCGTCGTGCGCGCCGTAGGCCGCTCGTGGGGAGCCGGGGAACGGCTCCTCCTGCGCGCGGCGCCCGCCGTCGTCCGCCGGGCCGCGCGGGCAGGCGTGGGGCTGACCGTGGGTGCGGGCCTCGTCCTCGCCGGAGGCACCGCGCAGGCCGCCGCCCCCCCCCCCCCCCCCCCCCGGGGGGGGGGGGGGGGGGCGGGGGGGGGGGGGGCCGCCCCCCCCCCCCGACACGCGGGGGGGGCGGACCCCCCGCCCCACCCCCCCGACGGCGCCCCCGCGCCGGCCGCCACGACCCCGGACCTCGACCCCGGGGCCGTGGCGGTCGACCTGGGATGGCAGGCCTCGACCCCCGCTCCCGAACCGGCCGGGCCGGCGCAGCCCGCTCCCCTCCCGACGGACGTCTCCTCACCCGCGCCACCGCACGCTCCCTCGGCCCTGGCGACGACCTTCGACCAGCCCGTGCCGATGATCGCCGCCCCGACCGCGGGACCGGCCGACCACGCGTCCTCCGCACCGGCCGCGCCGTCGATGCCGTCGGTCACCCCGGACGCGCCGAGCACAGCCCCGAGCGGGCCGTCGGACCCGGCTCCGGCACAGGCGGCGGCACACGAGACGGCACCTGGAACCGCGACGTCGACGGGTCCGTCGGCTCCCGCACGTGCGCCGGGGGCCCGGAGCGCCTCGACCGAGCAGCGCGACGCCGCGCTCACGGTGGTGCGGGACGTCGCCGCGGACGAGCCGCGCGAGGTCGTCGTCGTGCGCGGTGACTCGCTCTGGTCGATCGCCGCACGCCACCTCCCGGACGGCGCGTCGGACGCGCAGGTGGCCGACGCGGTGCAGCGCTGGTACGCCGCGAACGTCGGGGTCGTCGGCGACGACCCCGACCTCGTCCGCCCGGGCCAGGTGCTCGTCGCACCGACCTCCTGACGATCACCCGCCGCGAAGGAGCCCCACCATGACCGCTCCCCTGCTGACCACCACCGACGCCACGACCGACGTCGCCGCCCCACCACGCCGTCGGGCCGCCCCGGCCGCGCCGCCCGACCGGCCCGCGCCACCCGCCCGCTCCACGAGCGTGCCCGCCGACCTGCCCGCTCGCCTGCTGCGCTGCGTCGGCGAGCGTCCCGTCCCGACGATGGACCTGACCGACGTGACGACCGCGCGGGTACCGCAGCACGTCGTGCGGGGACGCCCGCTCGCACCCCCGACGGCACCGCTCCCGCTGCCGGACCCGACGGCCCTGTGCTGCGCCGTCGTACGTGCTGCCGTCGAGGTCGTGCGCGGCGAGCGCACCGTGGGCCAGCTCGCCCGGTGGGTGTCGCCCGAGATCTACGAGACGCTCGCGCGGCGGTCGCGGCTCGTCGCCGAGGGCCCACGCGCGACGACGACCCGGCCCGTCACCGTGCGCCGCGCCCGGGTGCTGCGGATCGGCGAGGGCGTCGCGGAGGGCACGGTCGTGGTCGAGGACGGTGACCGCGTGCGGGCCGCCGCGGCACGGCTCGAGGCGCGCCGCGGCACGTGGCGCGTGGTCGCGCTCGAGATCGGGTGACCGGGCGCCGGTCGATTTTAAACAAAAGACGAGTCCGACGCTATTTGTGGGGGATTTATAGGTGTGGG
>NZ_JBHXIC010000149.1:0-5464 GCF_042723955.1 Cellulosimicrobium cellulans | reverse complement strand
AAAAACCCCCCCCCCCCCCCCGCGCCCCCCCCCCCCCCCCCCCGGGGGGGGGCGGGCCCCCCCCCCCCGTCGGCGTGCCGAGGGGCGGTTCGCCGCGGCGTCCCCGGCGCGCGAGCGGGGCACGCGTCCCGCACGATGACCGGGTGCGACTGCGTCGGGTGTCCGTGACCTCCCCCGGGTACTCGCGGCGCCCGAAGGGCGACTCGTGGGTGTTCCTCGACGTCGAGGGGCTCCCGCTCGCCGACGAGGAGGAGCTCGCGCGGTGCACGCGCCTCGCGGTCCCGCCCGCCTGGGCCGACGTCTGGATCTGCCGGTACCCGAACGGTCACATCCAGGCGTTCGGGCGCGACGTCGCCGGTCGCGGCCAGTACCTGTACCACGAGCAGTGGCAGGTGCGGCGCGCGCGGCGCAAGCACGACCACGTGCTCGACGTCGGTCGGCGCCTTCCCGCGGCCCGGCGCCGCGTCGCACGCGAGCTCGTGCAGCCCGGCATGGGTCGCGAGAAGGTGCTCGCCCTCGCGTTCCGGCTGCTCAACCTCGCGTACTTCCGCGCCGGCGGCGAGATCTACGCGAAGCAGAACAACAGCTACGGCCTGGCGACGATCCGCAAGGAGCACGCGCGGGTGCGGCGCGACGGGAGCGTGCACTTCCACTACCCGGCGAAGTCGGGACAGGTGCGCGACGTCGTCGTGGACGACCCCGTGGTCGCCGAGCTCGTCACGACGCTCAAGCGGCGCCGCGGCGGCGTCGAGCTGCTCGCGTGGCGCGAGGACGGCCCCGACGGGCGCGCCGTGTGGCACGACGTCACGAGCGCCGACGTCCAGGCGGGCATCAAGGAGCGGCTCGGCGACGACGCGACGCCCAAGGACTTCCGCACGTGGCACGCGACGGTCCTCGCGGCCCGCGCGCTCGCCGACGCCGGGGCCGCACCCGCCTCCGAACGGGCGCGGCGCAAGGTCGTCACGGGGATCGTCAAGGACGTCGCGGAGGAGCTCGGGAACACGCCCGCCGTCGCGCGGTCCTCGTACATCGACCCGCGCCTGTTCGACCTGTGGGAGCGCGGCGAGACCATCGGATCGACGCGTTCGCAGACGCGGGCCGAGCGCGAGCTCCTGGAGCTGCTCTCGTGAGGGCCGCGGTCACGGGCGTCACAGGCTACGTGGGCGGACGGCTCGTGCCCGTGCTGCTGCGCGCGGGGTTCGAGGTGCGCGCGCTCGCACGCCACCCCGAGCGGCTCGCGGGGCGCGAGTGGGTGCACGACGTCGAGACGGTGGCCGCCGACGCTGCGGACCTCGACCAGATCCGGGCCGCGCTCGAGGGCGCCGACGTCGCGTACTACCTCGTGCACTCGCTCGGCACCGGGAGCACGTTCGAGGCGCGCGACCGTCGCACCGCGCTCACGTTCGCGCGCGCGGCGCGCGAGGCGGGCGTCGGGCGGGTCGTGTACCTCGGCGGGATGTTCCCGGAGGTTCCGGAGGGTGAGCTGTCGCGCCACCTCGCCTCGCGCAAGGAGGTCGGCGAAATCCTGCTCGCGTCGGGCGTCCCGACGACGGTGCTCCAGGCCGCGGTGATCCTCGGCTCCGGGTCCGCGTCGTTCGAGATGATGCGCTACCTCACGGAGCGGCTCCCGGCCATGACGACCCCGAGGTGGGTCGACAACCGCATCCAGCCCATCGCGGTGCGGGACGTGCTGCGCTACCTGGTGGGGTCCGCGACGATGCCGCCCGACGTCTCGCGCGCGTTCGACGTCGGCGGGCCCGACGTCCTCACGTACCGCGACATGATGCAGCGCTACGCGAAGGTGGCCGGGCTCCCCCGGCGCGCGATCGTCAGCGTCCCGGTGCTCACGCCGAAGCTCTCGAGCCTCTGGGTCGGGCTCGTCACCCCCGTGCCGTCGGGCATCGCGCGACCGCTCGTCGAGTCGCTCCAGCACGAGGTCGTGTGCCGCGAGCACGACATCCGGCGGTACGTGCCCGACCCGCCCGAGGGCCTCCTCGGGTTCGACCGCGCCGTCGAGCTGGCCCTGGAACGCATCCACGACGGCGAGGTCGTGACGCGCTGGTCGTCCGCCTCGGTCCCGGGAGCGCCGTCGGACCCGCTGCCGAGCGACCCCGACTGGGCCGGCGGCTCGCTGTACGTCGACGAGCGGCGGACGGTCGTCGACGCTCCGAGCGACGTGCTCTGGCGCGTCGTCGAGGAGATCGGCGGCCAGGGCGGCTGGTACTCGTGGTCCCTCGCGTGGCGCGTGCGGGGGCTCCTGGACCGCGCCGTCGGCGGGCCCGGGCTGCGGCGCGGTCGGCGCGACGAGCGGCACCTGCGCGTGGACGACGAGCTCGACTGGTGGCGCGTCGAGGCGATCGAGCCGGGCCGTCGCCTGCTGCTCCGGGCCGAGATGCGCCTGCCGGGGCTCGCGTGGCTCGAGCTGCGCGTCGACGAGGCGGCCGCGGAGCTCCCCGACGCGACCGACCCCGACGCGCCCGGGCCCACGCCCGAGGACGCGAGCGGGCCGGGCCGGACCTACTTCGCGCAGCGAGCGCTGTTCCACCCGCACGGCCTCGCGGGCCAGCTCTACTGGTGGGCGGTCAAGCCGTTCCACGGCGTCGTGTTCGGCGGGATGCAGCGCAACGTCGCCGCCGCCGCGGAGCGCGCCGCCCACGGCGGCTAAACGTTTCGGGGTGGCCCACGTCCTTGACCCCTGCTCCGCCGCGTCCGGACAGTGGCGTCGACCTGCGTCGACGCGGACGCAGCCGGACCGAGAGGCAGCCATGCACCTACGACCCACCGCGGTCCTCGCCACGGGCGCCCTGCTCGTCGCGAGCCTCGCGGCCACGACCCCGGCCTCGGCCGCGCCGGATCCGACGCCGGCCCCGGCAGCGGCCGCTGCTGCCGCCGAGCCGAACTACGCCGAGGCGCTCCAGAAGTCCCTGTTCTTCTACGACGCCCAGCGCTCGGGCGACCTCCCCGACGACTTCCGGGTGAGCTGGCGCGGCGACTCCGCGCTCGACGACGGCGCCGACGTGGGGCTCGACCTCACGGGCGGCTGGTACGACGCGGGCGACCACGTGAAGTTCGGGCTGCCCATGGCCTTCACGACGACGATGCTCGCGTGGGGCGCGATCGCGAGCCCCGACGGGTACGCGGCGTCGGGCCAGCGGGACGAGCTGCTCGACTCGCTGCGCTGGGTCAACGACTACTTCATCAGGGCGCACCCCGAGTCGGACGTGCTCTACGCGCAGGTGGGCGACGGCGACGCGGACCACAAGTGGTGGGGACCGGCCGAGGCGATACAGATGGACCGGCCGGCGTACAAGGTCGACCGGTCGTGCCCCGGGAGCGACGTCGCGGGCGAGACCGCGGCGGCCATGGCCGCGTCGTCGATCGTCTTCGCGGACTCCGACCCGGCGTACGCGGCCGAGCTCGTGGAGCACGCGGAGCAGCTCTACGCCTTCGCCGACACCTATCGCGGCAAGTACTCCGACTGCGTGCCCGTGGGCGCGTTCTACAACTCGTGGTCCGGCTACCAGGACGAGCTCGTGTGGGGCGCGTACTGGCTGTACGAGGCGACGGGCGACGCGGCGTACCTCGCGAAGGCCGAGCAGGAGTACGCCGGTCTCTCGCGCGAGAACCAGACGAGCACGCCGTCGTACCGCTGGACGATCGCGTGGGACGACAAGACGTACGGCGCGTACGCGCTGCTGGCCCAGGCGACCGGCAAGCAGCAGTACGTCGACGACGCGAACCGGTGGCTCGACTTCTGGACCACCGGGTACCAGGGCTCGCGGGTGCGGTACTCCCCCGGCGGGCAGGCGTTCCTCGACTCGTGGGGCTCGCTGCGCTACGCCGCGAACACGGCGTTCGTCGCGCTGGCCTACGGCGAGTGGCTGCGGGGTCGCGGCGACACGACCCGCGCGCAGACCTACCAGGACTTCGGTGAGCGCCAGATCGGCTACGCGCTCGGCGACAACCCGCGCGGCGCCTCGTACGTCGTCGGGTACGGCGAGGGTTCTCCGCAGAACCCGCACCACCGCACCGCGCACGGCTCGTGGCTCGACTCGCTCGCCGAGCCGGTCGCGACGCGGCACGTCTTGTATGGCGCTCTCGTCGGCGGCCCGGGTGCTCCGAACGACGCCTACACGGACAGCCGCTCGGACTACGTCGCCAACGAGGTCGCCACGGACTACAACGCCGGCTTCACGTCGGCGCTCGCGTTCCTCGTCGGCGAGCACGGGGGCGCCCCGCTCGCCGACTTCCCGCAGCCCGAGACCCCGGACCAGGACGAGTTCTTCGTCGAGTCGCGCCTCAACCAGCCCGGCACCGCGTTCACGGAGATCAAGGCCGTGCTGCGCAACCGGTCGGCCTTCCCGGCGCGCGTGCTCGACGACGTGCGCCTGCGGTACTGGTTCACGCTCGACGACGGCGCCGACCCGGCGACGCTGCGCGCCACGACGAACTACTCCGAGTGCCCCGGCGCGACGGCGACCGTGGGCCACGCGGGCGGCGACCAGTACTTCGTCGAGATCGACTGCTCGGGCTCGGTCGTCTACCCCGGCGGCCAGTCCCAGCACCGCCGCGAGGTGCAGTTCCGCGTCACGGCGGACGTCTGGGACGCCGCGGACGACTGGTCCTTCGCGCAGGTCGCGACCGGCGACGCCCTGACGAAGAACGCGCGCATCACCCTCTACGAGGGCGACGAGCTGCTGTGGGGCGCCGAGCCCACGGCCGGGCCGGTCGAGCCGGACACCACGCCGCCGTCGACGCCCGGGACGCCGACGGTCTCGGGCGTCACCACGACCGGGGCGTCTGTCACGTGGGCACCCTCCTCGGACGCGGGCAGCGGCGTCGCCGGGTACGACGTGCTGCTCGACGGCGTCCGGGTCGCGACCACGTCGGGCACCAGCCAGGCCCTGACCGGCCTCGCGCCCGAGACGACGTACCGCGTCGCCCTCGTCGCGACCGACCGCGCCGGGAACGCGTCCGCGCCCGGGCCGGCGGCCACCTTCACGACCCCCGCGACGTCGACGGGTCCCGCGCCCGGCGCCTGCGCCGTCCGCTGGTCGTCGAGCGACTGGGGCTCCGGCGGGACCGTGACCCTCCGCCTCACGAACACCGGGACCACGCCCCTCGACGGCTGGACGCTCGCGTTCGCCCTCCCCTCCGGGCAGACGGTGACGAACGGGTGGAGCGCCACCTGGACGCAGTCGGGCGCCGACGTCACCGTGCGTTCCGCCGCCTGGAACGGGACCCTCGCCCCGGGGGCGTCCGTCGAGGTCGGCGCGAACGTCGCGCACGGCGGGGTGAGCACGCCGCCGACGGGCTTCACGCTGGTCGGCGCGCCGGGCGGGACGGCGTGCACCGCGGGGTGAGCCCGCGGGGCAGCCGCGGATGATCGTCGACCCCCCCCCCCGCCAGGGGGCCCGCCCGCGCCGCCCCCGGCTCTGAGTAAAAAAAAACAACCCCACCACAA
>NZ_JBHXIC010000148.1:0-5888 GCF_042723955.1 Cellulosimicrobium cellulans | reverse complement strand
CTGGTGGGGTGGTTCCCGCGCGGGGGGCCCGCGCGCTCGCCCACGAGCCCCGCCTCGGGCCCGCCCCGGGCGGGCCGGGCCTGCGCCTGCGCGATCTGCTCCTGGAGCTGGACCCGTGCCGCCGCGTCGCGCTCCACGCGGTCGGTGACGAGCGTGAGGAGCACCGCGACGCACGGCGGGCCGACGAGCGCGGCCCAGTCGGTCCCGTCCGAGAGCCGCAGCAGCGCGACCGACGTCACGACCGCGACCTCCCCGACGAGCACGTGCGACCACGGCGGGCGGAACGCGAGGCGGCACACGAAGAACAGGGGCAGCGCGCACCACGCGAAGCTCGGGGCCAGGAGCGTCAGCACCGACCACGTCGCGAGGAGCACGAGGGTCGCCGCCCGCGCGGGGACCGACCGCGACGACGCGCGGCGCGACGCCACGAGGAGCGCCCCGTACGCGACGACCGTCACCGCGGCCAGCACCACGACGAGCTGCCAGCGGTCGTCCGCGCCGTGCCGCACGACGTACCGCGTCGTGGACGTCGCGACGAGCGCGAGGAACGTCGCGTGCACCCCGACGTCGAGCGCGCCACCGGCAGCGGGGCGAGCCTCTCCGGGAGGCACGGGCAGGTCGGTGGGCACCGACCCACGGTAGGCGCCCGCCCTGCCCCGGCACATCAGCCGATCGGACGAGACCCGCCGCGACGAACGGGGCAGCGGGCCGGACCCGATCCGCCGACGCGGCGCCCCGGACCCGCCGCGAAGACTGGTCACGACCCCGGACGTCCGCGTCCGACCACCCCGAGAAAGGCACCACCATGGCCGCCTCGCGCCTCCGCCCGCTGACCCTCACCGCCGTCGCGCTCGCGACCGCCCTCACGCTCACCGCCTGCACCGGGGGCGGGTCCGAGAGCGACGACGCGGCGGCCGACCAGCCCGCGCAGCCCGCCGCCGTCGCGGTCGCGGTCGCCGACGTCACGACGGACGAGGTCGTGCAGGTCGGCCGGCTCTCCGTCGCGGCGGCGCAGGAGGCCGCGGGCGCGGCGCTGGCCGCGTGCCAGGCCGAGGACCTCGGCTTCGTCAGCGTCGCCGTCGTCGACCGCGCGGGCCAGGTCCAGGCGCTCGTGCGCGGCGACGGCGCCGCGGTGCACACGCTCGAGGCCGCCCAGGCCAAGGCGTACACGTCGGCGGCGTTCGGCGCCGCGACGAGCGAGCTCGCGCCGCGCGCGGCCGGCGACGGCGCGACGGTCGCCGACCTGCCCGGCACGCTGTTCCTCCCGGGCGCCGTCCCGGTGAAGATCGACGGCGCGACGATCGCGGGCATCGGCGTCGGCGGCGCGCCCGACGGCATGGCGGACGAGGCGTGCGCGACGGCGGGCCTCGAGGCGTTCACGGGCCCCGCGGAGGGCTGACGCACCGGGGTCGGGTCGACCGGTCGGCCCGGCTCCACCGCGGTGCGGCTCAGGTGCGGCCGGCCCGCCCCCAGTGCGCGGAGACGGCGGCGACCTGCTCGGCGAACGCCGCCGTCTCCGCGGGCGTGGGCGCGCGGCGCCACTGCGGCTCGACCACGACGTCGCACGTCCCGACGACCCAGCGCCACCGCCCGACGACGACGCCGTCGACGGCGAGCCCGTGGATGAACGACCCGAGCCGGTCGCCGAGGTCGACGCCGTCGGCCACGACGACCGCGCGCGTCTCGCCGTAGGACGTGAAGAGCTCGTCGTAGCTCTGGAGCAGGTCGACCACCGGGCGGTCGGGGTCGCCGTCGGGCGCGAGGGCGCCGGCGAACGGCCCGGGCTCGAGCACCCGTTCGCCGGGGTCCGCGAGCCGCCAGAGCGTCAGGCCCTCGAACAGGCCCGACCCGGGCACCGCGACGACCTCCTCGCCCAGCAGGTCGAGCGCGTGCCGCACGTCGGTGAGCGTGAAGCCCGACCACTGCGCGACGTCCTTGACCGTCGCGTACGCGCGGCTCGCGAGGTAGCGGCGCAGCAGCTCGACGAGCGCGGCGTCCCGGTCGAACCGCTCGCCGAGCGGCCCGTATCCCGCCGGGACGCGGTCGTCGAACGCCGCGTACGTCTGCTGCTTCCCGTCGAGGGGCCCGCTGACCAGGAGACGGTCGAGCTCGGCGCGCATGAGCACGTAGCCGAGCGCGATGCCCTCGAGCGGGCGACCGTGCGCGGCGAGCAGGCCCGCGAGCTCGCGGCGTGTGCGCGGCCGCTCCTGCACGGCCCCGAGGACGAGGTCGGTCTCCGCGCCGTGCCCGTCCGTCCCCACCTGCCGGTAGAGCGTCCCGTTGGCCTGGTGCACGCGCGGCGCGGTGAGCTCGACGAGCCACCGCGCGTCGTCGGGCCGGACGAGGTGCCACGTGGGGCGCAGGACGTGCGTGCGCAGCACCTCCCCACGATCGCAGGCCGCGGCGGCGGCGGCCGCTCCGGGGCGCGCCTCGGGCACGAGCCGCCGTGTCAGACCCCAGAGCGACGGGTGGAACTCCTGGCCCTGCACCGCGACGAGGTGCCCGACGGCGGTCGGCACGTCGGGCAGGTCGGGCGAGCGCAGGCGGTGGGCGGCGAGGCGCGCCGCAAGCACGTGGCGCTCGTCCACGGGCGCCTCGCTCACCGCGTCTCCCCCGCCCCGGTCGCGACGGTCACGACGCCACCAGGTCCTCGGCGACGACGTCGGTCCCCGTCACCGTGACGCGCGCCCCGCCGTCGACGACGGACACGGCGTCGAGCGCGACGCCGGCGGGCAGGTCGAGCGGGACCCGCAGGTCGGACAGCGCGCGGGAGATCCCGGACGGGAGGTCGTCGACCGACACCGTCCCGAGGCCCGTGCGGACCGCGACGACGTCGACGGCGAGCTCGGCCGGACCGGACACGCGCGGAGTCACGTCGACCGTGATCGTCGCGCCCAGCAGGTCGAAGGCCAGCGACAGCACGTCGCCTGAGGCGGTGACGCCGACGTCCAGGCCGCTCTGCTCGGCCACGATCTGCTGCAGCGACTCGGCCGCGATGACCCCCGACGCGGTCCCGGACGCGATGCGGTACGGCTCCGACGTGCTCACGCCGTCGGCCTCGACCTGGAGGTCGGAGATCGCGTAGCCGCCGAAGGATGCGGAGTCCGCCGAGCCGGTGACATGCGTGAGCTCGCCGCGCGCGAGCTGCGTGAGGAACGGGAACCCCGTGATGTCGAGCTGCGCCCCGGAGACGTCGTCGGCCTGCTGCTCGAACGCCGTCACCGCGCCGCGCTCCGCGGCGCCGACCGCGACCCGGTCCGCCACGACGGCGACCGCCACGATCACCACGAGCGTCACGAGCAGGCCCACCAGTCGCTTCATGCGCCCACCCTAGGTCCGCCGACCATGACCGTGCCGTCGTTCCCGCGGTGTCGTCGCCCTCGTCTCCGCGCTCGAGAGCGCGCGACGTCGTGCTCCGCCGGGACGTAGATTCCCGACATGACCTCATCCCGGCACCCGTACCGCATCGGCGTCCAGCTCCAGCCGCAGCACGCCGACTACGCCCAGATCCGTGACGCCGTGCTGCGCGCGGAGGACCTCGGCGTCGACGTCATCTTCAACTGGGACCACTTCTTCCCGCTCACGGGCGACCCCGAAGGCAAGCACTTCGAGTGCTGGACCATGCTCGGCGCGTGGGCCGAGCAGACCGAGCGCGTCCAGATCGGCGCCCTCGTCACCTGCAACAGCTACCGCAACCCCGACCTCCTGGCCGACATGGCGCGCACGGTCGACCACATCAGCGGCGGTCGCCTGATCCTCGGGATCGGGGCGGGCTGGTTCGAGAAGGACTACGACCGGTTCGGCTACGAGTTGGGCACCGCGGGCGGGCGCATCGCCGACCTCGCCGAGGCGCTTCCGCGCATCAAGGCCCGCTGGGCGGCGTCGAACCCCACGCCGACGCGCGACATCCCCGTGCTCGTCGGTGGCGGCGGCGAGCGCAAGACCCTGCGCGTCGTGGCAGAGCACGCGGACGTGTGGCACTCGTTCGGCGACGCGGAGACGCTCGCGCGCAAGAGCGCGATCCTCGACGAGCACGGCGAGGCCGCCGGCCGCGACACCGCCACGCTCGTCGAGCGCTCGGTCGGCGTGTCACGGCCGCCGTCGGAGTCCGCGGACGCGCTCGTCGCTGCGGGCGCGACGCTGTTCACCGTCGGCACGAGCGGACCCGACTACGACCTCTCGCTCGTACGGGAGTGGGTCGCCTGGCGCGACGCCCAGGGCTGACGACCGCAGCGAGCACGACCTTGCTGCCGTTCTGAGGCTCGTGGCGACAGCAAGGTCGTGCTCGACGGGGCGGTTCGTCGTTCTCGACGGCGAGGTGCGCGTCCGAGCCTGAGGCCGCTCCACCGTCTCAGCATTCGATCGCGTACGGCGTCCGGGAACATGTGGCGCCCCGCGCGGGGTTGCCCCTGTCATGGCCTCCACTCCCCCCGCGACGCCGGCGCCGACCGCGCCCGTCGCCGCCCCGCCGGGCACCGGCTCCACGAGCCCCGCCGCCCCCGCCCGACCCGGGCGCATCAGCGCGGGGCTCGTCCTGCTGCTCTCCGCACTCACCGCGATCGGTCCGCTGACGATCGACCTGTACCTCTCCGCCTTCCCACGCATCGTCGACGAGCTCGGCACGACCGAGTCCCGCGTCCAGCTCACGCTCACCGCGACGCTCGCCGGGCTAGCGATCGGCCAGCTCCTCATCGGCTCGGTCTCCGACGCGATCGGCCGCCGCGCTCCCCTGCTCGTGTCGCTCGCGGTGTACGTCGCCGCGTCCGCGGGCATCGTGTTCGCCGGGTCGGTCGCCGCGCTCACCGGCTTGCGGTTCGTCCAAGGGCTTTCCGCGGCCGCCGGGATGGTGCTCTCCATGGCAATCGTGCGCGACTCGTTCGAGGGCTACCAGATCGGCAAGGTCATCGCGCGCCTCATGCTCGTCGTGGGCGTCGCGCCGATCCTCGCCCCGACCATCGGCGCCCAGTTCCTGCGGCTCGGGTCGTGGCGCGGCATGTTCGTCGCGCTCGCCGTGGTCGGCGCGGTGCTCTTCGTGCTCGTGCTGCTCCGCCTCCGCGAGACCCTGCCGGCCGAGCGCCGGCGTTCCGGCGGGACCGTCGCCGCCCTGCGCTCCTACGGCTCGCTCTTGGGCGACTGGTCGTTCATCGGCCTCGCGCTCATCGCCGGCTTCTACATGGCCGCGATGTTCACCTACATCTCCGCGTCGACGTTCGTGTTCCAGGACTTCTTCGGCATGTCGGCCCAGCAGTACGCGATCGTGTTCGGCGTCGGCGCGGTGTCCGTGACGGCGGGCAGCCAGATCAACGGTGCGCTCGTCGGCCGCGTCGCGCCCGAGCGCATCCTCCAGGGAGCGATCGCCGCCGGGTTCGTCCTCTCGGGCGGTCTGCTCGTCGCGGCGCTCGCCGGCGGCGGGCTGGCGTGGCTCGTGCCGCTCATCGTCCTCACGCTCGGCACCGCGGGCTTCGTGATGCCCTCCGTCCCGGCGATCGCGCTCGAGCGCAACGCCCACCGCGCCGGGAGTGCGGCGGCGCTCATCGGGGCCTTCCAGTTCGGCGTCGGCGCGGTCGTCGCGCCGGTGACCGGCCTGCTCGGCGGGTCGCCGCCCGTGACGATGGCCGCCGTGATGTTCGGCGTCGTCGTGATCGCCGGCGCGGTCCTTCTGGGCCTGCGCCACACGTTCGGCGCGCCCGTCCCCGACGACGCCGCCGACGCGCTCACCGCGCGCGACGCTGCTGAGGCCGGCAGCGCGACCGCCGTCGACGTCCCCGACGACGCCGCCGCGCTCGCCGAGGCGACGGTGCTCGC
The DNA here is from genome assembly GCF_042723955.1 of Cellulosimicrobium cellulans. GTDB lineage: Bacteria > Actinomycetota > Actinomycetes > Actinomycetales > Cellulomonadaceae > Cellulosimicrobium > Cellulosimicrobium cellulans_H. The sequence continues at coordinate 83 of NZ_JBHXIC010000148.1, read as the reverse complement.
CGACCGCGGCGCCTGACCGCCCGCGACAGGCGCCGCTGACCACGACCCTGCTCGCGGTCGAGCACGACATGGGGGTCGTTGTC
>NZ_JBHXIC010000147.1:2685-6003 GCF_042723955.1 Cellulosimicrobium cellulans | reverse complement strand
CCGACGCGCGGCGGGGGCGCGGGCGCGCCCCCCGGGCGGGCGCGCCCCCGCCCGCCCCCCCCCCCCCGCCCCCCCGGCCCCCCCCCCCCCCCGGGGGGGGGCCCCCCCGTCCGTCGTGCAGGCAGAGGCGGCGTCAGCGCCGGGTCGAGGCAGGACACCAGTCGCTGCGCCCGGGAGGCGCCGCCGGGTCTGGCCGGGCTACTGCCGGACGAGCGGCGCCATGCCCGCCGAGCGCTCGACGGCGCCGTCGAGGCCGCAGGCCTCGAGCCAGTTCGCGAGCAGGCGATGGCCGCCCTCGGTGAGCACCGACTCGGGGTGGAACTGGACGCCGTGCAGGGGCAGGTCCTTGTGCTGGAGTCCCATGATGACGCCGCCGGAGGTCGACGCCGTCACCTCGAGCTCCGCGGGCACGGTGTCGCTCACGACGGCGAGCGAGTGGTAGCGCGTCGCGGTGAACGGGGCGGGGAGCCCGGCCAGGACGCCCTCGCCCTCGTGCTCGACGAGGCTCGTCTTGCCGTGCATGAGCTCGGGCGCGTGCGTGACCGTCGCGCCGTACACCTCGGCGAGCGCCTGGTGGCCGAGGCACACGCCGAGCATCGGCGTGCGCGAGGAGGCGCACGCGCGGATGACCTGCTCGCTCTGGCCCGCCTCCTTCGGGGTGCCGGGCCCGGGGGAGACGAGGACGCCGTCGAACACGGTGCCGTCGGCGTCGTGGAACCGGCCCTCGGCGTCGGGCTCGGGCACGGCGTCGTTGCGCACGACGACGGTCCGGGCGCCGAGCTGGTCGAGGTAGCCGACGATCGTGTAGACGAACGAGTCGTAGTTGTCCACGACGAGGATGCGGGTCTGGTGGGTCATCGCGTGGCCTCCACGGACACTGCGCCGGCGGCGTCGGTCTGGATGTTGGGGTCGTTGAACGGCATGTACTCGGACACGATCGGGAACAGCCACTCGAAGCACGCGAGCACGACGGCGGCCGCGAGGACGAGCAGGATCAGCGCCCGGACCCACGCGGGCCCGGGCAGCACGCGCCACAGCGCCCCGTACATCACGCGCTCCCTTCGGCCGCAGGGGCCGCCTGGCCGACCAGGTCGGGCGGCGTGCCGTCCTCGACGGGCATCCAGTAGTCCAGCTTGGCGTTGACGATGAACCGTGCCACGAGCGAGTTCAGCCCGATCGGGTGGCACGTCGTCAGGGTGAGGTACCGCTCGGTCGGCTCGACGCCGGGCTGCCACGGGACGGGCGCCACGGCCTCGACCTGGTCGGGCTTCACGGCCTGCATGTGGTCCACGCGGTACACGTACCAGACCCCGCCGGCCTCCACGACGATCGGGTCACCGATCTCGAGCTCCTCCACGTCGTGGAAGATCTTGCCGTACGTCTGCCGGTGCCCGGCGAGCGAGAAGTTGCCGACGTCGCCCGGCATGACGGTCTCGGGGTAGTGCCCCGCCTGGCCCTGGTCGAGGATCGAGCGCTTGTCCGTCCCCTCGGCGATCGGCATCATCTTGCCGTCCCAGCGCGGCACGTAGAGCGTGCCCCACACCTCGCCCAGCGGGGGCGCCTCCATGACGGGCGGCTCGTCGCGGCGCACTGCCGTCGCGACGTCCCCGGCGTCCGGCGTGGGTGCGTCCATCTCCTCCAGGACCTGCGCCTGCACGCGGTCCGCCTGCACGTCCGTCCACCAGAGCTGCCACACCACGTACAGCCCCAGCAGGATCCCGAGCGTGATGAGCAGCTCCCCGACGACGCCGACGACCGTCGAGACCGCGCCGCGACCCGAGGAGCGGCGGCCCGCGTGCCGCACCGGCGCGGGGGCGGTGGCCGTCACGACGCCACCGCGTCGGAGGGCCGGGCGTAGCGGAGCTCGAGCGCGCCCTCGTAGCCGGGGAGCTCGAGGTCGGACCGGTCCTCGACGGACCAGCCCAGGTTCACGGCGTCGACGTACTCCTGGTACACCTGCACGCCGGGCGAGCGCTCCAGGGCGTCGCGCAGCGCGTCGGGATCGCCCACGGCCTCCACGACGTAGGGCGGCGAGTACACGCGGCCGTGCAGCAGGAGGATGTTGCCCGCGCAGCGGAACGCCGACGTCGCGGTGACGCGCTGGCCCTGGAGCGTCATCGCCTCCGCGCCGCCGGCCCACAGGGCGTTGACGACGGACTGGATGTCCTGCTGGTGCACGACCAGGTCGTCCGGGCGGATCTGCGGCGGGTAGTTGCCCTCCGGGGGAGCGTCGTCGAGCGAGACGGACAGGCCCGTGCCGCTGACCGGCGTCGTGCCCGCCGCGACCGCGGTGCGCGACGCGAGGTCGGGGTCGACGCCGGCCGGCGCGTCGCCGGTCTGCGACAGTCCCTCGATCTCCTCCGTGAGCGCGTCGACCTGGGCAGAGAGGTTCGCCACGCGGTCCGACTCGCGGTCGACGAGCTGCGCGAGGTTCTCGGGGTGCCGCGAGTCCTCGCCCCGCGCGAGGCGCGCGTTGGCCGTGAACATCACGCCGGCGAGCGCGAGGACCAGCGCGACGGTCACGGCGGACCGGACCCTGCGGGAGCGCGGCGGCACGACGGGGCCGGCGGGCGACGGCGCGGGACCGGCCGCGACCGCCTCGGCGGGCTCGTCCGGCGTCGCGGAGGCGGGGTCGGTGCTGCTCACGCGACCGTCTCCTTCCTGGGCGGACGAGGTCGTCGGCCGTCTCTCCGATGTGTCTCTGCCGTGCGTCTGTCGTGTCGTCGTCGCCGCGACAGGGGCTTTGCCCGCGCGCGGTGTCCGTGCCTATTGTGTGCGCCCACTACGCTAGTCGACGAACGTCGTCCACGATCGTGACGGACCCGTGCTCCTACGGAGCGTCGCGGCGCGTCGACGACCTTCGCCCGAGCCATGCACGGTTCCTGCACGACGACGGCAGGCGTCCGCTCCCGCGGTGCGTCCCGACGCCGCCCGCAGCGGACCCCACCAGGACAGGAGCCCACCCTCGTGCCCGAGTCGAAGTCGCGCAAGAAGCCCAAGCCGCAGCGTCCGCCGAGCGTGCCCAAGCCCGAGTCGGGCAACCCGCGCTGGCTCGTGCCCACGATGCTCGGGCTGATGCTGCTCGGGCTGGCGTGGATCGTGCTGTTCTACCTCAGCGGGCCCGCGCAGCTCCCGATCCCGCTGCTGGGCGCCTGGAACCTCGGCGTCGGCTTCGCCTTCATCATCGCGGGCTTCGCGCTCACCACGCGCTGGAAGTAGGCGGTCCGACGGCGGGGGGGGCGGGCCGGGGGGGGGGGGCCGCGCCCCCCCCCGGGGCGCGGGGGTGAACCCCCCCGAGGCCACACACCTGAGTAAAAA
>NZ_JBHXIC010000147.1:0-2675 GCF_042723955.1 Cellulosimicrobium cellulans | reverse complement strand
CCCCGGGGGGGGGGGTTCCCCTTTCTACTTGGGGGGTTGCGCCCCCCCCCGGGGGGGTTGGGGGGGGGCCCGCGGGGGGCGGCGCGCGGGGGGGCGCGCGGCGCCGACCGTCCCGTGGGGCCGGGAATGACACCGGCGTAGTTCCACACCTGTGAGTAACCCTGGGGATAACTCACCGGAACCGTCTCCCGGGTCAGCCGACGAGGATCCCGACCTGGTCTGCCGAGGCATAGGTCAGCCATGCCGCCGCGACGAGCGCGACCGCGACGACCGCCGTCGCGCCCACGGACACCAGGGTGCGGCGTTCCTTCGGCGCGTACGCGTACGCGGCCCCGAGGACGAGGCCGACGACGAGCCCGCCGAGGTGCGCCTGCCATGCGATGCCGGTGAAGAAGAGCCCGATCGCGAAGTTGATGCCGATGAGCACGACGATCTGCATCGCGTTGCGGCCCGTCCGGCGCAGGACGAGCAGGATCGCGCCGAAGAGCCCGAACACGGCGCCCGAGGCACCGACCACGGGCTGGTACCACCCCTCCGACGTCGGACCGCCCGCGAGGACGAGGTAGCCGACCGAGCCGCCGATCGCCGACAGCAGGTAGAGCGCGACGAAGCGCCAGCGGCCGAGCATCTGCTCGAGGAACGGCCCCGTGACCCACAAGGCGTACATGTTGAAGAGGATGTGGACGGGGCTCGTCGAGTGCAGGAACGCCGACGTGAGGAAGCGGTACGGCTCTTCCTCGCCGATGACCGGCGCGAACCACCACAGCCGCGTCCACTCGCCGCCGGTGACGAGCTGGAGGATCCAGCTCACGACGCACAGGCCGATGATCGTGAACGTCACGACCGGGGGACCCCCGCGCACCGCGCCGCCGAGCGCGCTGCGCTGCGTCGGCGCCTGCCGGGCGGCCTCGCGCACGCAGTCGACGCACTGCACGCCGACGGCCGCCGGGCGCTGGCACTCGGGGCACGCGGGGCGCCCGCAGCGCTGGCAGCGCACGTACGACACCCGGTCCGGGTGCCGCGGGCACACGGGCGGGACGGCAGGACCGTCGTGCGGTCCGGCCGTCCCGTACGCGGGCGGGCCGGGGGGCCCGGGAGGCGTGGTCGAGATGGTCAGTCCTCGATGGTGACCGACGTGATGACGATGTCCTCCTGCGGACGGTCGCCGGGGCGCGTCGGAGTGGCGTTGATCGCGTCGACGACCGCGCGGGACGCGTCGTCCGCGACCTCGCCGAAGATCGTGTGCTTGCCGTTGAGCCACGGGGTCGGCACCGTCGAGACGAAGAACTGCGACCCGTTGGTGCCCTCGGCCTCGCCCGTGACCGGGTTGCGGCGCAGGCCCGCGTTCGCCATCGCCAGGAGGTAGGGGCGGTCGAACTGGAGCTCGGGGTGGATCTCGTCGTTGAACGTGTAGCCCGGGCCGCCCGTCCCGGTGCCCAGCGGGCAGCCGCCCTGGATCATGAAGTCCTGGATCACGCGGTGGAAGATCAGGCCGTCGTAGAAGGGCTCGGTGCGCTCTGCGCCGGTGCGGGGGTCGGACCACGTCGTGGTGCCCTGGGCGAGCCCGACGAAGTTCGCCACCGTCTTCGGGGCGTGGTTCGGCAGGAGCTCGATCCGGATGTCACCTGCGGTCGTGTGGAGGGTTGCGAACATGGGCACCATCCTCCCACGAGACCCGCGCGCGACCCGTCTGACGCGATGTCTCGCGGGTCGGGCACGGTGGTGGCAGAGTGGTCGGAAACGCCCATCGCATCCGCCCTTTCGTCCCGTCGGACGACGACCCCGGGGAGCACGCATGACCCGTTCTCGCTCAGCGAGCGACTCCGTCAAGGACACGCTCGAGTCGATCGACACCGAGAAGCTCAAGGACCAGGCCGCGCAGGCCGCCGCGACCGCGCAGAGCGCCGCGACCCAGCTCGCGGACCAGGCCAAGGACGCGGCCGTCCACGCCAAGGAGTGGGGCACGCCCAAGGTCGAGGCGTTCCTCGAGTGGCTCCAGCCGCGCGTCGAGAAGGCGTGGCAGGACAGCATCCAGGCCGCCGCGCCGCGCGTCGAGAAGGCCGCGGGCAAGGCCGCGCCCGCCATCGACACCGCGCACGACAAGCTCGTCGACGACGTGCTGCCGAAGATCGTCGCGAGCTTCAACGCCGCTGCCGCGGGCGCCGCGGAGTCGGCCCAGCGCGCGGCTGACGACGCGGCCAAGGCGACCGCCGCCGCGTCCGCCGCTGCCGCGGCGGCGACCACCAAGAAGGGGCGCAAGCTCGCCAAGCAGGCGCAGAAGGCCGCCGCCGAGGCGGCGAAGCAGGCCCAGAAGTCGGCCGGCAAGGCGGGCAAGAAGGCCTCGAAGCACGCGGACAAGGCCGCGGAGAAGGCCGCGGCCAAGCTCGCCGCCGCGGCGGACAAGGCGGCGGCGAAGGCCGCGGAGGCGGACGCCTCGAAGGGCAAGGGCCGCACCCTGTGGTGGATCGCCGGCGGCGTGACCGCGGCCGGCGTCGGCTACGTGCTCTACCGCCGCGCGCAGCCCACGACCGACCCGTGGGCCGAGCCGTGGGAGCAGGAGGAGCAGCAGGTCCACTTCGACGACGTCGTCGGCGCCGCCCGGCACGCCCTCGGGGGCGCCGCCGAGTCGCTGGGCCCGGCCGCCGGCGGCGCCCTGGCCCAGGGCCCCGCGGCGA
>NZ_JBHXIC010000146.1:0-6052 GCF_042723955.1 Cellulosimicrobium cellulans | reverse complement strand
CGCGTCTACCATCCGCCGCTCGTTCCTCGCGGCTCCCGCCAGGCCCGCCACGACGCGGCACCACCACCCACCCCGCCCGACGGTGTCTCGCCCTGGTCGTCGCTCACCCCGGGGCGACTGCCCGCGGTGTCGGTCAGCCTCGGGAGCCTCGCCGCTCCGGGCCTCGCCGAGGGACCCGGTCGCCGCCATCTGCGACTCTGTCATCTCGGGGCGGCGACGCCGACGATGGCGGGTGACCGACCGTCGTCGGGCACGAGCACGCCAGGTGGCGACGGCGGGACACGCGACCGATTGCCGTCAGGCACGGTGACCCCGGTTCTGTCTCGGCCGACCAGAGTTCTACCTCGGCGAACCATGGCTCTACCTCGGCAGACCACGGTTCTACCTCGGCGGGCGGGGCGGGCGCAGGAACTTCGCGGGGAACCTCCTCGCGTTGCTCGGGGGCGTGGTGGGCCGACGGCGATAGGTTGCCGACGGAGCGGGCAGTCGGACGATTCGGGGGGACGAGATGGGTGGTCGCACCAGGTACGCGCGTGCGGGGGCCGTCGCGGTCGCGGTCGTCTGCGTGGGGGCGGTGCTGTCGGCGTGCGACGGCGGCGGGGACCTGGAGGTCGCCAACGACAGCGGGGGTGACGTGATCGTCCGTACGGGGGACGAGGAGGCCGAGGTGACCGCTGACGGCGGCGTCGTGTTCCTCGACTACGGCTGCACGCCGGGTGACGTGACCGTCGTACGGGGGTCGGGAGCCGAGGAGGTCGTGGACGGGCCGGTGTGCCCGGACGAGAAGATCGTGATCCACGCCGACGAGGTGGTGCTGGTCCCCGTCGACGTGGACGACGGCTCCTGAGCCGACGTCAGCCGAGGCGCTCGGCGAGGAAGCGGTAGTGCACCGCGGCCATGTGCGCGGCCTGGGCGTTGTTCGCCGCGCCGCCGTGGCCGCCCTCGATGTTCTCGTAGTACGTGACGTCCTTGCCCTCGCCGAGCATCTTCGCGGCGAGCTTGCGCGCGTGGCCGGGGTGGACGCGGTCGTCCTTGGTCGACGTCGTGAACAGCACGGGCGGGTACTCGCGCTCGGCGTCGAACAGGTGGTACGGCGAGAACGTGCGGAGGAACTCCCACTGCTCCGGGTCGTCCGGGTCGCCGTACTCCGCGGCCCACGACGCCCCGGCGAGGAGCTTGGTGTAACGGCGCATGTCGAGCAGCGGGACGCCGACGATCACGGCGCCGAAGAGCTCGGGGTACTGCGTGAGCATGTTGCCCGCGAGCAGGCCGCCGTTGGAGCGACCCTCCATGCCGAGGTGCTCGTGGGTCGTGATCCCGCGGGCCACGAGGTCGCGCGCGACGGCGGCGAAGTCCTCGTACGCGCGGTGCCGGTTCGCCTTGAGCGCGGCCTGGTGCCAGGCCGGGCCGTACTCGCCGCCGCCGCGGATGTTCGCGACGACGTAGACGCCGCCGCGCGAGAGCCAGGCACGGCCGAGCGCGCCGGAGTAGGCGGGGGTCAGCGAGATCTCGAAGCCGCCGTACCCGTACAGCAGCGTCGGCGCGGTCCCCGCGCCACCGTCGCCCGCGCCCTCGACGAGGTCCGCGCGACCCACGACGAAGTACGGCACGCGCGTGCCGTCGTCGGACGTGGCGAAGTGCTGCGCGACGGTCATGCCGTCGGCGTCGAAGAACGCGGGGTTGGACTTGACGACCTCCGGTGCACCCGCGGTGCCCGGCCGCTCGCCGAGCGACAGGAGCGAGAGCGTCGTGGGCGTGAGGTAGTCGGTCGTGACGAGCCACAGGTCGTCGGTGTCGACGGGGTCGACGGCCCCGACGGCCACCGTGCCGAGCTCCGGCAGGCCGGGGATCTCGGAGCGCACCCACGGCGCGTCGGCGGTCTCCTGCCCGACGGCGGTCCCGGCACCTCCAGGCGCGGCGGCGTCCGGCGGCGTGAGCACGTGCAGGCGGTTCTTCACGTCGTCGAGCACGTTGACCACGAGGTGGTGGCGCGTCCACGTCGCGCCGGCGAGCGACGTCGTCGCCGTGGGCTCGAAGAGCACGGTGAAGCCGCGGTCGCCCGCGAGGAAGTCGTCGAACCGGGCGACGAGCAGCGAGCCCGCGCGGTACGTCGCGCCGCCGACGGTCCAGTCGTCGCGCAGCTCGACGAGCAGCCACTCGCGCCGCACCCCGACCTCGGCCGAGTCGGGCACGTCGATCTTCGTCAGGCGCTGCTCGGGCGTGCCGGTGTGCTGGGCGAGGTAGAGCTCGTCCGAGTAGAACGCCTTGGAGCGGTGGACGAAGTCCCGCTCGAACCCGGGCGTGTGCGAGCGCCAGGCGGAGATGTACATGTCCTCGTCGGTGCCCTCGTAGACGGTCGCGGCGTCGTCGAGCGGGGTGCCGCGCGTCCAGCGCTTGACCACTCGTGGGTACCCGGACGGCGTGAGCGTGCCCTCGCCGAAGTCGGTGAAGACGTAGACGGTGTCGGTGTCGATCCACCCGAGCGAGCCCTTGGCCTCCGCGCGGAAGAACCCGCCGTCCGCGGGGGCGACGAACCGCTTCTCGACGAGGTCGAACTCGCGCGTGACGTCGGCGTCCGACCCGCCGGGGGAGAGCTCGACGAGCGCGTGCCGCCACGGCTCGCCCGCGGCGAGCTGCTCGGGGGTCGGGCGCAGGACGCTCGCGCCGTGCCAGACCCACGACTCGCCCTCGGCCGCGGCGAGCGCGTCGAGGTCGAGCACGGTCTCCCACTCGGGGTCGTCCGTGCGGTAGGACTCGAGCGTCGTGCGGCGCCAGAGGCCGCGCTCGTGCTGCGCGTCGCGCCAGAAGTTGTAGTACCGGTCCCCGATCTTGGAGACCTCGGGGATCTTGGCATCGGAGTCGAGCACCTCGCGGATCGCGCGCTCCGTCGTGGTGAACTCCTCGGCGACCTCGAGCGTGTCGGCGACCTCGGCGTTGCGCGCACGGACCCAGGCGAGCGCCTCGTCGCCCTCGACGGCCTCGAGCCAGAGGTACGGGTCGTGGGGCGCGCCGTCGTCGGGGAGCGTGGTCTCGGCGGGGTTCTGGGGCGCGGGCGCAGGGCTCGTCGTCTGCTCGGCGGTCATGGTCCCCCACCCTACGGCGGTGCGGGCGGTGGTGCGGAGGTCACCGGGTGACCGGGACCTTGGGCCCCGAACGGCCGTCCGGTCTTGTCGGGCGGCGCGCCTTGTGAAAACATTCACAAGTAGAGAGACCGCTGAAGGAGCCGGGGCAATCCGGCCCCGGCAGCACCCGCGGCCCGACGTCCGGCCCCGGCCGGGCACCGGAGGGGACGCATGAGCGCGAAGAGCGCCGGCACGAAGGTCGAGAACCGCACCGAGGACACCCGCACGACGCAGGAGATCGACGTCCTCGTCGAGCGAGCCCGCAAGGCGCTCGACCAGTACATGAGCCTCACGCAGGAGGACGTCGACCGGATCGTCCTCAAGGCGTCCGTCGCGGGCCTGCACCAGCACGGGCACCTCGCCCAGATGGCCGTCGCCGAGACCGGGCGCGGCGTGTTCGAGGACAAGGCGACGAAGAACATCTTCGCGTGCGAGCACGTGCCCAACTCGATGGCGAACCTCAAGACGGTCGGCGTCATCGGCCGCGACGAGCTCACGGGCGTCGTCGAGATCGCCGAGCCCGTCGGCGTCGTGTGCGCCGTGACGCCGGTGACCAACCCGACGTCGACCACGATCTTCAAGTCGCTCATCGCGCTCAAGACGCGCAACCCCGTCGTGTTCGCGTTCCACCCGAGCGCGCAGCGCTCGTCGGTCGAGGCGGCGCGCATCGTGCGCGACGCCGCGGTGGCCGCCGGTGCTCCCGACGACTGCATCCAGTGGGTCGAGCACCCGTCGATCGAGGCGACCAACACCCTCATGCACCACCCGGGCGTCGCGCTCATCCTCGCGACGGGCGGCAACGGCATGGTCCGCGCGGCCTACTCGGCCGGGAAGCCCGCGCTCGGCGTCGGTGCCGGGAACGTCCCGGCCTACGTCGAGAAGAGCGCCGACCTCGGCCGCGCGATCAACGACGTGGTCATGTCGAAGGCGTTCGACAACGGCATGGTGTGCGCGTCGGAGCAGGCGCTCATCCTCGACGACGTGATCTACGACGACGCCATGCGCGAGCTGGCCCGCCTGCACGCCTACCGCGCGACGCCCGCCGAGAAGGCGATGCTCGAGCGCCTCATCTTCGGGGTCGAGGCGAGCGGCGCGAACTGCGCCGGCGCCAAGCTCAACCCCAAGGTCGTCGGCAAGTCGCCCGTGTGGATCGCGCGCGAGGCCGGCTTCGAGGTCCCCGACGACACGTCGATCATCCTCGCGGAGATCGACGACGTCGGCCCCGACGAGCCGCTGAGCCGCGAGAAGCTCACGCCCGTCCTCGCGGTGCTGCGGGCGCGCGACACCGAGCACGGCGTCCGCCTCGCGGAGCGCATGGTCGAGCTCGACGGCCTGGGCCACTCGGCCGCCATCCACACGGCGGACCAGGACCTCGTCGAGCGCTACGGCTCGCGGGTCAAGGCCGTGCGCGTGCTGTGGAACAGCCCGACCTCGCTCGGCGGCATCGGCGACATCTACAACGCGCTGCTCCCGTCGCTCACGCTCGGGTGCGGCAGCTACGGCGCGAACTCGGTGTCGAACAACGTGTCGGCGGTCAACCTCATCAACGTCAAGCGGATCGGGCGGCGCAACAACAACATGCAGTGGTTCAAGGTGCCCGCCAAGACGTACTTCGAGCCCAACTCGATCCAGTACCTCGCGCAGATGCGCGACGTGCACCGGGTCACGATCGTCACCGACAAGGTCATGAGCCGCATCGGCGTCGTCGACCGCGTGCTCGACGTCCTCGCCCGACGCGAGGAGAAGGTCGCGATCCAGATCATCGACGCGGTCGAGCCGGAGCCGAGCGTCGGCACCGTGAACCGTGGCGCCGAGTCGATGCGCGACTTCGAGCCCGACACGATCATCGCGATCGGCGGCGGCTCGCCCATGGACGCCGCCAAGGTCATGTGGCTGCGTTACGAGCACCCGGAGATCGAGTTCTCCGACATGCGCGAGAAGTTCTTCGACGTGCGCAAGCGCGCGTACAAGTTCCCGGAGCTCGGGGGCAAGGCCAAGCTCGTGTGCATCCCGACCTCGTCGGGCACCGGCGCCGAGGTGACGCCGTTCGCGGTCATCACCGACCCGGAGACGGGCTTCAAGTACCCGCTCGCGGACTACGCGCTCACCCCGACCGTCGCGATCGTCGACCCCGTCCTCACGGACACCATGCCCGCCAAGCTCGCGGCCGACTCGGGCTTCGACGCCCTGACGCACGCGACCGAGGCGTTCGTCTCCGTCTACGCGAACGACTTCACCGACGGGCTGTGCCTCCAGGCGATCAAGATGGTCTTCGAGCACATCGAGGACTCGGTCACGCAAGGCGCGGCGGCCCCCAAGGCGCGCGAGAAGATGCACAACGCGGCGACGATCGCGGGCATGGCGTTCGGCTCGGCGATGCTCGGCATCGTGCACGCCATGGCGCACACCGTCGGCTCGACGTTCCACCTCGTGCACGGGCGCACCAACGCGGTGCTCCTGCCGCACGTGATCCGCTACAACGGCCAGGTGCCCACCAAGCTCACGAGCTGGCCCAAGTACGAGCGCTACGTGGCCCCCGAGCGGTTCCAGGAGATCGCCAAGCACCTCGGGCTGCCGGCCTCCACCCCGGAGGAGGGCGTCGAGTCGTACGCGAAGGCGGTCGAGGAGCTGCGCGCCAAGGTGGGCATCGAGTCCACGTTCGCCGCGCAGGGCGTCGACGAGCGGGCCTTCCTGAGCCGCCTGGACGACCTCGCGCTCCGGTCGTTCGAGGACCAGTGCGCCCCCGCGAACCCGCGGATGCCGGTCCTGGAGGACATGCGCGACATCCTCGTCGCGGCCTACCGCGGCAGCAGCCGCGAGGTCGTGCGCGCGGAGCGTCGGGGGGGGCCGCCCGGGCCCGCGGGCGCGGGCGCCGCGCCGGGGGCGCCCCCGCGCCCGGCCGGGTGGGGGCGGGCGGGGGGGCCCCGCGC
>NZ_JBHXIC010000145.1:0-6057 GCF_042723955.1 Cellulosimicrobium cellulans | reverse complement strand
GACACGCCCGGCGGGGGTGGGGGCCGCCGCCCCCCTCCCCCCCGCGCGCCCCCCCCCCCCACGCCCCGGCCCCCGCCGCCGCCCCCCCCGCCCCCCCCCCCCCGCTCGACGTCCGGCTCAGTCGGCGGCCGGGGTGCGCGGTGCCCACGGCGCCTCGCCCCCCGACGAGGCGGGCGAGACCGGTGCCTCCACGCGCTTGGTGAAGAAGCCGGCGGTCTCGGCGTAGCCGCCGGAGACGTAGAACTCCTTGGAGAGACCGGTGGCGAGGCCGACGCGGCGCGCGCCCACCTCGGCCGCCCACTCCTCGGCGCTCTCGAGGAGGAGCCGGCCGATGCCCTGGCGTCGGTGCGACGGGAGGACGGCGACCTCCTCGACCCGGCAGACGACGCCGCTGGACGCGAAGGTCAGGTGCCGGTTCGCGAGCAGGTACCCCACGACGCCGCGGTCGGGCAGCTCCGCCACCGCGAAGTACGTGTCGAGCGCGGCGAGCAAGGGCCCGAAGGACCGCTCGAACGCCTCACGCTCGGGGTCGTGGCGGGGCAGCTCGAGGACGAGCGGCCACACGTCGTCACGGTCGGCGACGACGGCACGGCGGACGAGCACGCCGGACGGCGCGCTGGGGCGAGAGACGGAGATCTGGGAGGATTCGGACACCTCCCGAACCTAGCAGCGCAGGGCGCGCCCGGGGCGGGGCGTCCCGGGTGGCGGTCGGGAGTCAGCGTGGGTGACGTTCCGCACCCGGCGCTCGGCCGGTGCGGTGTCAGGACCCGCCGAGGGCGTAGCGCATCGGCTCGAGCTTCGCCTCCGACTCGGCGACCTCCGCCGCCGGGTCGGACGCGGCGACGATCCCGCACCCGGCGAAGAGCCGCACCGACCGCGGGTCGGCGGCCGAGAGCTCGGCCGAGCGCAGCGCGATGCCCCACTCGCCGTCGCCGTCCGCGCCGAGCCACCCGACCGGCCCGGCGTACCGACCGCGGTCCATGCCCTCGATCTCGCGGATCAGCTCGCGCGCGACGCTCGTCGGCGTGCCGCACACGGCCGCCGACGGGTGCAGGGCCGCGGCGAGCGCGAGGCTCGTCGGCCCCGCCGCCCCGCCCGACGTGCCGGGAGCGACCGCGCCGCGCGCGAGGACCGCGGTCACGTCCGACGCGAGGTGCATGACGTTCGGCAGGTGCAGCACGAACGGCGCGTCGGGGACGTTCATCGACGAGCAGAACGGGGCGAGCGCCTGCGCGACGGACCGCACGGCGTACTCGTGCTCCTCGAGGTCCTTCGACGACCGGGCGAGCTGGGCCGCCCGGAGGAGCGCCTCGTCGTCGGACAGCCCGCCGCGGCGGATCGTCCCCGCGAGCACGCGCGACGTGACGAGCCCTTTCTCGCTGCGGACCAGGAGCTCGGGCGTCGCACCCACGAGGCCGTCGACGGAGAACGTCCAGCACGCCTCGTACGCCGAGGTGAGCCGGGAGAGCAACCATCGCGGGTCCACGGGCTCGGCCGTGTGCGCGACGACGTCGCGCGCCAGGACGACCTTCTCGAGCGCGCCCGAGCGGATGCGCTCGACCCCCTCCGCCACGACGGCCGCCCAGTCGTCGGCGCGCAGCGCGCCGTCGTGCCACGCCACCTCGCCGGGCGACGTGACGGGCGCGCGCGGCGTGCGCCGCAGCGCGTCGGTCGGGGAGGACGAGAGCGATCCCGCGGTGTCGACGGTCGTGAGCCACGCCCGGCCGTCGCGGCGACCGACGACGACGCGCGGCACGACGAGCACGCCGCCCGCGCGGACCGGGTCGTGCGCGTCGTCGCCGGGGGCGGAGTCGTCGAACGCGAACGAGCCGAACGCGACCGGTCCCGTCCCGGGCAGCCCTACCTCGTCCCGCACGACGGCGCGCGCGAGCGTCTCGTGCCACGCGGCCTCGGCGTCGGCGAACCGGCCGGGGCCCCACGTCTCGAGGCGCAGCGCCTCGCCCCAGCCCACGATCCCGTCGCCGCGCCGCACCCAGGCGAGGGGCCGCGCGTCGGGCAGGAGGTCGACGAGGGCGTCCAGGCCGCCGGGCAGGTCGGGGATCGGGGTGGTCCGCACGACGATGCTCGGCCGGGGTCGGGGCTGTGCGGCCGTGGCCGACGGTTCTGCGCTCATCGCCTCCCAGCGTAAGCCGCGCACGCGGGTGCGCCCTGCGGTGCGCCCGGGTGCCTGCGGACGTGGAAGCATGGGCGGCATGCCCCGCGCCAACCTGGACAAGAAGCCCTCCGAGGTCGCGTCGATGTTCGACGGGATCGCCTCGCGCTACGACCTGACGAACGACATCATGTCGTTCGGCCAGGACCGTGCCTGGCGCCGGGCGACGGTGCGCGCGGTCGGCGCGCTGCCGGGCGAGAAGGTCCTCGACCTCGCGGCCGGGACCGGGACGTCGTCCGAGCCGTTCGCCGACGACGGCGTGCGCGTCGTGCCGTGCGACTTCTCGTTCGGCATGCTCCAGGTCGGCAAGGAGCGCCGGCCCGACCTCCCGTTCGTCGCCGGTGACGCGACGCGCCTGCCGTTCGCGGACGGCACGTTCGACGCGGTGACGATCTCGTTCGGGCTGCGCAACGTCGTCGACACCGAGGGCGCGCTGCGCGAGATGCTGCGCGTCGTCCGCCCGGGCGGGCGGGTCGTGATCTGCGAGTTCTCGACCCCGACGTGGGCCCCGTTCCGCGTCGTCTACCAGGAGTACCTCGTGCAGGCGCTGCCGCGCATCGCCGCCGCGGTGACGCGCGAGGGCGGCTCGTACGAGTACCTCGCGGAGTCCATCGCGGCCTGGCCCGACCAGGTCGGGCTCGGCCGCCTCCTGCTCCGCGCGGGCTGGGAGAAGGTTGCCTACCGCAACCTCTCCGGCGGGATCGTCGCGCTCCATCGGGGCACGCGACCCGCCTGACGCCGTCGCCGTCGGCGGAGCTGCCGACGCCGAATTCACCCGGCCTGCCCGACGGCTGGGCGGGCCGCTCCGCCGTGCCCGACCTACCGTCGAGGGACGAGCGCGGCCAACGGGGGCCCGCGCGCGGCATGACGGGGGCACGACATGGAACGCCTGACCAAGGGTGCGCTGGCGATCGGGGCGGGGGCGCTCCTCCTCCTGGGAGGGGCCGGGACCTACGCGCTGTGGTCCGACTCGCAGGCCGTCGCCGAGGCGGGGGACATCAGCTCCGGCGACCTGGACCTCGCGCTGGGCACCGCGGCCTGGACGCTCAACGGGACCGCGGTCGCGGACGTCACGGCCGTCCGCATCGTCCCGGGCGACGTGCTGGCGCTCAGCCAGCCGATCACCGTGACCGCGATCGGCGACTCGTTGCAGTCGACCCTCGCCGTCTCCGGCACGGACACGCTCACGGGCGACCAGGTGCTCGTCGACGCGCTCGACGTGGCGTTCGTGCTCGACGGCCCGCCGGCCTGGGCGACGGACAACGGCGACGGCACGTTCGAGGTCGCGCCGTCGACGGCGGCCTACCCGGCGGTCGACGCCGACGTCACGCTGACGTTCGACGAGGCCACGGCCGACCAGGTCGCGACGAACTCGGTCGTGAACCTGTCGAGCCTGACGTTCACGCTCGAGCAGCACCTCTGAGCGGCCTGCGGTGGGCGTCGACCTGTCCCGCCGCCGCGCCCGGGCCCCGGGCGCGTCGTCCGGCCCGGGGCCGGGTCCCGGCGCGCCGGGCTCCCGCGCCGCGCACGGTCGGCGGGGTGCCGTGCGCGCCGTCGTCGTGCTCGTGCTCGCCGCGCTGCCGCTCTCCGCGGGTGCGGCGTGGGCCACCTGGTCGGCGTCACAGTCGGTGAGCGGCGCGGACGTGCGGTCGGGCTCGTTCGGCGTCCAGACGTCGTGGCAGACCTTCCCCGACCTCGCGGGCATGCTGCCGGGCCAGTCGCGCGACGGCGTGATCGCCGTGCAGCACACGGGCGACGGGACGTGGCGCTACCGGCTCGCGGTCGCATATGAGGGCGTCGTGCGGCCGACCGTCGCGTTCTACCCCGGGACGACCTGCACGGGAACGGCACTGCCGGTCGGGACGCTCAGCCCGCAGACGTACGCGCGCGGCGCGACGACCCAGGTGTGCGTCCGCTTCACGCTGCCCGCGGGGAGCCCGGGCGAGTGGCAGGGTCAGAGCGCGCAGGTCGCGGTGACGGTGACCATCGAGAGCAGGCCGTCGTGACGCGCGGCGCCAGGCTCCGGGTGGTCGCCGCGCTGGCCGTGGCGCTCGCGCTCGTCGGTGCCCCGGCCGTGGCGTGGTGGACCGCGAGCGGGTCGCTGTGGACGACCGTGTCGGCGGCGACGGTCCCCGCACCGACCGGGACGACGTGCACGACGACGGGCACCAACCTCGCGCGGAGCGCGACCGTGCGGTGGACGGCACCGACGCCAGCCCCGGCCCGGTACCGCGTGACGATCGCGGGAGGCGGGCAGTCGACGACGACCGAGACGACGGCGACGCAGCTCGTCATCACCGAGTCGCTGCTCGGCGGGCTCCTGCAGTCGATCCTCGACCTGCTGCTCGGCGGCACGACCCTGCAGGTCAGCGTCCAGTCCGTGCACGCGTCGGGATGGGTCTCGATCCCGGGCAACGCGGTGTCGGTCCGCGGCGCGCTCCTCGCGGGCACCGGCCTGTCGGGGATCTCCTGTGGCTGAGCGGCGCCCGGGCGGGCGACACCGCGAGGGCGCAGCGCATCGGCACGGGCCGCTCGCCCGGGCGCTCGGCGTGCTCGCGCTCGGGTGCGCCGTCGCGCTCGCGCTCGTGGGGGTCGTCGTGCCGCTCGTGCTGGGGGCGACGCCGTACACGGTGCTCACCGGGTCCATGCGGCCGACCTACCCGCCCGGGACGATGGTCGTCGTGCGCCCGGTCGAGCTCGAGCGCGTCGCCCCGGGCGACGTCGTCACGTACCAGCTCGTCTCGGGCCGGCCCGGGGTCGTCACCCACCGGGTCGTCGCCGTCGGCGTCGGCGCGGACGACGAGCGGGTCCTCACGACGCAGGGCGACGCCAACGCCGCGCCCGACCCGGAGCCCGTCCGCCCCGTGCAGGTCCGGGGGACGGTCGTCTACGCGGTCCCGCTGCTCGGGTGGGTGAGCTCCGCGGTGTCGGGCGACGCGCGCCGCACCGTCGCCGTCGTGGCGGCGGCCGGGCTCCTCGGCTGGGGAGCCTGGCAGGTCGCGGCGGGACTGCGCGAGCGCTCGCGGCGCCGCAGGACCCCGGCGGTGGTCCCGTGAGCCGGGGCGCGGGCCGAGAGCCGTTCCGTGCCCTCGCCGGGGTGCTGCTCGCGGTCGCGCTCGCCGGGCCGGGCCAGGCCGTGGTGGGGGCCGCGGCGAGTGCCGTGGCCGGGCCCGCGGTAGGGAGTGCGGCGGGCACCGGCACGGGCGCGGCGTCGGGGGAGGAGGAGGCGCTCCGGCTGAGCGCGGACGGCGCGACGTGGGAGCCCGGCCTCCCGGCGCCCCTGTTCGGACCGGACGCGCTCGTCGTGCCGGGGGCGACCGTCGCGCGCGACCTGTGGGTCCGCAACGACGGCCCGACGGCGGCCCGCGTCCTCGTGGACCTCGCGGCCGACGTCGACCCGGAGGTCGTGCGGACCGGTCTCGGCGCGTGGCTCGACGTCCGGCTGGACGGCGCGAGACCGGGCGCCGCGACCTGGGAGGGGCCCGTGCTCGATCCCGGGGAGGTGGGCCGGGTGGAGGTGAGCGTCGCGATGTCGGCGGACGCGCCGTCGTCCACGCGCCGCTCCGTCGCCGGGGTGCTGGAGGCGGTGCACCTCGTGGGCGTCCCGGGCGCCGGCCCGGCGCCCGCCCCGGGGGAGCCGCCGTCGACCGGCCCCGTGCTGGCGCGCACCGGGGCCGACACGTGGTGGCTCGCGGTCGCCGCGGCGCTCGCGGCCGGGGCAGGCCTGGTGCTCGCGCGCCTCGGGCGGGGGCGCGCGGCGTCGTCCGGCGGCCGCTGACCTGCGGCGACGCGAGCCGGCCGCGGGGCGCCCCGCCCCCCCCCCCCCGCGGGCGGGTGTGCCAAGCCCCGCCCCCCCCCCCCCCCCCCGGGGCCCCGCCCCCCAC
>NZ_JBHXIC010000144.1:0-6170 GCF_042723955.1 Cellulosimicrobium cellulans | reverse complement strand
GCTTGGCCCCGCCGGTTTGGGGGGGGGGGGGGGGGGGGGTTGGGGGGGGGGGGGGGGGGGCGGGTGGGGGCCCCCCGGCCCCGGCCCCGGGCCACGGGGCGGGCCCGGCCTGGGGGCGGGGCCGGCGCACACCGAGCGGGACGACCAGGGACAGGAGCGACAGGTGGCACAGCGCACCTCGGCACGGACGCCGACGACACGGACGCCGGCGGGAGGGGCCCGGAAGGGCTCCGGCCGCCCGAGCGGCACGACGACGCCCGCGCGCTCCCGTCCCGCTGACCGGGGCGGTGCCGGCCGCCCCGAGCCCCGGCCGCCGGCGCGCGTCCGCGCGCGCCGGTGGTTCGCGGGCCTCGACCCTTGGCGTCGGGTGCTGCTCGCCCTCGCCGCGCTCGCCGTCGTCGCTGTTCTGGTGGCCCTCGTGGTCGTGCTCACGCGCGAGACGCCGACCGCACCGGACGAGGGGTTCGCCGTCGACCCTGCGCGCGTCGCCGAGCTCGAGGCGGCCGAGGAGGCGCGCGACGCCGACAACCTCGTCGCGTCGATCGAGCACGCGCGGCACGTACAGACCGACCTCGTCCCCGTCCTGCACGGGCTGCACGCGGTGCTCCCCGTCGACGGGTCGAGCGCCGTGCCCGCCGACCCGGCCGAGATCGCGCAGTGGCGAGCGACCGTCGTCGGCCTCGTGGCCGAGACCGAGTCGCTCCAGAGCGGCTCCTCCGAGCACAACATCGTCCGCAACGGGATGCTCACCTCGCTCCAGCTCGTCGGCGACACGCTCGACGCCGTCGGCCTCGCGGCCGCCGCGGACGCGAGCGACCCGGCGGCGGCGACCGACCTCTACGCCCTCGCGGGCGACCTGCGCACGCGCGCGGTCGACGCGTGGGGCCTCGCCGCGATCCAGCTCGACCTCCGCTCGACCGCCGGGGGTCAGGGCCACGTCCACGTGTTCCTGCCCGTGCACCCGGACGACTCGCTCGACGGCGGCATGGACCTCGGGCACGAAGGCGGTTCCGCGGACGACGAGGACGCGCACGAGGACCACGACCATTGACCGACGGCGGCCCCACGGAGGGGCCGCCCCACCGACCTCCCGGTCGGGCGCCCTCCGGGGTGCAGGCCGAGCCCGACCGGGACCTGACCGGAGCGCCCGCGCGACGACGCGCGGCACCGACGACGCACCACGAGAAAGGAGCGCAGGACCTGCGGCCCGGCAACGGCGCCGAGCCGCACCGATCAGTTCTCAAGGAGGAGAAGTGACAGCACGACCTTCGAGAGGTCGGCGCCAGGGGGTCGCGGCGGTCACCGCCGCGGCCCTCGTCGCGCCGGCGCTCACCCTCGCGACGGCGGCCCCCGCCGCCGCGCACGACGAGTTCTCCGTCATGGTCTTCAGCAAGACCGCCGGGTTCCGGCACGGCTCGATCCCCGCGGGCATCGCGGCGATCCAGCAGCTCGGCACCGACCACCACTTCGCGGTGACCCCGACCGAGGACGCGGGAGCCTTCACGGACGAGAACCTCGCCCGGTACGACGCCGTCGTCTGGCTGTCCACCACGGGCGACGTCCTGAACGACGAGCAGCAGGGCGCGTTCGAGCGGTACATCGCCGACGGCGGCGGGTACGCCGGCGTCCACGCGGCGTCCGACACCGAGTACGACTGGCCCTGGTACGGCGAGCTCGTCGGCGCGTACTTCAACAGCCACCCGCAGAACCAGGACGCGACGGTCGTCGTCGCCGACGACGAGCACCCCTCGACCGCGCACCTCCCGGCGGCCTGGGACCGGTACGACGAGTGGTACAACTACCGCGAGAACCCGCGCGGCCAGGTCCACGTGCTCGCGAGCCTCGACGAGTCGTCGTACTCCCCGGGGTCGGGCGCCATGGGCGCCGACCACCCGATCGCGTGGTGCCAGGAGTACGACGGCGGCCGGTCCTGGTACACCGGCGGCGGCCACACCGACGAGTCGTACACCGACCCGGCGTTCGTCCAGCACCTGCTGGGCGGCATCCAGACCGCCGCGGGCGCGGTCGACGCCGACTGCGGCGCCACCGTCGACGCCTCCTTCGAGCAGGTGACGCTCGCCAAGGGCGCGGCCAAGACGGGCGAGCCGATCGCCATGGCCGTCCTGCCCGACGGCGACGTCCTGCACACCTCGCGCGACGGGCGCGTCTGGTACACGACCGCGGACGCCACGACGGCGCTCGCGGGCACCGTCCCGGTGTACACGCACGACGAGGACGGACTCCAGGGCGTCGCGATCGACCCGGGCTTCGCCGAGAACCGCTGGGTCTACCTCTACTACGCGCCCAGGCTCGACACGCCGCCCGGGGACGCTCCCGAGACGTCGGCCGACCCGGCCGCGTTCGAGGCGTTCGAGGGCTACAACCAGCTCTCGCGGTTCCGGCTCACGGAGCAGAACCTGCTGGACCTCACCAGCGAGCAGAAGATCCTCGAGGTGCCGGCCGACCGCGGGCTGTGCTGCCACGCGGGCGGCGAGATCGACTTCGACGCCGAGGGCAACCTCTACCTGTCGACGGGTGACGACACGAACCCGTTCGCGTCGGACGGCTACGCGCCGATCGACGAGCGGGCGACCCGCAACCCGGCGTTCGACGCGCGCCGCAGCTCGGGCAACACCAACGACCTGCGGGGCAAGCTCCTGCGCATCACGGTCGCCGAGGACGGGTCGTACACCGTTCCCGAGGGGAACCTCTTCCCCGAGGGTGAGTACGAGGCCGGCAAGACCCGGCCCGAGATCTACGCGATGGGCTTCCGCAACCCGTTCCGCTTCGCGGTCGACAAGGCGACGGGCGAGGTCCACCTCGGCGACTACGGCCCCGACGCGGGCGGTGCGAACGCGAACCGCGGCCCCGGCGGCACGGTCGAGTTCAACGTCATCGCCGAGGCGGGCAACTACGGCTGGCCGTACTGCATCGGCGACAACCTCGCGTACAACGACTACGACTTCGAGACGAAGGTCTCGGGGCCGAAGTTCGACTGCGCGGCGCCCAAGAACACGAGCCCGCACAACACCGGTCTCGTCGACCTCCCGCCCGCCGTGCCGGCGTGGCAGCCGTACGACGGCGGGTCCGTCCCCGCGTTCGGGACGGGCGGCGAGTCCCCGATGGGCGCCGTCGTCTACGACTACGACCCCGAGCTCGAGTCGGAGACCAAGTTCCCCGCGTACTACGACGGCAAGCCGCTGCTCTACGAGTGGGACCGTGCGTGGATCAAGGAGGCGATCCGCGCCGAGGACGGCAGCCCCGCGGGCTTCGTCCCGGCGCTGGAGTTCATGGACCTGCGCCGTCCGATGAACCTCGAGTTCGGCCCGGACGGCTCGCTCTACGTGCTCGACTACGGCGGCGGCTACTTCGGGGGCGACGCGCTCTCGGCCGTCTACCGGATCGACTACGTGCGCGGGGGCCGCTCGCCCGTCGCGCAGATCGACGCCTCGCCCACCAACGGCCAGGCGCCGCTCGCGGTGTCCTTCGACGGCACCGGGTCCTCGCACCCGGACGGCAAGGAGTTCACGTACGCCTGGGACCTCGACGGTGACGGCGAGACCGACGCCACCGACGCCCAGGTCTCGCGGACGTTCACCCAGAACGGCCGGCACGAGGTACGGCTCACCGTGACCGACGCCGACGGGAAGCAGGGCGTGGCGACCACGACCATCACCGTGGGCAACACCGCGCCCGAGGTGACGCTCGAGCTCCCGGCCGACGGCCAGTTCTTCGACTTCGGCGACCAGGTCCCGTTCCGGGTCACGGTCACCGACGCCGAGGACGGCGCGCAGGTCGACTGCAGCCGCGTCGTGGTGGAGTACATCCTCGGCCACGACAACCACGGGCACCCGCTGTCCAGCGCCACGGGCTGCGAGGGCGTCCTCACGACCGCCAAGGACGAGGGGCACGGCCTCGACGCGAACATCTTCGGCGTGGTCAACGCGACCTACACCGACGGTGGGGGCGCCGACGGCGTGCCCGCGCTCGCCTCCGACGACGAGGCCGTCCTGCACACGCGCACCAAGCAGGCCGAGTACTTCACCGACAGCCAGGGCGTCCAGGTCGTCGCGAAGGACGTGTCCGAGGGCGGCAAGCAGCTCGGGTACATCGCGGCCGGCGACTGGTTCGCGTTCGACCGGATGAACCTCGCGGGCATCGACTCGATCTCCGCGCGGTACAGCTCGGGCGGATCCGGGGGCGTGCTCGACGTGCGGGACGGCGCCGTGGACGGCCCCGTCCTCGCGACGCTCACGCTGTCGCCGACCGGGAGCTGGGAGACGCCCGCGCGCACGCAGGCGGTCCCGGTGAGCGACCCGGGCGGCACGCGCACGCTCTACTTCGTCGCGCGCTCGACGACGGGAGCCACGGGCGACATGTTCGACGTCGACTCCGTCACCTTCGCCGGTCGGGGCGCGGCGAACAACGTGGCCCCGGTGGTCGCCTCCGTGACGGCCACGCCCGCGACAGGCGATGCGCCGCTCGACGTCGCGTTCGCCGCCCAGGCGTCCGACGCCGACGGCGACGACCTCACCTACGCCTGGGAGTTCGGCGACGGCGGCACGGCGACGGGCGCGACCGCGCAGCACACCTACGCGGAGGCCGGGAGCTACACCGCGAAGGTCACCGTGAGCGACCCGTCGGGCGCCCAGGCGACCGGCACCGTCGCGGTCTCCGTGTACGGCACGCTCGAGTGCACCGAGCCGGACCCGCAGCGTGGGCCCGAGGACGAGTTCGAGGGCGAGGCGCTCGACGGCTGCCGCTGGGACGTCGTCGACCTCCGCCCCGATCTCGCCGAGGTTCGCGACGGGAAGTGGGTCGTGCGCACGACCGACGCCGACTTCGCGGGCACCGGGAACCAGCGCGTGCCGAACATCATCACGACCGACCAGCCGGGCGACTCCTGGACGGTCGAGACGAAGATGACGGCCGCGTTCGCGAACCAGTACCAGCAGGGCGGCCTCATCGTGCGCGCCTCGCAGTCCGACTACGTCAAGCTCGCCGTGGTCCAGCACCCCGGCGGCCTGCGCGTCGAGCTCCGCAGCGAGGTCGGCGACGTCGTGCAGTCGACCAACGGCGACGTCCTCGAC
Organism: Cellulosimicrobium cellulans; assembly: GCF_042723955.1. Taxonomy (GTDB): domain Bacteria; phylum Actinomycetota; class Actinomycetes; order Actinomycetales; family Cellulomonadaceae; genus Cellulosimicrobium; species Cellulosimicrobium cellulans_H. Next base: position 1,080 of record NZ_JBHXIC010000144.1, on the reverse strand, counting down.
ATCGCGAAGCCCGTCTACGGCGAGTACCTGCTGCGGCTCTCGCGCGACGGCGACTCGTTCACCGGGTCGTACTCGCTCGACAACGGTCAGACCTGGGTCCCGACCACGCGCGCCGTCACGCACGCGGGGCTCGGCGACGCGGGCGTCGGCGTGTTCGCGCTCGGCAAGGGCGCGGGCGCGAACCAGATCGACGTCGCGTTCGACCACGTGCGCGAGGTCGACGGCAGCGGCGTCCCCGTGTGCGAGGACGTCACGGCGAGCGACACGTTCGACGGCAGCGGCTCCGGCCTCGGCCTCGACCCGTGCCGCTGGTACGTCGTCGACGCCGACCCGTCGCGGCTCGCCGTCGCGGACGGCGCGCTCCGGCTCACCACGACCGACGATGACGTCTACGGCGCGACGAACTCCACCGTGCCGAACATCGTCCGTTCGAAGGTCGTGACGGGCGACGAGTGGACCGTCGAGACGACGGTGCGCGCCGACCTCACGCAGAACTACCACCAGGGCGGCCTCATGGTCTACAAGGACCAGGCCAACTACGTGAAGGTCGGCGTGATCCACAACGGCGGCACCGCCGGGACGGTCGGCTTCGAGCTCCGCAGCGAGAAGGGCGACGTCGTGCTGCAGCCGCAGCCCGGCGTCGGCTCGCTGCCCCGCGAGGCGGACGCGACGTACCACGTGCGTCTCGCCCGGTCCGGCGACACGTTCGTCGGCTCGTGGTCGCTCGACGGCGAGCGCTGGACCCAGTTCGCGGCCGTGACGAACGACCAGCTCGACGGGATCGGGGTCGGGCCGTTCGCGCTCGGCAAGAACCAGACCCAGCCCACGGTCGTCGCGTTCGAGGACTTCGTCCTCGAGGGCGAGGTGGTCGAGCAGCCGCTCGACGTCACGACCGAGGTCCAGGTCCGGTGCCTCGCCGGCAAGGCGTACGTCGCGGTGCGCGCGACGAACGCCGACGACGTGCCGGTCGACGTCACGCTGACGACGCCGTTCGGCACCAAGGCGTTCACCGGCGTCCAGCCGGGCGCCTCGGCGTACCAGTCGTTCGCGGCGCGCGCGACGTCCGTCGAGGCGGGCGGC
>NZ_JBHXIC010000143.1:0-6417 GCF_042723955.1 Cellulosimicrobium cellulans | reverse complement strand
TCGCCCGCGCTCGCCGAGCGCGCCCCTCCCGAGCCCCCCGGGCCGGTGGCCGCTCGCCCGCTGGTTCACCGCAGTCGGGCGGCCAGACGACGTCGCCGCGCGCTGGCAGTGGAACCGGCGCAGCGCCCCGACGTCGCTCGAGGAGAACATCGACGGGATGCCCGAGGACGACGACCTCAACTACCCGATCCTCGCGCTCGCCCTGCTGGAGCGGCACGGGCGCGGCTTCACGACGGACGACGTCGCGCAGCTCTGGCTCGACGCGCTGCCCGCGGGCCGGGTGTTCACGGCCGAGCGCGCCGCGTACCGCAACATCCTCGACGCGCGGCCGGTGCCGGAGACGGCGACGCACCACAACCCGTTCCGGGAGTGGATCGGCGCGCTCATCCGCACGGACGTGCTCGGCTGGGTCTCGCCCGGCGACGTGCGCGAGGCCGCGCGCCTCGCGTGGACGGACGCGCGCCTGAGCCACACGCGCAACGGCGTGTACGGGGCGATGTGGGCCGCCGCGCTCGCGTCGGCGGCCATGGTCTGCGACACGGTGGACGACGTGCTCGACGCCGCGGACGCCGTCGTGCCGCCGGGCAGCCGCCTGGCCGCCGCGATCCGGCTCGGCCGGGACGCGGGCCGCGACGGCGACGCGTCCGAGGCGGGGGTGCGCGCCGGGCTCGACACGATCCACGCCGCGTACGGCGACCTGCACTGGGTGCACGTGCTGAACAACGCCGCGGTGATCGCCTACGCGCTCACGGCGGGGCGCGCGGCGGACGGCCGCGGGGACTTCGGCGCGAGCGTCGCGATCGCCGTCACCGCGGGCTGGGACACCGACTCGGCGGGAGCGACGGTCGGTGGCGTGGTGGGTGCGCTGCAGGGCGTCGAGGGCATCGGTCAGCGGTGGACGCGCCCGCTCGACAGCCACATCGCGACCTCGCTGCCCGGCGGCGAGCAGAGGATCGTGGACCTCGCGGCGCGGACGGTCGCGCTCGCGACGGTCCCGGTCGTGGTGGCCGGGGGAGCCGTGCATGGTCCCACGGAGGAGGCACAGGCATGAGCACGACGGCGGACGAGGAGCGGGGCGCCACGGTCCCGGGCGGGTCGGGACGGGTCGTGGTGGTCGGGTCGGCGAACGTCGACCTCGTCGTCGACGTGCCGCGCCACCCCGGCGGCGGCGAGACCATCCTCGGCGGCGAGCTGCGGCGCAACCCCGGCGGCAAGGGCGCGAACCAGGCGGTCGGCGCGGCGCGCGCGGGCGGTGCCGAGACGACGTTCGTCGGCGCGCTCGGGCACGACGACGCGGCCGACCTGCTGCTCGCGTCGCTCGACCGCGGCGGGGTGCGCACCGACCTCGTCGAGCGCGTGGACGCCGCGACGGGCACCGCGCTCATCACCGTCTCGCCCGACGGCGAGAACGCGATCGTCGTCGCGCCCGGCGCGAACTCGCACGTGACGGTCGGCGCGGCGCAGGCGGAACGGATCGCCGCGGCGGACGTCGTCCTCGCGCAGCTCGAGATCCCGCTCGACGTCGTGCGCGCCGCCGCGGCCGCGCGCCGTCCCGGCGCGCTGCTGGTCCTCAACGCGGCGCCGTCGCGTGACCTGCCGGACGACCTCTGGAACACGATCGACGTGCTCGTCGTCAACGAGCACGAGGCCGCCGACCTCGCCGGGGTTGACGTCCGTGCAGCGCCACGCACCGGAGACGCGCAGGGCGTCGCGGGCGCTCCGGGTCCCGAGGGGTCGACGGCGCGCGAGACCGACCCGCACAGCCTCGCGAGTCTCCTGCTCCTGCGCGTCCCGGCCGTCGTCGTGACGCTCGGCGGCCGGGGGAGCCTCGTGGCCGAGCGCCTGCCCGGGGGGAAGCTGCTCACCGACGTCTCCGCGGTCCCCGTCGAGGCCGTGGACACCACCGGCGCGGGCGACACGTTCTGCGGCGTCCTCGCCGCGGCGCTCGCGCGCGGCGCGGACCTGCCCGACGCCGCGCGGCTGGCCGCCGCCGCGGGCGCGCTCGCGGTGACCCGCCCCGGGGCGCAGGACGCCGTGCCCGACGCGGCGGACGTCGTCGCGCTCGCCGAGCGTGCCGAGAACCCCGCCCGCCCGACCTGAGCCACTCCGCAGCACGTCCGAGCGCGGGCCCGGCCCGCCGAGGGAAAGGCACCATGACCTACACGTTCGACCCGCTCGTCCCGCGACCGATCGACCGGCCGACCGAGGTCGCGCTCGACGGGCCGCTCACGCCCGAGCCGTCCCTCGCGCTCGACGAGGCGAAGATCTTCGTCGGCCCGGCCGACCCCGCCGACCGCCCCGCCTGGCGCGAGCGTCTCGCCGCGTGGCGCGACGACGCGCGCCGCCGCCACGGGTACACGGGCGCCGCGTACGACCGCCCGGACGCCGCGTGGGCCGCGGGGTGCTCGACGGTCGCGCAGGTCTGGCTGTGGGACGAGCTGCTGTACTCGTTCGAGGAGCACCGGTTCACGCCCGAGCGGTTCCTCGCCGACGCGCGCGAGCGGTTCGGCGGCCTCGACGCCGTCGTGCTGTGGCACGCGTACCCTGTCATCGGGATCGACGACCGCAACCAGTGGGACTTCTACCGCGACGTCCCGGGGATCGTCGACCTCGTGCGGACGTTCCACGACGCGGGCCTGCACGTGTTCGTCGACTACAACCCGTGGGACGTCGGCACGCGTCGCGGCGACGACGACCTCACCGAGCTCGCGGCCGTCGTGCGCGACCTCGGCGCCGACGGCGTCTTCCTCGACACGCTGAAGAAGGCCGAGCCGGAGCTCGTGGCGCGGCTCGAGGCCGCGCGCCCGGGGATCGTCCTGGAGGGCGAGTCCAAGCTCCCGGTCGAGCGCATCGAGGACCACTCGTCGTCGTGGGCGCAGTTCTTCGCCGACTCGCCCGTGCCCGGCGTGCTGCGCGCGCACTGGTACGAGCGGCGGCACATGCAGCACCACGTGCGCCGCTGGCACCGCGACCACTCCGAGGAGCTCCAGTCCGCGTGGCTCAACGGCGTGGGCGTCATGGTGTGGGAGGTCGTGTTCGGCGTGTGGGTCGGCTGGTCGGCGCGCGACGCGGCGACGGTGAAGCGCCTGGTCACGGTCCAGCGCGCCGCGCGGCCGCTCCTGCTGGAGGGGGAGTGGACGCCGCTGGCCGAGCTCGCGCCCGAGGCGGAGGAGGCCGGTGTCTACGCGTCGCGCTGGGAGCTCGACGGCGTGACCCTGTGGACGGTCGTCAACCGGGGCGCGGCCGACTACGGGGGCACGCTGCTCGCGGGCGGCGGGGACGGCGCGGATGTGCGCGTGCCCGGTCGGGGGATCGCCGCGGCGCTGCACGTGGCCGACGGCGCGGGGGAGCCCGCGTGGCTGCAGCACCTGCGCGACGTGGTCGCCTCGCTCGACGAGACCGCGCCGCACGACCCCGACGCGCGCTTCCCGCACCGGCTCGCGCGACGCCTCGACGCGTCTGTCCCCACGTCCGCGCCGACCAGGGGGACGGAACCGGCCGGGCCGGGGGCCGTCGTCGGGCAGGACGCCGCCCGGGCGACGGGTGCGCCCGGGGCGGGCGCCGTCGTCGTCCCCGCGGGGCCGTACGTGCTGACCGTCCGGCACCGCGCGCGCGAGACCGGGATGTACCAGGGCGCGCCGTACGTGGACGAGTGGAAGCCGCTCCCGCCGCGCCTGCACGACGCGCGGACCCTCCAGCGCGACGGCGAGCTCGCCGCCCCCGGGGCGGTGGGCCGCGACGTGACGAACGCGGAGTTCGCGGAGTTCCTCACGGCCACCGGGTACGTGCCCGCCGTCGCGCACCGCTTCCTCGCGTACTGGGTCGACGGCCGTCCCGCGCCCGGCACGGAGGACGAGCCCGTGACCTTCGTCGACCTCGACGACGCCCGCGCGTTCTGCGCGTGGCGCGGCGGGCGCCTGCCCACCGAGGACGAGTGGCAGCTCGCGGCCGAGCAGCCCGGCTGGACGCGCGGCGAGCCCGCCGTGTGGAGCTGGACGGGCTCCGAGCACTCCGACGGCCGCACGCGGTTCGTCATGCTCAAGGGCGGCAGCGACTACCGCGCCGACGGCTCCGACTGGTACGTCGAGGGCGGGCGCCACGCCCCCGACCACGCGGTCAAGCTCCTCGTCCCCGGCCTGGGGCTCGCGCGCGGCGCGACCGTCGGGTTCCGCTGCGCGTGGGACCTCGCCGACGACCAGCCCGTCCACGATCAGCCCGCCGAGGAGGTGACGGCATGACGGACGCACCGCGCGTCTCGCGCGACCCCGCCGCCGGCGCGCTCGCGGGTCTGCGCGTCGTCGACGCGTCGACGCTGTTCGCCGGACCCATGGCGGCGATGCACCTCGGTGACCTGGGCGCCGACGTCGTCAAGGTCGAGCACCCCACGAAGCCCGACCCGTCGCGCACGCACGGCGCCGCGAAGGACGGCGTGAACCTGTGGTGGAAGACGCTCGGGCGCAACAAGCGCACCGTCACCGCGAACCTCGGGAGCGACGGTGGCCGCGAGGTGTTCCTCGCGCTCGTCGCCGAGGCGGACGTCGTCGTCGAGAACTTCCGGCCCGGCACGCTCGAGCGCTGGGGCCTCGGCTACGACGAGCTGTCCGCGCGCAACCCGCGGCTCGTGCTCGCGCGCGTGAGCGGGTTCGGGCAGGTCGGCCCGTACCGCACCCGCCCCGGGTTCGGCACGCTCGCCGAGGCGATGAGCGGGTTCGCCGCGATGACCGGCGAGCCCGACGGCCCGCCGACCCTCCCGCCGTTCGGGCTCGCCGACGGCGTCGCGTCGCTCGCGACCGCGTTCGCCGTCATGGTCGCGCTGTCCACGCGCGAGCGCACCGGGCACGGGCAGGTCGTCGACACGGCGATCATCGAGCCCATCCTCGCGATGCTCGGCCCGCAGATCACGCGCTGGGACCAGCTCCGCACCGTGCAGCCACGCACCGGCAACCGGTCCGCGAACAACGCGCCGCGCAACACCTACCGCACGCGCGACGGGCAGTGGGTCGCGGTGTCGACGTCGGCGCAGTCCATCGCCGAGCGCGTCATGCGTCTCGTCGGGCGCCCCGAGATCGTCGACGAGCCCTGGTTCGCGAGCGGCGTCGAGCGCGCGCAGCACGCCGACCTGCTCGACGAGGCCGTCGGCGGCTGGATCGCGCAGCGCACGCGCGACGAGGTCGTCGCCGCGTTCGAGGAGGCGCAGGCCGCCGTCGCGCCGATCTACGACGCCCAGGACATCGTCGACGACCCGCAGTTCCGCGCGCTCGGCACGATCCACGAGATCGAGGACCCCGAGCTCGGGCCGATGCTCATGCAGGGCCCGCTGTTCCGGATGTCCGAGAACGACGGCGTCATCCGCTTCACCGGCCGCGCGCACGGCGCCGACACCGACACCGTGCTGGGCGAGCTGGGCTTCTCGCCCGAGCGCGTCGCCGAGCTCCGGGCCGAGGGGGCGGTGTGACGGGCCGGGGCGACCGGCCGGGCGCCGCGCCGCCGCTGACGCTGCTGTACGTGCCCGCGGACCGGCCCGACCGGGTCGCGAAGGCGCTCGGGTCGGCGGCCGACGTCGTGCTCGTCGACCTCGAGGACGCCGTCGCGCCGGCGCGCAAGGACGAGGCGCGGGCGCACGCCGCCGCGCTGCTCGACGAGGCCGCCGCCGCGCGCGGGGTCCAGGTGCGCGTCAACCACCCGGCGACGCCGTGGCACGCCGACGACGTCGCGACCCTCGCGGGACTGCCGCTCGCCGTCGGGGCGCGCGCGCCGAAGGTCGAGTCCGCCGACGAGGTGCGCGCGCTCGCCGCGGCGCTCCCCGGGCGGGCGCTGCACCTGCTGGTCGAGTCGGCGCTCGGCGTCGAGCGCGCGTTCGAGCTCGCGACGGCGTCGCCGCAGGTCGCGTCCATCGGGCTCGGCGAGGCCGACCTGCGCTCCGACCTGCGGGTCGACGACGAGGCCGGGCTCGCGTGGGCGCGCAGCCGGGTCGTCGTCGCGGCCCGGGCGGCGGGGCTGCCGTCGCCCGCGATGTCCGCGTTCACGCACGTGCGCGACCTCGACGGGCTCGCGGCGTCGTGCCGCGCCGGGCGGGCGCTCGGCTTCTGCGGCCGCACCGCGATCCACCCCGCGCAGCTCGACACCATCCGCGACGCGTTCCTCCCGACCCCGGACGAGGTGGACCGCGCGCGCGAGGTCGTCGAGCGCGTCGGCGACGCCGCGGCGTCGGGCACGGGCGTCGTGGCGCTCGCCGACGGCACGTTCCTCGACGTCGCGATGGTCGAGCGCGCGCGCACCGTGCTGGCCCTGGCGGGCCGCCGCCCGCCCGGCTAGCGCGGCCGGCGAGCGCGGCCAGCACCCGTGCGGCGGGCCGCGCCGAGAACGACCCTCCTCCCGGTCGAGCACGACGTTGCTGTCGCCATCGGCCCGGTCGCG
>NZ_JBHXIC010000142.1:0-6491 GCF_042723955.1 Cellulosimicrobium cellulans | reverse complement strand
AGGTAGAACCCTGGTCGCCGACCAGGGTTCTACCTCGCGGGGTCAGACCTCGATCGACTCCAGCATCTCCGTGACGAGCGCCGCGACGGGCGAGCGCTCGGAGCGCGTGAGCGTCACGTGCGCGAACAACGGGTGGCCCTTGAGCGCCTCGATGACCGCGGCGACGCCGTCGTGCCGCCCGACGCGCAGGTTGTCGCGCTGCGCGACGTCGTGGGTGAGGACGACGCGTGACGACTGCCCGATGCGGGAGAGGACCGTGAGCAGCACGTTGCGCTCGAGCGACTGGGCCTCGTCGACGATGACGAACGCGTCGTGCAGCGAGCGCCCGCGGATGTGCGTGAGCGGGAGCACCTCGAGCATCTCGCGGTCGATCACCTCGTCGAGCACCTGCGGCGAGACGAGCGCACCGAGCGTGTCGTAGACGGCCTGCGCCCACGGGTTCATCTTCTCCGCCTCGGAGCCCGGCAGGTACCCGAGCTCCTGGCCACCGACCGCGTAGAGCGGACGGAACACCATGACCTTGCGGTGCTGCCGTCGCTCCATGACGGCCTCGAGCCCCGCGCACAGCGCGAGTGCCGACTTACCCGTCCCCGCCCGCCCGCCGAGCGACACGATGCCGACGCTCTCGTCGAGCAGCAGGTCGATCGCGACGCGCTGCTCGGCCGAGCGCCCGTGCAGCCCGAAGACCTCGCGGTCGCCGCGCACGAGCTGGACGTGCTTGTCCGCGGTGACCCGGCCGAGGGCCGAGCCGCGCGGCGAGTGCACGACGAGCCCCGTGTGGCAGTGCAGCGCCCCGGCCTCCTCGACGACCGCCGGGTCGAGGCTCGTGAGCTCGACCGACTCGTGCTCCCAGAGCGCCGCGGCCTCGGCGTCGGTGAAGGAGATCTCGCCCATGCCCGTCCAGCCCGAGTCCACGGCGAGCTCGTGCCGGTACTCCTCCGCACGCAGCCCGACCGCCGACGCCTTGACGCGCATGGGCAGGTCCTTGGACACGACCGTCACGTCGTGCCCCTCCGCCGCCAGGTTGGCGGCGACGGACAGGATGCGCGTGTCGTTGTCCCCCAGCCGGAAGCCGGCGGGCAGCACGTCCGGGTCGGTGTGGTTGAGCTCGACGCGCAGGGTCCCGCCGACGTCGCCGACCGGGATCGGGGCGTCGAGACGGCCGTGCTTGACGCGCAGGTCGTCGAGCATGCGCAGCGCGCTGCGGGCGAAGTACCCGAGCTCGGCGTGGTGGCGCTTGGCCTCCAGCTCGGTGATGACGACGACCGGGAGGACGACGTCGTGCTCGGCGAACCGCCCGATCGCGCGGGGGTCGCTCAGCAGGACCGAGGTGTCGACGACGAACGTGCGGCGCGCGTCGTCGCTCGCATCGTCCTGGGGGGTGGGTGAGGTACCGGGGGTGGGTGATGTACCGGGGCGGGGGGTGGGTGAGGAATGGACCACGAGGGCTCCCCTCCGGCGCGCGGGCGCCGTTCTCTCTCTGGGCGAGGCAGGCGACCGGCCGTCGGGCCGTGGGTGCCACGGCTCAGCAGCGCCGGTGCCGGCCCTCCTGAGCGGAGCGTGAACCCCATCGGCTGGCCTCCCGGAGGACGGCGGTGGTGCCGTCCGTCTCCTCGAAACTACGCCCGTGTGATTCCGCCCACCACCCCCGACACACCTCCGGGGCGAGGTTTAACCCTCCGTTCACGCGGTGGTCCGGAGGCGTGCTCCGCGGGATCAGTGCTCGACGTGCTTCGGTGCCATCGCGACCGCGCACACGAACCCGAGGACGAGCACCACGGCCGTGACCGCGAGCGTCTGCCCGACGGCGGTCGCGAACCCCTGGTGGAACGCGGCGGTGGCGGCGTCGGTCACCTGGCGCGCGACGTCGTCGGGCACCCCGGGCGGGAGCGGGAACGACCCGCCCTGGCCGCCCTGCAGCGAGCCCGCGTTCGCGAACCCGTCGACGAACTGCTGCCGGAACTGCTCGGGCAGGGAGGCCGCCGCGTCCTGGGCAGCCGCGGGGAGGGTGACGGCGAGGCGCGCGGTGAGCGTCGCGACGATCGCCGCGGAGCCGATGACGCCGCCCACCTGGCGCGTGGTGTTGAACGCCCCCGCCCCGGCGCCCGCGGTGCGGTGGTCGAGCCCCGACGTCGCGAGGTTGGCGAGCGGCGAGAACACGCACCCGGTGCCGATGCCGAACAGCGTCATGGGCAGCACGATCGTCACGACCGACACCCCCGGCCCCACGACGGCGGCGAGCCAGCCGATCGCGACCGCGAGGACGCCGAAGCCCGTCGCGACGACCCACTTGGCCGGCACGCGGTCGGACAGACGGCCCGCGAGCGGCGCCACGATCCCGGAGACGAGCGACCCCGGCAGGTTGACGAGGGCCGCGTGCAGCGGCGACAGCCCGAGGATCGACTGGAGGAAGATCGTCAGCGGGAAGAAGATCCCGATCATCGCGAACGAGACGGACATGCCCGCGACGTTCGCGAGCGAGAAGTTGCGGGAGCGGAAGAGTCGCAGGGGCAGGAGCGCGCCGTCGCCGAGGTGGCGCTGCCACAGGACGAAGCCCACGAGCACGAGCAGGCCGGCTCCGATGACGCCCCAGACCGTGATCGGTCCGGTGATGGTGCCCCAGTCGTACGTCTCCCCCTCCTGGAGGCCGAAGACGACGGCGAACAGGCCCACCACCGAGAGCACGACACCGAGCACGTCGAACGAGCGCTTGTTCGTCGCGAGGCGCGGCAGGCGCGTGAGCGCGAACCACAGCGCCACGACGCCGACCGGCACGTTGACGAAGAAGATCCACTCCCAGCCCCACGACTCGACGAACACGCCGCCCAGCAGCGGACCGGCGATCGTCGCGACCCCGGCCGTGGCGCCCCACAGGCCCATCGCCGCCCCGCGCTGCCGCGGCGGGAAGACGCGCGTGATCATCGCCATGGTCTGCGGCGTCATGAGCGCCGCGCCGACGCCCTGGACCACGCGCGCCGCGATGAGCATCTCGATGGAGCCCGAGAACCCGCACCACGCGGACGCGAGCGTGAACACCAGCAGGCCGACGACGAACACCGGCTTGGGGCCGTACCGGTCGCCGAGGCGGCCGGCGAGCAGGAGCAGCACCGCGTAGGAGAGCAGGTAGGCGCTGTTCACCCAGCCGACCGCGACGAGCGACGCGTCGAGCTCGGTCTGGAGCGTGGGGACGGCGATGTTCACGATCGTGGTGTCGACCATGATCATGAAGAATCCGAGGATGAGCGGCGGCAGGATGCTCCAGGCGCTGCGGCCGTGGAGGTCGACGAGGGGCACGACGCGCGAGCCGGCGTCGGCGGGTGCCGGGGCCGTGCTCGGGCTGCTGCCCGGGGCGGGAGTGGTCACGAGGTCTCCTGAGGTGAGGTCGTGCGGGGGAGGCGGAAGGCGGGCGCGGGCTCCTCGGTCCAGCTCAGCGCGCCCGACTCGACGTCGGCGATCGTCGCGTCGAGCCACGCGATCTCGGCCGCGGTCTGGTGGAGCTGGAACGACGCGTCGAGCAGGTAGCGCCGGGGCAGCCCGCGGGAGATGACGCCGTCGAGCTGCTCGCGCACCCCGTCGGTCGCTGCGGCGAGCGCCGCCCGGCGCTCGCGCAGGAGGGCCAGGGCGTCGTCGCGCGGGAGGTCGTGCACGAGCGCGAGCCCGACCGGGAACGCCGGGTACTCGGCCGGCGTCTCGCGCACGAGATCGCGGGTGCGGTCGTGGTGCGCTGCGACGCCCGCCTCGGTGATGGCGTAGAGCGTGCGCTCGGGCCGGTTGCCGTCGCGGTCGACGCCCGCGCGCTCGACGAGGCCGTCGCGCTCGAGCCGGTCGACGGCGTGGTAGACGGCGCCGGGGTTGAGGCGGACGAGCCGGTCGTCACGCCGCTTGCGCAGGCGCACGAGCATCTCGTACGGGTGCATGGGCTGGTCGAGCAGCACGGCGAGCACGAGGGTCGCCGTGGGGCTGAGGCGCGGTGCGGGCACGGTCGTCTCCGGGACGGGTTCCGAGTCGGGAGCGCGGACGGTGCGGGCGTGCAGCCCGGACGAGGAGGTCCGCAAGGAATATTCCGCTTGGAATATACGCCTCGGTCGAGCGAGGTGTCGACCCGGACGGTTCGCGCGGCGCTGGCACGCCGCGTAGGTTCACGAGCCATGAGCGTCACCGACCTGCTCGACCTCGACGCAACCGCCCTCGCGCACGCGCTCCGGACCGGCGACACCTCCCCCACCGAGGTGCTCGACACGACGCTCGACGCCGCCGCGGGCGTCGGCGCGGACGTCGGTGCCTTCACCGTCCTCACCGCCGACCTCGCCCGCACGCAGGCGCTCGCGGCGGAGGCCACGCTCGTCGCGGCGCGGCGCACGGGCGACGTCGTCGCGGCGTCCGGGGCGAGCCGGGGTGGGCTGCCGCCGTTCCTCGGCGTCCCCTGCCCGGTCAAGGACCTCACGATGGTCGAAGGCGTGCCGATCCGTGCCGGGTCCGCCGCGATCGACCCGTTCCCCGCGCCCTACGACGACGGCGTCGTGACGCTCCTGCGGGCCGCCGGCACCGTCATGATCGGCAAGACGAGCACCCCCGAGCTCGGCCTCCCCTGCTACACCGAGCCCGACGTCGGACCGACCGCCCGCACGCCGTGGGATCTCGCGCGGTCCGCGGGCGGGTCGAGCGGGGGCGCGGCGGCGGCCGTCGCGGCGCGCGTGGTCCCCGTCGCGCACGGGAGCGACGGCGGCGGGTCGTTGCGCATCCCGGCGAGCGCGTGCGGGCTCGTCGGGCTCAAGCCGTCGCGCGGGCTCGTGAGCCCCGGGCCGTACGGGGTCGACGGCGCAGGGCTCGCCACGCACGGCGTCCTCACCCGGTCGGTGCGCGACGCCGCGGCGTTCCTCGACGTCCTCGCCCGGTCGTGGCCGGGCGACACCTGCACGGCGCGCCTCGCGAGCGCGCCGGGCGAGCGGCGGCTCCGGGTCGGACTCCTGCTCGACCCCGTGATCGCCGCCGACGCGACCGTGCACCCCGCGTGCGCGGACGCCGCCCGCGCGACCGCGGAGCTCCTCGCCGGGCTCGGGCACGACGTTGTCGAGATCCCCCCGCCGTTCGGTGCCGAGCGCTGGGACGCCTTCGCCGCGCTGTGGTCGGTCGGCGCGCTCCAGGCCCCGGTGCCGCCGGATCGCGAGCACCTGCTCGTGCCGCTCACCCGGTGGCTCCGCGAGCGCGGGCGCGAGGTGAGCGGGCTCGCGTACGCCACCGCGCTCGCCGGGGTACAGCAGCTCACGCGCGAGGTCGCGGCCGCGTGGTCCGGCGTCGACGTCGTGCTCTCCCCCACGCTCGCCCAGCCCCCCGCGCTCGTCGGGAGCCAGCGGATCGACGACGACCCCGCCGCCGACTTCGCCGCGCAGACCGCGTTCACGCCCTGGACGAGCGTCTGGAACCTCACCGGACGCCCGGCTGTCTCGCTCCCGCTCGGCGAGGCGCGCGTGACCGACCCCGACGGATCCTCCGCGACCGTCCCGGTGGGCGTCATGCTCGGCGCCGACCACGGCGACGACGCGCGCCTCCTCGACCTCGCCGCCCGCCTCGAGGAGGCCGCGCCGTGGTCCCACCGACGACCGGGAGCGCCGTCTTGACCGCGTACGTCGCCCTCCTGTTCGCCGTGAACGTCGGAGGCCGCAAGGTCCCGTCGACCGCGCTGCGCGAGCTCGCCGGAGAGCTCGGGTTCGCGCACGCCCGCACGGTCGTCAACAGCGGCAACCTCGTCGTCGCGCCCGGGACCTCCGGCGCGTCCCGGCCCGCCGACGTCGCACGCCTCCTGCACGACGCCGTCGCCGAGCGCTTCGGCGTCGACGCCGCGGTCGCGGTGCTCACCACCGAGCGCCTGCGCAAGATCGTCCGCGGCAACCCCCTCCCCGACGACGCCGAGGAGCGGCCCGCCGCGCTCCTCGTCCTGGTGGGCGAGACCCCGGTCGACCCCGACGGCGCCGCTGCGATCGAGAGCCGGGACGGGACGGAGCGCGCGGCCGTCGCGAACGGCGTCCTCTACGTCGCCTACCCCGAGGGCATCGGCCGCTCGAAACTCACGACGGCGGTCCTCGCGAAGGCCGCCGGCACCCCGGTGACCGGCCGCAACTGGAACACCATGACCCGCCTCCTCACCCTCGCCGAGGACACCCCCCGCCTGACCGGTCCCGCCGAGGGAGTACCCCGGCCGGAGAGGTAGAACCGTGGTCACCCGAAGCGGGAACCGTCGCCGCACGAGAAGGTGAGGCCGCCCGACGGCGACGATGACGATGACCCGTGACGGTCGGACCGCGCGACACCGCGACACCCCGCGGGACGCCACCTCACCGCACGACACGACACGGCACGGGCGCACAGGCACCGCGGGCAGTCGCCCGGGTGAGCCGAGACCAGGGCGAGACGACGCCGGGCGGGGTGGGTGGTGGTGCCGCGTCGTGGCGGGCCTGGCGGGAGCCGCGAGGAACGAGCGGCGGATGGTAGAC
>NZ_JBHXIC010000141.1:0-6721 GCF_042723955.1 Cellulosimicrobium cellulans | reverse complement strand
CCTGTCGGGTGGTTGTGGGGGGAGACTCTCTCGCCTCCCGCCCGCCCCCCGCGCGCCGCCCCCCGGGCGTGGGGGGGGGGGGCGGCCGGCCGCCCCCCCCCCCGACGGGATCCCGCCAGCGCCCGTTCCCCCGGTATCTCACCCACAGAGACGTGGGACGCGGGTGTACCGACTGCTGACCAGAACCGGTCTTCCGCATGATTCTGCGGCTCTCGTAGGAGATCTGACTCCCGACCGAGCGGTCGAACAGTCATGCAAAGGTGCAATCCCACCGGGAAAAGGCCTAGGGTCGTCAACGGTATGGACACGACGACGAACGCCGCGCCCACCGACCCTTCGACCTCGAACGCCGCCGACGCGCCGCGGGCACTGCCCCGCGCCGGGGTGCGGCGGACCGCCGTGCGCCGTCCCGCACCGGACGACGGCGCGGCCATGTGGCGTGTCGCGCGTGACTCCGGCGAGCTCGACCTGAACTCGTCGTACGCGTACCTCCTCCTCGCCCAGCACTTCGCCGACACGTGCCGCGTCGCCGTCGTCGAGGGAGAGGTGGTCGGGTTCGTCTCCGGCTACCTGCTCCCCGGTGATCCGTCCCGCCTGTTCGTCTGGCAGGTCGCCGTGGCCGAGGAGCATCGCGGGCAGGGCGTCGCGGGTCAGCTCCTCGACTCGGTCGTCGACGCGTCACCCGGCCTGGTCTCCGTGATCACGACCGTCGCTCAGGACAACGTCGCCTCGCGTGCGCTGTTCGTGCGTTGGGCCGCCCGGCGTGGAGCGACGATCACGACGCGACCGCTGTTCACCGCGGACCAGTTCCCCGATGCGCACGTCGACGAGCCGATGCTCGTCATCGAGGGCGTGCACGCCCGCTGAGCACCTGGCCGGCGGGAGCCGGCGCAGGACGTGGGCTACGCCGGTCCGGCGCACGGGTGACGCCGTAGCCCCTCGTACTCTCACGTACCCGAGCGCACCACCCCAAGGAGAGTCCTTCGTGACGATCTCGACCGTCCCTGCGTCCGAGGCGTACGCCGCCGACGACCCGACGGGCTTCACGGCCCTGGAGTCCGGTGTGCGCAGCTACTCGCGCGCCTGGCCCGCCGTGTTCGACCGTGCGGTCGGCGCGACCGTCCGTGCCGAGGACGGCACCGAGTACCTCGACTTCTTCGCCGGGGCCGGCTCGTTGAACTACGGGCACAACGAGCCGCGGCTCAAGCAGGTGCTCCTCGACTACCTGGCCGACGACCGCATGGTCCACTCGCTCGACATGCTCACGACGGCGCGCCGCGACTTCCTCGAGACGTTCCACGACCGGATCCTTCGTCCGCGCGGCCTCGACCACAAGGTCGTGTTCCCCGGCCCGGGCGGCGCGAACGCCGTGGAGGCCGCGCTCAAGCTCGCCCGGAAGGTCACGGGGCGTGAGTCCGTCATCACCTTCACCAACGCGTTCCACGGGATGACGCTGGGCGCGCTGTCCGTCACGGGCAGCTCGATGAAGCGAGGAGGGGCAGGGGTGCCGCTCGTGCACGCGACGCCGATGCCGTACGACGACTACTTCGACGGGGACGTCCCGGACTTCGTGTACCTGGAGCGGCTGCTCGCGGACGGCGGCAGCGGGCTCAACGAGCCCGCCGCGGTCATCGTCGAGACGGTCCAGGGTGAGGGCGGCATCAACGCGGCGCGCGCGGAGTGGCTGCGCGGGCTGGCCGACCTGTGCTCCCGGCACGGGATCCTCCTCATCGTCGACGACATCCAGATGGGCTGCGGGCGCACGGGCGGGTTCTTCTCGTTCGAGGACGCCGGCATCGTCCCGGACATCGTCTGCCTGTCCAAGTCGATCTCGGGCTACGGCCTGCCGATGGCGCTCACGCTCATCCGCCCCGAGCTCGACGTGTGGGAGCCGGGCGAGCACAACGGCACGTTCCGGGGGTTCGCGCCGGCGTTCGCGACGGCGGCGGAGGCGATCCGCGCCTACTGGTCGGACGACGCGCTCGAGCGCTCGACGCTCGCCAAGGGCGCCCTCGTGGAGGCGCACCTGAACTCGGTCGTCGCGCGGTACCCCGACCACGCGCTCGTCTCCAAGGGCCGCGGCCTCGCGCGCGGCGTGCAGCTGCCCGACGGCGACCTGGCCGGCAAGGTGTGCGCGGAGGCCTTCGCGCGCGGCCTGCTCGTGGAGACGTCCGGGCCGTCGGGCGAGGTGGTCAAGCTCCTCCCGCCGCTGACCCTCACGGATGCCGAGCTGCGTCGCGGGCTCGCCGTGCTGGACGACGCGCTGGCCGCCGTCCTGCGCTGAGACGCTCCGTGCCGGGCGCGTCGTCGCGCCCGGTGCCGGAGCGCCCACCGACCTGACTCGAACCCGACCTGGAGGAACACCCATGATCGTCCGCACGCTCGACGAGATCACCGGCACCGAGGCTGACGTCCGCAGCGAGAACTGGCGCAGCAGGCGCATCGTGCTCGCGAAGGAGGGCGTCGGGTTCTCGGTGCACGAGACCACGCTGTACGCCGGCACCGAGAGCACGTTCTGGTACGCCAACCACGTCGAGGCCGTGTTCGTCACGTCCGGCGAGGGCGAGATCGAGGACCTCGGCACCGGCACGGTGCACCCGCTCGCCCCGGGCACGCTGTACCTGCTGAACGGCCACGACAAGCACGTCGTCCGGCCGCGGACGGAGATCCGGTGCGTGTGCGTCTTCAACCCGCCCGTGACGGGGCGAGAGGTCCACGACGAGAACGGCGTGTACCCGCTCGTCACGGAGTCGCCCGCACCCGCCTGAGCGGCGGTGGGACCGCCGTGACCCCGGGCCCGCGTCGGCCCGACCCTGGCTCGGGGTCACGGTCCCCCCGGTCGCGTACCGGCGGTTTCAGCACGACCGTGCTACGGTCGGGACGTGACGAAGGGCGACGAGACGAGGCAGGCGATCCTGCACCGTGGCGTGGAGGCCGCGTACCGCGTGGGGCTGACCGGGCTCACCATCGGCGAGCTCGCGTCGGCCACGGGCATGTCGAAGTCCGGCCTGTACGCGCACTTTCGTTCCAAGGAGTCGCTCCAGCTCGCGGTCCTCGGCCAGGCGCGCGCCGAGTTCATCGACACGGTGGTCGCTCCCGCGCTGCGCAGCCCGCGCGGCGAGCCGCGGATGCGGGCGCTGTTCGAGGGGTGGCTCGCGTGCGACCTGCGCCAGGACCCCGGTGGTTGCCTGTTCGTCAAGGCCGCGACCGAGCTCTCCGCGCAGCAGGGCCCCGTCCGGGACCAGCTCGTGCGTGACCACCGCGACCTCTGCGACGCCGTCGCGCAGGTCTTCCGTACGTGCGTCGCGGAGGGCGGGTTCCACGCCGACGCCGACCCGGAGCAGTTCGCCTCCGATCTCTACGGCGTCATGCTCGGGGTGAACCACGCGCACGTCTTCATGGCCGACCCGCTCGCCGAGGAGCGTGCCCGGCGTGCGTTCGAGGCCCTGCTCGACGCGGCGCGCACACCCGCGCCGGTCCCCGTCCGCTGACCGCACCCGTCTGCACCACCGACCGAGAGGAACCTCCTGTGGGCGTCTCAGGCTCGAAGAAAAGCACGACCGTTCGTGCTGACCGCCGTCGTGCGGCACGGCGGCGTAAGGCCGCTCTCCAGCTCGCGCTCGTCCGCACGCGCCTCGCCGCGCTCCAGGCGGTCTCGCCGCGGCGGGCGGCGCGCCTCGCGCTCGACCTGTGGTGCACCCCGCCCGACGGCGCCGGGCGACGCCGGGACGACCGCACGACCCCTGGCACGCTCACCACGGTGACGACCGACGCCAGAGCACGCGTCGTCGTGGAGACGTGGGACGTCGTCGGCGGGGGCGGCAAGGGACCGATGCGTCCCGACGCCGAGGGGCATGCCGAGGCGGGTGTCGTCTACCTGACCCACGGGTGGGGCGGGTGGCGCGGACAGCTCGGCGCGTTCGTCGAGCCCCTCCGGGCCGCCGGCTACCGCGTCGTCGCCTTCGACGCGCCGAGCCACGGCGACGCCGGCCCCGGCCGTCTCGGTCCGCGGCGCAGCACGATGCCCGAGCTCGCGGACGCCCTCGCCGCGGTGGTGCGCGAGCACGGTGACGCGACCGCGGTCGTCGCGCACTCGCTCGGCACCGCGACGACCGTCCTCGCGGTCCGCGACGGGCTGCCCGTGGAGAGGCTCGTGCTCGTCGCGGCGATCGCGGACGTGCTGGGCGAGCTCGACGGGTTCGCCGACCTGCTCCGGCTCTCGCGCCCGACCCGCGAGCTGCTCCAGGGCCTGATCTCCGACGTCGCCGGGCGTCCGCTGGCCGAGCTGGACGTGCGCGAGACGCTGCGGACCCACCCGGTCCCGCCCGCGCTCGTCGTGCACGACCGCGCGGACAAGGAGGTCCCGTACCCGGTCGGGGCGGCGCTGGCCGCGGCCTGGCCCGAGGGCGAGCTGCTCACGACGGAAGGGCTCGGGCACCACCGCCTGCTGCGAGACCCCGAGGTCGTGCGCGCCGTCGTGGACTACGTGATTCCGGTGCGCCCCGACGAGCCCGCCGAGCACGACCTCGCGCGCCACCGGGTCTGAGCGGCTCGTCGTCCTGATCGCCGGGACGCGCGCGAACCCGCGTCAGGCGGGAGGCTGGTAGCCCGTGGTCCGTGTGAGGGTGCGGGCCCGGTTCGAGCGCGAGAGCATCACGCAGCCAGGGATGAACGCGCCGAGCAGGACGGGCCCGCCGACGAGCATGACGCCCCAGACGACGATCGCCAGGTAGCCCGCGGCGGAGTTCCGCGACGGGTCGCTGTCGGCATACGCGAGGAGGACGATGCTGAGGACCGCCGCCGCGACCATGAGCGCGACCGGCACCCAGATCAGCGCCCACGCCGTCGTCCGGTACCGGCGCGTGAACGCCGCGGGTGGGACGGTCGGCAGCGGAGGGTAGACCGCGTGCGCCGATCCCGGCTGCGGGTACCCCTGCGACGGGTGTCCCGCGCGCCCAGGGTGTCGCGGGTGGCTGGGCGGCAGGGGCGGCCCCGGCGCGGCGTGTGGCGACGGGTACGCGGCGCGGGGGTCCTGCTGCGGGTACGGGGGCGGTGAGGCGGTCACACCGTGTGGATACCAGTCGCCGGACGGGCGCGCCAGCGCCGTCCACGCCGTTGGTGCCGCGTCGCGATCCGGGCGGGCCGTCGTCGGGGGCGGCGGGTAGCGTCGGGCCATGCCCTCGGACAAGGTGGACCTCAAGGCGCTGTACCGCGAGCTGTACGCCCCGCCGCGGGGTCGGTTCGTCGAGGTGGACGTCCCGACGCTCGCCTACCTCGCGGTCGACGGCGAGGGCGACCCGAACACCTCGCCCGCCTATGCGGCGGCGGTCGAGGCGCTCTTCTCCGTCTCGTACGCGGTGAAGTTCGCGAGCAAGCGGGAGGGGCGCGACTACGTCGTCGGGCCGCTGGAGGGCCTGTGGACGGCGGAGGACCCGGGCACGTTCGTGCGGCGGGAGAAGAACGCGTGGCGCTGGACGCTGCTGGTGCTCCAGCCGGACTGGGTGGACGAGGACCTCGTCGTCGCGGCCACGGAGACGGTCCGCGCGAAGAAGGACGGCCCGGCCGCGCTCGACCTCGTGCGACGCACGAGCCTCACCGAGGGCCGGTCCGTGCAGACCCTGCACGTCGGGTCGTACGACGACGAGGGCCCGGTGCTCGCGGAGCTGCACGACGTCTACCTGCCCGAGCACGGGCTGACGTTCGCCGGGCCGCACCACGAGATCTACCTGAGCGACGTGCGGCGCACGGCCCCCGCCAAGCTGCGGACCGTGCTGCGTCAGCCGGTCCGCCCGGCCTGAAGCGACGGCCCGACCGGCGTCGTCAGGCGGCGGCCCGGCGCCGCGCCCAGGCGAGGTCGGCGTCGTCGAGCACGTCGGCGAGGCGCCGGCCCGCGAGCGTGCGCGCCCAGGCGGGGGACGCGCCGTCGGGCACGGCCTCCTGGAGCACCCACTCGCGCACGCCGAGGCGGCGCAGGTGCGTCCCGAGCGCGAGGAGCTCGGTGCGCGAGTGCACGCTCGGGTCGACCGTGGTGCGCACCTCGTGGTCGACGCCGGAGCGCAGGAGCACGGTCAGCGCCTCGAACGCGCGGCGCCCGGACGGGATCGTCCCGGTCACCACGGGGTAGCGGGACGGCAGGTGCTTGATGTCGAGCCCGACCCAGTCCACGAACGGCAGCAGCCGGGCGAGCCGGGCTGGCCAGGGCCCGGCGGTGTGCAGCCCGACGTCGAGGCCGAGGCCGCGCACGTCGTCGATCGCGCCGAGCAGGCCGGGGTGGAGCGTCGGCTCGCCGCCCGAGAACACGACGCCGTCGAGCACCCGACGGCGCGGGGCGAGGAACGCGACGACCTCGGACCACGGGACCGCGTCCCCGGGCGGCGGCGACCCGTGGGCGGCGACCGCGCACAGGCCCGGGTGGTGGCAGTACCCGCAGTGCCACGGACAGCCCTGCGTGAGGACCGTCGCGACCCGCCGGCCGGGCCAGTCCGTCACGGACATCCGGTTCAGTCCGGCGACCACGAGGCCGGGGCGGGTCATCGGCGGCTCCTTCCGGCACGCGGCGACCTGGCAGTCCGTCGGGGTCGGTGTCGCCAGCCGCGCTGCCAGGACCTCGAACGTAGCCCGGCCGCCCGCCGCGCCGGACCGGTCGAAGGTCCCGACCTGCGGGTACGTGCCGCCCGGACGTGCCGAACCCGGGGTCGCTCCTCGATCCGGAGGTGGATCG
>NZ_JBHXIC010000140.1:3128-7269 GCF_042723955.1 Cellulosimicrobium cellulans | reverse complement strand
AGCCCGGTCCCCTCGGGAGGGGCCGGGCTCGACGGCGGGTCGGCGCGTCAGGACGCGCGCGACGTCACTTCTTGTTACGACGCTGGTGACGCGTCTTGCGAAGCAGCTTGCGGTGCTTCTTCTTGGCCATGCGCTTGCGGCGCTTCTTGATGACGGAGCCCATACGGTCCTCGCAATGCTCGAGCGGCGTGTCGGTCGGCGACCGGTCGACCGGCCGCGTGTGGTCCACGGTTGATCGTGGCGCCCCGGCGACCACGAGGGCGCCGCGAGCCGACCAACACGAGAGAAATCCGCCCCCTAGACTACCCGCTCGCGCTCGTGCCCCGGTACGCCATCCTTCGTGAGGGCTCGCGGCTGCCCTCCTGAGCCGCCGCACGGGGCGACGACCTCAGTCGAAGTGCGGGTCGAGGCCGAGGAGCGGGAAGACGGCGCGGCGCGTGGCCGTGACGGCGCGGTCGACGTCGTCGTCCGGGTCGTAGCCGCTGCTCCAGCGCCTGACCTCGACCGGCGGGCCGAACGCGAGCGGGGCGTCGAACCCGGCGACCTCGGCGACGCGCGCGCGCCACTCCTCCGGCAGCGGCTCGCCCGCGGTCACGGGCCGGTGCACGACCTCCCCCACGACGGCCGACCACACGAGCGGCACGACGCGCGCGATCGCGTACCCCCCGCCGCCGAGCGCGAGCCACCGACCCTCGGCGAGCTCGTGCGCGAGGTCGTGCACCCACCCCAGGGCGGTGCGCTGCGCGTCGACGGACACGTCGAGGTCGGAGAGCGGGTCCTCCCCGTGCGCGTCGCACCCGTGCTGGGTCACCAGGACCTCGGGCCGGAACGCGCGCAGCACGGGCGGCACGACGGCGTCGACCGCGCGGAGCCAGCGCGCGCCGTCCGTGCGGCGCGGGAGGGCGACGTTGACCGCGGTCCCCTCGGCGCCCGCGCCCCCGACGTCGGTCGGGTGGCCCGTCCCCGGGAAGAGCGTCGCGCCGCTCTGGTGGACGGACACCGTGAGCACGCGCGGGTCGTCCCAGAACGACTCCTCCACGCCGTCGCCGTGGTGCGCGTCGAGGTCCACGTAGGCGACGCGCGCGACGCCGTCGTCGAGCAGGCGGCGGATCGCGACGGCCGCGTCGTTGTAGACGCAGAAGCCCGACGCCGCGCCCGCCTTCGCGTGGTGCATGCCTCCCGCGACGTTCACCGCGTGCCCGACGCGGCCGGCGACGATCTCCCCCGCCGCCTCGTACGAGCCCGCGACGATCCGGGCGGCGGCCACGTGCATCCCCGGGAAGACCGGGTCGTCCTCGGTACCGAGCCCCCGGGCCGGGTCGAGCGTCCCGTGCTCGGACGCCGCGCGCACGGCCGCGACGTACTCGGGGTCGTGCACGAGCTCCAGCACGTCGTCGCTCGCGGGCTCGGGTCGCAAGATCTCGGGCGCCGCGTCGCCGTCGAGCAGACCGAGCGCGCGCACCAGGCCCATCGTCAGGTCGAGCCGCGCGGGGGCCATGGGGTGGCCGTGGCCGAAGTCGTAGCCGAGGAGCTCCGGGCTCCACACGACGCAGGATCCGGGCGCCGCGGCGCCCGCACCGGTGGGGGCGGGCGACGACGTGGGGTCGGTCGTGGACATGGCTCACGGTAACGCCCGACGGCGCGCAGCCGCCCCGACGGACCGGTCGCCGGACCCCGGTGCGGCACCCGGGCGCCGGAAGCGGCATGATGTCCCGGCGCCGGAGCGGCGACATGACGGGCCACCGGGCCCGTGGCAGAGTGGCGCGAGTGGTGAGGGAGGCTCCATGCCGACGAGCATGACCGGGCGCCTGTTCAAGGGGCGGGAGATCGTCGACCGCCTCGCCCGGCAGTCGCCCGCACGCCTCGCCGTCACGGTCTTCGCCGCCGTCATCGCCGTCTTCACCGCCCTCCTCATGGCCCCCTGGGCGACGGCGAGCGGTCGGGCGGCGCCCTTCGTCGACGCGCTGTTCACCGCGACGTCCGCCGTGTGCGTCACGGGTCTCGTCGTCGTGCCGACCGGGACGTACTGGTCGACGTACGGGCAGGTCGTCATCCTGCTGGGCATCAAGATCGGCGGCCTGGGCGTGATGACGCTCGCGTCGATCCTCGGCATGGCGGTGTCGCGACGCATCGGCCTCACGCAGAAGCTCCTCACGGCGTCCGAGACCAAGACGACGCGGCTCGGCGAGGTCGGCTCGCTCGTGCGCGTCGTGATCATCACCTCGACGTCGCTCGAGCTCCTCATCGCGCTGCTCCTCCTGCCGCGCTTCATCGTCCTCGAGGAGACGTTCGGGGAGGCCGCCTGGCACGGGATCTTCTACGGCATCTCGGCGTTCAACAACGCCGGCTTCATCCCCACCGAGCAAGGGCTCGCGCCCTACGTGGGCGACTGGATGCTGTGCCTGCCGATCATCCTCGGCGTGTTCATCGGCTCCCTCGGCTTCCCCGTGATCCTCAACGTCATGCGCAACCGCAAGCGCGTCGCCAAGTGGAGCCTGCACACCAAGCTCACGCTCACCACGAGCGCCGCCCTCGTCGTCGTCGGCACGGTCTTCTTCGCCGCCTTCGAGTGGACCAACCAGCGCACGCTCGGTCCGCTCTCGTTCGGGGAGAAGCTCCTCGCGTCCCTCTTCGCCGGCGTCATGCCCCGCTCGGGCGGCTTCTCCACCGTCGACACCGGGGGCATGCACGAGGCGAGCTGGCTCGTCACCGACGCCCTCATGTTCGTCGGTGGCGGCTCCGCGTCGACCGCCGGTGGCATCAAGGTCACGACGCTCGCCGTCATGCTCATCGCGATCGTCTCCGAGGCGCGCGGCGACCGGGACATGGAGGCGTTCGGGCGACGCATCCCTCGCGACACCCTGCGCCTCGCCGTCGCGGTCTCGTTCGTGGGCGCGACGGCGGTCCTCGTCTCCAGCCTCTTGCTCCTCGAGATCACCGGTGAGTCTCTCGACGTCATCCTCTTCGAGACGATCTCGGCGTTCGCGACCGTCGGCCTCAGCACCGGCATCACGCCCGACCTCCCCGACGCGGGCAAGTACGTGCTCGTCGCGCTCATGTTCGTCGGTCGCACGGGCACCATGACGTTCGCCGCGGCGCTCGCGCTGCGCGACCGCCGCCGCATCGTGCGCTACCCCGAGGAGCGCCCCATCATCGGGTGAGCGACCCGCCCGCCGCGGCGTACGCCGTCGGGCACCGCCACCGACCCTCCCCGACCACACGAAAGGCTCCACCGTGACCGACCCCTTCTCCCGCGGCGCCGACCCGAGCCCCGGGCCGGTGACCGGGAAGGACGCCCTGTCGGCAGACCCCGTCGCGCGGCGCATCGTCGAGCGCGGCCGCGCCGAGCGCGCACGCCGCGACGAGGCGAAGGCGCCGCGCAAGGACGCCGGTGTGCTCGTCGTCGGCCTCGGCCGCTTCGGGACGGCCATCGCCGCGACGCTCGACCGCCTCGGCCAGGACGTGCTCGCCGTCGAGCGCGACCCCGAGCTCGTGGCCCAGTGGAGCGGGCAGCTCCCCCTCGTCGAGGCGGACGCGTCCAACCCCGTCGCGCTCGAGCAGCTCGGCGCGCGCGACTTCCCCGTCGCCGTCGTCGGCGTGGGCACCTCGCTCGAGGCGAGCGTCCTCATCACGGGCAACCTGGTCGACATGGGCACGCCGCAGATCTGGGCCAAGGCCATCTCGGCCGAGCACGGGCGCATCCTCCAGCGCATCGGGGCGCACCACGTCGTCTTCCCCGAGGCCGACGCCGGCTCGCGGGTCGCGCACCTGGTCTCCGGCAAGCTGCTCGACTACATCGAGGTCGAGGACGGGTTCACGATCGTCAAGATGCGCCCGCCCCGCGAGGTCCAGGGCTTCACGCTCGCGCAGTCCAAGGTCCGCGAGCGCTACGGCGTCACCGTCATCGGCGTGAAGTCACCCGGCGAGGACTTCCTCTACGCGACGCCCGAGACCCGTATCAGCGCCAACGACCTCCTCATCGTCTCGGGCCACGCCGACCTCCTGGAACGCTTCGCCGCCCGCCCCTGAGCGGCGTCGGGCCGGTCCAGGTCCGGGGGCCGGAAATTGGGGGGGGGCCCGCCCGCGGGCCGGCCAGGCGGGCGCGCAGCGCGCACGCGCGCGGCCGCGCCCGACGGAGAGG
>NZ_JBHXIC010000140.1:0-3118 GCF_042723955.1 Cellulosimicrobium cellulans | reverse complement strand
CTCGCGTGCTGGCGTGGTCTGGGGTGTGCTTTTGTTTTTCCTGGAGCGCGGGGCGCCCCGCGCTGCGCCCCGCCCGCCCCGGGCCCCCCCCCCCACTTCTCGGCGCAGGCGAGCCGGTCAGGACGGCGGGCGGTGCAGGACGAACAGCCCGCGGTGGACGGGGCGGTCGAGGCGCTGGTCGTCGGTCGCCACGTACTCGTCGAGCACGGCGAGGATGCGCCGGTCGAGCTCGGCGACGTCGCCGTCGGAGAGGTGGAGGCGGAACGCCGCGGACGTCGTGACGGCGTCGGGACCGGCGGCGAGGGCGTCGTCGAGCGCCGCGGCGACGGGGCCGAACCGGACGTCGGGCGCGGTGCCGCGCAGGGGGTCGTCGAGCCACCACGTCGCCCCGGTCGCGCGGTAGGGGCGTTCGAGCGCCCCCCCGGCGCCGGTGCGCACCTCCGCGGGCTCGAGCAGGCCCGCACGGACGAGGAGGCGGACGTGGTGGAGGGCCGTGCCGGGCGCGACGCCGAGGTGGTCGGCCAGCTCCTTGTTGGTCATCTCGCGCGTGCCGCACTGCCGGACGATGCGCTGGCGCAGGGGGTGGGCCAGGGCCTTGGCCTCGAGCGCCGTGGGCGGACGCCGTCCGGGCACCTCGGGCGTCGTCGCCGGTGCGGGGTCCTGCGGCGTGGGCTCGGCGCTCATGGCACCCATCGTACGTCGATCGATCGAGATCGACCGATCGATTGGGTTTTCTCGATCACTGTGCCATGCTGGGCGACATGGCCTCCGTACCCCGCCGACGCCGCTCGGCCGGCACGCCCCTGAGCGCACCGTTCCGGCGCCTCTGGACGGCGTCGGCGGTGTCCAACCTCGCCGACGGCGTGCTCAAGGTCGCGCTGCCGCTCGTCGCGGTCCGGTACACCGACTCCCCCGCGCTCGTCGCCGGGCTGACGTTCGCCCTCACCCTGCCCTGGCTGCTCTTCGCGCTGCCCGCCGGCGCGCTCGCCGACCGGCTCGACCGCCGCCACGCGATGATCGGCGCCAACGTGGCGCGCGCGCTGCTCGTCGTCGCGCTCGCCGCCGTCGCGCTCGTGCCCGACGCCGGGAGCATCGCCGTGCTCTACGTCGTCGCGTTCGGCGTCGGCGCCACGGAGACGCTCTACGACACCGCGGCGCAGTCGATCCTGCCCCAGGTCGTGCCACGCACCGCGCTCCCCCGGGCGAACGGGCGGCTGTACGCCGCGGAGCTCACGGCGAACCAGTTCGTCGGGCCGCCCCTGGGCGGCCTGCTCGTCGCGGCGGGCGCGGCCGTAGCGTTCGGGCTCCCGGGTGCGCTGTGGGCGCTCGCCGTCGGGCTCCTCGTCGGTCTGCCCGGCTCGTACCGCCCCGAGCGCACGACCCGCACGACGCTGCGGGCCGACATCGCCGAGGGACTGCGCTTCCTGTGGCACGACCGGATCCTGCGCACGCTCGCCCTCATGGTCGGCGGCATCAACTTCGCGAGCAACGCCGCGTTCGCGATCTTCGTGCTCTACGCCGTCGGCCCCGACTCCCCCCTGGGGCTGTCCGAGCCCGCGTACGGCGTGCTGCTCACGACGACCGCCGTCGGCGCGTTCGCCGGCTCCTTCGTCGCCGAGCGCGTCGTCAGGCTCGTCGGCCGGGCACGCTCCCTCGCACTGACCGTGCTCAGCACGGTCGCGCTCGTGGGCGTTCCCGCAGTGACGACGAACGCGTGGGTGATCGGCGCCGTCTACGCCGTGGGCGGTGCGGGGATCGCGGTGTGGAACGTCGTCACCGTCTCGCTCCGGCAGCGGATCACGCCCGACGCGCTGCTCGGCCGCCTCAACTCCTGCTACCGGCTCGTCGCGTGGGGGACGATGCCGCTCGGCGCTGCGGTCGGCGGCCTGCTCGGCGAGGTGTTCGGGCTGCGGAGCGTGTTCGTCGTCATGGCGGCGGTGTCGGCGGCGACGCTGCTGGGCATGCTCGTCGTGGACGACCGCGCGATGGACGCGGCGGAGCGGGCCGCCGACGAGCGCGCCGGCGTCGGAGACCGGGAGGTCGAGCCCACGGCGGACCCCGTCACCGAGGACTGAACCGCGCCGTCACCGTCACCGCCTCGTCGCGCGAGCCTCTGCCCCGGCAGCGGTCAGGCGACGGGCCGGCCCCTGTGCGCCCGACGGCGCAGCGCGGCTCCGGCGGCGACCGTCAGGCCCGCGAGCACCGCTGCGCCGACGAGACCCGTGCCCGTGGTGGCCAGTCCGCCCGGGCGCGGGGACGCGCTGGTCCCGCCGCCCGTCGTCCCGCCCGTGCCGGTGGACGGTGTGCCGCCGGGCTCCTCAGGCTCGCCCGGGGCAGCGAGGACGACGAACGGCTCGGACAGCACGTCGACACCGCCGTCCGGTGCGACGAGGCGGAGGTGGTGCTCCCCCGGCACCGTCCCGACCGGGATCCGCGTCACCAGCTCGAACGCGCCGTCCTCGTCCGTCGTGACCGTCGCGAGGAGGACCGGGTCGCTCTCGAGCCAGACCTCGTAGGTGCTGTGCGGCGCGAGGCCGCTGCCGCGGACCACGAGCTCGCCGCCGACGACGAACGGGCCCTCGCCCACGACGACCACGCGCGGTCCGGCGGGCACCTCGCGCTCGGTGATCTCGACGCTCACACGCACACCGTCGGCGGGGTCGGGCGCGACGGTGGTGAGGGCGGCTGCCGAGGCGGTGCCTGCGGGGACGGCCAGGGACCCGGCGATCACGAGGGCAGCGAACAGCCTGCGGGTGGTCGTCACGCGGTGAACCTCTTCGTCCGGCCCGGGGTGGGCGCCGCTGGGTCCCCCCGAACCCGGCTGGACGAGCGTCCAGCCGCGAACATCTTGCCATCTTGGACGCCTGAACTGAACACTCGTCCAGGTTGTTCACCCGCGCGACGTCGGTCGTCCCCCGGCAGCACGAAGCTCGGCCCCCGTCGCTCCGAGGAACCACGGGGGCGGAGCCGGTCCCCGGGGGGGGGGGGCCACCCCCCCGGCTGGGACCCGCGCCGCGCCGCCCCCGCGCCCGGCCTCTCCCCTGGGCTGGCTGGTTCGTCGGGCGGCCCGTTCCTGAGGAGGCGCTCATGGCCCGGTTCACCCGCTCTGACAACTTGC
>NZ_JBHXIC010000139.1:0-7503 GCF_042723955.1 Cellulosimicrobium cellulans | reverse complement strand
GGGGCAGCCGCGAGGAACGAGCGGCGGATGGTAGACGCGGCACCACCACCCACCCCGACCACCCAGGGTGACCACGCGCCGTCGAGCACACGAACCACGGTTCTACCTCGCGCGACCCGGGTTCTATCTCTCGTGACCAGAGTTCTACCTCGACCAACCAAAGTTCTTCCTCAGCGGGTCAGAGGGCGTCGTTCATGGCCTTCGCGAGCGAGCGCAGGCGGGCGGAGTCGAAGAGGTCCTCGAGCAGGACGACGTTGCCCGACGAGTCGCCGAGCGGCACCTTCCAGTTGGGGTACTCCTGGTCCGTGCCGGGCTGGTTCTGCGAGCGGCGCTCCCCCACGGCGTCGGCGAGCGAGACGCCGAGCAGGACGGCGGGCGTGCTGCGGATCAGTCGGTGCAGGGCCTCGACGAGCTCGCGCTCGGACGGGTCGTCGCCGACGAGCCCGCGCTCGCGCAGGAACGCGACCATGGCGTCGCGCTCCGCACGGGCTGCGCGCCGCACGTCCGCGACGTCCTCCGTGAGGACGCCGAGCCGGTCGCGGAGCTCGACGTGCTCGCCCGCGAGATACCCGGCCGACGGCGGCAGGTCGTGGGTCGTGACGGTGGCGAGCGCGAGCCGGCGGTAGTCCTCGGGGGGCAGCGGCGCGCCGTCGTCCGTCTTCTCGAACCAGAGCACGGACGTACCGAGCACGCCGCGGTCGGCGAGGTAGTCGCGCACCCAGGGCTCGAAGACGCCGAGGTCCTCGCCGATGACCATCGCGCCCGCGCGGTGCGCCTCGAGGCACAGGATGCCGACGAGGGCCTCGTGGTCGTAGCGGACGTACGCGCCCGCGTCGGCGCGCGCGCCGCCCGGGATCCACCACAGCCGGAACAGGCCGATGACGTGGTCGATCCGGATCGCGCCCGCGTGCCGCAGGACGGTGCGCAGCATGTCGCGGTACGGGGCGTACCCGGCCCGCGCGAGCGCGCGCGGGTGCCACGGCGGCTGGGACCAGTTCTGCCCCTGCTGGTTGTACATGTCCGGGGGCGCCCCGACGGACACCCCGGTGGCCAGCACGCCCCGGTGCGACCAGACGTCCGCGCCCTCGGGGTGCACGCCGACCGCGAGGTCGTGCATGATCCCCACCGACATCCCCGCCTCGCGCGCCGTGCGCTGCGCGACGCGGAGCTGCTCGTCGGCCACCCACTGGAGCCAGCAGTAGAACTCGACGCGGTCGGCGAGCTGCTCGCGCAGCGCCGCGACGGTCGGGCCGTTCGGGTCGGACGCGCCGGGCGGCCAGTCGCGGTCGCCGTAGTGGTCGGCGAGCGCGCACCACGTGGCGAAGTCCTCGAGCCCCTTGCCCTGCTCGGCGCGGAACGCGTCGAGCGACGCCTGCCGGGCGGTCGACCGGGGCGCGGTGAACACGACCTCGAGCGCCGCCTTCTTGGCTTCCCACGCGGCGTCGCGGTCGATGGGGCCGGGGTCGGTGTCGAGGTCGCGCACCGGGTCGAACGCCCACTCGACGAGCGAGCGGTCGGCCGCGGACAGGTACCCCGTCTCGCGGATGTCCTCGACCCTGATGTACAGCGGGTTGACGAAGCGGCGGCTCGTCGGGAGGTAGGGCGAGGGCGTCATCGGGGTGCGGGGCTCGGCGGCGTGCAGCGGGTTGACGAGGACGAAGTCCGCGCCGGCCTCGTGCGCGGCGAGCCAGGCCAGGTCCGCCAGGTCGGCCAGGTCGCCGACGCCCCAGGACGCGCGCGAGCGCACCGAGTACAGCTGGGCCATGAAGCCCCACGCGCGGCGTTCCGCGACGGCTGCGGGCAGCTCGAGCCGCTGCGGCGTCACGACGAGCGTCGCGCGCGCGTGGGCGCCGTCGCTCTCGGCGTGCAGGTCGTGCCACCCGAGGGGCAGGTCGGCCGGGATCTCGAACGTCGCGCGGCCGACGCGCCGACCGTCGACCGTGCGCGGCTCGACGAACAGGTCGAGCTGGCCGAGGTCGCGGCGCTCGCGCGCAGGGCGCGCGGCGTGGTGGCCGGCCGCGCCGCCGTGGCGACCCTGCTCGGCCTCGAGCTCGACCCAGACGTCGACGGCGGAGCCGTCCTGGACGTGCACGGGGACCGGCACCGCGTCCCCCTGCCGGACGACCACGGTCGGGGGCAGCATCTGGCGCCACGCGTCGTCGCGCGAGTGCTCGAGGCTGACGGCGACCTTCTCCGGGGACGACGCGGGGACGCCGAGGGCCTCCAGCACGGCGACGAGGGTCGAGGCCCGGACCTGGCGGCGCGTCCCGTCGAAGTCCCAGAAGTCGGACGCGACGCCGTGGGCGTCGGCCAGCTGCACCAACGGCTCGGGCAGGTCCGTCTGCGGGGGTTCGCTCACGCCTGCATCCTGCCAGACCAGGGCCTTGCGGGCAGGACGATCGCCCGGCGTGCCCGGGGCGCTCTCATGTGCCCCGGGTACCCTGCCCGCATGTCCCTCCCCCTTCTCGCTCCTGCCGTGCGCGCGCCCGCGGAGGTCACGGAAGAGCTCGCCAACGGCTTCGACGCGAGCAACCCCGACGACTGGTTCGAGTGGTTCGTCGGCCTCCCGCTGCGCGTGCTGCTCATCGTCGTGATCGGCGCGCTCGTCCTCGCGGTCGTGCGCCGGCTCATCCGCCGCGTCTCCGAGCACATCGCCGAGGGCACGCCCACGCTCCGGGGCAAGCGGCTCAAGGGCCTGGGCCAGTCCGAGGTCGGCACGGTGCTGCTGCGCGCCAACCCGCTCGCGAGCGCCCGTCGGGCGCAGCGGGCGCGGACCGTGGGCTCGGTGCTGCGCTCGACCGCGAACATCGTCATCGGCGCGACGATCGTGCTCATGGTCCTCACCGAGCTCGGCGTGAACATCGCGCCGTTCCTCGCGTCGGCCGGGATCGCGGGCGTCGCGCTGGGCTTCGGCGCGCAGAGCCTCGTGAAGGACTTCCTCTCGGGCACGTTCATGCTCCTCGAGGACCAGTACGGCGTGGGCGACACGGTCGACTTCGGCGAGGTCACGGGCACCGTCGAGGAGGTCGCGCTGCGCGTGACGAAGGTCCGCGACGGCAACGGCACGCTGTGGTTCGTCCGGAACGGCGAGATCCTGCGCACGGGCAACAAGACCCAGGAGTGGGGACGCGCGGTGGTGGACGTCCGCGTCGCGTACTGGGCCGACGTCGAGGCCGTGCGCGCGGCGCTGCTCGCGGCCGCCGAGGACGTCGGGAGCGACCCGGTGCTCGGCACGTACTTCCTCGAGCCGCCCGAGGTCACGGGCATCGAGGCCATGACGGCCGAGGCCCTGCAGCTCAAGGTGCAGGTGAAGACGCAGGCCGCGATGCAGTGGGAGGTGGCGCGCGCCCTGCGCTCGCGCGTCCGGCAGGCGCTGTCCGACGCGCGCATCCCGCTCGCCGGGGCGCAGCAGGTGGTCGTCCTCGACCACTCCCCGTCCCTGCCCGACGACCGGGCAGACGCGCGGTCCGGCACAGGGCCCGACGACCGGCCCGACGACCGGCCCGACGACACGGACGACAGGTCCGCGCAGGCGGCCCGCGAGAGGCGCGGCGCCGCCGCGGCGACCGTGGTGCAGGACGCGGCGGGCGGCCGGGCGTCCTGAGCCACGCGGCGCCGTCGGGCACGACCTCGACGGCGCCGGTCCCTCCGTGCGGAGGGACCCGGTGGAGGCTCAGCGCAGGCCGTCGAGCTCCGCGGCGAGGTTGTCGGCCTCCGGGCCGACGATGACCTGGACGACGCGGCCCGAGCGCACGACGCCGAACGCGCCCGTCGCCTTGAGGCGCGCCTCGTCCACGAGCTGGGGGTCCGTGACCTCCACGCGCAGGCGCGTGATGCACGGCTCGAGGTCGACCACGTTGCCCTGACCCCCGAGGGCGTCGAGGATGTTCTGTGCCTTCTGGTCCGAGGGGGTGCTCATCGAAAGTGTCTCCTGAGGCGAGTCGCGGGTGGGGATCCGCGCGGGGGATCCGGGGTGTCGGGGTGCCGAGCACCTGGGAACAGCCTAGTCTCCTGGCGAGGTTGTCACCGGATCGACGCGGCCCCGCAACGCCCCCGCAACAGGGACGTGCACGGCGGCTGGCGGTCGACCGTGACGGGCACGCGTGCGCACCGGCCCGGGCACCCGGGTCGCACGCCCGAGGCGGACAGGAGCGAGGGTCGTGACGGGCGGAGTTCAGGACGAGGCACGGCAGGTCATCACGGGCATCGGCGTGTGCCCCGGGACGGTGGTCGGGCCGGTGGTGCTCATGCCGGAGCCGATCGCGGAGCCCGCTCCCGGGCTCCGGATGGGACCGCGCGAGGACCACGAGGCACAGGCACGGCGCGTCGACGCCGCGGCCGCACAGGTCGCGGCCGACCTCCAGCGCGCGGCGGACGCCGCCGAGGGCGAGGCGCGCGACGTGCTCGAGGCGACGGCGGCCATGGCCGGCGATCCCACCCTGGCCGCCGACGCGCGGCGCCGCGTCCTCGAGGAGCACCTGGTGCCCGAGCGCGCGGTGTGGGAGGCCGCGCAGGAGGTCGTGCGGCAGTTCACCGAGCTCGGCGGGTACTTCGCCGAGCGCGCTCGCGACGTCGCGGACGTGCGCGACCGGCTCGTCGCGGTGCTGACCGACCGCCCGGCGCCCGGCGTGCCGGAGCACACGGAGCCGTTCGTGCTGGTCGCGCCCGACCTCGCGCCGTCGGCCACCGCCGCCCTCGACCCCGCGCGCGTGCTCGCGATCGTCACCGACGGCGCCGGGCCGACGTCGCACACCGCGATCGTGGCGAACGCCAAGGGCATCCCCGCGGTCGTCGCGGCGACCGGCGCGAGCGCCGCGCTCGCGCCGGAGGACGTCGTCCTCGTCGACGGTGCCGCCGGGACCGTGGTCGTGCGCCCGTCCGACGAGCAGGTCGCCGCGGCGCGGGCGCGGTCGCAGCAGGTGCGCACGTTCGACGGCACGGGCCGCACGCGCGACGGGCACCGCGTCCAGCTCCTCGCGAACGTCGGCGACCCCGCGGGCGCGGCGCCCGCGGCCGCGGCGGGCGCGGAGGGCGTGGGGTTGTTCCGCTCCGAGTTCTGCTTCCTCGACCGCGAGCAGCCCCCGACGGTCGAGGAGCAGGTGGCGGCCTACCGCACGGTGTTCCGCGCGTTCGGCGGGCGGAAGGTCGTCATCCGCACCCTCGACTCCGGCGCGGACAAGCCGCTGCACTTCCTCACCGTCGACGACGAGGAGAACCCGGCGCTCGGCGTGCGCGGGCTGCGCACCGCCGCGCGGTGGCCGGAGCTGCTCGAGCAGCAGCTCGACGCGATCGCGCAGGCCGCCACCGCCGAGGAGGCGGAGGTGTGGGTCATGGCACCGATGGTCTCGACCGTGGGCGAGACGGAGTGGTTCGTCGAGCGCTGCCGTGCCCACGGACTCGACGTCGCGGGCGTCATGGTCGAGGTCCCGAGCGCCGCGCTGCTCGCGGGCCCGATCCTCGCGCGGGCCGCGTTCGCCTCGATCGGCACGAACGACCTCACGCAGTACACGATGGCCGCCGACCGCCTCCTGGGCTCGCTCGCCGAGCTGAGCGACCCGTGGCAGCCGGCGGTGCTGCGGCTCGTCGAGGCGACGTGCGCCGGCGGCGCGCAGCAAGGCCGGCCCGTGGGGGTGTGCGGCGAGGCGGCCTCGCAGCCCGTGCTCGCCGTCGTGCTCGTGGGGCTCGGGGTGTCGTCGCTGTCCATGACGGCCCGGGCGATCCCCGACGTCGCCGCGCTCCTGCGCGAGGTGGACCTCGACGAGTGCCGACGGCTCGCGCGGCTCGCCGTCGAGGCCGAGAGCGCGGCCGAGGCCCGTGCCGTCGTCCGCGAGAACCTGCCGGTGCTCGCCGAGCTCGGCCTCTGACGCGGACGGCGCGGCGCGGCGCTCGTCACGACCACGCGGCGCGGCACGCCCGTGTGACGTGCGCCCCGGTCCCCGTGCTCGAGCCGGACAGGGCCGTGCCCGGTGCGATGATGGGCCGGTGACGACCGAGCCCAGCCCCCGCACGTCGCTGCCCGTCGCCGGCATGTCGAACGGCGCGACGACCGGACCCGCGACCGACGCCGCGCCGGTGCGCCCGAGCCGCACGTTCTACGACGAGGTCGGCGGTCACGAGACGTTCGTGCGCCTCGTCGACGCGTTCTACGAGGGCGTCGCGGACGACCCGGTCATGCGGCCCATGTACCCCGAGCAGGA
The DNA here is from genome assembly GCF_042723955.1 of Cellulosimicrobium cellulans. Lineage (GTDB taxonomy): Bacteria > Actinomycetota > Actinomycetes > Actinomycetales > Cellulomonadaceae > Cellulosimicrobium > Cellulosimicrobium cellulans_H. The sequence goes on along the minus strand of NZ_JBHXIC010000139.1, from coordinate 1,306 downwards.
CCTCGGCCCGGCGCGCTGGCGCCTCACCGCGTTCCTCGAGCAGTACTGGGGCGGCCCGACGACGTACAGCGAGCAGCGCGGGCACCCGCGCCTGCGGATGCGGCACGCCCCGTTCAAGGTCAACCCCGAGGCCCGCGACCGCTGGCTCGCCCACATGCGTGCCGCCGTCGACACCCTCGACCTGCCGCCGATCCAGGAGGCGACGCTGTGGGACTATCTGGAGCGCGCGGCGCACTCGCTCCTCAACACCTTCGAGGCCTGACCGACCCGCCGCCCGAGCGAAGGAGCCCCCACCCGTGACCCCCGAGCCCACGCCGCCGTCGACCTCCTCCCCCGGCCCGACGTCGGACGCCGCCCCGCGCGAGCAGGTCCCCAACCCGCTGAACCACCTCCTCGACGTGCTGCGCCTCGAGCGGGTCGGTGACGGCGACGGGTCGGCCGCCGACCCCGAGCACTTCCGCGGCGAGAGCGTGCACCAGCCGACGGGCCGGGTCTACGGCGGCCAGGTGCTCGCGCAGGCGGTCCTGGCCGCGGGGCGCACCGTTCCCGACGGCCGCCTCCCCCACTCGCTGCACGGCTACTTCCTGCGGCCCGGCGGCCTCGACGTGCCGATCGACTTCGCGGTCGAGCGGCTGCGCGACGGGCGCTCGTTCAGTGCGCGCCGGACGCACGCGATCCAGCACGGCAAGCCGATCCTGTCGATGATCGCCTCGTTCCAGGAGGACCAGGGCGGCATCGAGCACTCGTCGCCGATGCCCCACGCGCCGGCCCCGGAGGAGGTGCCGTCCGCGCTCGACGTGCTCGGCGGCATCGACCACCCGATCGCGCGCTTCTGGTCGCACCACTCGGCGTTCGAGCTGCGGCACGTGGGGGGCTCGCTCTACCTCGGTCCCGACCACGAGCCCAAGGACCACCAGATGGTGTGGATGCGGGCGCGCGGCGACGTCGGGGACGACCAGCTGCTGCACCGCGCGCTCATGGCGTACGCGTGCGACCAGGTGATGCTCGAGCCGATCCTGCGCCAGTCGGGCACGAGCTGGGTCACGCCCGACCTGTCGATCGCGAGCCTCGACCACGCCATGTGGTGGCACCGCGACGCGCGCGTCGACGACTGGCTGCTCTACGTGCAGTCGGCGTCGAGCGCGCAGGGCGGCCGCGGGCTCGGCGCGGCGCGCGTGTTCGCGCAGGACGGGACGCTCGTCGCGTCCATCGCGCAGGAGGGCATGGTCCGCCTCCCGGCGCGGGGGGCGCCGGGGGGCGGCCGCCCGGGGTGGCGGGGCGGGCGCGCGGGGGGCCCGCTCGCGGT
>NZ_JBHXIC010000138.1:0-7509 GCF_042723955.1 Cellulosimicrobium cellulans | reverse complement strand
GGATTCCCGGACGGGCCACGGTCGTCTCTGCGTGGGGGCGGTCAGCGGCCCTGGTTGGCGACCGCGGCGGCGGCCTCGGCAGCGGCCTCGGGGTCGAGGTAGCGGCCGCCCTTCGTGATCGGCTTGAGGTCCTCGTCGAGCTCGTAGAGCAGCGGGATGCCGGTCGGGATGTTGAGCGCGGCGATGTCCTCGTCGGAGATGCCGTCGAGGTGCTTCACGATCGCGCGCAGCGAGTTGCCGTGCGCCGCGACGAGGACGGTCCTGCCCGCCTTCAGGTCCGGGACGACCTCGCCGTCCCAGTACGGCAGGGCGCGCTCGAGCACGTCCTTGAGGCACTCGGTGCGCACGACGGGGGCGTCGGCGTAGCGCGGGTCCGCGTCCTGCGAGAACTCGGAGCCGAGCTCGATCTCGGGCGGCGGGACGTCGTACGAGCGGCGCCAGAGCATGAACTGCTCCTCGCCGAACTCCTCGAGCGTCTGCTTCTTGTTCTTGCCCTGGAGCGCGCCGTAGTGCCGCTCGTTGAGGCGCCACGACCGCTTCACGGGGATCCAGTGGCGGTCCGCGGCGTCGAGCGACAGGTTCGCCGTCGTGATGGCGCGGCGCAGGAGCGAGGTGTGCACGACGTCGGGCAGGACGCCGGCCTCCGTGAGGAGCTGACCGCCGCGCTTCGCCTCCTCGGTCCCCTTCTCCGACAGGGCGACGTCCACCCAGCCGGTGAACAGGTTCTTGGCGTTCCATTCGCTCTCGCCGTGGCGGAGCAGCACGAGGGTGTAGGTCATGGGTTCCATCCTGCCGCACGGCCCGCCGCGCGGGCACCCGCGTCCCACGTGGTGGTGACCGTCGCCGTCGGGCGTGGGACGAAGGTCCGGGAATCCGGCGGGGGGCGCGCACGTTGCCCCGACATGCCGATCGACGGAGAGTACGCCCCCAGCCCGAGCGCCTGGTCCCGCAAGCAGGCCGAGTCCTACGAGTCGTCCGGGGGGACGCGCAGCACGACCCTGAACGGGATGCCGGTGGTCGTGCTCACGACCCTGGGACGGCGCACCGGCAAGGTCCGCAAGACGCCGCTCATGCGGGTCGAGCACGACGGCGTGTACGCGATCGTCGCGTCCCTGGGCGGCGCCCCGAAGAACCCCGTCTGGTACCACAACGTCCTGGCGCACCCGCAGGTCGAGCTCCAGGACGAGGCCGAGCGCCACGACTACGTCGCGCGCGAGGTCCACGGCGAGGAGCGAGCGCTCTGGTGGGAGCGCGCCGTCGCGGCCTACCCGCCGTACGCCGACTACCAGACGAGGACGTCCCGCGAGATCCCCGTCCTGGTCCTGGAGCGCACCACGCCGGACGCCTGACCCGCAGCGAGGGTCCGCGCGGCGTCAGCGTGCCGCGCGGACCTTGCGCGCCTGCGCGTAGACGTCGAGCATGCGCAGCGCGGCGGTGTCCCAGCCGAAGCGTTCACCCGCGCTCCGGGCGCCGTCGCCGAGGGCGGCGAGGCGCTCGTCGTCGGCGAGCAGGTCGCCGAGCACGCGCGCCCACGTCGCGGGGTCGTGGTCGGGCACGAGGACGCCGGAGACCTGGTCCTCGACCACGGTCCTCAGCCCGCCGACGGCGGCCGCGACGACGGGCGTGCCGCTCGCCTCGGCCTCGGCCGCGACGAGCCCGAACGACTCGTTGTGCGACGGCACGGCGACGACGTCGGCAGCCCGGTACCACTGCGCGAGCTCGTCGCGCGGGACGGGCGGGCGCACGACGAGCCGGTCGCTCACCCCGACCTGGTAGGCGAGCGCCTCGAGCTCGCGCACCGCCGTCGGGCGCCCGCTCGGGCCGCCCAGCACGACGAGCGTCGGCACGGGCTCCCCGCGCTCGGCGAGGACCCCGAGCGCCCGGACGAGCACGTCAGGACCCTTGAGCGGCTGCACGCGCCCCGCGAAGAGCACGAGACCGCCGCCGGTGGGCAGCCCCAGCCCGGCGCGCAGCACCCGGCGCCGCGCGCGCCGCGCCGCGCCGTCGCCGGCCGACGCGCCGCCGCGGTCCGGGGAGAACAGGTCGAGGTCGACGCCCGGCGGCACGACGTGCACGCGCGCGGGGTCGGCGGCGTAGTCGCGCACGAGGTCGTCCGCCTCGGCGTCCGTGCTCGCGACGAGCGCGTCCGCCTCGGCGACGACCTGCTCCTCCCCGATGATCCGGCCCAGCGGCTCGGGCGCGTCGCCCGGGGCGAGCGCGGCGTTCTTCACGCGCGCGAGCGTGTGCATGGTGTGCACGAGCGGGACGTCCCAGCGGTCGGCCGCGAGCCAGCCCACCTGGCCCGAGAGCCAGTAGTGGGTGTGGACGACGTCGTACCAGCCCTCGTGGTGCCGCGCCTCGGCGCGCAGCACCCCGGCCGTGAAGGCGCAGAGCTGGCCGGGCAGGTCGTTCTTGTCGAGCCCCTCGAAGGGCCCGGCGACGACGTGGCGCACCGTCACGCCGTCGGACACCTCGACCTTGCGGGGCTGGCTCGACGCCGTCGCGCGCGTGAAGATCTCGACCTGCGTGCCGCGGCGGGCGAGCGCGTGCGCGAGCTCCGTGACGTACACGTTCATGCCGCCCGCGTCGCCCGTGCCGGGCTGGTCCAGGGGCGACGTGTGCACCGAGAGCATGGCGACCCGCAGCGGGGTCGACAGGTCCGGGGAGACGCCCTCCGGCAGCTCGAGCGCGGTCACGGCGGGTCAGGCCTCCACGACGCACGCCGGGGCGGGCAGCGCGAGCACGTCGACCACGTGGGCAGCGCCGTCCGAGCGGCGCACGCGCAGGAGCGCGAGGTTCGACGTCGGCTCCTCGCCCGCGGGGGCGTCCGGACGCTCGATGAGCGGGTCGTCGTTCTGGTTCGCGACGACGACGAGGTCGTGCAGCGGAGCCTCGGGTGCGGCGTCACCGTCGAGGACGGCGAAGTGCCGCGGCCACGCGCCGCCCACCGGGGAGTCCGCGAGGTGGCGCAGCGCGGGGACGCCACCGTCAGGCCCCGGCTCGACGGCGTGCACGGCGAGCACGTCCGCGCCGCGCACCGCGGCGAGGACGCGCGTGCCGTCCGCCGAGACCGCGACGTGCGAGGGGTAGTTCCCGCCGCCCACGGGGGCGGCGGCGTGCGTGACGTCGTAGCGCGCGACCACGTCGTACGTGCGCGCGCCGTCGGGGCCGTCCACCGGAGCGAGGACGAACAGGGCCGGGTCGAGCTCGCCGACCACGACGAGGTGCCCGGACGGCAGCGCGGCGAGGTGGCGCGGGCCGGTCCCCGGGGGGAAGGTCGCGACGACGCGCGGGGCCGCGCCGTCGGGGGCCGTGGGGTCGTGCCGGCGCAGCTCGTCGGTCCCGAGGTCGACGACGAGCACGTCGCCGCTGCCGTCGTCGGCGGCGCCGAGGTGCGCGAGCGGGGCGACGAAGTGGGCGTGCGGCCCTTCCTGGCGGTCCGTGACCGGACCCGTCCCCGCGTGGCCCTGCCGGCGCACCGGGGTGCTGGCCAGGTCGTCCGACGCCGCGGCGAGCGCGCCGTCCGCGGCCGTCGTGACGGCCGTGAGGACGCCGTCCCCGTAGTTGGCGACGAGCACGTCGCCGCTCACGACGACGTGGCACGGGTACGAGCCGCCCGTCGCGACCTGCTCTCCTCGGGGCGTGAGACCGCCGTCGGGCCCGACCGCGAACGCCGACGCGGAGCCGGCCTCCGTCTCCCCCACCGCGTACAGCGTGTCGCCGTCGAGCGCGAGGAACGACGGCGACGGCGACTCGGCCGCCAGCACCCCACCCACGAACGACCCGGTCCCGGCCGCGGCGTCGACGTCGAGCCCGACGCGCCACACGCCCTCCGCACCGTCGTTCGCCGGGTGCGGGTAGGTGCCGATCCAGAGGGCGCGGGTCGCGGAGGTCATGACCCGAGCCTAGTTCTCCGGACGCGTGCCTCGGGCACCCGCAGGCCGTCGCCGTTCGGCGGGACGCCCGCGGACGCGAGAGCGCCCCACCGACAGGATCGTCGGCGGGGCGCTCTGGTGCTCGAGCGGCGTCGCGTCAGTGCGCGGCGTCGTATGCCGTCTGGATCTCCTGGGAGATGCGGCCACGGTCGTTCACCGTGAAGCCGTTGGCGCGCGCCCACTCGCGGACCTCGGTCGCACGGGCCGAGCCGGAGGAGCGGCCGCTGCGGCGCGCGGGACGGGCCGCGCTCGTGCGGGACGAGACCTTGCGCGCATTGCCGACCCAGGACGCGAGAGCGTCGCGGAGCTCCTGCGCATTCTTGGTGCTGAGGTCGATCTCGTAGGAGACGCCGTCGAGCGCGAACGTGACGGTCTCGTCGGCCGCGCCCCCGTCGAGGTCGTCGACGAGAATTACCTGGACTTTCTGGGCCACTGTGGTTACCTCACGCTTCACAGGAATGATTGTCCTCGTCAGGATGCCATCGAAAAGTCGGGACCGTCAATTGGCCACGCCGTTGTCCGGCACGCGTCTTCTGGGGCGAGGCCCACCATTCCTGGACGCAGGTACATCATTTCGTGGCTATTTGCACGCGGTGACGGGCGATGCTCAGGCGTCGCGCGCGGGCGCGACATTCTCGTCCACGGCCGATTCCTGCTCCGCGTCCAGGCGCGCGAGCGCGGCGCGCTCGTTGCGGTCCGCGCGCACGATGGCGCGCATCGCCACGTAGAAGAGCACGCCGACACCGATCGAGGGGATCAGTGCCGCGACGGTGGGCCAGATGTCCATGCTGTCGATCCTAGGTGTTGGGCGGCGCGCTACTGCTGCGCCGGCTTCACGAGCGGGAAGAGGATGGTCTCGCGGATGCCGAGGCCGGTGATCGCCATGAGCAGGCGGTCGATGCCCAGGCCCATGCCACCCGACGGGGGCATCGCGTACTCCATCGCGGTGAGGAAGTCCTCGTCGATGCGCATGGCCTCCTCGTCGCCGGCGGCCGCGAGCAGCGCCTGCGCCTCGAAGCGCTGGCGCTGGACCACCGGGTCCACCAGCTCGGAGTACGCCGTCGCGAGCTCCACGCCGCGCACGTAGAGGTCCCACTTCTCGACCTGGCCGCGCACCGACCGGTGGTCACGGGTGAGCGGCGAGGTCTCGACGGGGAAGTCGCGCACGAACGTCGGCGCGACGAGGTGGTCGCCCACCAGGTGCTCCCAGAGGCCCTCGACGAGCTTCCCGTGGTTGACGTTCTTCGGGTCGAAGGTGAGCTCGAACTTGTCCGCGTACCGCAGCAGCGTCTCGACCGACGTCTCGGGCGTGACGGAATCGCCCAGCGCGTCCGAGAGCGAGTCGTACATCTTCAGCTGCGTCCATTCGCCGCCGAGGTCGTATTCCGTGCCGTCGGCGAGCGTGACCAGGGTCGTCCCGAGCGCGTCCTGCGCGGCCCGCTGCACCAGGTTCTGGGTGAGCACCGCCATCGTGTCGTAGTCGCCATAGGCCTCGTACGCCTCGAGCATCGCGAATTCCGGGGAGTGCGTGGAGTCCACGCCCTCGTTGCGGAAGTTGCGGTTGATCTCGAACACCTTCTCGACACCGCCGACGGCCGCGCGCTTGAGGAACAGCTCGGGCGCGATACGCAGGAACAGGTCGATGTCGAACGCATTCATGTGCGTCTCGAACTGTCGCGCGGCCGCGCCTTCCGGACGCGTCTGGAGCATCGGCGTCTCGACCTCGACGAAACCGCGCTCCCAGAAGTTCTCGCGGATCGAGCGCACGACGGCGGCGCGCAGGCGCACCGTGTCCCGGGCGGCCGGGCGCGCGATGAGGTCCACGTAGCGCTGGCGCACGCGCGCCTCCTCCGAGAGCTCCTTGTGGAGCACGGGGAGCGGTCGCAACGCCTTCGCGGCGATCTGCCACGCGTCCGCGAAGACGCTCAGCTCGCCCCGGCGCGAGCTGATGACGCGGCCGTGCGCGAAGAGGTGGTCGCCCAGGTCGACGTCCGCCTTGAACGACGCGAGCGACTCCTCGCCCACGACGGCCTGGCTCAGCATGACCTGCAGGCGGTTGCCCTCGCCGTCCTGCAGCGTGGCGAAGCACAGCTTGCCGGTGTTGCGCAGGAACACGACGCGGCCGGCCACGCCGACCTCGTCCTGCGTCTCCTCGCCCGTCTCCAGGTGCGCGTACTCGGCACGGACGTCGGCGATCGTGGTCGTGCGCGGGACGGAGACGGGGTACGGCTCGTCGCCGCGCGCGAGGATCCGCTCGCGCTTCTCGCGGCGGACCTGCATCTGCTCCGGCACGTCGTCGACGTGCTCCTCGGGCTCGCGCGCGTCAGGAGAGGGGGTTCCGGCGGGGGAGGTCACCCGAGGATTCTACCGACGCCCGCGCGGACCAGCGTGTGCCGAGGGAGAACCATGGTCACGCGAGGCAGAACCGTGGTGCTCTCTCGCGCGACCAGCGTTCTACCTCGCGTGACCAGCGTTCTACCTCGCGTGACCAGCGTTCTACCTCGGGTGACCGGGGTTCTCCGCCGACGGGAGGGTCGGGAGCAGGTCGAGGGCGAGGTCGAGGATCGGGGCCGAGTGGGTGAGCGCGCCGACGGACAGGTAGTCGACCCCGGTACCGGCGACCTCGCGCGCGCGGTCCAGCGTGAGGTTGCCCGTGGCCTCGAGCTCGACCTTCGCCGGGACGCCGTCCTTCCCCTCGCGCGCCCGCACGGCCGCGACCGTCTCGGCGAGCACGGGCGTCGGCATGTTGTCGAGCAGGAGGAAGTCCGCGCCCGCCGAGACGGCCTCGAGCGCCTGCGCGGTCGTGTCCGCCTCGACCTGGACCAGGACGTCGGGGAACGTCCGGCGGATCGCGTCGATGGCCGCGCTCACCGAGCCGGCGGCCACGACGTGGTTGTCCTTGACCATCGCGACGTCGTAGAGGCCCATGCGCTTGTTCGTCCCGCCCCCGGCGCGTACCGCGTACTTCTCCAGGGCGCGCAGGCCGGGCGTCGTCTTGCGCGTGTCGAGCACCTGCGCGCCCGTACCGGCGAGCTCGCGCGCCCACGCGCGCGTCGCCGTCGCGACGCCCGACGCGCGGCTCGCGAGGTTGAGCAGCGTGCGCTCGGCCGCGAGGAGCACCTGGACCGGCCCCGTGAGCGCGGCGAGGACGCGGCCGCGACCCACCGCCGCGCCGTCGGCCGCGACGAACGTCACCTCCACGGGGGGCAGTCCGAACCGCTCGGCGACCTGCCGCGTCACCTCCTCGACGACGACGAGGCCCGCCACGACCCCGTCCGCACGCGCCACGAGGTGCGCGGTCCCGGTGGCCGACGGCGGCACGGTCGCCTGCGTCGTGACGTCGCGGCCCGGCGCGACGCCCAGGTCCTCGTCGAGCGCGCGCGCGACGGTCTCGGCGATCCACGCCGCGTCGAGCCCCGGCTCGTCGCGCCACCGGCGGGGCGGGCGGTGGCCGGCGGCCGGGGGGAGGGGCGCGGGGGCGGCGGGGCGGGGCGCGCGGGGCGGGGGGGGCGGGCGGCCCCGCCGTGGGCGCCCCCCCGCCCCCGTCTCCACGGCCTCCTGGCTGTCGGACGGG
>NZ_JBHXIC010000137.1:629-7510 GCF_042723955.1 Cellulosimicrobium cellulans | reverse complement strand
GGGTCTTCGGAGGGCCTCCTTGACTAGGGTCTGGACGTTCTCGGGCGGCAGCGCGAGGGCGCGGGCCTCGGCCACGACACGGTCGACGGCGGCCCCGCGTCCGTGCGCTCAGATGACGTACTCGATGAGGAGCGACGGGTCCTCGACGGCGTCCCGCGCCGCGGGCGCGGCGGCGGGCATGCGGATCTTCGCCGGGACCCCGACCGCGACCGCCCCGGCGGGCACGTCCTTGACGACGACGGCGTTGGCCCCCACCTGCACGTCGTCGCCGACCCAGACCGGCCCGAGGATCTTCGCTCCCGCCCCGACGACCACGCGGTCCCCGAGCGTCGGGTGCCGCTTGCCGCGCTTCATCGACCGCCCGCCGAGGGTGGACGTGTGGAAGAGCACGACGTCGTCGCCGACGACCGCCGTCTCGCCCACGACGACCCCCATGCCGTGGTCGATGAACAGGCGCCGGCCGATGCGCGCGCCGGGGTGGATCTCCACACCGGTCAGCGCCCGCGCCACCTGCGAGACGAGGCGTGCCGGAAGACGCAGCAGGGGCTCGCGCCACATGCGGTGCGCGAGCCGGTAGGCCCACACGGCGTGCACGCCCGGGTACGCCAGCGCGACCTCGAGGCGGGTGCGGGCGGCGGGGTCCCGCCGTCGGGCCGCCTCGAGGTCCTCGCCGAGCACGCGCACGAACCGGCGCAGCCGGTAGCCGGCCGTCCGGTGGTGAGGACGCGGGTCGGTCACGTCAGTCCAGCAGGTCGGCGTAGAGCACGGAGGACAGGTAGCGCTCACCGAACGAGGGGATGATCGTCACGATGAGCTTGCCCGCGTTCTCGGGGCGCGCGGCGAGCTGGAGCGCGGCGGCGATCGCGGCGCCGGACGAGATGCCGACCAGCAGCCCCTCCTCCTTCGCGGCACGGCGCGCGAGCTCGACCGCGGTCTCGGCGTTGACGTCGATGACCTCGTCGTAGACCGAGGTGTCGAGGATCTCGGGCACGAAGTTCGCGCCGATGCCCTGGATCTTGTGCGGGCCGGGCTGGCCGCCGTTGAGGATGGCCGACTCCTCGGGCTCGACCGCGACGATCTGCACGCCGGGCTTGCGCTCCTTGAGCACCTGGCCGACGCCCGTGATCGTGCCCCCGGTGCCGATCCCGGCGACGACGATGTCGACGGCGCCGTCCGTGTCGGCCCAGATCTCCTCCGCCGTCGTGCGGCGGTGGATCTCGGGGTTGGCCTCGTTGGCGAACTGGCGCGCGAGGATCGCGCCCTCGCGCTCGGCGACGATCTCGTCCGCGCGGTTGACCGCGCCCTTCATCCCCTCGGACCCCGGCGTGAGGATGAGCTCGGCACCGAACGCGCGGAGCAGCGCACGGCGCTCCTTCGACATCGTCTCCGGCATCGTCAGGACGACGTCGTACCCGCGCGCGGCACCGACCATCGCGAGCGCGATGCCGGTGTTGCCGGAGGTGGCCTCGACGATCGTCCCGCCCGGCTTCAGCTCGCCCGACGCCTCCGCGGCGTCGATGATCGCCACGCCGATGCGGTCCTTGACCGAGTTCGCGGGGTTGTAGAACTCGAGCTTGCCCACGACGGTGGCGCCGAGGCCCTCCGTGAGCTTGTTGAGACGGACCAGGGGGGTGTTGCCGACGAGCTGCGTGACGTCGTCGTAGATGCGTGCCATGTCTTCCTCTTCTGTCGACGGCTCGGGGTGAGCCGGGGTGGGGGTACCGATCAGGGGACGAGGGCCGTCGCGGTCCGCGATCACGGTGCCCAGCGTCTCTCGGGGACGGTGCGGGCGCGCGGGCACGACGGCGGGGGCGGGCTCGTGCGGACGGGGCGGCCTGGTGCGGCGCGGAGCTGCGCGCGGGGTCGGCGGCGGGTCGTCAGCGACAGCCGAGACAGCGACAACAGGAGACGCGCGACACGGCGCGGTGCAGCGGTGCGGGACGCGCGATCGTCGCGGTCATTCCTCGCTCCTCCTGGTCGGTCGCGCCGCGGTCGCCCGGAGGTCCGGGCCTGCGGGCGGCGCGTGTGACCCCGAGGCTATCGGTCCGCGTCCGGACCCTGCAACGCCGTCCACGAGACGGTCGCCCGCTCGGGGGCGTCGGTGTGCCGGCGGGACGACGAGGGGCGCCCAGCCGGCTGGCGGGGCGCCCCTCGTGACGTTCTGGTTCCGCGGTCGGGACGGAGCCCGAGAGCGTCGGAGCGGGCGACGGGAATCGAACCCGCGTAGCCAGTTTGGAAGACTGGGGCTCTACCATTGAGCTACGCCCGCACGGGCCGTGGGACCGGGATCCGGGCCCCCGACCGAAAGGCCGAGGGCCGGCACGGCGCCGACCTGCGGCCGCAACCTTAGCAAACCCCGGTGGCTCTGCCGGCCGTCTGCCCGCCGTCTGCCCGGTGGTCTCCGGCGCGCCGACGAGGGTGCCCTCAGCCGCCAGTACACTTGCCCTGGCCCGCCGCCGCGGCGGGCGACGGGGTGTGGCGCAGGTTGGTAGCGCGTCCGCTTTGGGAGCGGAAGGTCGCAGGTTCAAATCCTGTCACCCCGACCTTCGCGCGGCGCCCCTCCGGGGGCGTCGCGGGGCGACGTCCGGGCCGTCGCGTCGGTCCCGTCCTCGAGAGGTGCCCGTGACCACGTCGACCACCGCGTCCGGACCGGCGACGCGCGTCACCCTCGCGGCGGTCGTCGCCGCGGGCAGCGGCGCCGTGCTCTCGCTCCAGGGCCGCCTCAACGGCGGCCTCGCCGCCGCCGGGACCGGACCCGTGGTCGCGGCCTGGCTCTCCTACGTCGGGACCTTCCTCGCGACGGTGCTCGTGGTGGTCGCCCGCCGTCGGGTCCGCCCCACCCTCCACGTCCTGCGCACCTCCGCGTCCTGGTGGTGGTTCGCGGTCGGGCTGTGCAGCGTCCCGATCGTCGTCGCCATGGCCGCCGGGGTCCCGCTCGTCGGCGTCGCGGTCGCCTCCGTGTGCTCGGTCGCCGGCCAGACGGTCGCGGGCCTCGCGCTCGACGCGCGCGGCGTCGGGCTCCCGGCCCCGCTGCGGCTCACCGCTCGCCGGGCGGCCGCGGGGCTCGCGGCGCTCGTGGGCCTGGGCGTCGCGGTGCTCGGCGGCGCGACGACCGACGCGGGGTGGGGCGCCGTCCTCGCGGGGGTCGCGCTGTTCGTCGGCGGCGCCGTCCTGTGCGGGCAGCAGGCCGGGAACGGCCGGGTCACGCAGCTCACGGGCGACCCGGTCGTCGCGACCCTCACCTCCGTCACGGGCGGGCTCCTCGGCATCTCCCTCGTCTGCGCGCTGGCCGCGCTCCTCGGCGGGCTCGACGGCGTCACGCTGCCCAGGCAGTGGTGGCTCTACCTGGGCGGTCCGCTGGGGACCCTCATCACCGTGGCGGCCGCGTACGCGGTGCGCCACCTCGGCACGTTCGTCCTCACGCTGACGGTCGTCGGCGGCCAGATGGTCATGGCCGTGCTGCTCGACCTGCTCGGTGTGGTCGGGCTGCGATGGCAGACGGTGGTCGCGACCGCGGTCGTCGGGCTCGCCGTCGTCCTGGTGGTCCAGCGCCCCGGTCCGCGCACGTCGGCCTGACCCGCGACGCTTGACCGCTCGCGTACGATGGGACGGTTGCCCGTACGCCCGCGTGCGGAGCCGTCCCCGGCCGCACGCCGGCCCGCCCCGATCAGTTGGAGATCATCGAAGTGAAGAGCGCCGTCGAGACCCTGGACCCCACCAAGGTCAAGCTGACCGTCGAGGTGGAGTACGACGAGCTCAAGCCGAGCATCGAGCACGCCTACCAGCACATCGCGGAGCAGGTGAACATCCCCGGCTTCCGCAAGGGCAAGGTCCCGCCGCGCGTGATCGACCAGCGCGTCGGCTGGGGCGCCGTCATCGAGCACGCCGTCAACGACGGCCTGTCCGGCTTCTACCGCCAGGCCGCGAGCGAGGAGAGCCTGCGCCCGCTCGGCCAGCCCGAGGTCGAGGTCACCGAGATCCCGGCCAAGGCCGGCGAGGGCCAGCTGGTCTTCACCGCCGAGGTCGAGGTCCGCCCCGAGATCACGCTGCCCGCCCTCGACTCGCTCGCCATCACGGTCGAGCCCGCCGAGGTCACCGACGAGGACGTCACCGAGCGCCTCGACGCGCTGCGCGAGCGCTTCGGCACGCTCGTCGGCGTCGACCGTCCCGCGGCCGAGGGCGACTTCGTCGTGCTCGACCTCACGGCCGAGATCGACGGCGAGGAGGTCGACTCCGTCTCCGGCGTCAGCTACCAGATCGGCTCGGGCAACATGCTCGAGGGCCTGGACGAGGCGCTGACCGGCCTCTCGGCCGACGAGACGACCACGTTCAACGCCCCGCTGGCCGGCGGCGAGCACGAGGGCAAGGAGGCGTCCGTCACCGTCACGGCGACCTCCGTCAAGCAGCGCGACCTGCCCGAGGCGGACGACGACTTCGCCCAGCTCGCGTCCGAGTTCGACACTCTCGAGGAGCTCAACGCCGACCTGCGCGAGCAGGTCGCGAGCATCAAGACCTCGAACCAGGCCGTCGCCGCGCGCGACGAGCTCCTCAAGGCGCTCAACGACGCGGTCGAGATCCCCGTGCCGGCGGGCGTCGTCGAGGCCGAGGTGCACCGCCACCTCGAGTCCGAGGGCCGCCTGGAGGACGAGACGCACCGCGCCGAGGTCACCGTCGAGGCGACCGACGCCATCCGCAACCAGATCCTGCTCGACACCCTCGCCGAGCAGCTCGAGATCAAGGTCGCGCAGAACGAGCTCCTCGAGTACCTCGTGAGCGCCTCGCGCCAGTACGGGATGGACCCGAACCAGTTCATCCAGTCGCTCGACCAGGGCGGGCAGATCCCCGCGATGGTCGGCGAGGTCGCGCGCTCCAAGTCGCTCGCCGTCGCGCTGCGCCAGATCGAGGTCAAGGACTCCGCCGGCAACGTCGTCGACCTGACCGAGTTCATCGGCTCGGACGACGAGGACGCCGCCGCGGACGAGTCGGTCGAGGACGTCGCGGCCGAGCCCGTCGAGGAGGCGCTCGTCGACGACTCCACCGAGGCCGCCGCCGCGGCGCCGGTCGAGGACGACGAGAAGGACTCGACGAAGGCCTGACACGGCACCGGCCGGTCGGCCGGAGCAGGTCCCACGACGGCCCGCACCCTCCGCGCGAGGGGGCGGGCCGTCGTCGTGCCCGTGCCGTGACGGCGTGCACCGGCCGCCTGGTGCGCCGTCAGCGAAAACGCGCGCTGTCGGGACGAACGCCGGGCACGGACCGCGTTAGGGTCACTTGCAGCACGGCTGGACCGGGGCATCCTCCCGGGACCGGCCAGGGCAGCGCAGGCGGGGGCGACCCGCGGGAGCGACGAAGGAGATGGATGTGAACGAGCTGTACCTGCCGTCCGACGCGACGGCCCCGGTCAACCGCGCCGAGGGTCCGGGCTTCGGACTCAACGACTCCATCTACAACCGGCTCCTCAAGGAGCGCATCATCTGGCTCGGCTCGGAGGTGCGCGACGAGAACGCGAACGCCATCTGCGCCCAGATGATGCTGCTCGCCGCAGAGGACCCGGAGAAGGACATCTGGCTCTACATCAACTCGCCCGGCGGGTCGATCACGGCCGGGATGGCGATCTACGACACCATGCAGTACATCCAGCCGGACGTCGCGACGATCGCCATGGGCATGGCGGCGTCGATGGGGCAGTTCCTGCTCTCGTCCGGCACCAAGGGCAAGCGGTACGCGACGCCGCACGCGCGCGTCATGATGCACCAGCCCTCGGGCGGCATCGGTGGGACCGCGACCGACGTGCGCATCAACGCGCAGCTCATCATGCACATGAAGCAGGTGCTCTCCGAGCTCACGGCCGAGCAGACCGGCAAGCCGCTCGAGCAGATCCTCAAGGACAACGACCGCGACAGCTGGTTCACGGCCGAGGAGGCGCTGGAGTACGGCTTCATCGACCACGTCGTCACCAACGCGTCGTCCGTGACCGGCGGCGGCGGCACCACGGGTTCCTGACCCCGCACCGGACACCAGACTTCACCGAGGAGAACCCGTGAGCTTCAGCGCCGAGTCCCAGTACCTGTCCACCGCGCAGCGCCTCGCCGGCGCGGGCGCGCGTCCCGGCGGCATCGCGCTGCCGGGCGGCGCGCCGTCGGCCCGCTACGTGCTCCCGCAGTTCGAGGAGCGCACCGCGTACGGCTTCAAGCGGCAGGACCCCTACACCAAGCTGTTCGAGGACCGCATCATCTTCCTGGGCGTCCAGGTCGACGACGCGTCCGCCGACGACGTCATGGCCCAGCTCCTCGTGCTCGAGAGCCAGGACCCGGACCGCGACGTCATCCTCTACATCAACTCGCCGGGCGGGTCGTTCACCGCGATGACCGCGCTCTACGACACGATGCAGTACATCAAGCCGCAGATCCAGACGGTCTGCCTGGGCCAGGCGGCGTCGGCGGCCGCGGTCCTGCTCGCCGCAGGCCAGCCGGGCAAGCGCCTCGCGCTCCCGAACGCACGCGTGCTCATCCACCAGCCCGCGATGGAGGGCGGCGGCTACGCGCAGGCGTCCGACATCGAGATCCACGCGAACGAGCTCATCCGCATGCGGGAGTGGCTCGAGGACACGCTCGCGCTGCACTCGGGCAAGTCGGTCGAGCAGGTCCGCCAGGACATCGAGCGCGACAAGATCCTCACCGCCGAGCAGGCGAAGGAGTACGGCCTCGTCGACCAGGTCCTCGAGAGCCGCAAGGCCGTCGCGGTCAACAAGCCCTGACGTGACCGCCCGTCCAGCATGACCTCACGCCGCGGCGCGGCCGCCCCCCGCGGCGCGCTGGGGGAGGGGCCGGCGGCGCCCGCCGCGGTCGCGCCCCCCGACGGGGACACGGGCGGCGGGTCGC
>NZ_JBHXIC010000137.1:0-619 GCF_042723955.1 Cellulosimicrobium cellulans | reverse complement strand
TCTCACAACCACCCCCCCCCCGCGCCGGCCCCCCCCGGGGGGGGCGCCCGCCCCCGCGACACGTTGCGCCCCGTACGGGGAGCCCACCTGACAACGGGGGCCCCGTGGTGTGGAATGGGGAGCAGGACTCGCTCGGCCGTGCCCGGGCCCCGCGCCGTCGACCCCGACGGCAGGAGGCCTCGGCACCGGGACAAGGAGACGCGTAGTGGCTCGTATCTCAGACGGCGCCGACCTGCTGAAGTGCTCGTTCTGCGGCAAGTCGCAGAAGCAGGTCAAGAAGCTCATCGCGGGCCCGGGTGTGTACATCTGCGACGAGTGCATCGACCTGTGCAACGAGATCATCGAGGAGGAGCTCGCCGAGGCGACGGAGCTCGGCCTCACGGAGCTGCCCAAGCCCAAGGAGATCTTCGAGTTCCTCGAGCAGTACGTCATCGGCCAGGACGCCGCGAAGCGGGCCCTGGCCGTCGCCGTCTACAACCACTACAAGCGCGTCCAGGCGGGCGAGCAGTCCAAGCCGTCGAGCCCCGACGACCCGGACTACGTGGAGCTGGCGAAGTCGAACATTCTTCTGATCGGTCCGACGGGGACGGGCAAGACGTATCTGGCGCAGACGTTGGCG
>NZ_JBHXIC010000136.1:1508-7586 GCF_042723955.1 Cellulosimicrobium cellulans | reverse complement strand
GTTCCCCGGTTCGGCGCCGAACTGGGGAACAACCCCGGGTTCGGCGGCAGGGGGACAGCGGGCAGAACGGACGAAGCGGTACACATCCGCGGCTGGGGTGGGTAGGGTCGGGCGATGGCCCCGCAGCGCACGCCCCGGCACCGGGCCGGAGCGCCCGCGGAGGTGCCCCGGTCGCGACCGGCATCCGGGACGTCGCGGCCCGCGCGGCCGTCGTCCGCGGTCCCGACGCCCGCGGCGGCCCGACGGCGGGGCGGCCCGTTCGCGCGGCACCTGCGGTCCGGTCCGCGGGTCGCCGCGACGTCGGGGGTCGCCGTGGCACTGCTCCTCGGCCCGCCGCTGGGCGTCACGGTCGCGACGGCGACCGGCGAGCTCCGGCCGGAGCACGTCGGCCCGCGCGGGCCGGTGGTCGCGGCGCTGCCGTGGCAGGGGACCGACCCGGAGTCCTGGCTCGACGGCCGGGAACCGCGCGACGACCGCTCGTCGCGGACGCTGGCCGACGGCCGCTCGGCGGACGACCTGGAGCGTCCCTCGGACACCTCGGCGGCACCGACCGCGCCCGGCGCGCCCCACACCCCGTCGGACGGTGCCGAGCGGGCGGAGCAGGGCGGGACCGACGACGGGGTCGAGCCGGCCCCGGCGTCCCCGGAGCCGACGCAGCCGGGTCCGGGCGACGCGCAGACCGACCCGGCGGCGTCGGGCGAGGCCGCCGACCCGGCGCCGAGCGTGACGCCCGCCCCCGCCTCGGCGTCCGCCGCGGCGGTCCCGGCCGGGCCGGGTGCGATCTCGGCGGAGGGCGCCGCCGTCGTCGAGCGGACCAACGCGGAGCGCGCCGAGGCGGGCTGCGGCCCGCTCGTCGTCGACGGGCGGCTCACCGCGGCGGCGCAGTTCCACAGCGAGGACATGCTCGCCCAGGGCTACTTCGACCACACGAGCCTCGACGGCCGGTCCCCGTGGGACCGCGCGAAGGCCCAGGGCTACGCGAACCCGGGTGCGGAGAACATCGCGAAGGGTCAGGCGACCGCCGAGGACGTGGTGCGCGCGTGGATGGACTCGCCCGGGCACCGGGCGAACATCCTCGACTGCGACCTGCGCGAGATCGGCGTCGGGCACGCGGACCGGGTGTGGACCCAGCTCTTCGGCCGAGGCTGAGCGCGTGCCCGGCGCGCCGAGCGCTCAGAGGAGCGACGGCGCCCCGGTCGCGCGTGCCTCCCGGTCGAGCAGGCTGCGCTTGACCTCGAGGCCGTAGCGGAACCCGCCGAGGCTGCCGTCCGTGCGCAGCACGCGGTGGCACGGCACGAACAGCGCGGCAGCGTTCATCGCGCACGCGCCCGCGGCGGCGCGCACGGCGGCGGGCCGTCCCGACAGCTCGGCGTACCGCGTGTAGGTGACCGGGTCGCCCGGCTCGACCGTGCGCAGCACGTCCCACGCGTGCGCGCGGTAGGGCCCGGAGACCTGGCGCACGGGCACGGCGTCGATCGCGTGCACGTCGCCCGCGTAGTACGCCCGGACCGCGGCGACGGCCGGGACGACGGCGGGTGCGTCGTCGGGCACGAGCGAGACGTCCGCGGGGCGCAGGTCGGGGTGGACGAGCGCGACGAGCGCCGCGGGCTCGGCCGTCCAGCCGGAGGCGAGGACGGTGCCGTCGGGGTCGACGACGACCGTGAACGGGCCGTCGGGCGTGGTGACCGTCGTGCTGACGGCCGTACCGGTGGTGGTCGTCGCGGGGGCGGTGGCTGCGGTGGTCACGGGGTCTCCTTCGTGAGGGCGGACGAGGGTCGGGGGGCCGCGGCGCGCCAGAGGTGCATCGCGGCGTACGAGCGCCACGGCGCCCAGCGCTCCGCGTGCGCGACGAGCGCGCGCCGGTCGTCGGGCAGGCCGAGCGCCGCGGCGCCCGCGCGCAGGGCGAGGTCGCCGTCGAGCAGGACGTCCGGGTCGTGCAGGACGCGCATCGCGACGTACCCGGACGTCCACGGGCCGACGCCGGGCATCGCCTCGAGCGCCGCGCGCTGGGTGGCGGGGTCGTCGGCGGGGGAGAGCGCGAGCGACCCGTCGGCGAGCGCGCGCGCGACCCCCAGGATCGCGGCCGTGCGTCGCGCGGGCCCGCGCACGTGGTCGGCTCCGCCCTCGGCGAGCTGCGTCGGCGTCGGGAAGAGGCGGGTCGGCCCGAACCGGGACGCGAACGGCGTGCCGAGCGCGACGGCGAGCCGCGACAGGTGCGTGCGCGCGGCGGCGACGGAGATCTGCTGCCCCACGAGCGCGCGGACGAGGATCTCCGTCGCGTCCACCGCGCCCGGGACGCGGACACCGGGCACGGCGCGCACCGACGCGGCGAGCGCCGGGTCGGTGGCGAGGGCCGCGTCCACGGCCGCGGGGTCGGCGTCGAGGTCGAACAGGCGGCGGACCCGGGCGATCGCCGCGGGCAGGTCGGCCACGGACGTGAGCTCGAGCTCGACGTGGAACCGTGCCGCGCCGCGGGCGTTCCCCGGCGGGGGTCCGTGCGTCGCGCGGAACGCGCCCGGCCCGTGCGGCAGCGCGAGCGTGCGCGCGTACGACAGGACGGGTCCGGCGAGGTCCGCGACCTCGACGCCGTCGACGGCGCGCGCCGCGAGGAACGCGAAGACACCGCGTGCGTCGAAGGGCTCACGCAGGGGGAGCGTGAGGTCGAGCACCGCGGTGGTGCCGCCGTCGTCCCCGACGGCACCCGCGCCGTCGGGGCCGCGGACCGCACCCCCCGACCCCGTGGCGCCGCGGGGCGGGGCCGGGCGGTCGGGCCGCGCCCGACGGCGCAGCTCGCTCGGCGTCGTGTCGAAGACCTCGGTGATCGTGTCGTTGAACTGCCGGACGCTGCCGAAGCCCGCGGCGAACGCGACGTCGGCGAGGCGGAGGTCGGTGCCCGTGAGCAGGGCGCGCGCGGTCTGGGCGCGCAGCGCGCGGGCGAGCGCGACCGGGCCGGCGCCCAGCTCGGCGACGAGCACGCGGTGCACGTGCCGGGCCGAGTACCCGAGGTGGGCGGCGAGACCGTCGACGCCCTCACGGTCCACGACGCCGTCGGCGACGAGGCGCATCGCGCGGGCGGAGAGGTCGTGCCCGAGGTCCCAGCTCGGCGTGCCGGGCACAGCCTCGGGGAGGCAGCGCTTGCACGCGCGGTAGCCGGCCTCGTGCGCGGCCGCGGACGTGAGGTAGAACGTGACGTTCTCCGGCTTGGGCGTGCGCGCGGGGCACGACGGGCGGCAGTAGATGCCCGTGCTCCTCACGGCGGTGATGAACTGCCCGTCGAACCGCCGGTCGCGCGACGCGATGGCGCGGTAGCGCTCCGCGAACACGGGGTCCGCAACCGCGCGGGGAGTCGCGAGGGTCGTCGTCATGACTCGATCCTCACCCCGCGGACCCTCCCGTGGCTAGCGGGATTCGGACACGACGGTGACGCCCCGCCGGCGCGAACGCGGGATCTCTCCTCAGGCTGGTCGGGTCCTGGGGAACGACCCCGGGTTCGGCAGCCGAGGGCGTGCGATCGGGGCCGTCAGACGTGGCCGTCGAGCCAGTCGAGGACCTCCCGCAGGTAGGTCGACCGGGCGGGCTCGGGGGAGAGGGCGAGGTCGTGCGCGCCGCCCTCGACCGTGACGACCGTGACGTCGTCGCCCAGCCGCTCGGCACGCGAGGTGATGTGGCCGACGTCGAGCACGCTGTCGGTCGTGAGCAGCGCGTCGTGCCAACCGGACGCCGGGCCGCTGCGCGCGGACGCCAGCACGAGGACCGGGCAGTCGACGTGCAGACCGCGCCCGACGCGCGCGTGCGCGCGCCGCACGGCCCGGACGAACCCCGCCCGTGCGGGGAATCCCTCGATCGGCTTCCAGGCGAGGTCGAAGTCCCACTCGCCGCCCGTGCTCGCGTGCAGCGCCTCCACCCAGTGCGGGTCCAGCGCGCCCACGACGAGCCGCGGCGCGAACCGCCCGACGACGTCGATCACCCACGTGACCGGCCCGCGGAACACCCACGGCTTGTTGAGGTCGAACCACGGGCTGTTGAGCACGAGCGCCGCGAGCCGGCCGGGCCGCGCGTCCGCCCAAAGGCTGGCGACGAGGCCGCCCGTCGAGTGGCCGAGCACGACGAGCCGCTCGTGCCCCTCGGCCCGGATCGCGCGCGCGGCGGCGTCGAGGTCCTGCGCGTAGACGGCGAGGTCGGTGACGAAGTTGGGATCGTCGTCGGGCCGCGACGGCGCGCCCGAGCCGCGGCCGATCGAGCGCCCGTAGCCGCGCAGGTCGAGCGCGTAGAACCGATACCCCCGCGCCTCGAACGCCTCGGCCACGTGGGTCTGGAAGAAGTAGTCGATGAAGCCGTGCACGTACAGCACCGCGGGTCGGTCGCCGTCGGGCGCCGCGGCGTCGCGCCGCACCAGGGTCGCCACCGCGCCGTCCGGGAGGTCGAGGTCGCGCGCGACCCATTCCCCGCCCAGCACGTCCGGCCGCCAGGGTCCGTCCGTCCAGGTCGCCTCGTCCACCGCTGCCTCCTCGCTGCCGCCGGCACCGTCGGCACGCTCGTCCGACGTGCCAGGGTCCCACGTCGTGCGAGCGTCCGGCCGCCGACGGGCGGTAGCGTGACGCGGATGACGAGCGAGATCATCGCCCGCGTCGACGACGGCGTCGGGCACCTCACCCTGGACCGGCCCCGCGCGCTCAACGCGCTCGGCTACTCGATGCTCGGCGAGATCGCCGACGTGCTTGAGGAGTGGCGCGTCGACCCGACCGTGCGCGTCGTGCTGCTCGACGGCGCGGGCGACCGGGGTCTGTGCGCGGGCGGCGACGTCCGGGAGCTGCGCGCATCGATCGTTGCCGGGCGTCAGGCCGACGCGCGCCGGTACTTCCGGCGCGAGTACGCCGTCGACGCGGCGCTCGCGGAGCTGCCCGTGCCCGTCGTGACGATCATGGACGGCATCACCATGGGCGGCGGCGTCGGCCTCGCCGCGCACGCGCCGGTCCGCGTCGTCACCGAGCGGTCGCGCGTCGCCATGCCGGAGACGCGGATCGGCTTCACGCCCGACGTCGGAGGCTCCTGGCTCCTGGCCCGCGCGCCCGGGCGGCTCGGCGAGCTGCTCGCGCTCGGCGCCGTGACGATGGACGCCGCCGACGCGATCTTCGTCGGGCTCGCCGACCACTACGTGCCGAGCGAGCGGCTGCCCGTGCTCGTGGCCGACCTCGCGGCGCTCGCGACCGCGGGCGTCGACCCGCTCGACGTCGAGGACGTGCGGGAGGTCGTGCGCCGCCACGCCCTGCCCGCACCCGTCTCGCGCCTCGTCGCCCGGCAGGCGGCGGCCGACGCCGCGTACGCGGCGGACGACGTGCCCGAGATCGTGGCGCGGCTGCGTGCCGCCGCCGGCGACGGGGACGAGCAGGCCGGCGCCGAGGCCGACGAGCTCGAGCGGCTCTCGCCCACCGCGCTCACCGTGGCGCTCGCCGCCGTCCGCAGCGCGCGCCACCTCCCGGACCTGCGCGCCGCGCTGGAGCAGGAGTACGGGCTCGTCTCGTGGTTCGTCGACACGCAGCCGGACCTCGTCGAGGGCGTCCGCGCGCAGGTGGTCGACAAGGATCGCGACCCGTCGTGGCGACCGGCCACGCTCGCCGAGGTCGACCCGGGCCTCGGCGCGGAGGCGCTTGCATACGTGCCGGCGGAGGCGCTGTGGGACGACGCCCTGAGCCCGCGCCTGGCACGCCGCGCGGTCGAGGCGGTCGTCCGCCGGTTCAGCGAGGAGGAGCCGACGCCGGACGAGCTGGTGGAGGCGAGCGACGACCTCGTGGTCGAGCTCGTCGAGCGGCACGACGGCGGCGGCACGGTCGTGCACCTCGCGGACTCGTGCGGGGAGCACTTCCTCGACGGGTACTGGCCCGCGGTGCGGTTCGACGCCGTGGGCGACGTCGTCGAGGTCACCGTCGAGTCCTGAGACGCGACGCGTGCGGTTCCCCCGGAAGACGCCGAAGCGGGGGGGGGGGGGCGGCCGCGGGGGGCGGGGGGGGGCGGCGGGAGGGCGGGGGGCGGCGTTGTCTGTCGCGAGGATGCGCAGCACCGCGTGCCGGCTGGCTGTGG
>NZ_JBHXIC010000136.1:0-1498 GCF_042723955.1 Cellulosimicrobium cellulans | reverse complement strand
GCCCCTGGGAGGGGTACCGCGTCGCGGTCAACGGCACGCGCGGCCGGGTCGAGCGCGCACGGGGGGGGCGCCCCCCCCGGGGGGGGCGGGGCCGCTTCGGTCGGAGCAGAGCGTGCCGTGGTCAGAAGACGAGCGTCTGCTGCCACTCGATCAGGTCGGCGATCTTCGCGACGAGGGTCGCGTCCTGGAGTCCGTGCGCCTTCCCCTTGGCCTGCTGGAGGATCTTGATCGCGGCGGCGTGCTCGCCCGCGTCCGCGGCGGTCTCGGCCCGGTCGAGGTAGTCGCTGACGTCCGCGGAGAGCTTCTCCGCGCGGTTCGACCCCGTCGAGAGCGACGTCACGATGCCGTCGACCTCCTTGAAGGTGACGCAGTCACCACCGCCGCTCACCTTGCCGGCCGTCCACTCGATGCCGCCCGTGAGGTGCGCGAGGAAGAGCGGGTCCGAGTACGAGGAGTCGACGTGGCCGGCGCCCTCGTACCACGACCGCCCACCCTCGAAGTTCTGGCACCAGGCCAGCGGGTGGTCGCCCATGGCGTCGCGGCCCGGGTTGTACGTCGACTCGTCCAGCGTGATGAGCACGTGCACGTCCTCACGCGGGTTGCTCGTGAAGTTGTACCACTCGTCGAACCTCGTCCACTCCGCGGGGAGCATCTCGGTCGACGGGTGGCCAGGGCTCTCGACGCGCATCGTGGCCGTCTGCTGGGCCGGGTGGCTCTTGAAGCGGGCCGACCCGCCGCTGAGCTCGCTGTACCACGGCACAGCGTGCATGGTGTCGGTCGCGGCGTGCAGACCCACGTACCCGCCGCCGTCGCGGATGTAACCCTGGAGGGCCGCGAGCTCCGTGTCGTCCAGCAGACGCGGGCGGGCGGGGTCCTGGTCGTTGGTGCCGTCGACCGGCGAGGCGAAGATGATCGTCGCGTACTGCGCGAGGTCCTCGGCGCTCGTGAACGGCGTCGAGTCCATCGTGAGCTCGGGCTGGCCCGGCGAGCCGCTTCCCCACCAGCCGGCGGAGTCGTTCGGCGGGTCCCACACGTCGACCGTGAACCCGCGCTCCTCGCCGATGGCGATGACCGCCTCCGTCGTCTCGTCGATGTGCGAGTGGCGGAAGCCCAGAGTTTCTCCCACGACCAGGACCTTGTACTCGTCGTCGGCGGCGCTCGCCGGTACCGCGGCGACTCCGACCGCGAGCGCGCTCGCTGCAGCGGTGAGGCCCGTGGCCAGACGCCAGGCGTGATGCTTCATGGTGACTCCTCGTTGAGTGAACCGTTACGCCCCCCGGTCCGCCGGGCACCCAGGCGACCGGCGGCTCCGGGCGACCGTAACCCCGCGGGGCCTCAAAACGCAATACCGATAAACAAATGCGCGGGGCAATGGGTCGTGCTCGTCGGCGGTCGGTCGGCTGGTGCAACGCGTGACGTACGACGGGGGCCCCCCCGCCCCCGCGGGGGGGCGGGGGGGGTGGGTGGGGCGGCGGGGCGCCCCCCGCCGCGCGCGCGC
>NZ_JBHXIC010000135.1:0-7617 GCF_042723955.1 Cellulosimicrobium cellulans | reverse complement strand
GTCCCTGCCGGCCCGCCGCGGGCGATGCGCCCGCTCGACCCGGCAGGCCGCGGGTCGGCTGGTCCGCGCACACCGTCCCCGGTGCCGGCGACCGGAAGCGTGCCCGCGCTCGGGCCACGCGGTCCGGTCCCGGTTCGTCCCGGGGCGGCCGGGCCGGTCCCGTCGGTTCCCGCGGGCGCGGGACCGCGCGGGGTCGTCGTGCCGGGCGCGGCGCCGTCGCGCTCCGTGGGCCTCCAGCCGGTCCTCGCCGGGGCGGGGGCGGGGCTCCTCGCCGTCGCGACGGTCGTCTTCGTCTTCTTCACCTTCGCCGACGACCTCGCCCTGCGCGCCCTCGTGACCGGGGTCGTCACGGTGCTCACGGTCGGGGCCGCGGTGCTCCTGCGGTCGCGCGGCCTGCGCTCGTCCGCCGAGGCGGTCGCGGCGCTCGCCGTCGTGCTCGCGGTCGTGGACGTGGAGCTCGCGCTCAGCGCGTGGGGGCTCGGCACCGTCGGCACCGCGGCGGCGCGCGCGTCGCTGCTCGCCGTGGTCGTCGTGGGCCTCGGCGTGGTCGGGGACCGGGCGCGGGTCCGGGCCTGGGTGACGAGCGCCGTCGTGCTCGGGCCGCTCGTCCCGCTCGTCGCGGCGCCCGCCGCGGGGGCGCCCTGGGGCTGGGCCGTCGCCCTCCTCGCGACGGCGTGCCTCACGGCCCTCGCCGCTCCCGTCGCGGCACGCTCGGGCGCGCGGGTCGCCAGCACGCTGCGTGGTGAGCAGGCGCTGCTCGGCGTCGTGCGGACGGTCGCGGTGCCCCTCGCCGTGGTCGTCGGGCTCACCGTCACCGCCGCCCCGGGCCTGCCGACGGGCGCCGGGTCCGCGCTCGTCGCGCTCGGCGCGGCGCTCGCGGCCACGCTCCTGCGCGTCGCGACCCGCGAGCGCCGCTGGTACGCGGTCGGCGGTGCGTCGGCCGTCCTCGCGGGGGCGCTGCTCGGGACGGGGGGCGACGTGGCCTGGCTGGGCCTGGTCCCCGCGCTCGCCGCCGCCACGTGGCTCCTCGTCCTGGTGCTCACCTCGCCGCGCGTGGTGCCCGGGGTGCTCGGCTCCCCGGTCCCGGCCGTCGGACGGTCGGACGCCCTCCTCGGCGGCGCGCTCGTCGCCCTCGTCGGGGCGGGGCCCGCGCTGGCCGTCGCGGGGGTGCGCGGGGCCGAGGTCCTCGTGACCGGCACCGCCGGGACCGCCGCGACGCTCGGCGACGCGCCGCTCGGCGTCGGCGTCCTGTCCGCCGGGCTGTGGGGCGAGGGCGTCCGGGGCGGCACCGCCGGCGCCGCGCTGCTCGACGGGACGATCGCCGGCCTGCTGTCCGCCCTGGTCGTCCTCCTCGTCGCCGCCCGGCTCTCGCTGCGCACGCCGGTCCCCGTGCCCTTCCCGCGCCTCGCCGGGGCGCGACGGCTCGGCGCCGCCCCGGTCGTGCGGACCGGGCGCGCGCTCGGTCCGTGGGTGCTGCTCGCGCTCGTCGTCGCGCTCGTGCTCGACCCCCGGCTCGCGGGCGTCACCTCCCTCGCGCTGCTCGCGCTGCTCGCCGCGCTGCTCGTCGTCGCGACCGCCCGGCCCGTCACGCCCGGCGTGCACGAGGGCGGCGCGGCGCCGGGCGCGCTCGTCCGGGCGGTCCGGCGCGGGTTCGGCCGTGCCCTGCGCCCGGTCGCCCGCCGGCTCCCGGGCCCGCGCGCGGCGGTCCGGCACGGCGTCGTCCCCGTCGGACGGGCCGAGGCGCGCGTCTGGTACGCGGCCGCCGTCGCCGGCACGATCGTCTCCGTCCTGCTCCTCGTGGCCGGGTCGTGGGTCACGCGCCCGACCGCGACGGCCGGGGCGGTGGTCGTCGGCGGGCTCCTGCTCGCGGCCCGGGCCGCCGCGCCGCGCGGTCTGCACGCCCCGCTCGTCGGCACCGCCTACGGCTACGCGCTGCTCGTGCTCGGCGTGACGCTCGCGTGGAGCGGCGCCGGGACGGTCGCGGTCCTGTGCGCGGTCTCCGGGGTCGCCTCGCTCGCCGCGCTCGCGGTGACGCTCGTCCCGCGCGTCGACCGGGACTCGTGGTGGGCGGTGCTCGGCGTGACGGCGGTCCCGTTCGGGCTCGGCGTCCTCACGGTCGTCGACGAGCGCAGCTGGTGGTCCGTCGGGGCGTGCGTCGCGATGCTCGCGCTGGAGGTCGTGCTCGTCGGCTCGCGCCGTCCCGGGTCGGCCACCGCGCTGCGCGTGCTCGCCGCAGCGCTGGTCCTGCCGACGGCGGCCGTCGCCGTCGTGAGCGCGGGCGCCCTCGTCCTTCCGGGCAGCGGGTCGCCCGTCGTGCTGCCGGTCGTCGCGCTGCTCGTGGCGACGGCGCTCGCCGCGGCCCGCCCGGTCACGGCCCGGATCCACCTGGCGGCCGGGCGCGTCGCGGTCGAGGCGAGCGCCGCGCTCACGGGGGCGATCGCCGTCGGGCTCGCGTTCGGGCGCCCTGCCGCCGGGCCCACGGTCGCGGTCGCTGTCCTCCTCCTGCTCGCCGTGGGCGCGGGGCTCGCCGCGCGCGACCGGGACCGGCGCGCAGAGTGGTGGCTCGCCGCCGCCCTGGGGACCGCCGCGCTGTGGACGGCGCTCGCTGCCGCGGACGTCGGTCTCGTGGAGGCGTACACCGCGCCGCCGGCGCTCGCGGCCCTCGTCACGGGGGCGCTGCTCGCCCGCCGGTCGCGCCGCTGGTGGGAGCTCGCGAGCGCCGGCCTGGTGCTGCTCGTCGTGCCGTCCGTGCTCGCCCTGGGCGCGGCGCCCGGGGCCGGCGACGTCCGGGCGCCGCTCCTCGTCGCGGCCGGGGCCGTGGCCGTCCTCGCAGCGGTCCTGCTGGGTCGCGGGGCCGGAGCGGGCGCGTGGCGCCGCGCGGCGGCTCTGCGGCTCGCGGGCGCCGGGGTGCTCGCCGCGACCGGCGGTACCGTCGAGTCGCTCCACGTCGCGCACGCGTCGGGCGGCGGCGCCGTGTTCGCGCTCGGGTTCGCCTGGGCGCTCGCCGCGGGCGGGGTCGCGCTCGGGGCGGGCCTCGTCGGGGCCGGGGTGGCTCCGCGGGGCCGGGGCGCCGCTGTCGCGCGACGCTGGGCCGTCGCGCCCGCCGCTGCCCTCGTGGTGATCGGGACCGTCGCGAACGTCCGGCCGGTGTGGGGCGTCATCGCGACGGTGTGGCTCGTCGAGGTGGCGCTGCTCGCGCTCCTCGTGGTCGGGGTGCGGCGCGCGGTCCGCGGTCGGCTCGACCTCCCGCCCGCGTGGTTCACGTGGTCGCTCGCGCTCGTCGCCGCGATCGGCGCGTGGTGGCCGCGCGAGCTGCGCGTCGAGGTGTTCTCCCTCCCGCTCGGCGCGGGCCTGCTCGTCGCGGGGTACCTCGCGCTCGCGGCCGGCACGACGGCGGCGCCTGGCACGGCCGGCGGCGACCCGGGTGCCGTGGCCGGACCGGGCAGCCCGGGTGGCAGCCACGCCGCCCCGGCCCCGGGCAGCGCCTCGGTGCGCACGACGCCGACCCTCGCCGGGTGGCCCGTCGGGTTCGCCGGGTCGTGGCGGACGCTCGCCCCGGGCCTCCTCGCGCTGCTCGGCCCGTCGGTCCTCGCGACGTACACCGACGCGCGCACGTGGCGCGCCGTCCTGGTCATCGTGCTCGCGCTGGCCGCGGTGCTCGTCGGGACGCGCACGCACCTCGCGGCACCGTTCCTGCTGGGCGTCGCGGTGCTGCCGGTCGAGATCCTCGTCGTGTTCGTGTCCCAGCTCGGCACGCGCATCTCCGCGGGCCCGTGGATGCTCACGCTCGCCGCGGCGGGCGGACTGCTGCTCATCATCGCGACGTACTACGAGCGTCGGATCGCCGCGTACGACGGCGCCGCGGCCTACGTGCGCGACCTGCGCTGACCGAGCCCCGTCAGCCCTCCCGGACCGATGTCCGCGGGCACCGGACGGGCGTGTCAGCGGCCCCGCTGCTTCTCGATGAGGGGCCGCAGGCGGTAGGGGATGAGCTCGCCCATCGACAGCGAGGTCTCCGTGCGCTCGACGCCGTCGATCGCGAGGATCGCGGCGTCGATGCGGAACAGGTGGTCGGTGTCGCGGCACGCGACGGTGACGCGCAGGTCGGCCGTCCCGCTGCGCCCGAACGCCTGCACGACCTCGGGGATGCGCGCGACGTCGTCGACGATCCGGGCGAGCTCCTTCTGGCGTACCTGGACCTCGACGAACGCCGTGAGCGGGTGCCCCAGCACGTGCGGGTCGATCCGCCGGTCGAGGGCGAGGAACGCGCCCTCGGCCTCGAGCCGGGCGAGGCGTGCCGCCACGGTGTTGCGCGAGAGCCGGAGGCGGTCGGCGAGCGCGACGATCGTCGCCCGCGGGTCGTCGGCGAGGGCGAGCAGGAGGTCGAGGTCGACAGCGTCGGCGCTGTGCATGGTGCTCACCCTAGCCGAGTGACGGCGGTCACACTGCACAGCGTGTCGGACGTCGGTGGAGCCATGTGCGCGGCAGGGGTTACGTTCGCCCTACCTCGGTCCTCGACGGAGAGGACCGGCTCCCCGAGGTGAGGTGGCGACGATGCCCAGCGAACCTGCGGTGCGGACCGGACCGACGGCGGCGACCCCGCCGAAGGCGCAGAACGGTCACCGGGCGGCAACCCCGCGCGACGCACGAGCAGACCGGAAGAACGTGGCGCACGACGTGCGCAAGGACGTGCGCGAGGACGGGCGTGCCGACGTGCGCGCGGACGTGCCGCGGCAGGACCCGGGGGACGGCGCGTCGACGCCGACCCTGCGCGTGCTGACCGAGGACGGCACGCGCCTCGCGGACCCCGAGCTCGACCGGTGGCTCGCGGACCTCGACCCCGCGGCGCCCGACGACGCCGCGCGCGAGACCGCGCGGACGACGCTCGTGCAGCTCTTCGAGGACATGGTCGTCGCGCGGCGCATCGACGCCGAGGCGACGGCCCTCCAGCGGCAGGGCGAGCTCGCGCTGTGGCCCCCGCTGCTCGGTCAGGAGGCGGCTCAGGTCGGCTCGGCGCGCGCGCTGCGCGACGACGACTTCGTCTTCTCCTCCTACCGCGAGCACGCCGTCGCGCGCGTGCGCGGCGCCGAGCTCGTCGACCTCGTGCGCGTGTGGCGCGGCGTCGCGGTCTCCGGGTGGGACCCGTACGCGATCGGCATGGCGTCCCCGCAGGTCATCATCGGCGCGCAGACGCTCCACGCGACGGGCTGGGCGATGGGCGTGCAGAACGACGTCGACGCCGGCCGGGTCGACGCGTCCGCCGGGCTCCCCGTGGGCGTCGCGTACTTCGGCGACGGCGCGATGAGCCAGGGCGACGTCAACGAGGCGTTCGTCTTCGCGTCCACGTACCGCTCGCCGGTCGTCTTCTTCTGCCAGAACAACCAGTGGGCGATCTCCGAGCCGGTCGCGCTCCAGTCACGCGTCCCGCTCGCCGAGCGCGCCCGCGGGTTCGGCATGCCCGGCGTGCGCGTGGACGGCAACGACGTGCTCGCCGTGCTCGCCGTGACGCGCGCGGCGCTCGACCGCGCACGGCACGACGGCGGCCCGACCCTCGTCGAGGCCGTCACCTACCGCATGGGCCCGCACACCACGGCCGACGACCCCAAGCGGTACCGCGACGCGGCCGAGGTCGAGGAGTGGACCGGGCGCGACCCGCTCGCGCGGTTTGAGGCCTACCTGCGGTCCGTCGGTGTGCTCGACGACGCGGAGGCGGCCCGGGTGCAGAAGGTCGCCGACGCCGCGGCGGCCGGGCTGCGCGCCGGGTGCGTCGCGCTCACCGACCCGGAGCCGCTGTCGCTCTTCGACCACGTCTACGCCGAGCCGCACCACGCGCTCGAGCGCGAGCGCGCGGAGTACGCGCACTACCTCGAGTCGTTCGGCGAGGGCGGTGACGACGGCCCGGGTGGGCCGGTCGCCGCGGGCGACCGGGCGGCGTCGGGCACGGGGACGACCGCGACGGGGGTGGCGCGATGAGCACCCTCACCGTGGCGAAGGCGCTCGGCGCCGGGCTGCGCCGCGCCATGACGGACGACGACCGCGTGGTCGTCATGGGCGAGGACGTCGGCCGGCTCGGCGGCGTCTACCGCGTGACCGACGGGCTCCAGGCGGAGTTCGGGCCGCGGCGCGTGCTCGACACCCCGCTCGCCGAGTCCGGGATCATCGGGACGGCCGTCGGGCTCGCGTACCGCGGGTACCGGCCGGTGTGCGAGATCCAGTTCGACGGATTCGTGTTCGTCGCGTTCGACCAGATCCTGTCGCAGCTCGCCAAGATGCACGCGCGCACGGGCGGGAAGGTGCGGCTGCCTATCACGATCCGCATCCCGGTCGGCGGCGGCATCGGCGCGGCCGAGCACCACTCCGAGTCGCCCGAGGCGCTGTTCGCGCACACGGCCGGGCTGCGCGTGGTGTCGGTCGCGAACCCCCAGGACGCCTACACCGTGCTCCGCCAGGCCGTCGCGTGCGACGACCCGGTGATCTTCTTCGAGCCCAAGCGCCGGTACCACCTCAAGGGCGAGGTCGACCTCGACCCCGTCGACCCGCTGCCGATGGACCGGGCGCGCGTCGTGCGCGAAGGCCACGACGTCACGCTCGTCACGTGGGGCGGGCTCGTCGGGACCGCGCTCGACGCCGCCGTCGCCGCGTCGGACGACGGCGTGTCCGTCGAGGTGATCGACCTGCGGTCGCTCTCGCCGATCGACCACGACACCGTCGCCGCGTCCGTCCGCAAGACGGGCCGCGTCGTGGTGACGCACGAGGCGCCGCGGCAGGCCGGGCTCGGCGCGGAGATCGCCGCGACCGTGACCGACCGCTGCTTCGAGTACCTCGAGGCCGCGCCCGTCCGCGTCACGGGCCACGGCATGCCGTACCCGCCCGCCAAGCTCGAGGGCCACTACCTGCCGGACCTCGACCGCATCCTCGACGGCGTCGACCGCGTGCTGGGGCGGGTCGAGCCGTTCGTGCCGCGCGCGGTGCCCGACGCCGGTTCGCCCGGCGAGGACAGCAGCCAGGCCGGGTCGGTCCGCACCGCCGAGGCGGTGGCCCGATGATGACGATGCGCGAGTTCCGCCTCCCCGACCTCGGGGAGGGCCTCACCGAGTCCGACATCGTGAGCTGGCACGTCCACGCCGGTGACCGCGTCGAGCTCAACCAGGTCATCGCCGAGGTCGAGACGGCCAAGGCCCTCGTCGACCTCCCGTCCCCGTACGCCGGCCTCGTCGCGTCGCTCCACGCGGAAGAGGGCCAGACCGTCACGGTCGGCGACCCCTTGGTGACGTTCGAGGTCGACGACGGCACCCCGACCCCCCAGGGCGCCGAACCCGGGGTGGCGGGGCACCCGAAGCCCACGGTCGCGTCGAACCCCGGGCTCGGCGACGAGCAGGTCCCCGGAGACCCCGGTGTCGCGGACGAGCCCGAGCCGAACCTCGTCGGGTACGGTGCTCGGCCGGACCGCGTCGGTCGCCCGACGCGCCGGCCCCGCCGGTCCGCAGGCGGTGCCGAACCCGGGGTTTCGCGCCACGACGCCCCCGCAGTGGCCGCAAACCCCGGGTTCGGCAGCGAGCCGGCGACCAGCAACGCCGGGTTCGACGTCGCGACGGCGACCGGCGCTCGTGGTCGCAC
>NZ_JBHXIC010000134.1:0-7707 GCF_042723955.1 Cellulosimicrobium cellulans | reverse complement strand
GCCCGGGGTGTGGGACCCGGGCGGTGCGGGAGCCACCACCAGGTCACCCCGCGGCGGGGCGCGCCCCCCCCCGGCGGGGCCCGCGCGGGGGGGGGGTATGGTGGCCGAGCGCGAGCGCCTCGCGCGCGAGATCCACGACACCGTGACGCAGGGCCTCGCGAGCGGCGTCCTGCTGCTGGAGGCGGCGGACCAGACGTGGGACGCCGCGCCCGACGACGCGCGCTCGGCCGTGCGCCGGGCGGCGGTCGCCGTGCGCGCGAGCCTCGCGGACACGCGCAACCTCGTCCACGACCTCGCGTCCGCGCGCGTCGACCCGGACGGGTTCCACGCGTCGCTGCTCGCCGCCGCGCAGGGTCAGGTGCCGGGCGCGTCCCTCACGACGTGGGGCGACGCGCGCGCCGTCGCGCCCGAGGTCGCGCACGC
Source organism: Cellulosimicrobium cellulans (assembly GCF_042723955.1). Classification (GTDB taxonomy): domain Bacteria; phylum Actinomycetota; class Actinomycetes; order Actinomycetales; family Cellulomonadaceae; genus Cellulosimicrobium; species Cellulosimicrobium cellulans_H. The sequence continues at coordinate 7,284 of NZ_JBHXIC010000134.1, read as the reverse complement.
GTTGCTGCGGGTCACGCAGAGCGCGGCGGCGAACGTCGCGCAGCACGCCGCCGCGGAACGCCTCGACGTGACCCTCACGTACCTGCCCGGCGCGGTCGCGCTCGACGTGTACGACGACGGCGTCGGCTTCGACCCCGACGCGGTCGCCGCGCCCTCGAGCACCGGCGGGTACGGCCTGCGCGCGATTCGCCGCCGGGTCGCGCAGCTCGGTGGCACGGTCACGCTGGAGAGCGCGCCCGGCGAGGGGACCGTGGTCGCGGCGCAGGTCCCGACCGACGACGACGCCCCCGCCGCGGACCCCCTGGCCGACGTCCCCGAGGAGGGCTCCCGATGAACGACCCCGCACCCGTCGCCGTGCTGCTCGTCGACGACCAGCCGGTCGTGCGCGCCGGGCTGCGCGCGCTCCTGGAGTCGCAGCCCGACCTGCGGGTCGTCGCCGAGGCCGGGTCGGGCGAGGAAGGTCTCGCGCTGGTCGAGGGCGCCGCGCCCGACGTCGTCATGATGGACCTCGAGCTGGGCGACGGCATGGACGGGATCGACGCGACGCGGCGCCTGCGCGACGCCCACCCGCAGGTCCCGGTGCTCGTGTTCACGACGTACGACACGGACGCCGACATCGTGCGCGTCATCGACGCCGGTGCGACCGGGTACCTGCTCAAGGACGCGCAGCCGCACGAGATCTTCGCCGCCGTCCGCGCGGCCGCCGCCGGCCGCAGCGTCCTGTCGCCACCCGTGGCGTCGCGGCTCATGCACTCGATGCAGCACCCGGGCACCGCGCTCACCCCGCGCGAGGCCGAGCTCCTCACGCTCCTCGCCGACGGGCTGTCCAACCGCGAGCTCGGCCGACGCCTGCACATCAGCGAGGCGACGGTGAAGACCCACCTGGCGCACGTCTACGCCAAGCTCGGCGTGGAGACGCGCGCGGCGGCGGTCGCGCACGCGCTCCGTGCGCGGGGCGTCCGCCGCTGACACCGCCCGACCGCGCCGGTAGGGTGCGGACACACCCGCAGAGCGGCGGGTCACGCGGGGACAGGGGGACGACGATGCACGACGCCACGCCCAGGGACGAGATGCCCATCGAGGGGTCGGCCGACGACGACGGGCCCGGGCGTGGTCCGCGCGCCCGGGCCCTGCTCGTGGGGGGAGTGCTCGTCGTCGCCGTCCTCGGGGTCGGGATCGCCGCGGCGCTCACCGGCCGCGCGGCGGGGACCGAGCCGAGCGACGCCGCAGGCGGTGCACCGGCGGTGGAGGCGCCCGACGCCGACCCGGCGCTCGCCGCGGAGACCTCGGCACCCCCGCCCGTGGAGACGAACGGGGTGCAGGCGTGCGGCGGCTTCGCCGGCTCCGCGGGGACGCCGATCCAGGTCCGGGGCGACGACGGCGAGCCGGCCGAGCTCGGCGGGCTCGAGGGATGGTGGAACAGCACGCCGGCGAGCGACGCCGGGGGCTGGCTCGACGTCGAGAAGTGGCCCCGTCAGGTGCTCGACCACCCCGCCACGGTCACCGTCGAGACGACGACCGGCACCGTCCTGGAGTCGTTCGACCGCCGCACGTGCACCGGCGTCGAAGGCTGGACGGCGCCGGACCTGACCGCGCTCCCGCCGTCGACCGTCGTCGTGCTCGACGCCGAGACCGGTGAGGTGCTGGCCGAGCACCCCGTGGAGCTCGTGACGCCCTGACCTCGCCCCGCCTCAAGGACGGGGTGCGCCGGGGCGGGTGACGAGGTGGATCAGCACGGAGGTCAGCACGATCACCCCGACGTAGACCGCCATCGCGAGCGGGGACGTGACGGCGAGGAACGTCAGGGCGGCGTTGCCGACCAGGTGCAGCGCGACCGCGGCCGGCACCCCGCCCCGAAGGCGCTCGCTGACCAGCCAGTACGCGCTCGAGAGCGGGATCATCGCGAGCAGGAACAGCACTGCCTCGACGCTCACGAGGCCGAGCGACGACTGCCACGTCCCGGTGAGCGCGAACAGCGGCAGGTGCCAGACCGCCCACACCGCGCCGAGCGCGACCGACGTCGCGAGCGGCGAGCGCCGACGTCGCAGGCGCGGCTGCGCGTAGCCGCGCCAGCCGAACTCCTCCGACAGGGGCCCCGCGCACAGCGAGACGAGCGCGAACAGGAGCGGACCGCCCGACCCGGCGACGGCCGCCGCCCCGGCCGACAGGTCGGCCGTCGGGCCGCCGAGGAACGGGACGACGAGCGCGGTCAGGACCGCGGGCGCGGCGCCGATCCCGACCGCGGCCGGGAGCCATCGCCCGGCCGCGCCCCAGCGCGCCGCCCGCGGGCTGCGGCGGTCCGCCGCCCCCAGCACGAGAGCCGCCAGGGTCGGACCGAAGCCGCCGAGCGCGAAGAGCGCGAGCACGACCGGGTCGGCGAGGTCGCCGCCGAGCAGCCACACGGCGCCCCACGACACCCAGGACAGCCCGAACGCGAGCGCCCAGAACGCGGCGAGCCCGCCACGGAGGGGCCGCTCGGCGCCGTTCGGACACAGGGCGGAGCCGTCCGGGGACATGGCAGGCGAGGCGCGCCGGGACCGGGAGGAGGCAGGGAGAGGACGTGCGCTGGTCGTCATGTCTCGATCCCACCGGTTCGTCCCGCTCCGGAGAGCCCGGGCCGCCCCCGACCCGGGGTGGGGACAACCCCCGCGGACGGGCTGGTCCGGCAGGTGGCAGGGTGGGGGCGTGACGACGACGCCCCACGCCCCGCGCCCCGCCAACTGGGCGGGCAACCTCACCTACTCCTCGACGGAGGTCGTGCACCCCGCGACGCCCGACGCGCTGGTCGACGTCGTGCGGCGCTCGCGGCGCGTCAAGGCGCTCGGGTCGCGGCACTCGTTCGGTGACGTCGCGGACACGGCCGGCACGCACGTCGTCCTCGACCGGTACGACGACGGCCGCCCGCCCGTCGTGGTCGACCCCGCCACGGGCGTGGCGTCGGTCGCGGCCGGGCTGCGGTACGGCGACGTGACGCGGCACGTGCAGGCCGCGGGCCGCGCGCTCGCGAACCTCGCGTCGCTCCCGCACATCTCCGTCGCGGGGTCCGTCGCGACGGCGACCCACGGCTCGGGCGACGAGGTCGGCTCGCTGGCGAGCGCCGTCGTCGGGCTGGAGCTGGTCACGGGTGAGGGCGAGCGACGGACGCTGCGGCGCGGGGACGCGGACTTCCCGGGAGCAGTCGTCGCGCTCGGGGCGCTGGGCGTGGTGAGCCGGGTCGAGCTCGAGACCGTCCCGACGTTCGACGTGCGCCAGGACGTGCACGTCGGGCTGCCGTGGGACGCGGTCACGGCGCACTACGACGAGCTCACGGCGTCGGCGTACTCGGTGAGCCTCTTCACGGACTGGGGGCCCGGCGGCGTGCAGCAGGTCTGGCGCAAGTCGCGCCTCGCGCCGGGGGAGGCCGGGACCGGGCGCGCGGACCTCTTCGGGGCGGCGCCCGCCGCGACGATGCTGCACCCCCTGCCCGGTATCGACCCCGTGCACTGCACGCCGCAGCTCGGCGAGCCCGGGCCGTGGAACGAGCGCCTGCCGCACTTCCGGCTCGACTTCACACCGAGCAACGGCGCGGAGCTCCAGTCGGAGTACCTCGTGCCGCGCGCCCGGGCCCACGAGGCGTTCGCGGCGATGCGCGACCTCGGTCCCCGCGTGACCCCGCTTGTCCAGGTGGGGGAGATCCGCACCGTCGCGGCAGACGCCGAGGCGCTGTGGCTCAGCCCGTTCGACGGCCCGGCCGTCGGCGTGCACCTCACGTGGAAGCCCCGGCCCGACGACGTCGCGCGCGTCCTGCGCGACGTCGAGGCCGCGCTGCTGCCGCTCGGCGCGCGCCCGCACTGGGGCAAGCTCTCGCACGTGCTCGTCCACGACCCGGGCTCCGTCGCGACGCTCTACCCGCGCTTCGACGACTTCGGCGAGCTCGTGCAGCGGTACGACCCGCAGGGCCGCTTCCTCGGCGGGTACGTCGAGCGCCTGCTCGCCGGCTGACCGCGAACCCAGGTCCCGAGCGGTCCCGCCTGCTCGGGACGTGGCGCGCGCGAGTGTCGCTGAGGTCGCACGGGACCCGTCCTGTCGCTACCGTCGAACGAGCACGACAGGCTCGCCGACGCGCCGACCCGCGGCACGTGTGCGGGCACGGCAACCGAGGAGGACCGTGGCAGCGACCGAGATGGACCGCGGGGTGCCCGCGACGCAGAAACCCCGCGAGGAGTGGACCGGGCAGGTCGGCTTCATCATCGCGGCCATCGGCTCGGCGGTCGGCCTGGGCAACATCTGGCGGTTCCCCGGGGTGGCCTACGAGAACGGGGGCGGGGCGTTCCTCGTGCCGTACCTGGTCGCCCTGCTCACCGCGGGCATCCCCATCCTGTTCCTCGACTACGCGATCGGGCACCGCTTCCGCGGCTCAGCGCCCACCGCGTTCCGTCGGATCGCGAGGTGGCTCGAGGGCCTGGGCTGGTTCCAGGTGATGATCTGCTTCGTCATCGCGATCTACTACACCGCGGTCATCGCGTGGGCCGTGAGCTTCTTCGTGTTCTCGTTCGACCTGCGCTGGGGCGACGACCCGGCCGCGTTCTTCACGGGCGACTACCTGCAGCTCGCCGACCCGGGCGTCAGCCTCGACTTCGTGCCGTCGGTGCTGGTCCCGCTCGTCGCGGTCTGGGTCGTGACGATCGTCGTGCTCGCCGCGGGCGTGGCGAAGGGTGTCCAGCGGGCGAACACGGTGTTCCTCCCGCTGCTCGTCGTCGCGTTCCTCGTGCTCGTCGTGCGCTCGCTCTTCCTCGAGGGCGCGGCCGAGGGCCTGAACGCGCTGTTCACGCCGGACTGGTCGGCCCTCGGTGACGCGAACGTGTGGATCGCCGCTTACAGCCAGATCTTCTTCTCGCTGTCCATCGCGTTCGGGATCATGATCACGTACGCGTCCTACCGCAAGCGCCGCGCCAACCTCACGACCCCGGGCCTCGTGGTCGCGTTCTCGAACTCGTCGTTCGAGATCCTCGCGGGCATCGGCGTCTTCGCGACGCTCGGGTTCCTCGCGCACGAGCAGGGGATCGGGGTGGGTGAGCTCGAGGGCATCAGCGGGCCCATCCTGTCGTTCGTCACGTTCCCCGCGATCGTGTCGCAGATGCCGGGCGGACCGGTCTTCGGCGCGCTCTTCTTCGGGTCGCTCGCCATGGCGGGGTTCACGTCGCTCCTCTCGATCCTCCAGGTCGTGTCCGCGGGCTTCCAGGAGAAGTTCGGCTGGTCCCCGCGGCAGGCGTCCGTGCGCCTCGGCGTCGTGAGCGCGATCATCTCCGTGCTGCTCTTCTCGACCACGACCGGCCTCATCGCCCTCGACACCGCCGACCAGTGGGCGAACAACATCGGCATCGTGGGGTCGGCCGTGCTCATGTCCGTGCTCGTGCTGTGGGTGCTGCGGCGCGGGCCGGAGCTGCGCTACCACCTCAACGCCGTCTCGACGTTCCGGCTCGGCGCGTGGTGGCAGGTGCTCGTCGCCGTGCTGGCGCCGCTCGTGCTCGGCTACATGCTCGTGTCGCGGATCGTCACGCTCCTCGTGGACGGGTACGAGGGGTACCCCGGCTGGTACCTCGCCCTCGTCGGGTGGGGCGCCGTCGCGTTCATCGTGCTCGGTGCGCTCGTGCTCACCGCGATGCGCTGGCGCCACAGCCCGGACGACTTCGTGCCCTGGCCGCCGTACCCGCCGGGTGGCACCGCCCCGGGTCCGCGTCGGGCGCCGTCGGGCCGCGCGGGCGGTACGCGCGAGGCACCCGGTCCCGACGGGGAGGAGGCGCGATGACCACCTCCGCCCTGATCCTGCTGGTGCTCGCGATCGTCATCGTGTGGGGCGGGCTGCTCGCCGCGATCCTGCGGCTGCGCGCCCGGCCCGAGCGCATCGACTACCCGCCGGGCGACGAGGACGACCACCGCGAGGACGCGGCGCCGGTCGAGCGCGACACGTAGTACGTGGGGCGCGCGGCACCGCCCCCGACCCCGCTCGGCGAGGTGGTTCGTCACGGTTCGGCGTCGATGTCCCCGCCGGTTTGGTGAGTGGGACGGTACGGCCTCACACTCGTGCGCAGGTGCTGCGCACCGCCGGGTCCTCTGTTCCCCGTACGTTCCTCGGCCTCCGGGCCGGGTGCTGACGTAACACGACGGAGACGATCGGTGTCTACGCTGCCCCTGCCCGGCCCCCACCCGATCGGAGAACACCATGCGTACCACCCTGCGCAAGCTTCCCCTCGGCCTCGTCGCGCTCACCGCGACGAGCGCCCTCCTGCTCACCGCGTGCACCGACGCCTCCCAGACCGGGACGGACGGCAGCACCGCCGGGTCCGACGAGACGTCGTCCGCGCCGTCGTTCGACCCCTCGACGATCGAGGTCGACGACGCGGCCGCCGCGCTGCTGCCCGACGACGTCGCGTCCGCGGGGACGCTCGTCGTCGCGTCGAACACGGAGTACGCGCCTGCCGAGTTCATCGACGCGGACGGCACGACCCCGATCGGCTTCGACATCGACGTCATCAAGGCCGTCGGCGCGACGCTCGGCCTTGAGGTCGAGGTCCAGTCGGCCGACTTCCCGGCGATCATCCCCGCGCTCGGCACCAAGTACGACGCCGGCATCTCCTCCTTCACGATCACGGAGGAGCGCATGAAGGAGGCCAACATGATCTCCTTCCTCAACGCGGGCTCCTCGTACGCGGTCGCGGCGGGCAACCCGGACGACGTCGACCCGGCGAGCCTGTGCGGGCTGACCGTCGCCGTCCAGACCGGCACCATCCAGGACGAGGACATCGCCGTGCAGAGCCAGGCGTGCACCGACGCGGGCGAGGAGAAGATCGACATCCTCCAGTACGAGTCGCAGTCCGACGCCACGACGAACGTCGCCGGCGGCAAGGCGCAGGTCCTCTACGCGGACTCCCCGGTGATCGGCTACGCGGTCGAGCAGACCGGCGGCCAGCTCGAGCAGCTCGGTGACGTGTTCGACAGCGCGCCCCAGGGCGTCGTCGTCGCGAAGGACGACACCGAGCTCGCCGCCGCGATCCAGGCGGCGCTCCAGTCGCTCATGGACAGCGGCCAGCTCGTCGAGGTCCTCGGCGCCTGGGGCAGCGGCGACGCCGCGCTCGACACCGCGGAGATCAACCCGTCCCTCGGCTGACGCCTCTCGTTCAGCCCCCGACCCAGTCCCACCGTGTCGGGGGGGGGGGGGGGCGGCGCCCCGGGGCCCCCCCCCCCCCCCACGCGGCGAGGAGGGAGGCCCACCGCCCGCCGCCGGCCGCCCACACCCACACACCC
>NZ_JBHXIC010000133.1:0-7783 GCF_042723955.1 Cellulosimicrobium cellulans | reverse complement strand
CCTCGCCCACCGGGCTCGGCCCACTCCGGGGCCGGGGCGCCCCGCGGCGGGCCGCCGCCCGCGCGTCGGGCCGATGCCCGGTTCGGCCGCTCAGCCGCAGGCGACCGCCGCGTACGGGACGGCGAGCTCGACGGCGTCGCCGCCCGAGCCCACGGTGACGACCGCCGACCCGGCGGGCACCGACGTCGCGCGCGCCGCGAACGACTGGTACGCGTTGGCCCCCGGCGCGACGGCCGCGAAGGCCTTGCTCCCGTACGGCGTGCCGAGCGTCACGGCGACGGGCGCGTCGCCGTCGTTCGTCGCCCGGACGGCGACGTACGCCTTTCCGGCGAGGCACCGCGAGGACGCCTCGACCGTCACGGGCACGTCCGGTCCCGCGACGGCGGTCCGCACGTCGTCGACGACGAGCACCGCCGGGCCACTGCCCCCGAGGTAGAACGAGATCTCCGTGACGGACTCCAGGTCCGGGCGACCGCCTCCGCCCGCCCACGGCGGGAGGGACAGGTCCGAGAACGGCACGTGCAGGACCCCCGCGGGCTGAGGGCCGACGTCGGGCAGCACGGTCTCCCAGAACTGGCCGCCCGCGACCACCTGCACCGTGACGTCCTGCCCGGCCCCGAGGCCGGAGCGGTCGAGCCACAGGTCGAAGCCCGCGTACCCCCACCACGACTGGGGCGCGTCGAACGTGCGGGTCACGCCGGCGTACCCCGACGACGCGAGCGTCGTCGCGAGCCGCATCGCCTGACCGCCGTCGGCGCCGGGGGCGAGCGTCGACGTGATCGGGTCCCCGCCGGTGTTCGCCCGGTGCGCGGCGGTGAGCGCGGCGTCGTCGGCGAAGCCCTCGTAGTCCTCGACGACGAGCGGCTCGGTCGGCAGCGCGTCGGTCGCGAAGGTCCGCGGCCCGCCCGTCATGCCCGTCGTCCCGGCGCCGTTCACCGCCTCGACGTGCCACGTGTACGACGTCGCGGGGTCGAGCTCGACGGCCGGCGCGAGGCTCGTGCCGCGCACCTCCGCGGACACGATCGGCGCGCCCGGCGCGTCGGTCCGCGCGAGCGTCACGCGGTACGTCGCGGCCTGCGCCGCCGGCTCCCACCGCAGGGTCGGCGTGCCGCGCAGGGCGGACGTGCCGTCATCGGGCGCGAGGGCCCCGAACGCGCCGGGAGCGGCGAGCTCCCCGCCCGTGCCGAGCAGACGCACGTCGCCGAGCTGCTGCGCCCACTCCGGTGTCGCGCCCGCGGGCCAGACAACGCGCACGGCGTCGGTCCCCGCGGGCAGGGTCGCGGTGTACACGAAGCGGCCCCACGCCCCGCCCACGGTCCCCGGCGCGCCGGCGACCCCGACGTCGAGACCGCGCCACGCGCCGTCGACCCGCGCCTCGAACGTCAGGTGCGCCGGATCGGCGTCCGGCCAGTACCACCCCGTCGCCTCCAGCCGCGTCAGGCCGTCCGCCTCCCACGCGAGCGACGCCGCGCCGGGTGCGTCGCGCTTCGCCCGCCCGGCGTCCCCGCCGAACAGGTCCGGGTTGCCGGTGTCGATGCCGACAGACCCCTCGACGCTCGCGCCCGCCAGGTCGTCGAGCGCGTCGTCGACCACGGGGAGGTCGGCAGCGCCGCGCAGCGTGACGCGCTCGAGGCGCGCCGTCGCTCCCGCCGGCCACGTGACGCGGAGCCGCTCGCCCTGTGGCGCGGAGACGGCGACGCGGAAGCGCCCGTCCCCGTCCGGCTCGACGGCGCTGCTCGCGGCGACCCACGTCTCGCCGTCGGCGCTGGTCTCCACGACGAGCGCCGCGACGTCGGCGGCGGTCGCCGCCCGCACGCGCAGCTCCGCGCCGGTCAGACCGTCGTGTGCCCACGTCGCGTGCGCGGGGCCGGCGCCGGCCGGGCCGAGCAGCGCGGCGTCGCCGTCGGGCGTGCCGCGCAGCCCGGCGTGGTCGACGAGCGGGCGCTGCGTCTCGAGGGGGTCGACGACGACCTGCTCGCCTGCCGCCGCGACGACCGGCTCGGAGGCCGGGCCGTCCGCGCCGTCCGCGCCGACCGGGACGACGCGGTAGGCCGCGTCGCCGCCCGCCGACGTGTCGAGGTACGGCTCGCCCGTGTCCGTCAGGCCCTCGGCGACGACCTCGAACGCGCCGCTCGGGACGCCGTCGGACACCGCTGCGCGCTCGACCCGGTACGTCGCCGCGCCGGCCGCCCCGCGCCACGACACCTCGTGGAAGCCGTACGTGCTGCCGACCGACGTCACGAGCGGCTGCTTCACCTCGACGGCGACCGGGGCGCCCGCGAGCGCCGCCGAGAAGTCGCGGATCGCCGCGACGTTGCCGCGCATCCGGTCGTCGGTGCCCGGGTCGTGCAGCGTGAAGCCGTCGTCGTGCGGGACGAGGCCGGACGCGTCGTCGTGCCCGAAGAGCGACCAGAACATCATGCCGGTGACGTCCGGATCGGCCGCGAGCGGCTCGAGCAGCTCGGGCGTCGCGGCGGTCGAGGCGTACTCGCCCGCGACGTACACCTTCCCGGCGTCGGTGATGCGGGCCGCGTCCGCACGGACGCCGCTCGCCGTCGGCGGGTAGTAGTGCACGTCGACGATGTCGACGAGCGGGGACGCGAGCGTGTCGTCGTCGATCCCGAACCGCTTGCCTGCCGCGACGAGCTGCCGCGGCGCGCGCTGGGAGATCTCGGTGGCGACGTGCTCGATCCACTCCGGCGTCATGCCCTCGAGCTCGTTGCCGAGCTCCCACGCGAGGACCGTCGGGTCGTCCTTGAGCGCGAGGCCGGTGTACGGGTTCACGTGGTCCATGACGTGGTGCACGTAGTCGGTGAAGTCCGCGACGACGCGCGGGTCGGAGTAGAACTCCGCGCACGGGGTGAGCGGCGTGGTCGGCGCGCACAGCCCGTACGGAGCGCCGAAGTCGCGGTGCCCGCCGTGGTAGTACGCCCACTCGTCGGTGAGCGGCAGGATGAGGCGGATGCCCTTCGACGCGGCGTAGGCGACCGCGTAGTCGATGCTGGCGAACGCGTCGGCGTTGTACCCGGCCTCCCTCGACGGGAGGATCGCGAGCGGCGAACCCGTGGACGCGAGCATGTGCGAGCGCACGACCGTCACGCCGAGGTTCGACGCCGTGTCGAGCGCGTCGCGGATGCGGAAGGCCGTCGGGTAGTCCACCGTGCCGGGCGGGACGTTCTCGTCGAGCCCGAGCCAGTAGATGTTCGTCCCGCTGAAGCGGAACGTCTCGCCGTCGAGGACGAGGCGCGTGCCGTCGCGCTCGACGAACGAGGTGTTGCGGCTCTCGCCGAGGGGTGCGCTCACGGCGGGGATCTCCTTGGTCGGGGCGGCAGCGGCGGCGCTGGTCGGGCTCCCGCCCGCACTGCCTGTTGCGGAGCCGACCGGGACGACCGTACCGGCGAGCGCCAGCACGACGGCAGTCACCAGGCCGAGCGGTCGGCGCCCGGCGGGTGGCCGACGTCCGGCGGGCGGTCGACCTCGGTGGGTATCGGCGTTGCCTGCGCGGGGCCTCGCCGCACGCAGTCGTCGTGGGGTCATCGTCCGCTCCTTCGCGTCGGTGGCGCGCCGGCCGCCCGACGCAGGGCGACCGTAGATCGTGGCGACCCGGGATGTCAACGCTGTCACGTTGGCATCGCTCCCACGATGCAGCCTAGTGATACCAATACATTAAGCGGTTCATGACAACGGTAGACAGCACCATCGCCCGGTACTACCGTTGCCGCCCGTCAGGCACTACTCACGCAACGACGCGGAGGACGCATGCGACACCTCACCCCAGTCCACGGCAGCAGACCCGGCAGCGCGTCCGGGCCACGACCCGACTCGACGACGACCGCCCGCCCGAGCACCCGACGACGAGCCCTCACGGCGCTCGCCGCGGGCGTCGCGGCCCTGCTCGTGGCCACGCTCGTCCCGACGGCCCCCGCCGCGCACGCCTTCCCGGCGCGCGACAAGCAGGCGGTGATCGACTACCTGCGGTCCATCACCGGGACCTCGATCGTCTCGGGTCAGCACAACAAGGAGCCGGCGTCGGCGCCCGGCCAGTACACGCAGCAGGTCCGTGACATCACCGGCCAGTACCCAGGCCTGTGGGGCGGCGACCTGATGTTCCGCGGCGAGGACCAGGCGAACCGGCAGCGCGTCGTCGACCAGGCGAAGACGGAGTGGGCCAACGGCTCGCTCGTCGCCCTCACGTGGCACGCGTGCTCCCCCACCGGGCCGTCGACGTGCGAGTTCGAGGGCGGCGTCAAGACGCAGATCAGCCCGAGCCAGTTCGAGCAGGTCGTCACCGGCGGCACCGCGCTCAACCAGACGTGGCGCCAGCGCATGGCCGAGGTCGTGCCGTACCTGCGCCAGCTCCGGGACGCGGGCGTGCCCGTGCTGTGGCGGCCGTTCCACGAGATGAACGAGACGTGGAACTGGTGGGGCGGCCGCGCCGGGGTCAACGGCGGCGCGAAGATCTACCAGCAGATGAAGGACTACTTCGACTCCCAGGGCCTCGACAACCTCATCTGGGTCTGGAACGTCCAGGACAACCCGACCGCGAACTGGGCGAGCTACTACCCCGGCAGCTCGTACGTCGACGTCGTGAGCCTCGACGTCTGGTACAAGAACCACCCCAGCACGTCGGACTACCAGCAGATCCAGTCCATCGCCGGGAGCAAGCCCATCGCCATCGCCGAGATGGGGAAGGTCCCGAACGACGCGCTCCTCACTGCCCAGCCGCGCTGGAGCTACTTCATGGTCTGGTCCGAGCAGCTGCGCGGGAGCAACACGAACGCCGAGATCCAGGCGGCGTACTTCCACCCGCGCGTGCTCAACCAGGGCGAGGTGCAGCTCGGCTCCGGCGGGACGCCGAACCCTGGCCCGGCTCCCGCGACCGGCGCGATCGTCGGGCTCGCCGGCAGGTGCGTCGACGTCGCCGCGTCCGGGACCGCGAACGGGACCCCCGTCCAGCTCTACACGTGCGCGCCGGGAGTCGCGCAGACGTGGGAGGTCCGCGCCGACGGCACGATCCGCAACCCGAACGCGGGCAGGTGCCTCGACGTCGCGGGCCAGGGCACCGCCAACGGCACGGTGGTCCAGATCTGGGACTGCAACGGCTCGGGCGCGCAGCAGTGGGTGTACTCCGCCGCGACGCAGTCCCTGCGCAACCCGCAGGCGAACAAGTGCCTCGACGTCACGGGCCAGTCGTCGGCGGACGGGACGCGGCTGCAGGTCTGGGACTGCACGGGCAACGCGAACCAGCGGTGGACCCTGCCGTCCTGAGCTCCCCGGTCCGGCTCGCCCGGCGGTCGTGAGCGCCCCCTCGCGATCGCCGGGCGAGCCTGTCAGGTGCGCGGCGAGCCGACGTGGAAAGGTTGCCCCATGACCGGGCCAGCCGACTCCACCACCCCGCCACCCGTCGTCGTGCCGCCGGACGCCCTCGCCGCCGCGGCGGCAGGACGCACGTTCGACCCGCACGCCGTGCTCGGCCCGCACCTGGCGCCCGGCGCGGAGGACGCGCGCGCCGTCGTCCGGGTGCTGCGCCCGCTCGCCGACGAGGTCGTCGTCGTCACGACCGACGGCGAGCACGCGGCCGCGCACGAGCAGGACGGCGTGTGGGCCGCCGTCGTCCCGGTGCACCAGGACGCCGACGGCACCCGGCACGCCCCCGACTACCGCGTCCGGGCGCGCTACGGCCACGAGGCCACGACCGACGACGACCCCTACCGCTTCCTGCCCACCCTCGGCGAGGTGGACCTGCACCTCCTCCGCGAGGGCCGGCACGAGGAGCTGTGGCGCGCGCTCGGCGCCAACCTGCGCACGTACCCCAGCGCGCTCGGCGACACCAGCGGCACCGCGTTCGCCGTCTGGGCACCCAACGCGCGCGCGGTCCGCGTCATCGGCGACTTCAACGGCTGGGGCGCGACCCACCCGATGCGCTCGCTCGGTTCGAGCGGCATCTGGGAGCTGTTCGTCCCGGGCGTGGGCGCGGGCGCGCGCTACAAGTACGAGATCCTCGGCCCCGACGGCTCGTGGCGGCAGAAGGCGGACCCGCTCGCCAAGGCGGCGGAGGTGCCGCCCGCGACGGCGAGCATCGTCGTCGAGTCGCAGTTCGCGTGGTCCGACGACGCGTGGCTCGCCGCGCGCGCCGCCCACGACCCGCACACGCAGCCTCTCAGCATCTACGAGGTCCACCTCGGGTCGTGGCGCCAGGGCCTGTCGTACCGCGACCTCGCCGAGCAGCTCACCGCGTACGTCGTCGAGCAGGGCTTCACGCACGTCGAGCTCCTGCCCGTCGCCGAGCACCCGTTCGGCGGGTCGTGGGGCTACCAGGTCACCGGCTACTACGCGCCGACGTCACGGTTCGGCCACCCCGACGACTTCCGCTACCTGGTCGACCGCCTGCACGCGGCCGGCATCGGCGTCGTCGTCGACTGGGTGCCCGCGCACGTCCCGCGCGACGAGTGGGCCCTCGCCCGGTTCGACGGCACGCCCTGCTACGAGCACGCCGACCCCCTGCGCGGGGAGCAGCCCGACTGGGGCACGTACGTCTTCGACTTCGGGCGCAACGAGGTCCGCAACTTCCTCGTCGCCAACGCGACGTACTGGCTCGAGGAGTTCCACGTCGACGCGCTGCGCGTCGACGCCGTCGCCTCCATGCTCTACCTCGACTACTCGCGCGGCCCCGGCCAGTGGCACCCCAACGTGCACGGCGGGCGCGAGAACCTCGAGGCCATCGCGTTCCTCCAGGAGGCCAACGCCACCGCCTACCGGCGCACGCCCGGCGTCATGATGATCGCCGAGGAGTCGACGGCATGGCCCGGCGTGACCCGGCCGACGTCGGCCGGGGGCCTCGGGTTCGGGCTCAAGTGGAACATGGGCTGGATGAACGACTCCCTGCGCTACGTCGCCGAGGAGCCCATCAACCGGCGCTACCACCACCACGAGATCACCTTCTCGATGGTCTACGCCTACTCCGAGCAGTTCGTGCTGCCCATCAGCCACGACGAGGTCGTGCACGGCAAGGGCTCGCTCTACGGCAAGATGCCCGGCGACGACTGGCAGAAGCGCGCCGGCGTGCGCGCGTTCCTCGCCTACCAGTGGTCCCACCCCGGCAAGCAGCTCCTCTTCATGGGCAGCGAGATCGGCCAGCACTCCGAGTGGAACGAGGGCCGGTCGCTCGACTGGGACGGCCTCGCCGCCGACCCCGGCCGGCAGGGCGTCCAGCGCGCCGTGCGCGACCTCAACGCCCTCTACCGCGCGACCCCCGCGCTCTGGGAGCTCGACCACGACCCCGCGGGCTTCGAGTGGCTCGACGCCGACGACGCCGACCACAACGTCCTCGCGTACGTGCGCCGCGGCCGCGACGGGGGCGAGGTCGCCGTCGTCGTGAACTTCGCCGGCACGCCGCACGAGGGCTACCGCGTCGCGCTGCCGTCCGGCGGGGCGTGGCGTGAGGTGCTCAACACCGATGCCGAGGTGTACGGCGGTTCCGGGGTCGGCAACCTCGGCGAGGTGGAGGCGGAGGCCGTGCCGTGGAAGGGCCGCGCGCACTCCGCGACCCTGCGCCTGCCCCCGCTCGGCGCGCTGTACCTCGTCCCGTCGCCGAGGTAGAACTCTGGTCTGCCGGAGTAGAGGTCCGGTCTGCTGACGTAGAGGTCTGGTCACCCTGGGTGGTGGGTGGGGTGCCTCCCTCAGCGCGACCATGCGCTGCCGGGGGCCGGTTCGCCCCTGAGCTGGAGGTCGCCGCCGCCGTTGACACATGTGTTTCGGGCCCCGGCGTCGTACAGGATCTGTG
>NZ_JBHXIC010000132.1:0-7864 GCF_042723955.1 Cellulosimicrobium cellulans | reverse complement strand
CGCGCGCGCGAGCGCCGCCCCCCGCGGGGCCCGCCGGGGGGTTGGCGGGCGGCACCCCCCCCCCCCCGGCCCACCCCCCGGGTCCCCGCGACCGCGGTTCCCGTAAGCCCGGGTTCGGGCCCATCGGCGGCGGACGCCTTTTCCCTGCGGCGGTCGGGTGCGTAGCCTTACCGCCCGTGACCTACCCGCCGCACGGCCCCGCCGTCCCTCCGCCGCACCCGCAGCCGACGCCGGTGCCCCCGCACCCGCAGGGCCCGGCGGGCGCCGCGGTGCCGCTCGACCCGCGCGCGGTCCTGGAGGGTCGCCCGCCGGGCCGGGCGCGCGTCGGTGTCATCGTGACCATCGCGGTCGCGAGCCTGTGCCTGCTCGTCGGCCTCGTGCTCGCGGCGCTGTCCGGGGTCGGGACGTTCACCGTCGGGCTCCTGCTGGCGCTCGTGCCGCTCGGCATCTGGCTGCCGGTCGTGCTCGCGCTCGACCGCCTCGAGCCGGAGCCGCCGAGCGCGCTCGTCGTGGCGTTCCTGTGGGGCGCGGGCATCGCGACGCTCGTCGCGGGGATCCTCAACACGCTCGGGCTCGAGCTGCTCACCGCGCCGCTGTTCGGTGAGGAGGTCGGCTGGTACGTCGTCGCGTCGTTCGGCGCACCGTTCGTCGAGGAGATCCTCAAGGGCGCGGTGCTGTTCGGGATGCTGTGGTTCCGCCGGCACGAGATCGACGGCTGGACCGACGGCGTCATCTACGCGGCGATGGTCGCGCTCGGCTTCGCCGCGGTCGAGAACGTCACGTACTTCATCATGGCGGCGCAGGACGGCACGCTCGGCCCGACGTTCGTGCTCCGCGCGCTCGTCACTCCCCTGCTGCACCCGCTGTGCACGGCGCTCACGGGCCTCGGCGTCGCGAGCGCGGCCACGAGCCCGCCCGGCCCGCGCCGTGTCCTCGCGCCGCTCGGCGGCCTCGCGGCGGCGATCGCGCTCCACATGCTGTGGAACGCCTCGACCGGCTTCGGGACGCTCGCGCTCGGGGTCGCCTACCTGGTGGGGCTCGGTGTCCTGATCACGCTGATCGTGCTGCTCGTCCGGGACCGGCGCCGCACGGTCGCGACGATCCAGCGCCAGCTCGTCCCGTACGTCCCGACCGGCCTCGTCACGCCCGCGGACCTCACGATGCTCTCGACGCTCGCCGGGCGCCGCCAGGCGCGCGACTGGGCCCGTCGCACGGGCGGCACCGGCGCCGCGCACGCGATGCGCGACTACCAGCAGGCGGCGACGGAGCTCGCGCTGCTGCACGACCGGGTCGCGCGCGGCGCGGTCGAGGCGTGGCGCGTCGAGGGACAGCGCCGCGCGCTGCTCCAGCTCATGCTCACGGCACGCCAGGCGTTCCTCGTCCGGACGCCGCAGCCGCCGCCCGCGCCGTGGTCCCCGGGCGCGTCGTCGGGCTTCACCTCCGACGCGTGGGTGCCCGGTCAGGGCGCGTACTAGGCCGGACCCGAGCCTGCGACCCGGGGCGGCGTCCGGATCACGAGCACCGCGTCGACCGGGGCGCCGTCGAGCGCTCGGTAGGTGTGGTCGGCGTCCGACACCCAGCGCAGCTCGTCGCCCTCCTCGACGACCGCCTCCGCACCGTGGCGCCCGGCCCGCAGGCGGCCGCGCGTGATGAGCAGGTGCTCGACGACGCCCGGCCCGTGGGGCGGCGACGTCCGGTCCGCGTGGGCCTCGAGGTGCAGGTGGTAGACCTCGACGGCGGTGCCGCTCGGGAGGTGGTGCGCGTCGAGCAGGCGTGCGGTGACACCCTCGGACGAGACCTCCGTGCCCGCCCGTTCGGCGAGCAGCGTCGCGAGCGGGACGCCGAGCGCCCCGGCCAGGGCATAGAGGGTCGCGAGCGTAGGGTTGCGCGCACCGTGCTCGATCTCGGAGAGCGAGCCCTTGCCGATGCCCGCCGCGGCCGCGAGCGCCGACAACGAGAGGCCACGCTCGGCGCGCAGGGCCCGGAGCTGCGCGGCGACGGCCGCGAGCGTCCCGTCACCGGTCCGTCCGTCCGAGCGTCCGGGCGCCCCCGCGGGATCGCCGTCCGGCCGTCGTCCCGCGCGCCCCGCCCCGTCGCTCACGGGCGCAGCCTACCGGCGCCGGTGCCGCAGAGCCTCTGGTAGCGTTCCACGAACAGAACGCTCTCCCCTCGCCGCCCGCCAGGAGCAGCATGGACACCGCCTCGGACCGCCTGCGCCCCGTCCTCGCCGGGCTCGTGACCGCCCTCGTCGGCTTCACGAGCTCGTTCGCCGTCGTGCTCGCCGGGCTGCGCGCCGTCGGCGCGAGCCCCGACCAGGCCGCGTCCGGGCTCGTCGCGCTCTGCGTCACGCAGGCCGTCGGCATCCTCTGGCTCACGACCCGGCACCGCACCCCGCTCACGCTCGCGTGGTCCACGCCCGGGGCCGCGCTGCTCGTGAGCACCGGAGCGGTCGCCGGCGGGTGGCCCGCCGCGGTCGGCGCGTTCTGCGTCGTCGGCGGGCTCGTGCTGCTCACCGCGCTCTGGCCGCGCCTCGGCGACCTCGTCGCCGCCATCCCGACGCCGATCGCCCAGGCGATGCTCGCCGGCGTGCTCCTCACGCTGTGCCTCGCGCCCGTCCGGGCGGTCGTCGCGACGCCGCTGCTCGTGGCGCCTGTGATCCTCACGTGGCTCGTGCTGCTGCGGGTCGCGCCGCGCTGGGCGGCGCCCGCCGCGCTCGCCGTGACGCTCGCGATCGTCGGCTACGAGGCCGTCCACAGCGGCACGCTCGCGTGGTCCGACGCCGTCCCGCGCCTCGACCTCACGGCCCCCACGCTCTCGTGGCAGGCGGTGGTCGGGCTCGCCGTCCCGCTCTACGTCGTGACGATGGCGTCGCAGAACGTACCGGGCGTCGCCGTCATGGCGTCGTTCGGCTATCGCGTGCCGTGGCGCGAGGCGATGACCGTCACCGGGCTCGCGACCCTCGCCGGAGCGACCGCGGGCGGCCACACGATCAACCTCGCGGCGATCTCCGCCGCGCTCGCGGCGGGGCCCGAGGCGCACCCCGACCCCCGGCGCCGCTGGCTCGCCGCGCACACCGCCGGATGGGCGTACCTCGTCCTCGCCGTCGGGTCGGCCGGGCTCGCCGCGCTCGTCGCCGCCGCGCCGGCGGGCCTCGTCGAGGCGGCCGCCGGGCTCGCGCTCGTCGGCACGCTCGGCGCCGCCGTCGCGGGAGCGGTCGCCGAGCCGCGCGGGCGCGAGGGCGCCGTCGTGACGTTCCTCGTCGCCGCGAGCGGCGTCGTCGTGGCGGGCATCGCCGCCGCGTTCTGGGCGATCCTCGCCGGGCTCGCCGTCCACGCGGTGCTCACCGTCCGCCGTCGGGCACCGGAACCACCGACAGGGAACCCCGGTTCGCGCGAGGTAGAACAAGCCGTCGCGAGGTAGAACCCCCCGTCTTCTACCTCGCGACGGGAGGCTCTACGTCGCGGGTGCCGGTGCCGGCTCGAGCGGGTCCGGACCGAGGACGGGGAGGTTGTCGCGGAACACGTTCGTCGGGTCGACGCGGCGCTTGACCTCCCGCAGCCGCTCCAGGGTCGCGGGCGGGAACGCGTCCGTCACCCGCTCGGTGCGCTGGTCGGTGTCGAAGCTCAGGTACATGCCCTCGAACACGTCGGCGAGCGCGTCCCACCGCGCGTCGAGCCGGGAGCGGCTCGCCCCCATCGCCACGACCGAGAAGTTCGCCGACCGGTGCGCGTACGCCGTCGCGTCCGCGGGGACGTCGGACGCCGCGCCGCCCGTCGAGCGGATCTGGAAGAAGTACGTGTCCCCGCTCGCGACGAGGCCTGCCAGTCGGGCGGACGCCTCGGGCGTGAGGTGCTCCAGCAGGCCGGACCGCGACACGGGCTCGCCCTGCCCGCCGTGCGGCCCGGGCGCGGGCGCGGAGACGACGGCGTCGTACGGCACGATCTGCGCCGTCGCCTGCGCGAGCAGCGGGGAGATCGCCGCGAACGGCTGCAGGCGCGCGAGGACCGTGTCGGGGTCGTCGGAGTCGACCATGGTCATGGACTGCGCGACGACCGGCTGCCCCGGTCGGGGGCGCCCGACGATGAGGAAGCTCGTCGTGTCCCGCGGCGAGGTCTCGACCGTCGCGCCCCAGCGCTCGAGGAACTCGGCGAGGTCGGAGGCGTCGTGCACCATCTGCGCGAACCCGACCGCGGACACCTCGTCCGCGACGAGCTCGAACGACGTCACGATACCGACCTGCGACCCCGCACCCCGCACGGCCCAGAACAGGTCCGGGTTCTCCTCGTCGCTCGCACGCACGACCGACCCGTCCGCGAGCACGACCTCGACCGCCCGGACGTGGTCGATCGTCAGGCCGTGCGCGCGGCCGAGGAACCCGATGCCGCCCGCGGTCGCGAGTCCGCCCACGCCCACGCCGCCGTAGTCGCCCGACGTGATCGCCCACCCGCGCGGCGCGAGCGCCGCCGCGACCTCGCCCCAGCGCGCACCGGGCCCGACGCGCACGAGGCGCGCGGCGTCGTCGAGCACCTCGACGGCGTCGAGCGCGCCCAGGTCGAGGACGATCCCGCCGTCGTTCGTCGAGCGCCCGCTGATCCCGTGACCGCCCGAGCGGACGGACAGCGGCACCGTCCGCGTCACCGGCTGGGTGCGCGCGAAGGCGAGCGCCTCGACGACCTCAGCGGTGTCGCGCGGGCGCAGGACGAGCCCCGGGGCGCCGCCGCGCAGGTAGTTCGAGCGCACGCCCGCGTACGCGGCGTCGCCGGGCTCGACGGCGCGCTCCGCGAGCGAGGCGGGGACGTCGTCGTAGGCGATGCCGTTGCGGCGCGCGGCGCGGACGGCGAGCGGCACGACGCGCGACGTGTCCGTGCCGCGCGCCGCGCGCCCGGCGGCGACGGCGTCGCGCAGCGCGGGCGCGACCTCCTCGGCGAACCGGCGGGTCGTGCGCTCGTCGTCGGTCGCGAGGATCAGCGTCGAGACGCCCTCCTCCAGGACGAGCGGCACGAGCCGCTCGACCCAGGCCTCGGGCGGACCGGCGAGGTCCGGCACGCCGCCGAGACCCGACGCCGTGGCGCCCGCGTCGAACGTGCCCGACACGTTGAGCAGGCGCGTCACCTCGCGCGGGTCGCGCCCGACGGCGGTCGCGGCCTCGTCGATGCGCGCGTTGCCCGCGCGCAGCCCGTCAAGGCCGACGCGTCCCAGCGACGGGAGCCAGCCGTCGGCCTTCTCGCCGACGAGGCGCAGCATGCGCAGGCCGAGCGCGCCCAGCCACACGGGGATGCGGCGCGTGGTCCCCGGGCCGGGGGTCGCGCCGTCGAGCCGGTGGTGGCGCCCGGGGACGAACAGCTCGGCGTCGCCGTCCTCGCCCCAGATCGCGCGGATCACCTCGATCGCCTCGGCGAGCGCGTCGACCGACTCGCCCGGCGTCAGGCGCTCGACGCCCATCGACACCATGGCGTCCCAGAACGCGCCCGCGCCCAGCGCGAGGTCGACGCGCCCGTCGGACAGCAGGTCGAGGCTCGCCGCGGCGCGTGCCAGCACGGCGGGCTGGCGCATCGGGACGTTGACGACGTCGGGCGCGACGTGGATGCGCTCCGTCGCGGACGCGACGTAGGACAGCAGGGTCCACGTGTCGAGGAAGCGCGGCTGGTACGGGTGGTCCTGGAACGTCACGAGGTCGTAGCCGAGGTCCTCCGCGAGACGCGCGAGCCCGACCGTGGTCTCGGGGTCCTGCGCCGACGGCGTGACGAACGTGCCGAACCGGAGCGGGTGGCCGTAGTCGGTCATGCGCGGACCTCGCCGTCGGTCGTGATGCTCGCCACCGGGCCGTCCGGCGTGGTGCCGCGCGCCGCCGCGACGAGCTCGCGCGCCGCGGGCGCGACCTCCTGCCCCACCACGGCGAGCGTCGTCGGGTCGTCGCCCGCGACGATCCACGTGGACACGCCGTGCTCGAGCGTGACCTCCGCGACCTGCTCTGCCCACTGGCGCGGCGAGCCCTGGAGGAAGCCTGCACCCCCGTCGGCGGAGAACCGGCCGCCGACGTTGAGGAGACGACGCACGGCGCGCGGGTCGCGGCCTGCGGCCTCGGCGGCGGCGTCGATCGTCGCGTTGCCCTGGGCCAGCGCCTCGAAGCTCTGCAGGTACGCGAGCGACGGGAGCCAGCCGTCGGCCTTCGTCCCGACGAGACGCAGCATCCGGGGCTTGAGCGCGCCGACCCAGATCTCGACGTCGTGCGCCGGAGCGGGCCCGCGCTTGGCGCCGTCGACGTGGTGGCGCGCGCCGCCCGCCACGAGCCGCTCGCGCGTGGACGTGTCCCACAGACCGCGGACGACGTCGATCCCCTCGGAGAGGGCGTCGACCGACTCGCCCGGCGTCAGGCGCTCGCCGCCCATGGCGACGATCGGGTCCCAGAACCCGCCCGCGCCCAGGCCGAGCTCGACCCGCCCGCCCGAGAGGCGGTCGAGGCTGGCCACGGCGCGCGCGAGAACGGCAGGCGGGCGCAGCGGCAGGTTGAGCACGTTGCCCGCGATCCGCACGCGCTCGGTGCGCGCGGCGACCCAGGACATCAGCGTCCACGTGTCGAGGAACGCCGCCTGGTACGGGTGGTCCTGGAACGTGACGAGGTCGAGGCCGACCTCCTCGGAGAGCTGCGCGAGCGCGACCGCCTGGTGCGGTGCCGCGGCGGTGGGCGTGACGAAGGACCCGAAGCGCAGGTCGTGGCCGTAGTCGGGCATGGCTCCTCGCGATCTGGAAAATACGTTGTCAGACAGAACATATCTGTAACAGATAGGTGGTGCAACCGCATTCCCGGCGGTAGTCTGTGCGGATGAGCACGACCACGACGACCGCAGCCACGACGGGCCCGGCCGAGCTCCCCGGCCGCCTCGAGGACCTCGGCTGGCACCTCGGCGTGCTGCTGCGCGCCTACCGCGCGACCGTGGAGCAGGCGCTCGACGACGTCCCCCACGGCACGCGTGGCTACCAGGTCCTCGTCACCGTCGCGCAGGGCGACCACCCCACGCAGCTCGCGCTCGCCGAGCACCACGGCATCGACCGGACCGTCATGACCTACCTCGTCGACGACCTCGTCGCGGCGGGCCTCGTCGAACGGCAGCAGAACCCCGCCGACCGTCGCGCGCGGAGGGTCGTCGCCACGCCCGAGGGCCGCCGTCGGCTCGCCGGATGGGCCGGCGGAGTGCACGACGCCGAGGAGCAGCTCCTCGGCATGCTCGCGCCGGACGAGCGCAGCACCTTCCGCACCTTCATGCGCCGCGTCGCGTGCGACCTGCGCGACGTCGACGCCACGACCGACCCCTGCACCGTCGCCGAGCACACGCTCGGCGTCACCACCCCGCCGAGGTAGAACCCTGGTCGGCCGAGGTAGAACCCCGGTCGGTCGAGGTAGAACCCCGGTCGGTCGAGGTAGAACCCTGGTCGGTCGAGGCAGGACCCTGGTCCGCCGAAGTAGACCCGCCCGCCGGGAGAGAACCGAGTCATGCCCCGACGGCGATGGGCACCCACACTGCGGTGCGATCACCAGCCAGGCGGTCGAGTCGCTGGCTGCGACGCACGCCGGGCCCCTCGAGGGTCGGGCACCGTAGGCCGGGAGGGTCGAGCAGGTGTTCTGGGCTCGTCAGCCGACCGGGACGAGCCCCGAACATCTGCTCGCCGCCGCTGCCCCGGCTCGACGGCCCCGCGACCGTACGGCGACCCGGCGGCGCGGTGGCTCGGCGGCGCGGTGGCTCGGCGGCGCGCTCCGTCGGCTGCGGTGCACGCACCCGACATCGCGGGACGTCGCCCGGGCGAGGACCGACCAGGGCGACTCGACGCCGGGCGGGGTGGGTGGTGGTGCCGCGTCGTGTCGGGC
>NZ_JBHXIC010000131.1:7200-7915 GCF_042723955.1 Cellulosimicrobium cellulans | reverse complement strand
GCCGCGTCTACCATCCGCCGCTCGTTCCTCGCGGCTCCCGCCAGGCCCGCCACGACGCGGCACCACCACCCACCCCGACCGGCGTCGCGTCACCCCGGTCTGTGCTCGCCCCGGGCGGACTACCCGCGAGCCGGTCTTGTCTCTCGGCCCACCTTCGCGGCCCCGGTGTTCCGCACCTTCGCGCGTCGCTGTCGCGGGCTGGGCGTCGTGCCGCCTGGGTGACCCGACCGCCCCTGACGACCTGACCACGACAGGTGAGCGAACGCCGTCGCGCACGACCACGGTTCTCCCTCGGCCGACCAGGGTTCTACCTCGGCGGACTGCGGTTCTACCTCGGCCAACCAACGGCTCTCCCTCTGCGAGGCCGGAGACCCGGGGCAGCCGCTCCTGCACGGCGGACGACCGATCAGGTACGACGACCAACCAGGACCCAGGTGCGACGACGGCCGAGCGGTGGGGGTGGGCTCGGATGCGAAGGGGCGTCAAAGCGGCGCTCCAAGAGCCCACGGCCGAAGGACCGGGGTGACGGCGCCGCAGCCCCGAGCGCCGAGGCCGCCCCCACCGCGGACCCGACCCCGCGGGCCGGAGACCCGACCACATCGCCACGGGCCCGACCCCGCGGGCCGGAGACCCGAGCACGACGACGGGCCCGCACCCGCGGGCGGGGGGGGGCCGGCGGGGGGGGGTGAGGCGGGGGGGGCGGGTTTGGACACAG
>NZ_JBHXIC010000131.1:4272-7190 GCF_042723955.1 Cellulosimicrobium cellulans | reverse complement strand
GCGCCCCGCCGCGCGCCCCCCCCCGCGGGGGCGGGGGCCCCCCCGCCGTCGTCGGGATCAGCGGCTGCGCTTGATGAGCGACACGTCGCGGACGGCGCCGCGGTCGGCGGACGTCGCCATGGCGGCGTAGGCCTGGAGCGCGGGCGACACGTAGCGGTCGCGGTCGACCGGCTGCCACGGATTCTCGCGCGCCTCCATCTTGGCACGGCGCTCGGCGAGCACGTCGTCGGGGACGTTGAGGCGGATGAGGCGCGTGTCGACGTCGATCTCGATCTCGTCGCCGTCCTCGACGAGACCGATGACGCCGCCCGCGGCGGCCTCGGGCGAGACGTGGCCGACGGAGATGCCCGACGACCCGCCGGAGAAGCGGCCGTCGGTGATGAGCGCGGTCACCTTGCCGAGGCCACGGCCCTTGATGAACGACGTCGGGTACAGCATCTCCTGCATGCCCGGGCCGCCAGCGGGGCCCTCGTAGCGCACGACGACGACATGGCCGGGCTCGACCTGCTTGGTGAGGATCTTCTCGACCGCCTCGTCCTGCGACTCGCAGACGAGCGCCTTGCCGACGAAGTGGAAGACGTCGGGGTCGACCCCGGCGGTCTTGAAGACGGCGCCGTCCTCGGCGAGGTTGCCGCGCAGCACGGCGAGCCCGCCCTCGACGGTGTACGCGTGCTCGAGGTCGCGGATGCAGCCGTCGGCCGCGTCGGTGTCGAGCGACTCCCAGCGGTTCGACGTCGAGAACGCCTGCGTGGTGCGCACTCCCCCGGGTGCCGCGTGGAACAGGTCGATCGCCCGCTCGGTCGCCTTGCCGCCGCGGACGTCCCAGTCGTCGAGCCACTCGCGCAGCGTCGGCGTGTGGACGCTCGTGACGTCGTGGTCGAGCAAGCCCGCGCGGTCGAGCTCGCCGAGGAGGGCGGGGATGCCGCCGGCGCGGTGCACGTCCTCCATGTGGAAGTTCGGGTGGTTCGGCGCGACCTTGGACAGGCACGGCACCTGGCGGCTGATGCGCTCGATGTCGGTGAGGTCGAAGTCGACCTCACCCTCCTGCGCCGCGGCGAGGATGTGCAGCACCGTGTTCGTCGAGCCGCCCATCGCGACGTCGAGCGCCATGGCGTTCGAGAACGCGGCCTTGGTCGCGATCGAGCGCGGAGCGACGGAGTCGTCCTCGTCCTCGTAGTAGCGCTTGGCGAGGTCGACGATCGTGCGGCCGGCCTCGAGGAAGAGCTCCTTGCGCGCGGCGTGCGTCGCGAGCGTCGAGCCGTTGCCCGGGAGCGACAGGCCGAGCGCCTCGGTGAGGCAGTTCATGGAGTTCGCCGTGAACATGCCCGAGCACGACCCGCACGTGGGGCACGCGTTCTCCTCGACCTGCGCGAGCGCGGCGTCGGACACGTCGTCGTCCGCCGAGTAGTTGATCGCGTTGACGAGGTTGAGGGGGGTCTTGGCGACGCCGTCGGCGACGACCGCCTTACCGGCCTCCATAGGGCCGCCGGACACGAAGATCACCGGGATGTTGAGCCGCAGCGCGGCGTTGAGCATGCCAGGGGTGATCTTGTCGCAGTTCGAGATGCACACGAGCGCGTCGGCGCAGTGCGCGTTGACCATGTACTCGACCGAGTCGGCGATGAGGTCGCGGCTCGGCAGCGAGTAGAGCATGCCGCCGTGGCCCATCGCGATGCCGTCGTCGACGGCGATCGTGTTGAACTCCTTGGAGACGCCACCGGCCTCGCGGATCGCCGACGCGACGAGGTCGCCCATGTCCTTGAGGTGGACGTGACCGGGGACGAACTGCGTGTACGAGTTCGCGATCGCGATGATCGGCTTGCCGAAGTCCTCCGAGCCCATGCCGGTCGCGCGCCAGAGGGCGCGGGCGCCGGCCATGTTGCGGCCGTGGGTGGACGTCCGGGAGCGCAGGGGGCGGCTCATGTCGGTTCAGCTCCTTCGACGGGTGGCCGCGGCCGATCCTCCGGCCGCCGGGTCACATTACGCCTGCCGGCGACCGGACGAACCGGGCGTCCGTCTCGTGGTCGTCGGGCTACGTAGGTGGAGTCCCTACCCCCCGAGGGATGTCCACCTAAACGTTACGTAAGGGTTGAACCGCCGCGGCTACCCCTGCCACCGTGGACGGGCACGTCACGGCCAGGGACCTCGGCGACGCCTCGACGGAGAGCGGCACCGCGCAGGTGCAGCAGGCCAGGTCCCGGCACCGACCCGATCCTCAGATCCTGTTCCCGAGGGGGCACCTCATGTCCACGTCCACCACGCGCACGACCTCACCGCCCGACGCGTCGTCCGGGACCGCTCCTGGCACCGCGAGCCGGGCGGCGCCCAGCCTCGTCAGCCAGGCCGACGTCGTCACGCGCTCCTCCGCCCGGCACGCCCTCGCGCTCGCCCGGCTCGGCGGCGCCGTCGTCTTCCTCTGGCCGTTCGCCGACAAGCTCGTCGGCCTCGGCTACGCGACGCCGCGCGAGCGCGCGTGGCTCGCCGGTGCCGCCCCGGCACAGGGCTACCTCGAGCACGGGGTTCAGGGCCCGCTCGCGGGGACGTTCACCGCGATGGCCGGCCCGGTCACCGACTGGCTCTTCATGCTCGGGCTCCTCGGCGTGGGGCTCGCGCTCCTGCTCGGGATCGGCCTGCGCGTGGCCGCGGTGAGCGGCGCGCTGCTCTTCGGCATGCTCTGGCTGTCGCAGTGGCCGTTCGCGGCCGGGTCGAACAACCCGGTCGTCGACCAGCACGTCCTCGTGGTGCTGCTCCTCGTCGTCCTCGCGACGACGCTCGCGGGCGACACCTGGGGGCTCGGGCGCCGCTGGGCCGCGCTGCCCCTGGTCCGCCGGGCGCCCTGGCTGCGCTGACGGCAGGCGCCGGGCCCGGAACCGGGGGGGGGCGCGCGCGCAAACGCCGCGCGGCGGGGGGGGCCCCGC
>NZ_JBHXIC010000131.1:0-4262 GCF_042723955.1 Cellulosimicrobium cellulans | reverse complement strand
GGTCGCAACGGTGCGACCTCGCGCGCCCGGGTCGCGGCGCGCACGTCAGCACGGCCCGTCACGCCCCGGCGGTGTGCGCGCCCTCGAGCTCGTCGGCATGACGGATGTGCCGGGTGACCCACGGTGCGATCGCGAAGAGCGCGATCGCGAACACGAGGGTCACGGCCCCGATGCCGCCGAAGTACGCGGTGTCCGACGCGCCCTCGGTGACCTGCACGACCTGCGCCGTGATCGCCTGCCCCGCCGCGGGCGCGAGGAACCACAGGGCCATCGCCTGGGAGCGGAACGCCCTGGGCGCGAGCAGCGTCGTCGCGGCAAGACCGACGGGCGAGAGGCACAGCTCGCCCAGGGTCTGGATCACGTAGACGAGAACGAGCACCCACGCGGGCGCCTTGGCGTCGCCGACGACCGCCGACGCCGCCGCCAGGAAGAGGAAAGACACCGAGGCGAGCGTGAGCCCGATCGCGAACTTGTTGGCCGTCGCGGGCCGGTCGCCCGTCTTCAGCCAGATCCACGCGAACACGGGCGCCAGGATGATGATCGAGAGCGGGTTCACGGACTGGAAGAACGCCGGGCTGATGTCGATCCCGAAGACATCGAGCTGAGTCCGGTCGCGCGCGAACTGGGACAGCGTGGTCGCAGCCTGCTCGAAGATCATCCAGAAGAGCATCGCCGCGACGAACAGCGGGATGTACGCGAGGATCCGCGGCCGCTCGGCGTCAGTCACCTTGGGCGAGCGATACATGACGACGAAGTACACGACGGGTGCGAGGAACGCGAGGTAGGACAGCGTGTCGATGAACGTGCTGACGCCGAACCCTCCCGCCACCGCGACAGCGACGAGCCCGACGGCGACCACGCCTCCGGCGATGATCGCGAACAGCCGGACGATCTTGGACCGTTCGTCGGGACGGATCGGGTTCGGGACGCTGGCGCCCGCCTGCCCGAGATAGCGGCGCCCCGCGACGAAGAAGACGAGGGCGATCGCCATCCCGACCGCCGCGACCAGGAATCCCGCGTGGTAGCCGAACGCCCGCTGCACCGCGCCGACGATGAGCGGCGAGAAGAACGACCCGAGGTTGATGCCCATGTAGAAGATCGAGAACGCGGAGTCCCGCCGCGGGTCGTCGCGTGCGTACAGCTCGCCGACCATCGACGACACGTTGGGCTTGAGCAGCCCCGTACCGATCGCCACGAGAGCGATGCCGACCATGGAGAAGCCCACACCTGGCACGGCGAGGCTGACGTGACCGGCGGCGATGACGACACCGCCGTACAGGACGGACCGCCGGGAGCCGATCACCCGGTCGGCGAGCCACCCGCCGACGACCGAGAGCAGGTACACGCCCGTGCCGTAGATCGACACGAGTGCGGCGCCCGTCGTGTCGTCGATCGCGAGGCCGCCGTTCGCGACCGTGTCCGTCAGGTAGAACAGCAGGATCGCGCGCATCCCGTAGTAGCTGAACCGCTCCCACAGCTCCGTGGTGAAGAGCGTCATCAGCCCGCGCGGGTGCCCGAAGAACGCGTGGTCCCCCTCGATCGCCCCTGCCGCCGGCCCCTCGGCCGCGCCGACGCCCGCCGCGGTGCCCGTCCCGAAGGGCGGCGCGCCCGGGTCGGGCTCGGTGCGCGCCTCCCGCCCGAGCGCGCGGCGCCGGGCGTCGTCCTGCCCCTTCGGGTCGTCACCGTCCATCTTGCGATGCTCCCACCGGCGTGCCCGCCCGGCGACCGTTAGCGTGGCCGGATGCCGACGCTCTGGTGGTGCCGCCGGGACCTGCGCCTCGCCGACAACCCGGCCCTCGTGGCGGCCGTGGAGGCGGCTCGGGAGGCGGGTGACGACGTCGTCGCGCTCTATGCGCTCGACCCGCTCCTCTGGGATGCCGCGGGCGACCCGCGCCGGTCGTACCTCGCGCGCAGCCTCGCCGCGCTCGACGCCGCGACGGACGGTCGGCTCGTCGTGCGGCACGGGGACCCGCGCACCGTCGTGCCCGCGCTCGCGCGCGAGGTGCGCGCCGAGGAGGTGCACATCGCGGCGTCGTACGAGCCGTACGGCGTCGCGCGGGACGAGGCGGTCGAGCAGGTGCTGGCCGACGGCGGCGCGCGCCTCGTGCGCACCGGCTCGCCGTACGCCGTCGCGCCCGGCCGCGTGCTCACGCGCACGGGGACGCCGTTCCAGGTCTTCACGCCGTTCCGCGAGGCATGGGTCGCGCACGGCTGGCGCGACCCCGTGCCGCGGCCGCGTGACGTGCCCTGGGCGTCGCTGGGGTCCGACGGTGTCCCGGACGACCCGGGGACGGACGCGCACCTGCCCGCCGCAGGCGAGACGGCCGCGCGCCGCCGGTGGCGGGCCTTCCTGGAGGACCACCTCGCGGGTTACGCGTCCGAGCGCGACCGCCCGGACCGGCCGGCGACGTCGGGCATGTCGATCCCGCTCAAGTGGGGCGAGCTCCACCCGCGGACACTCCTCGCCGACGTGCGGAGCGCGCTGCACGACGGGATCGCGCCGTCCGACGACGCGCTCGCCTACCGGTCCGAGCTCGCGTGGCGTGAGTTCCATGCGGACGTCCTGTTCCACCACCCGGGTGCTGCGCGGCGGTCGCTGCGCACGGTCGTGCCCGACGACGCGTGGGCGACCGGGGCGGACGAGGACCGGTACCTCGCGGCCTGGGCGGCCGGGCGCACCGGCTACCCGCTCGTCGACGCCGGCATGCGCCAGCTCCTGGGCGAGGGGTGGATGCACAACCGCGTCCGGATGGTGGCGGCGTCGTTCCTCGTCAAGGACCTGCACGTGCGGTGGCAGCGCGGAGCGGCGCACTTCATGGCGCACCTCGCGGACGGCGACGTCTCGCAGAACCAGCTCAACTGGCAGTGGGTGGCCGGGACGGGCCGGGACGCCGCGCCGTACTTCCGCATCTTCAACCCCGTCACCCAGGGCAAGAAGTTCGACCCCGACGGCGCCTACGTGCGCCGCTGGGTGCCGGAGCTGCGGGGCGTCGAAGGACGGGCGGTCCACGAGCCCTGGAAGCTGCGCGATCAGCCGGCCGGCTACCCCGAGCGGATCGTCGACCACGCCGTCGAGCGCACGGTCTCGCTCGACGACTTCGAGCGCGCACGGCGCCGCTGAGGCTTTCTCAACCTGAGGGTTGACGACCACACGACACCGGCGTAGCGTCGTAGTCAACCGAACAGTTGACGAAAGGGCGCCGCCCGCGGCGCTCGACGAGGAGGTCCCGTGACGGCCGACCCGCTCTCCCGCGTGTTCTCGGCGCTGGCCGACCCCACGCGCCGCGACATGGTGGCCCGGCTCGCGTCGGGCGACGCCAGCGTGGGCGAGCTCGCCCGGCCGTACGACATGTCCGTCCAGGCGGTGTCCAAGCACCTGCGCGTGCTCGAGGACTCCGGCCTGGTGACCCGCACGACGGACGCCCGACGCGCCCCCGTGCACCTCGAGGCGGAGGTCTTCGACCTCATGACGAAGTGGATCGAGCGCTACCGGCGCGAGGCGGAGGACCGCTACCGCCGCCTCGACGACGTCCTGCGCGACCTGCCCGACCCGGCGGCCGCACCCTCGAACGACCCGACGACAGGAGCAGCACCATGACCACCACCGGCACCCACGAGACCGAGATCGTCGTCCCGAAGGACCTCCCGATCGTGCGCATCGTGCGCGAGTTCGACGCGCCCGCGGCGAAGGTCTTCCACGCCCACCTCGACCCGGAGCTCTTCGCGCGCTGGAACGGCCCGCGCTACCTCTCCCAGCGCAACGAGCACTGGGACGTGCGCACGGGCGGCGCCTACCGCTACGTCCAGGTGGACCCGGACGGCAACGAGTACGCGTTCTTCGGCAGCGTCCACGAGGTGCGTCAGGACGAGCTCATCGTCCAGACCTTCACGTACGAGGGCTTCCCCGACGGCGTCTCGCTGGACCGCCTCGTGTTCGAGGACCTGCCCGGCGGCCGCAGCCGCCTCACCGCGACGTCGCTCGTCGACTCGATCGAGGGTCGCGACAGCTTCGTCGCGAGCGGCATGGAGGTCGGCGTCCGCGAGGGCTACGAGCAGCTCGACGAGCTCCTCGCGGAGTCCTGACCCCCTCCGCGCGACGACGGGGCGGCACCCACCAGCGGTGCCGTCCCGTCGTCGTCCGTGGTTCCCCCGGCGCCGCCCCCGGGGCCCGCCCCCGGCGGGGGCGGGCGCCCCGGCCCGCCCCCGCGCGCCCGGGGGGGCCCCGGGGGGGGGGGGGGCGGGTTGGGCGCCCCCCCCGGGCG
>NZ_JBHXIC010000130.1:4289-8202 GCF_042723955.1 Cellulosimicrobium cellulans | reverse complement strand
CGGCCGACGCACCCCCGCCGGCATGCCGACGTCGCCGGCGTCCTGAGGCGCCCCGGGGCCCGGCAGCCCCGCCGCCACCGCTGCACGGAAGGTCACCCATGACTACCGCCGTCCCCGACGGTCGGCCCGTCGT
This sequence comes from Cellulosimicrobium cellulans, assembly GCF_042723955.1. Taxonomy (GTDB): domain Bacteria; phylum Actinomycetota; class Actinomycetes; order Actinomycetales; family Cellulomonadaceae; genus Cellulosimicrobium; species Cellulosimicrobium cellulans_H. The sequence continues at coordinate 8,069 of NZ_JBHXIC010000130.1, read as the reverse complement.
CGAGATGACCGGGATCTCGATCGAGTTCCCGGGCGTCAAGGCGCTCGACGGAGTCGACCTCACGCTCCGGCCCGGAGAGGTCCACGCCCTCATGGGCGAGAACGGCGCCGGAAAGTCGACGCTCATCAAGGCGCTCACCGGCGTCTACTCGATCGACTCCGGTCGCATCGTCGTCGACGGCGCCGAGCACACGTTCTCCGGCCCGGGCGAGGCCCAGGCAGCCGGCGTCTCGCCGGTGTACCAGGAGGTCAACCTCTGCGAGAACCTCTCGGTCGCCGAGAACATCATGCTCGGTCACGAGCCGCGCCGCCTCGGCGCGATCGACTGGCGCACGACCCGTCGCCGCGCGGGCGAGATGCTCGCCCGACTCAACCTCGACATCGACCCGGCGTCGTCGCTCGCCTCCCACTCGCTCGCGGTGCAGCAGCTCGTCGCGATCTGCCGCGCGCTCGTCGTCGAGTGCAAGGTCCTCATCCTCGACGAGCCGACCTCGAGCCTCGACGCGGACGAGGTCGCCCAGCTCTTCGCCGTCGTGCGACGGCTGCGCGACGAGGGCGTCGCGATCCTCTTCGTCTCGCACTTCCTCGAGCAGGTGTACGAGATCTCGGACCGCATGACCGTCCTGCGCAACGGCAAGCTCGTCGGCGAGTACGTCACGGCAGAGCTCCCGCGCCTCGAGCTCGTCTCCAAGATGATCGGCACGTCGCTCGAGGTGCTCGAGGAGCTCGAGGAGGCGCCCAAGCGCTCGGTCGCCGATCGCGAGGCGACGCCGTTCGTCCAGGCCCTCGGCGTCGGTCGCAAGGGTTCGGTGCAGCCGTTCGACCTCGACGTGTACCCGGGCGAGGTCGTGGGCCTCGCCGGTCTGCTGGGCTCGGGCCGCACGGAGCTCGCGCGCCTGCTCGCCGGTGCGGACCGCGCCGACAGCGGCCAGGTGCGCGTCGGCGGTGCGCTCGCGCGCCTGCGCACCCCGCGCAGCGCGATGCAGCACAAGATCGCGTTCTCCTCGGAGCACCGCAAGGCCGAGGGCATCGTGGGCGACCTGACGATCCGCGAGAACATCGTGCTCGGGCTCCAGGCGGAGCGCGGCTGGGCGCGACGCCTGCCGAAGAAGCAGGTCGACGAGATCGTCGAGACGTACATCAAGGCGCTCGCGATCCGCCCCGGCAACCCGGACGCGCTCATCAAGAACCTCTCGGGCGGCAACCAGCAGAAGGTGCTCCTCGCGCGCTGGCTCGCGACGGCCCCCAAGCTGCTCATCCTCGACGAGCCGACGCGCGGCATCGACGTCGGCGCCAAGGCCGAGATCCAGAAGCTCGTGGCCCAGCTCGCGGGCGAGGGCATGTCGGTCGTCTTCATCTCGGCCGAGCTCGAGGAGGTGCTGCGGCTCAGCCACCGCATCGCCGTCATGCGCGACCGCGTCAAGGTCGCGGAGATCACCAACGACGAGGACGTCACGGTCGAGGACGTCGTCGAGCTCATCGCGAGCGGAGGGCAGGAGTCATGAGCACCACGGCACCCGCCTGGCAGCGCGCCGTCCAGCACCGGCTCTTCTGGCCGATCGTCGCGCTGGTCCTGCTGCTGGCGGTCAACACGATCAACCGGCCCAGCTTCCTGTCGGTCCGGCTCCAGGACGGTCACCTGTTCGGGTCGCTCGTCAACCTGCTGAAGAACGGCGCGCCGCTGCTGCTCGTCGCTCTCGGCATGACGCTCGTCATCGCGACCCGCGGCATCGACCTGTCGGTCGGCGCGGTCGTCGCGATCTCCGGCGCCGTGGCTCTGAGCTTCATCGCGTCCTCGCCCTCGCCGGACAGCCTGACGACGGTCCTGGTGGCCGTCGGGATCGCGCTCGCGCTGTCCTTCGTCCTCGGCGTGTGGAACGGGTTCCTGGTCTCGGTCCTCGGGATCCAGCCCATCATCGCGACGCTCGTGCTCATGACCGCGGGCCGCGGCGTCGCGATGCTCATCACGGGCGGCCAGATCACGACGGTCAACAGCGCGCCGTTCAAGGCGATCGGATCCGGCTTCTGGTTCGGGATCCCCGTGGCGGTCGTGCTCGCGGGCCTGGTGTTCGCCGCGGTCGCGCTGCTCACGCGCCGCACCGCGCTCGGCATGCTCATCGAGTCCGTCGGCATCAACCCGGAGGCGAGCCGCCTCGCGGGCGTCAAGTCCCGCAGCATCATCTGGACCGTGTACGCGGTGTGCGCGCTGTTCGCCGGCCTCGCGGGTCTCATGATCTCGTCGAGCACCATGGCGGCCGACGCCAACAACGCCGGCCTCTTCATCGAGCTCGACGCGATCCTCGCCGTCGTCATCGGTGGCACCTCGCTCGCGGGCGGCAAGTTCTCGCTCTCGGGCACGCTCGTCGGCGTCCTCATCATCCAGACGCTCACGCTCACGGTGACCATGCTCGGCATCTCGCCGTCCGTCACGCCCCTGTTCAAGGCGATCGTCGTCATCGCGGTCTGCCTCGCGCAGTCGCCGAAGGTGCGCGACCTGATCGCCGCCCGACGACGTCGCGCGGCCCCGACGGCCGCCGCGGCCGCGGAGGTGAGCGCCTGATGTCCGCCGTGCAGACCCCTGCCCCGACCTCGCCCCCGGACCCGCGGGGCGCCGAGTCCGCCGCCCCCGGAGGCCCGTCCATGACCGAGCGACTCACGAGCCGCGTCCGCCTCGACCGGCGCTACCTCCCGGTCCTCGGCACGTTCGCGGTGCTCGCGCTCATGCTCGTGGTGGGTGGCAGCCGGTACGAGAACTTTCTCTCGGCCCGGGTCATCTCGAACCTGTTCATCAACAACTCGTTCCTCATCGTGCTCGCGGTCGGGATGACCTTCGTCATCCTCACGGGCGGCATCGACCTGTCGGTGGGTGCCGTGGTGGCGCTCTCGGGCATCACGACGGCGTCCCTGCTCCAGAGCGGGTGGCCGGTGGCGGTCGTGCTCCTCATCTCGGTCCTCATCGGGACCGTCCTCGGCCTCGCGGTCGGGTTGATGGTGCACGTCTTCGACATCCAACCGTTCATCGCGACGCTGGCCGCGATGTTCCTCGCGCGCGGCCTGTGCTACGTCATCTCGCTCCAGTCGATCCCGATCACGGACGAGTCGTTCGTGGCCCTCGCGGGCTGGAGCCAGGAGTTCGGCGACGGCTGGCGCGTCACGACCGCGGTCATCATCGCGCTCGTCGTCGTCGCGATCGCGTTCTACGTGCTGCACTACACGCAGTTCGGCCGCACGGTCTACGCGATCGGCGGCGGCGAGCAGTCGGCGATGCTCATGGGCCTGCCCGTGGCGCGCACCAAGGTGCTCGTGTACGTGGTGAGCGGCACGTGCGCCGGCATCGGCGGACTGCTCTTCGCGATGTTCTCGCGCTCCGGCTACTCGCTCACCGGCGTGGGTATGGAGCTCGACGCGATCGCGGCGGTCGTCATCGGCGGAACGCTGCTCACGGGCGGGACGGGCTTCGTGCTCGGGTCCGTGCTGGGCGTGCTCGTGCTCGGACTCATCCAGACGATCATCACCTTCGAGGGCACGCTGAGCTCGTGGTGGACCAAGATCGTCATCGGCGTGCTGCTCCTGGTCTTCGTGATCCTGCAGCGCGTGCTGGTCGTCAGGCGGAGGTGAGCCGGCGGTGCCGGGCCCGCTCCTCGCGACGTCCTCCAGGGCGCCGCGCCGAGGCGGGGGGGGGGGGGCCGGGCCCGCGGGCCGCGGCCGCCGGCCCCGGGCCCGCGGGGAGTGGGGGGGGGGCGGGGGCCCGGCGCGGGGGGGGGCGCCCGGCCGGGCCGCG
>NZ_JBHXIC010000130.1:0-4279 GCF_042723955.1 Cellulosimicrobium cellulans | reverse complement strand
CGCGCTCGCGCCCGGGCGCGGGGGCGCGGGCGGCGGGGGCGCGCGGCGCGCCGCGCCCGCCTCGTGGGCGCGGCGACGCGGCGCCGCCCCCGCCCCCCCCCCCCCCCCCCCCGGGCCGTCTGCCCGGGCGCCTCGCCCGGGGTTCACCGGAGCTGGACGGGGGCCGGCACCCCTGGGTCGGCTGGGCACACGCCCGGCCGACGGTGTGTCACGACATGACCCTTGTCGAATGTGAGCGTTCACACTAGGCTCGGCCACGATCCTGTTAACGCTCACACGCAACGGTGCGTGTCTCTCGACGAAGAGAGGAAGCCCATGGATACGTCCCTTCACCCTCCACGGCCCCGAACGGCGCGTCGCCGGCGTGCGGTCGCGCTCGCGCTCGTGACCGGCCTGGTCGGCACCGTCGCGCTCGCGACGTCGCTGCCCGCCTCCGCCGCGGAGCCCGACCTGCCCGACGGCGCGTGGGTCGACCCGTTCGAGGGCGCCGCGCTCGGCCCGGACTGGACCGTCGTCAATCCCGTCCCCGAGGCGCTGTCCGTCGGTGGCGGCAAGCTGACGCTCACGTCGCAGCCCGGCGACACCTACCAGGACGCCAACAGCGCCAAGAACGTCGTCCTGCTCGACGTGCCGGCCGGCGACTTCACCGTCGTCACCCGTCTCGAGGCGCCCGTCGCGTCCGTGTACCAGGGCGCGGGGCTCATCGCGTGGCAGGACATGGACAACTACGTCCGCTCCGGCCTGACGTTCGTCGGCGACCTGTCGCCGTCGGGGCGCGCGATCGAGAACGACGTCGAGACCGGCGGCGTGTTCTCCGCGGCCGCGTTCACCGACCGCCCGGGATCCACGGGCGAGACGCTGCGTATGCAGCGCACCGGCGACACGATCGCGACGAGCTTCTGGGACGGCGCCGCGTGGCAGCCCGCGGGCTCCGTGACCGTCGACTTCCCGACGACGCACGTCGGGCTCTACGCGCTCGCCGCGCAGAGCGGCACGGCGCACGCCGCGGCGTTCGACTACGTGGCGCTCCAGAGCGCCGAGGGTGCGGACCAGGTGCCGGACGGCGCGTTCACGCTCGCGGGACCGGGCGACGCCCGGTACCTCGTGGCGACCGACGACGGCCTCGCCCTCGACGACGAGCGGCCCGCGACGACGGTCGCGCTCGACGCGACGGCGGTCGAGGGCGCCGAGGGCACGTCCCCGGTGACGCTCGCGGCCGGCGACCGGCCCGTCGTCGTCTCCGGCGCGTCCCGGCTCTCCCTCGGGGCCGCGGGCGAGGACGCCACGACGCTGCGGCTCACCGACGCGGGCGGCGGCACGGTCTGGCTGCGGAGCGCGGCGGACCCCGAGCAGTACGCCGGCGTGCGCGCGTCCGACGGCGCGCTCGTCCTCGGCCCGCGCGACGCGGCCACGAAGCTCACGATCACGCCCGCCACGAGCGCCGACCACGAGATCACCGTGGACCTCGCCGGCGAGCGCACGGAGATGAGCGACGAGCTGTACGGCATCTTCTACGAGGACATCAACTACGCGGCCGACGGCGGCCTGTACGCCGAGCTCGTGCGCAACCGGTCGTTCGAGTTCAACAACCAGGACAACGCGTCGTTCACCGGGCTCACGGCGTGGAGCGCCGCGAACCGCGGCGGCGCGACGGCCACGACGCAGGTCGTGAACGACGCCGGGCGCCTCAACGCGACGAACCGGAACTACCTCAACCTCACGACGACCGGCGCGGGCGCCGGCGTGCGCAACGCCGGGTACAACACGGGCCTGTTCGTCGAGGAGGGGGAGTCGTACGACTTCTCCGTCTGGGCGCGGTCGGCGACGGCGCAGACGGTCACCGTCCGGGTCGAGGACAACGCCGGGACCACGGCGTACGCGACCGGCCAGGTCGCCGTCGACGGCTCGAACGTGTGGAAGAAGTACGACGTCACGCTCACCGCGACGGGCACGACGAACGCCGGGCGCCTCGCGCTGCTCTCCGGCGCGGCGGGCACGCTCGCCCTCGACCAGGTCTCGCTCTTCCCGCAGGACACGTGGGTCGGCCCGGTCAACGGGAAGTCCGTGCTCCGCAAGGACCTCGCCGAGAAGATCGACGCGCTCGACCCGCAGTTCCTGCGCTTCCCCGGCGGCTGCGTGACGAACGTCGGCACGTTCCGCACCTACGAGGAGTCGAGCTTCACCGACCGTCGCCGCACGTACCAGTGGAAGGAGACGATCGGCCCGGTCGAGGAGCGCGCGACCAACTGGAACTTCTGGGGCTACAACCAGTCGTACGGCATCGGGTACCTCGAGTACTTCCTCTTCGCCGAGGACCTCGGCGCGACCCCGCTGCCCGTGGTGTCCGTCGGCGCCAACGGCTGCGGCAGCACGATCCCCGAGATGACGGACCCCGCGCAGATCCAGCGCTGGGTCGACGACACCGTCGACCTCGTCGAGTTCGCCAACGGCGGCGTCGACACCGAGTGGGGCGCCGTGCGCGCCGAGCTCGGCCACCCCGAGCCGTTCGGCCTGAAGTACATCGGGCTCGGGAACGAGGAGAACACGAAGACGTTCGAGGCCAACTTCCCGGCCTTCCGTGACGCGATCGCGGCGGCCTACCCGGACATCCAGATCATCTCGAACTCCGGCCCGGACGACACCGGCACGCGGTTCGACGAGCTCTGGGAGTTCAACCGCGAGCAGGACGTCGACCTCGTCGACGAGCACTACTACAACGACCCGCAGTGGTTCCTCGAGAACGACGAGCGGTACGACTCCTACGACCGTGAAGGGCCGCACGTGTTCCTCGGCGAGTACGCCTCGCGCGGCAACACGTTCGCCAACGCCCTCGCCGAGGCGTCGTTCATGACCGGCCTGGAGCGCAACTCCGACGTCGTGCGGCTCGCGTCGTACGCACCGCTGCTGGCCAACGAGTCGTACGTCCAGTGGTCGCCCGACGCGATCTGGTTCGACAACGACGAGTCGTGGGGCTCGGTGAACTACTACGTCCAGCGGCTGTTCTCGGAGAACGTCGGCGACGAGGTCGTGCCCAGCACGCACTCGGGCCCGGCCCCGGCCGACGCGACGCTCGACGGTGGCGTCTTCCTCTCGACGTGGAACACGGCTGCGCAGTACGACAACGTGCGCGTCACCGACAACGCGAGCGGCGAGGTGCTCTTCTCGGACGACTTCGAGTCCGGCGCGTCGCAGTGGGAGCCGCAGTCGGGCACGTGGGCGGCGCAGGACGGCGCGTACGTGCAGTCGGCGACGAACGTCACCGACGCCCGGTCGATCGTCGCCGGTGCCTACGCGAAGGACTGGTCGAGCTACACGCTCGAGCTCGACGCGCGCAAGACGTCGGGCGCCGAGGGCTTCCTCGTCGGCTTCGCGGCCGGTGGCCCGAACGACTACTACTGGTGGAACCTCGGCGGGTGGAACAACTCCCGCCAGGCCCTCCAGCGCGCGGCGGGCGGGAGCGCCAACGAGGTGAAGGCGGTCGAGAACCACAGCATCGAGGCCGGCCAGCCGTACCACGTCAAGGTCGTCGTCGAGGGGCCGACCATCGAGCTCTACCTCGATGGCGAGCTCCAGATGTCCTACGAGCAGCCGTCGACCAAGTCGCTCTACCAGGTCGTCACGCGCGACGACGACACGGGCGACGTCGTCGTCAAGGTCGTCAACCCCACCGCGACCGCGGCGCGCACGCAGGTGCACGTCGAGGGTGCTGAGGGCATCGCGTCCGAGGCGACGGTCACGGAGATGGTGGGCGCGCCGTCGGACACCAACACCAAGGCCGACCCCGAGCGGATCGTCCCGGTGGAGCGGACCCTGACGGGCGTGGGCGAGGAGTTCTCCTACGAGTTCCCCGCGCACTCGATCACGTTCGTCCGGCTCCACGCGGCCGACGCGGCGCCCGAGCTCGACCTCGCGGTCGAGGTCTCGCCGCGCTGCCTGGCGGGCAAGGCGTACGTGGCGGTGCGTGCGACGAACGGGGAGGACGTCCCGGTCTCGGTGACGCTCGCGACGCCGTTCGGGCAGAAGGCCTTCGCGGACGTGGCGCCGGGCAAGAACGCGTACCAGTCGTTCGCGGCGCGCGCGACGTCGGCTCCGGCCGGCACAGCGACGGTGACGGGCACGGCGACGGTCGACGGCGAGCAGGTCACCTCGACCGTCGACGTCGCCTACGACGCGCTCGACTGCGGCTGACGACGAGGTAGAGCCCTGGTCGCCCGAGGTAGAGCTCTGGTACCGCGAGGTAGAGGCGTGGTCATGACCACGCCTCTACCTCGCGGTACCA
>NZ_JBHXIC010000129.1:0-8281 GCF_042723955.1 Cellulosimicrobium cellulans | reverse complement strand
CGTCTACCATCCGCCGCTCGTTCCTCGCGGCTCCCGCCAGGCCCGCCACGACGCGGCACCACCACCCACCCCGCCCGGCGTCGTCTCACCCTGGTCGGTTCCCACCTCGGGCGATTGCCCGCGGTGGTGGGTTCGGCCTGCCGCGCGACCGGCCGGACCGCCGCAGCCGCGCCCGGAACGGGTCGCCGGTCGTGGCGCCGGTGCGTCGAGCGGGTGGTCTGGGCGCGTCCTGCTTGCGGGACGCGCCCGCGTCGCCTGTTCGACCTGCCGGGACCGCCTGGTCGGTCCCGTGTCGAGCCACCACGCGGCGGGCTCGACCGCAGTTGGCGCCCCGATGGTCGCGAGCGGCCGACCGTCGTCGACGTGACCACCGTTCACTCCGTGCCACCCCGAGTCCTGCTTCAGCCAACCAGGGTTCTACCCCGCGAGACCACGGTTCGGCCGCTACCGACCAGGGTTCTACCTCGCGGCACCAGGGTTCTACCTCGGTGGGGAGTAGGGGGAGGGCCAGGGGCCGATCTCCGGGAGGGGGACGGGCGCGCCGGTGCGGCGGGCGACCGGTTCGGCGTCCGGGGTGCGGCCCGCGAGCCAGGCGGCGACGTCGGTGAGGCGGCCCCGGACGACGACGGCGTCGCGCGCGTCGATCCCGGGGTCGCTCCCCACGGGCGTCTCCGTGTGGGGAGCAACCCCGGGGTCGGCGGCGAGACGGAGGCCGCCCGGACCCATCCTGAGCCGGGTGGGCTCGTCGGCGACCTCGACCAGGACGTCGTCCGTGAGCCGGACCCCGAGGAAGTCGAGGAGGTGGAGTCCGAGGGCGCGGGGCCAGGTGGCGAGGTCGAGCCCGGCGTCGAGGTCGACGGCGTGGATCCGGACCTCGCGCCACCACGCGACGAGCGCGTCGGTGACGGTGCCGTCGCGGTAGGTCACGGGCGCGTCCCACCCGGACGACCCCAGGGCCGGCCACGCGGCGTCGAGACGCTCGGCGAGCGAGTCGAGCGCGAACACGTGCTCCGCGACCGACCGGCGCGCGCCCGCCTGGATGCCGGCCTCGCGGCCGGCCGCTCCGCCGTCGTACACCTCGACGAGCTCGCCGCGTGCGGCAAGCTCAGCCTGGCGGGCCATCGCCTCGCCGATCGCCGTGACGTGCGCGAGCACGTGGCTGCGCGACCAGCCGGGCAGCGCGGACGGGCCCGCGAGGCCGGCGTCGTCGAGGTCACGCGTCGCGACGGTGACGGCCTCGAGCGCGGCGCGCGCGTCGCGACGCACCTCCTCGACGTCCGGCGCGGCGGGTGCGGTGGGGTCGGTCACGGCCACAGGAGCTCCTTCGTCCAGGGTTGAGGTGTCGCGGCGTCCGCGTCAGACGGCGCGGTGTAGCGCAGGCGGACCTGGCCGTCCGGCGAGGCGGCCCAGAACTCGACGCTCGTGGGCTCGAGCGCGTACGCGGTCCAGGTGGCGAGGACGACGTCGGGCTCGGCGCGGACCCGTGTGAGCGCGGCGTCCCACGCGGTCCGGTAGGCGGCCCGCGACGCGAGCGGGGCGCTCTGCGAGCCGGCGAGCGCCGTCGCTCGGGAGAAGTCGGACCGGGCGAGGAAGTCGGCGGCGGAGGTCTCAGCACCGAGCGGGACGACCGGCCCGCGCACCCGGACCTGGCGACCGTGCTCCCGCCAGAAGAACGTCAGCGCGGCGTTCGGGTTCTGCGCGAGCGCCACGCCCTTGGGGGAGTCGGCGCGCGTGGCGAAGACCCAGCCGTCGCCGTCGACGTCCTTGAGGATCAGCGTTCGAGCGTCGACCCGGCCGTTCGCGTCGGCGGTCGACAAAGTCGCGGCATGGGGCGCGGGCAGACCCGCGTCGATCGCCCCCTCGAGCCATGCGACGAAGAGCGCGCTCGGTTCGTCCGGCGCCGCGTCGACGTCGATGCCGGCCAGGTCGGTGCCGAGCACCGGCAGCGCGCGCAGGCGCTCGCGCAGGGACGGGCGGTCGGGGGCGTCGGTCATGCGTCCTCCAGGGTGGTCGGGCCGGGGTCGAGGAGCGCGACGAACCCGCGGGCCGCGGCCGTCATCGCGCCGGGGTCGTCGAGGGCTCGCGCGAGGACGTAGCCGCCCTGCACGATCGCGACGGCGGCGAACGCGCGGTCGCGGGCCGCGTCGTCGGGCAGCCCGTCCTCCGTGAGCACGGCGGCGGCCAGGTCGACGAGCCCGCGGAAGTAGTCGCGGACCTCCGCCGCGAGCGTGGCGTCGTCCATGACGGCCTGGTCGCTGACGAGGCGACCGACCTTGCAGCCGGCGAGCGCGGGCCTCGGCCGCTCGAGGTAGCGGGCGAGGCGCTCGACGGCGGACCCGTCGGCGTCGAGGTCGCGGTGCGCGGCGTCGAGGCCCGCGGTCGTCGTGGCGTGCACGGCCGCTACGGCGAGGTCGTGCTTCGTCGGGAAGTGGTGGTACAGGCTGCCCTGGCCGACGCCGCTCGCGGCGAGGACCTGGCGCGGGCTGGTCGCGCCGACTCCCTGGGCCCAGAACAGCTCCTGCGCGGCCGCGACGAGACGGGCGCGGGTATCGGTCGTCGCCATGCGAGCACCATACCTACCTCTAGGTATGGTGTCGAGAACCTCCCCGGCGGCCCTCTCGCGTCACACCCGGAGGTCCTGCTCGGTCGGGACGGCATGAGAGTCCAGTCGTACGGTGGGTCGGTGACGGTGCAGCAGCGTGTGCTGGTGGTCGCGGTCCTCGCGTCGTTCGTGTCGTTCCTGGACGGCTCGGTGGTCAACGTCGCGCTGCCCGCGATCTCCGCCGAGCTGACGACGGGTCCGGTCACCGGTCTGGCGCTGCAGCAGTGGGTCGTCGACGCCTACATGATCACGCTGGGCGCGCTCATCCTCCTGGCGGGATCGCTGTCCGACGTGCACGGTCGGCGCCGCATCATGGCGATCGGCCTGGTCGGCTTCGCGGTGACGTCGGTCGCGTGCGCGCTCGCCCCCGACGGGCTGTTCCTCGTCGTCGCGCGCGGGCTCCAGGGCGTCGCCGGCGCCCTGCTGGTGCCGAGCTCGCTCGCCATGATCATCTCGACCTTCGACGGCGAGCGGCAGTCCCGCGCGATCGGCTCCTGGACCGCGTGGACCAGCACCGCGTCGCTCGTCGGGCCGCTGCTCGGCGGCATTCTCATCGACACGATCTCGTGGCGCTGGGTGTTCTGGATCAACGTGCTGCCCGTCGCGGTGACGCTGTGGCTGCTGCGCGCTGTGCCCCGGTCCGCCGCGGAGGAGCCGGGGGCCGGGACGACCCGCCGCATCGACGTCGCCGGGGCGACGCTCGCGGCCGTCGGGCTCGCGGGCACCGTGTTCGCGCTCATCGAGCAGGGCCGGTTCGGCTGGGCGAGCCCGGTCGTGTGGGGGCCGTGCGTCGTGGGCGTCGCGTGCCTCGTGACGTTCGTGTGGTGGGAGCGCCGCGCCCCCGACCCCATGCTCCCGCCGCGGCTCTTCCGGGTGCGCAACTTCGCGTGGGGCAACCTCGCGACCGCCGCCATCTACGGGGCGCTCTACTTCGGCGGGTTCGTCGTCACGCTGTTCCTCCAGCAGGTCGGCGGGTACAGCGCGACCGCCGCCGGGCTCGCGCAGCTCCCGGTGACGCTCGTGCTCCTCGCCCTCTCCACGCGGTTCGGGGCGCTCGCGGGCCGCTACGGCCCGCGCCTGTTCATGACCCTCGGGCCGATCGTCGGCGGAGCGGGCTACCTCCTGCTGCTCACGACCACGGACGACGCCGTCTACGTCACCCAGGTGCTGCCGGGTCTCGTCCTCTTCGGCCTCGGCCTCGCGATGACCGTCGCACCGCTCACGTCCGCGATCCTCGGCTCGATCCCCGCGGCCGACGCCGGCATCGGCTCGGCGGTGAACAACGCGGTGTCCCGCGTCGCGGGCCTGGTCGTCATCGCGTTCGCCGGCGTCATCGTCGGCGGCGTGCTCGACCTCGACGGCTTCCACCGCTCGCTCCTCGTCACCGCGGCGCTGCTCGTCCTCGGCGGCGTGCTGAGCTGGGTCGGCATCCGCAACGAGAAGGTGCGCGCGACCGCGGACGCGGTCTCCGGGGACCGCTGAACGACCCGCGCCGCCTATCGCACCGTCTGGAGGTCGTGCGTCGAGGTGTTGAGGCGGCGCGCGCCGTCGGGCGCGTCGGGTGGGAACGCGACGACGATGTCCTCGATCCGCACGCCGAACCGCCCGGGCAGGTAGATGCCGGGCTCGACGGAGAAGCACATGCCGGGCTCGATCGGGCGGTCCTCGCCCTCCACCATGTACGGGGGCTCGTGGGTCGTGGTGCCGATGCCGTGCCCGGTGCGGTGCACGAAGTACTCGCCGTAGCCCGCGTCGGCGATGACCGCGCGCGCGGCCCGATCGACGTCCTGGCACGTCGCGCCGGGACGCACCGCGTCGACCCCCGACTGCTGGGCGCGGCGGACGACGTCGTAGACCTCGCGCTGCTGCGCGTCGAGAGCGTCGTCGGTGCCGCCCTCGACGAGGACCGTGCGTGACGTGTCGGAGCCGTAGCCGTCGCGCAGCCCGCCGAAGTCGAGCACGACCAGGTCGCCCGGCTCGATGACGCGGTCGCCCGCGTCGTGGTGCGGGTCGGCGCCGTTCGGGCCCGCGCACACGAGCGTGAAGTCGACCTGCTCGTGCCCGTGCTCGCGCAGGAACCGGTCGAGGTCGGCGGCGACGTCCCGCTCGCGCCGGCCCGCGAAGGCGACCTCGCGGATCTGCGCGAAGGCCGCGTCGGCGGCGGCGCCCGCCGCGGCGAGGCGCTCGACCTCCTGCGCGTCCTTGACGGCCCGCAGCGTCGGGACGGTGTCGGAGAAGGCGGTGAAGCGGGCGCCGGGTAGCGCGCGCTGGAGCCCGAGCACGTGCAGCGCCCACGTGGCGTCCGAGACGGCGTAGGCACCGTCCCTGGCGAGGAGGCGCGCCGCGGCGTCGTGCTCGTCGTCGCCGTCGCGCCACGTCACGACGTCGAGGCCCTGTGCGCCCGGGGCGGAGGCCAGGTCGCCCCGCTCGAGCAGCGGCACGACGACGGACGCGCCGCCCGCCGTCCCGGTCCCCTCCGCGGAGATCGTGAGCAGCGTCAGCCGCTCCGTCTCCGGCGGCGCGTACCCGGTGAAGTAGGCGAGGTCGGGGCCGGGGGAGACGAGCAGCCCGGCGAGCCCGGCCTCCCGCGCGTGCGCGGCGGCGCGCTCGCGGCGCGCGGCGTAGACCTCGGGACCGAACGCGGCCCCCGGACGTGCGGCATCGGTGCTCGACATGGTGCCAGGGTGGCACCGCCGGCCCGCGAGATCGACCCGAAGGGCCCGACGTCGACCCGCCGAGGGCCGATCCGGGACGGACGGGTCGAACCCATGAAGGCCCTGGAGTGGCAGGGTGGGCGCATGAACGACGTGCGCAACCTCTTCGCAGCCCTCGACACGTTCGACGGACACTGGCAGCCGCACCGCGTGGCGAGTCTCAACGACGAGGACGTCAAGGTGGTCAAGGTGCTCGGCGAGTTCGTCTGGCACACCCATCCCGAGACCGACGAGCTGTTCCTCGTGCTCGCGGGCGAGCTGACGATCGACCTGCGCGAGGACGGCGCCGAGCGGGCGGTCGTGCTGGGACCGCACGACCTGTTCGTGGTGCCGCGCGGCGTCGAGCACTGACCGCGGGCCGCCGTCGAGACCTCCGCGGTGCTCGTCGAGCGCCGCGGGACGGTGAACACGGGGGACACGGGCGGCGACCTGACGTCGCCGCTGCGCGAGCTCCCGCCGAGGTAGAACCGTGGTCTGCCGAGGTAGAACCGTGGTCGTCAGAGTCGACGACCGGCGTACTACTTTGGCGGACCCCGGTACTACTTCGGCGAACCCCGGTGTGCGGAGGGACGACCGGGCGGCCATCCCGCTCCGGGAGGTCAGACCCGGACGACGACCTTGCCGCGCACGTGGCCCGACTCGCTCGCGCGGTGCGCGTCGGCGGCGTCGGCCAGGTCGAACACCTCCGCGACCTCCGGGCGCAGCAGGCCCTCGTCGCCGAGGCGCGCGAGCTCCGCGAGATCCGCCGTGTCGGGGCGCACCCACACGTAGTGCCCGCCGAGCTCGTCGCGCGCGCGGGCGTCGACGATCGACGCGATCGTGCCGCCGTCGCGCAGCACCTGGGGCGCCGAGTCGATCGCGTCGCCGCCCACGTAGTCGAGGACGACGTCGACGCCTTCCGGTGCGAGCGCCCGGACCCGGTCCGCGAGCCCGTCGCCGTACGTGACCGGCTCGGCGCCGAGCGAGCGCAGGAAGTCGTGGTTGCGCTCCGACGCCGTCCCGATCACGCGTGCACCGAGCGCCCGCGCGATCTGCACGGCGAACGACCCGACGCCGCCGGCCGCGGCGTGCACGAGGACCGTCTGCCCCTCGGCGACCCCCGCGCGCCGGATCGTCTGGTACGCCGTCAGGCCGGCGAGCGGCACGGCGGCCGCCTCCTCGAACGACCACGCCGCGGGCTTGCGCGCGAGCGTGCGGACCGGCGCCGCGACGAGCTCCGCGAACGTCCCGCCCGACACCTCGCCGCCGACGACGTCCTTGCGCACGTAGCCGTACACCTCGTCGCCCACCTGGAGCTCCGGGGTGTCCAGGCCGACGCGCTCGACGACGCCCGCTACGTCCCAGCCCGGGACGACGGGGAAGACCGCGTCCATGATCTGGTCGAGGTACCCCTCGCGGACCTTCCAGTCCACCGGGTTGACGCTCGCGGCGCGCACGCGCACGAGCACGGAGTCGGGCCCGACCTTGGGGGTCGGGAGGTCGGTCGTCTCGAGGACGTCAGGGCCGCCGTAGCGGGAGTAGGTGATGGCTCGCATGACGGCGGCAACCACGCGTCGGCCCGCGCGATTCCCGCCGTCGGCGAGGAAGAGCTCTCGTCGGTCGCCTCAGACCACGGTTCTCGGTGGGGCGACCAGCGTTCTACCTCGGCCTACCACCGTTCTACCTCGGGCGACCGGGTTCTCCCTCGGCGGGCGGTCAGGCTTCGAACGCCGTCGGGTCCATGAAGAGGACCTCCCACTGGTGGCCGTCGAGGTCGGCGAAGCTCCGCGAGTACATGAAGCCGCCCTCCTCCTGCGGGTCCTTGACGGCGGTGGCGCCGGCGGCGAACGCCGCGTCGGCGAGGCGGTCGACCTCGGCGCGGCTGTCGACGCTCAGCGCGTTGATGACCTCGGTCGTCGCGGTCGCGTCGGCGACGGACTTGTTCGTGAACTGCTTCGCGAACTCCTCGGTGAGGAGCATGACGTAGATCGTGTCGCTGATGACGATCGAGGACGCGTTCTCGTCCGTGAACTGCTCGTTCACGGTGTACCCGAGCGCCGTGTAGAAGGCCTTGGAGGCGTCGAGGTCCTTGACGGGCAGGTTGACGAAGATCTGCGTGCTCATGAGTGCGCCTCCGGCGTCGTGGGCGGTTCGCCCGGTACGTGGTGTCGTGGGGGTAGACGACCGGTGCCTCATGAACTCATCGCCCGGCCGCGCACGAGTCGCGGCCGGGCGACGGAGCGCCGCGAGCGCCTCAGACGAGCACGTCGCCGTCACGCGCGACGACCCGGCCGCCGGCGACGACGAGCGCGCGGCGCGGGGCGCGCACGACGGCGTCGGGCACGTTCTCGGCGTCGACGAGCACGACGTCCGCGGGCGCCCCGACGACGAGGTCGTGCACGTCGCGACCGACGAACCGGGCGGCGTCGGACGACGCGATGCGCGCCGCGGTGACGAGCTCCTCGTCGTGCCGGAACCGCGAGAGGCGGGCGAGCTGGGTCGTGAGCGCGAGGAGGTCGCCGGTCCCGTACGGCGACCACAGGTCGCGGATCCCGTCCGTGCCGAGCCCGACGGCGACGCCCGCGGCGCGCAGCGCGTGCACCGGCAGGGGAGCGGCGCCGATCGGCGCGACGGTCGTCATGGTGATGCCGGCCTCGCCCATCGCGGCGACGAGGTCCGCCTGGCGCGACGTGGGGACGTCGCCGACGGCGAAGCCGTGCGCGACGTTGACCCTGCCCTGGAGCCCGGTGCGCAGCGTGCGGTCGATCATGAGCTCGACCTGGAACGCGCCGAGATCGCCGCCGTCGTGCAGGTGCACGTCGACGCCGACACCGCGGCGCTCGGCGATCGCGAAGAGCCCGTCGAGCTGGCCGACCGGGTCGCGGTCGAGCGGAGCGCGGGGGGAGCCCCCCCACTGGGGCGGCCCCCCCCCCCCGGGCCCCGCGCGGCAGGTGCTCACCGCCCCGCGCGCGCCCTCACCCACAGC
>NZ_JBHXIC010000128.1:0-8435 GCF_042723955.1 Cellulosimicrobium cellulans | reverse complement strand
CGGCGCCCCCCCCCGCCGGGCGCGCGGGCCCGCTCCCCGCCGCGCCTCGGGAGCCTCGCCGGCGGCGTCCGGACGGTCAGGCGGTGCGGCCTCGTCGGGCGCGGACCGCGAGGAGCGCGGTCCCGGTCCCGAGGAACAGCAGCGCGAGGACGGTCACGAGCACCGCGTCGCTGCCCGTGATCGCGAGCCCCTCGTCCTCCGCGGTGTTGGTGAGCGTCACGACCACCGTGCCGTCACCCACCGTCACCTCGGTGACGGCCTCGCCGTCGACCGAGAACGTGGGCGTGCCCCAGTCGACGCCGCCGATCTCGGGCACGTCGGTCTCGGTGAGCCGAACCACCGTCCCGACCGGGAGGTCCTGCGGGCCGTCGACCGCGACGCCGTCCGCGCGGACGGTGAGCGACCCGGTGACGGTGCCGTCCGGGCCGTCGTACGCGTAGCCCACGACGAACTCCGTCGTCGCGGGGACGGCGTCGGACGCCTCGCCGGTCACCCGCTTGACCACGGAGAACCCGCCGACCGCCTGGTTCGCCGTGTTCGTCGCGGTGACGAGGGTGTTCTCCCCGTCGCCGATCACGACCGACTGCGGGTCGAAGGTCGGGACGCCCCAGGCGACCCCGGGAACGTCCGGCAGGTCCGCCTCGGTGTAGGTGACGACCGTGCCCACCGGGAGGTTCTGCGGGCCTGCGACGACAGTCCCGTCAGCCGGGACCTGGAGGTAGCCCCCGACGAGCGTGCCGTCGAGCTCGTACGAGTACGCGACGGTGAACTCGGTGCCGGCGGGGACGAGGTCCGCCCGGTCGCCGGTCACCTGCTTGGCGACGGAGAACCCGCCGACCTCGGCCACGTCCTGCGTGGTGTTGGTCAGCGTGACGAGGGTGTTCTCCTCGTCGCCGATCGTCACGGTCTCCGGCGAGAACGTGGGGGCGCCCCAGACGACGCCGTCGACCTCGGGCAGGTTGATCTCGGTGAACGTCACGACCGTCCCCACCGGGAGGTCCTGCGGGCCGTCGACGACGGTGCCGTCGGCGAGGACGGTCAGCGTCCCCGAGAGGGGGCCGTCGTACGTGAAGCCCACGGGCAGGGTCGCGGACCACTCGGCCTCGAACTCCGTCCCGGGCGGCACGCTCCCGGCGAGATCGCCCTCGACCGCCTTGGTGAGCGAGAACCCGCCGACCTGCGCGGTCGCCGTGTTCGTCACGACGACGCCCGCGACGGCGTCCCCCTCGCCGATCGTCACGGTGCCGGGCGAGACCGTGGGCGTCCCCCAGTCGACACCGTCGACCACCGGCATCGACTGCTCGGTGAACGTCACGACCGTGCCCTCCGGCAGGTCCTGCGGGCCGTCCACCACGGTCCCGTCCGCGAGCACGGTCACCGTCCCGGAGGTCGGGCCCTCGTAGCCGGAGTCGGGCGGAAGCACGGCCTCCCAGGCGACGACGAACGCGGTGTCCGGCGGCACGGCGCCCGACGCGTCGCCCGTGACGGACTTCCGCACCGCGAACCCGCCGATGTCCTCGGGGGCGTTCGCCGTGTTCGTCACGGTCACCGCGACACCCGTCGACCCCTCGACGATCGTGATCGGGGACGCGGGTTCGAGCGTCGGCGGGCCCCAGACGACGCCGTCGACCTCCGGCAGCGGCGACTGCTCCGCGAGCGTGACGGTCGTGCCCACGGGCAGGTCGGACGGGCCGTTCGCCACGGTCCCGTCGGCGAGGACGGTCAGCGTGCCCGACGTGTCGCCGTCGTGAACGACGCCGGCGGGGACGGTCGCGGTCCAGTCGACGAGGAACGCGGTGTCGTCCGGCACGACGTCCGCGGCGTCGCCGTCGACCACCTTCTGGACCGTGAAGCCGCCGACCGCGGCGCCCGCGACGTTGGTGACGGTCACGGCGACGCCGGTCGCGCCCTCGACGATCGTGATCGGCGACGCCGGGCTGAGCACGGGGTCGCCCCACTCCACGCCGTCGACCTCCGGCAGCGGCGTCTGCTCCGTGAGCGTGACGGTCGTGCCGACGGGCAGGTCGGACGGGCCGTCCACCACGGTCCCGTCCGCGAGCACGGTCAGCGTGCCCGACAGGTCACCGTCGTACGTGGCCCCCTCGGGGAGGGTCGCCTCCCAGTCGACGAGGAACGCGGTGCCGTCGGGGACGAGCCCTGCGGCGTCCCCGGTCACCGCCTTCGCCACCGAGAACCCGCCCACCACCGGGACGGTGCCGCCGTTCGCCGTGTTCACCACGGTCACCGTGACGGTCTGGTTCTCCTGGATCGTGAGCTGGGCGGGGTCGCCGAGCGGCTCCCCGTTCACCTGGATCACGGGCGTGCCCCACTCCACGCCGGGCACGGTGGGCAGGTTCGTCTCGGTGATCGTCACGACGGTGCCGACAGGGAGCGTCGGGCCGTTCACGAGCGCGCCGCTGATCGGCACGACGAGCGTGTCGCCACCGGTCGTCCCGTCCGGCTCCTCGAACGTGTACTCGACCTCGAACGTGGTGCCGGCGGGCACGTCCGCGGCCGCCTCGCCCGTCACGGTCTTCTGGACGACGAAGCTCGCCGACGGGATGCAGTCGAACGGCCCCGGCCCGATCCAGGGGTAGTTGTGCTGCTCGTTGCCGATGCCTGACGTCGTGAGGTCGTTGCCCGCGTAGACGCGCCCGTTGGTGCTCGACGTGATCGCCACCTGGTCGGCCGACGGCACGAGGATCGAACCCACCCACTGGCCCGAACCGCTCACGGTGAGGTCGCCCGTGCCGGTGAAGTTCCACAGGGTCCGCGCGGCCGCGTTCCCGATGTTCGCGGGGTCGTCGACACGCTCGCCGTTGATGTCGACGTAGGTGGCGGAGACGGTGACCGGCTCGTCGCCGACGACGTTGACGACGATCGGCGCCCCGTCCGGGATGCCCTCGAAGAAGAACTCCGACGCGCCGTCGAGGTCGGTCGCCGAGACCGTGAACGCCTGGAGCGTCGTGTTGGCCGGGTCGGTGCTGGTGAACGTGACGCGGTTCCCGGCGCGCGCCGCCGAGCCCGTGTCCGGCACCGCGCCCAGGACGGCCGACGTGTCGACGACCGCGTCCTGGAACCCCTGCCACGGGGCCAGCGCGGCGTCGGCGCCCATGTTCGTCTCGATCGCGCCGCCGTTGGTGTCGAGCCCGCCCGCGTTCGCCAGGTCGCCGCCGACGTGCACCGCACCGCCGCCGTCGAGGTTCGCGCCCACGATCACGTTGGTCCCGGCGGCGATGCTCATCACGCCGCCGACGTGGAGCATGGGCGACCCCGGCGCGGGGGTGATGCCCGACCCGGCACCGACCGAGCCCACGTTGAAGCTCCCCGGGGTCTCGAACGACGCGTTCCCGCGCACGACGAGCACGCCCTCGCTCTCGGCCGAGGTCCCGGCCGCCGTGTAGTCCCCGCCCGCGTACACCGCGACGTTGTTGTCCGTGAAGATCGGCAGCGGGCCGATGTCGGGGAAGTCGTCCGGGTCGGGGCAGAAGCCGATGGCCGCCGAGGCGGACCGGGCCTGCGGCCCCGCGACGAGGACGACCGCCCCGACGAGGGCGAGGACGGCGGCGAGCGTCGCCGCGACGACGCGGCGGGCACGCTCTCCCACGGCGACGGTACGGGCGGTCGGTCGGTGGGTCATTGCCTGGCTCCAAGGTCGGACGGCGCGGCGCGACCTGGACCCGGCCACGCCCCTCACGAACGAGAGACATCCCCCCGGGAGGATCATGACGCGTGTCTCGGGGTGATGCGCGTCATACCGGCCGGTCCGGGCACCGCTCACCCCGCGCGACCATGACGTCCGGCGCGAGGCAGCAGGCTACGGTGGCCGCTGGAGGTGCCTGCCCAGTGACCACCCGTGCCCGGACCACCTGGATCGTCGTCGCCGTCGTCACCACGCTCGCCGCCGTCTCAGCGGTCGCGTGGTACCTCACCCGCCCGAGCCCCGCTCCCGACCCGTCACCGTCGGGCGCGCCGAGCGCCTCGCCCGAGCCGTCCCCGACCGGAACTCCCCCGACGCCGTCCACCCCGCCCGAGGACCCGCTGGCCGGGTGGACGCTCGAGCAGAAGGTCGGCCAGCTCTTCATGGTCGGCGTCGACGTGAGCAGCCCGCAGCAGGTGAGCTACGACGCGGTGTCGCAGCTCCACGTCGGCAACGTGTTCCTCGCCGGGCGGTCGCAGGCGGGCACCGGCCCGACGGCGGACCTCGTCGCGGGCTTCACGGCGCTCGTCTCGCCGCAGACCACGAACGGCACGCCGTTGTTCGTCGCGACCGACCAGGAGGGCGGCTACGTCCAGGTGCTGCGCGGCCCCGGGTTCTCGCAGATCCCCACGGCCACGGACCAGGCGGGCCTCGACCCCGCGGCGCTCCAGACCGACGCGACGACGTGGGGCGGCGAGCTCGCCGCCGCGGGCGTGAACCTCAACCTCGCCCCCGTCATGGACCTCGTGCCCGAGGGGACGGCCGCGCAGAACCCGCCGATCGGGTACTTCGAGCGGAACTACGGCTCCACGCCCGACGCGGTGACCTCCCACGCGAACGCGTTCAGCGCCGGGATGGAGGCGTCCGGCGTGGACGTGACGATCAAGCACTTCCCGGGGCTGGGTCGCGTCACGGAGAACACCGACACCGACGCGGGCGTCACGGACGACGTGACGACGCGCGACGACCCGTCCGTCGCCGTCTTCGCGTCGGGGATCGAGGCGGGCGCCGCGTTCGTCATGACGTCCACCGCCGTCTACTCGCAGATCGACGGGTCGCTGCCCGCGGCGTTCTCGCCCGTCGTCGTCGACGGGATGCTGCGCGGCGACCTGGGGTTCGACGGTGTCGTCATCACGGACGACGTGTCCGCGGCGCAGCAGGTGCAGGCGTGGTCGCCCGCCGAACGCGCCGTCCTGACGATCGACGCCGGCGGCGACATGGTGCTCGCGTCCGCCGACCCGAGCGTCGTGCAGCCCATGGTCGCGGCCGTCGTCGAGCGCGCGACGACGGACCCCGCGTTCGCCGCGAAGGTGGATGCCGCGGTCGTCCGCGTGCTCGCCGCGAAGCAGCGGCTGGGCTGAGCGCCGGTAGCGGGCGGGCGCGCGACGGTTCATCGGCACGGGGCGGGATACTGGCTGACTGGTTAGTAAGAAGATGTCCGCACGCTCTTGACCTGTTCGGACTCAGTGAGCCAGGGTGTGAGAGAGCGCTCTATCGGCACGAGCACAGCGGCTCGCCGACTCCGAGCAGCTCGTGACCCGTCCGACGTCCGAAGGAGCACGTCCATGCACACCGCGTCCCGCGGCACCTCCCGCACCCCCGGCCCCCGGCGCCGACCACGGTTCCGCCGCCGCGCCCTCGCGGCCGCCACGTCCGCCGTCGGGCTCCTCGCGCTCGGCGCGCTCGTGCAAGCGCCCGCGACCGCCGCGCCCGGCGACCCGCTCTCGCAGGGCCGCGCCGCGACGTCGTCGAGCACGGAGTTCGACTGGAGCACCGCGGCCGCCGCCGTCGACGGCGACCGCGGCACGCGCTGGTCCAGCGCGCACGCCGACGGCGCCTGGATCCAGGTCGACCTCGGCGCCGTCCACGACCTCGACCGCGTCGAGCTCGACTGGGAGACGGCGTACGCGTCCGGCTATCGCATCGAGGTCTCGACCGACGGCGCCGCGTGGGCGACCGCGTACTCGACCACGAACAGCCAGGGCGGCGACGAGACGCTGCCCCTCGACGTCGCCGCGCGCTACGTGCGGCTCACCGCGACGCAGCGCGCGACCGTCTGGGGCGTGTCCCTCTGGGAGCTCCAGGTGTTCGGCGACGAGGGCGGCTCGGGCGAGCCGGGCGGCCCCGGAGACCCCGACCCCGGCACCGCCGGCCTGCTCTCCTACGGCAAGCCGGGGTCGGCGTCGAGCTCCCAGACGCTCGACCCGAGCTGCTGGGACTGCACCCCGGACAAGGCGCTCGACCTCGACCCGGCGTCACGCTGGGCCACGTCCCCGGACACCGGCTGGGTCGACGAGGGCTGGATCGCCGTCGACCTCGGCGCACCCGCGCACGTCACCCAGGTCGTCCTCCAGTGGGACCCGGCGTTCGCGACGGGCTATGCGATCGAGGTGTCGGACGACGGAAGCACGTGGCGCAGCGTCTGGTCGACCACGGCCGGGACCGGCTTCAAGGAGACGATCCCGCTCGACGCCGACGGTCGCCACGTGCGCGTGCACATGAACGACCGCAGCAGCGCGTACGGCTACTCGCTGTGGGAGCTCCAGGTGTACGGCACCGGCGGCGCGCCCACGACGCCGCCGGCCGATCCCGCCGACCCGGACTTCGACGACCTCGAGCTGGTCTGGTCCGACGAGTTCGACGCCCCGGCCGGCACGCCCGCCGACGCCACGAGGTGGCACATCGACCCCGGGATGCCGCAGAACGCGGAGCACCAGGTCTACACGGCGTCGGGCAACGGCTTCCACGACGGCCAGGGGCACTTCGTCCTGGAGGCCCGCCGCGAGAACGTCGAGGGCCGCGAGTACACGTCGCACCGCATGAACACGTCGACGTCGCTCAACACCCAGTACGGCCGCTTCGAGGCCCGGATCAAGATCCCCGCGGGCCAGGGGCTGTGGCCGGCGTTCTGGATGATGGGCTCCGACTTCCTCGAAGGTCGGCCGTGGCCGTACAACGGCGAGATCGACATCATGGAGAACGTCGGGTTCGAGCCCACGATCACGCACTCGACGCTGCACGCGCCCGCGTACTGGGGGGGCCGGCGGCTACGGCGGCCCGGCGACCCTGCCGGGCGACGCGCGCTTCGCCGACGACTTCCACGTGTGGGCCGCGGAGTGGGACAGCAAGGGCATCCAGTTCTCGCTCGACGGCCGCGACACGTTCTACGCGTCGAAGGAGACCGTCGAGTCGACGCGCGGGCCGTGGGTCTACGACCACGAGTTCTACCTGATCCTCAACCTCGCGGTCGGCGGGGACTGGCCGGGCGCTCCCGACGCGAGCACGCCGTTCCCGTCCCGCATGCTCGTGGACTACGTGCGGGTGTACCGGTGAGCGCCCGCACCGGGCGGCCCCTGCGGGGCGCCGGCCCGTTCCCGTGGTGAGGCCCCGCCCCACCCGGTGACGGGTCCACGGCGGGCGTCCTCCAGCGCTCGCACCCCGATGCCCGACGGCGCGGCGCTGCTCCCGCGCCGTCGGGCACCGTCCCGTGCCCCGACCCCGGCGAGACCGTCCCCCCGACCGCCCGGGGACGGCCGGCCGCACGGCCCCGGGCGGGCGGTATAACTGACGGCATGGCTGCCCGTCGCTCCTCCCCCCGCCCGACGCTCGAGGCCGTCGCGGCCGTCGCCGGCGTCTCCCGAGCCACCGTGTCCCGCGTCATCAACGGCGTGCCGACGGTCGACCCGGCGATCGTCGAGGTCGTCGAGAAGGCGATCGACGAGACGGGCTACGTCCCCAACCTCGCCGCGCGCACCCTCGTGACGCGACGCACGGGATCGGTCGCGCTCGTCGTCTCCGAGCCGACGGAGCGGCGACACACCAGCCCCTTCCTGGAGCGCCTCTTCACCGATCCCTACATCGGCCGGGTCACGGCCGGCGCGCAGCAGGTGCTCCGGCCGCGCGACATCCACCTCGCGATCCTGCCCGCCGACCCGCCCGCGCACGACCAGGTCGTGCGGTACGTGCGCCAGGGTCACGTCGACGGCGTCCTGCTCATCACGTCGAGCTCCGGCGACCCGCTCCCCGCGCGGTTCGCCGCGCTGTCCGTGCCGGTCGTGCTCTCGACGCACCTCCACGGCGCGGACGAGTCGGCCGGGGTGAGCTGGGTCGACCTCGACCAGGCGGCGGGCGGCCGGCTCGCGGCCGAGCACCTCGTGGCGCGGGGCCGGACGCGCCTGGCGACCGTCGCGGGGCCCTCCGACGTCCCCTTCGCGCGCGCCCGGCTCGAGGGGTTCCTCGACGCCGTGCGGGCCGCGGGTCTCCCCGACCCGTTCGTCGTGGAGGGCGACTTCACCCGGGCGGGCGGCGAGGCAGCCGCGCGCGAGCTCCTCGCGGCACGCCCCGACGTCGACGGCGTGTTCGGCGCGAGCGACCTCATGGCCGACGGCGCGTCCACGGTCCTCCAGGAGGCCGGGCGCCGCGTCCCGGAGGACGTCGCGGTCGTGGGGTTCGACGACTCCACGGTCGCGCACCAGGCGCACCCGCCGCTCACGACGGTGCGTCAGCCCGTCGAGGAGATGGCGGCCGAGATGGCGCGCCTCCTGCTCGCGGCCATCGACGCCCCGGAGACCGAGCCTCGCTCGGTCCTGTTCGACCCGACCCTCGTCGTACGCGACTCCGCCTGACCCCACCGCGCGGGGGGGTCCGTTAATTTGAGGCGGGGGGTGGAGTGGGACCCCGCCCTTTTGATGAAAACAGCGGGGGGGGTGTGGGGGGGGGTGGGCGCCGCGCGGGG
>NZ_JBHXIC010000127.1:0-8588 GCF_042723955.1 Cellulosimicrobium cellulans | reverse complement strand
GCGGCACCCCGCGGTGCCGCCACGACCGCCGTCGACCCACCCGACAGCCGGTCAGCCGCGCAGGACGAGCGCCACCGTCGCCGCGACCGACGCGGAGGCGAGGAGCGCGTACAGCCACGTCCACGTGCGCTGCCCGGCGACGCGCAGCACCACGGCCACCGCGAGCGCGGCCAGGGCGAGCACCGGTCCGTCGACGAGCGGGGCCATGTCGACCGAGACGCGGAGGGTCTCCAGGAGCTGCGACGGCAGGGGGACGAACGGCTCGCTCTGCCGGGCCGCACCGTCGGGCACGAGCCACAGCGTGCGCAGGACCGCCAGGACCGCGAGCAGGCGCGGCAGCGCGCGCAGGAGCGCGCCCCCGATCCGGGACCGGTCCCCGGCCGACGTCTTGGCCGACCGGGAGGGCCGGGCAGGTGCCGGAGCGGCCGGGGCCGTTGCCTGCTGCGGGGGCGCAGAGGTGTCCTGCCCGGGCTGCCGGGCGGGGGTGCTCGTGACCGCCGACCCGGTGATGCGCGGCCGGGCGGACGGCGGACGGCTCGAGGCCGGCTGCGGCGTCGGGCCGAGGTGCTGGACGGAGCTCCGGCGCGGCGGGACCGACGGCGGCACCGGTCGGCCGACCTGCGTGGCGACGAGATCGGGGGAGTCCAGCACCCGGGTCCGCGCGACCGCAGGGGGGACCGGCTCGGCCGAGGGCCGCCCCGACGGCGGGCGGCCCAGCGTGGAGACGCGTTGCACGGGTACCGGCCAGGCACGCTCGTCCCGGGCGCCGGCCGCCGGGACGGGGGCATGTCCGTCCCGGCGCAGGCGGTCGGCGCGGGCCACGCGCTCGGGGCCGTCCCGCGGCGGCGCGAGCACGGGGTGGGCCGGGCGACGAAACGCCCGCCACCCGCGCAGGGTGTCGGGGTGGCCCGCGGGAGGTGTCGCGGCCTGCCACTGCATCGCTCGCCAGAGCCAGTCCTTGAGCTCCGCCGGGGTCCGGCCCCCGGCGACGTGGGCGCCGATGCTCGCGACGTGGTCGGCGATGACCTCGGCGGCTGCGCCGTCGAACCCGTCGCCATGCACCTCGGCGAGCACGCTCATCAGCGTGGCGTCGTAGACCAGGGCGTGCCACGGCTCCCGGGGGCGCGCCGCGTCGCTCCCGGCGTCGGCGCCGACGGCCATGCCGACCGGGGAAGCGACCGTCGAGCCGATCGGCACGACCTTCGCCGGTCGCTCGGCCCGCACAGGCGCGCCGGTCGCGACGGCCAGCCCGGCGACGGGTCCGAGCGCCCGCTCGGCCGCGGTGGCGCCGTCGGCCACGATCCGCTGCGTGAGGAGCAGGGTGTCGTCGGCGACCTCCCCGGCGAGTCGCGCGCGCAGCACCGCGACGACGCTCTCCAGCGCGGGGCGGTGGTTCGGCTGGTAGCGGGTCATCGACAGGATCAGGTCCTGCAGGTGGGGGTCGATCTCGGGCAGCTCGGCCGGGGACGGGGCCAGCTCCATCCCGGCCGGCACCCCGACCAGGTCGTCCGGCACCTCCCGCACGAGGTCGTCGGCCTCGAGGTCGCGACCGAGGAAGTTGAGGTCCGCCGGCACGACTCCCGTGGTGGCGAAGATCAGGAGCAGGCCGAGCGCGTACACGTCCGAGCGGGGGTGCACGCGGCGGGCGAACAGCTCCGGCGCCATGTACGCGAGCGTCCCGACCGGCTGCGTGGACGTCGCGGTGTCGAACAGCTTGGCGATGCCGAGGTCGATGAGGACCGCGCGGTCGCCGTCGACCATGATGTTGGCGGGCTTCAGGTCGCGGTGCACGCAGTGCTGCTCCTGGAGCACGAGCAGCGCCTCCGCGACGTGCGAGGCCAGCCGCAGCGCCTGCAGGCCGTCCAGCGGTCCCGACGCGCGGACCTGGTCGCGCAGCGTCGTGCCCGGCACGAGCCCCATCGCGAACCACGGCTGGTCGTCGTCGAGGCCCGAGCGCACGAACGCGGGGAAGCCACGCCCACCCACGGCCTCCAGCAGCCTGGCCTCCTGCGCGAAGCGCTCGCGGGAGCCCTCCTGGAGGCCGGTCAGCACCTTCACGGCGACCTCCCCGCCGTCCGCGTCCGTCGCGCGGTAGACGTGCGCGAACCCGCCGTGCCCGAGCACCTCGCCGAGGGTGAACGGGCCCCGGCGGTCGCCGCTCGCCGGCACCTGGCGGACGGGTCGCCGGGGGAGCGGCGCGGGGCCGGGCTCGGCGTCGGGGGCGGCAGCGGGTCGGACGGAGACGTCGGGCGCGGCGGGTACGGGCCCGGCGTGGTCGGCGGGGGCCTGGGTGGTCAGGCGGGTGTCGTCGTCGGTCGCCACCGCGAGGGCGGACTGCTCGGGGCCGGGCATGGGCGCAACGTTACAAGCGCGCCGGTCCTGGACGTAGCAGACAACTCCGACGTCCCGCCCCGCGAGCGCCGCGCCGACCTGGCAGGCTGGACGGCATGGTCAACCGCCTCGCCGACGCCGTGAGCCCGTACCTGCGTCAGCACGCCGACAACCCCGTCGACTGGTATCCGTGGGGCGCCGCGGCGTTCTCGGAGGCGCGGCGCCGCGACGTGCCGGTCCTGGTGTCGGTCGGGTACGCGACGTGCCACTGGTGCCACGTCATGGCGCGCGAGAGCTTCTCCGACCCGGCGATCGGCGCGCAGCTCGCGCGCGGCTTCGTGGCGGTCAAGGTCGACCGCGAGGAGCACCCCGACGTCGACGCGAGCCTGCTCGCCGCCGCGAGCGCGTTCACCCCCGACCTCGGCTGGCCGCTCACGGTGTTCACGACGCCGGACGGCGCCCCGTTCTACGCCGGCACGTACTGGCCGCCGGTCCCCGTCGCCGGACGGCCCGCGTTCCGGGACGTGCTCGACGCCGTCGCGCAGGCCTGGGAGCAGCGGCGCGAGCAGGTGGTCGACACCGGGGAGGCGATCCGCGCGGCGCTGCGGGACGCGGCGGCGGGGCGGCGGACGGGGGTCCCCCGCGCCGCGGCGACGACGGCCGCGGCTCCCGGCGAGCCAGGCGCTCCCGGCGGGGTCGACGACGGACCGGTCGGCCGGCTCACCGACCATGCGCGGACCGTCGTCGACCGGCTGGAGGCGGCGGAGGACCGCGTGCACGGCGGGTTCGGCGGCGCGCCGAAGTTCCCCGTCGCGCCGACCCTCGAGCTCCTGCTCGACCTGGCCGCGTCGTCGGTCGTGGACCCCGAGGTCGCGCGGCGCGCGCTCGTCCTGGCCGGGCGCACGGTCGACGCCATGGCGGCGAGCCCGCTGCGCGACGTCGACGGCGGGTTCTTCCGCTACGCGACCCGGCCCGACTGGTCGGAGCCGCACTACGAGCGGATGCTCTACGACAACGCCCAGCTCCTCTCCGCGGCGACGACGCTCGCCGTGCTGCGGCGCACCGGTCCGGTGGACGGCTCGCTGCGCACGCCCGCGCAGGCTCCCGGGACCGCGGACCCGGGCGAGGGCGCCGCGCGGGTCGGGGCCGACGTCGGCCGCTTCCTGCTGCGCGTCCTGCGCCTCGCCGACGGCGCGTTCGCGAGCGCGCAGGACTCGGAGTCTGTCGTCGACGGCGAGCGCGTCGAGGGCGGCTACTACCTGCTCCCGCCCGCCGAGCGCGCGCGTCAGGAGCCGCCCCGGCTCGACACCAAGGTCCTCACCGGGTGGAACGGCCTCGCGATCGAGGCGCTCGCCCGGGCCGGCCACCACCTCGGCCTGCCCGACCTCACGGACGCCGCGCGCGCCGCCGCCGACCGGCTGCTCGCCACGCACGTGCGGGCCGACGGGACGCTCGTGCGGGCCTCGGAGGGCGGCGTCGTCTCGGACGCCGTCGCGACGCTCGAGGACCACGGCGGCTTCGCGACCGCGCTCCTCGTGCTCGGCGGCCTGACGGGAGAGGCTCGGTACGTGCGCGAGGGCCTGCGCCTCGTCGACGCGACCGTCGGCGCGAACGGCGAGCTGCGGCCCCCGCAGGGCACCGACCCCGTGCTCACCGACCTCGGGCTCGCGGCCGGTGCCGCGGCGGACGCGTCGGAGGGTGCCGTCCCGTCCGGCACGACGGCGGCCGCGCGGGCGGCGCTGCTGGCCCACCTCGCGACGGGCGAGCCGCGGTACCGCGACGCCGCCCGCGCGCACGTCGCCACGTCTCCGACGGCGAGCGAGCACCCGCTCGGCGCGGCCGGGGTGCTCCGCGTCGCCGTCGGGCTCGCCGAGCCGCCCCACCAGTTCGTGCTCGTGGCCGACCCGGACCTGCGTGAGGCGTTCCGGGAGGTCGCGCGCGACTGGTACCACCCGGACGGCCTGCTGCTCGGCGCGACGCCCGGTGACGCGGCGGCGCTCGCGGTCGACGGCGTCGGGCTGCTCGCCGGTCGCGGCCCGGGCGCCTACCTGTGCGCGGACTTCGTGTGCCGGCTCCCGGCGCACGACCCGGACGCGCTGCGGGCCCAGCTCGACGCGTAGCCGCGCCCGGCCCGGGGGTGCACGGCGCACGCGGCGGTCGCATGATGGAAGAGCGGTGCGGCACGAGGAGGAGCCATGAGGGCATCGGTCGGGGACAGGATCGTGACCGCCTCGGGGGTCGTCGGCGGAGCGGTGCGCGACGGGGTGGTGGTCGAGCTGCGGCACGAGGACGGGTCGCCCCCGTACCTCGTGGAGTGGGCGGACACGGGCGAGCGCACGCTCGTCTACCCGGGGTCGGACAGCTACGTCGAGCACGTGCCGGGGGCGGAGAGCAGCGGCGGGACCGACACCACGAAGGTGTGGCGCGTGCAGGTCAGCGTCGTCGAGTCGGAGGGCCGCACGACGGCGGAGGCCGTGCTCGTCGCGGAGACGCCGGAGCACCTGCGGACGGTCGGGCGAGCGCGGCGCGACCCGCACGACCTGGACGTCCCGCTCATCGGCGACGAGATCGCCGTCGGGCGCGCGCTGCGGCGGCTCGCGGACAGGCTGCTCGACGACGCCGAGTCGGACATCGAGTCGTCGACGGGCGTCCCGGCGCACGTGCACCAGTGACGGGGGCTCCGGGCGCACCCGTCGCCCTGCGGGTCGTCGTGCACGGGCGCGTGCAGGGCGTCGGCTTCCGGTGGGCGACGCGCGAGCGGCTCGTCGCGCTGGGGCTCGACGGGGTCGCGACGAACCGCCGCGACGGCACCGTCGAGGTGGTCGCCACCGGGCCCCGGAGCGCGGTCGACCGGCTCGTGGCGTGGTTGCGCGACGGCCCGACGCCAGGGCACGTCACCCGGGTGGACGTCGACCAGGACGCGGGCCCGGGGGCGTCGTCGGTGCCCTGACTCCCGGCGGGCGGCTCAGTCGTCCGCGCGGGCCAGCACCGACTCCCAGTGCCACGGCTCGGGCACGCGCCCGTCGGGCTCGGCGAAGTCGGGGTGCGTCCAGCCGTAGGTCTCGGCGTTCTGCTTGAGCCACTCGTACTGCGGGGTGCCGAACGCCTGCACGCCGCCGCCCAGGTCGACGGCGAAGCCCAGGCCGTGGTTCGAGCAGCCGGGCGGGGCGGCGATCGGCGACGACGGGTCGTAGAGGCCCGCCTGCTCCTCGTACGTGCGGTACGAGGAGTTGATCGTCAGGTGCACGCCGAACCGCTCGACGTAGGCCGCGTCGAGGGCGACGAGCCCGTCGAGCACGTCGGCGCGCACCCGGTCCGACGGCGACCACGGGATCGCGGCCAAGGCGGAGTCGGGCACGCGTCCGCCGTCGGGGTCCCACACCTGGTCCGGCGCGGGGCAGGAGACGGCGTCCTGCGCGGTCGACATCTCCTCCGTGGACGTGGCGACGGTCGCCAGGCTCGTGTCGAGGTCGAGCACGGCCTGCTCCAGCGCGGCGAGGTCGTCGGCGGACGCACCGCTCCCGGCCGTCTCCGACGTCGTCGCGGCCGCGTCGAGCGCCTCCCGGAGCCGCGTGCGCACCGCCTCGTCGGCGCCCAGGCCCTCCGTCGCGGCGTAGATCTTCTCGCCCTGGTCCTGGACGGGCGCCAGGCTCGTGCGGGCCGCCTCGACCTCGGCACGCGCGTGGTCCAGCATCGAGACGTGCACGGCCTGCGACGCCTGCTCCAGCGACTCGGTCGCGCCCGTCGTGCCGGTCGTCATCCGGTCGAGGAAGGACGCCCCGAGGAGGGCGCGCGCGTCGTCGACCTCGACCGTCAGGTCGTCCCGGACGGCGGGGTCGGCGACCTTCCCGTCGGACGTCGTGAGCAGGGCCTGCGCCGTGGTGGTCTGCGCGGCCAGGTCGTCGTACGTCGACCCCCGGTACCAGACCAGCCCGCCGCCGGCGGCCCCGAGGAGGAGCGCCAGCGTCACGACGACCGCGACCCACACGCCGCGGTGCCGGCGCGTCCCCCGGGCGTGCCGCCGCTCCCGCCCGGTCGGGTAGCCCGAGGGTTCGGTGGAGGAGGGGGCGTTCGTGACGGTCACACCGCCAGAACCTACGCCACCGGCAGCTGCCCTCCGGACCGTTCGGCGGGTGAGCGGGGAGACGCTCACCGAAGTATCACGAACCCCGCCGGCCCCTCCCCAGATGGTGTCCCCGGCGACGGTGCCGGGGCGAGGTGGGGAGAGGATCATGAAGCGGCTGGTGCTGTGCTGCGACGGCACGTGGAACTCGCCGGTGAACGCGAGCGTGTCGAACATCGAGAAGATCGCGCGCTCGGTCCGCACCGGCATCGGACCGGACGGCGTGCAGCAGATGGTGTTCTCCGTCGAGGGCGTCGGGGCGCAGGGCTACTTCGTCGACCGCCTGCTCGGCGGGGCGTTCGGGTACGGGCTGACGCGCAACGTCGTCGCCGGGTACCGCCACCTCGCGCTCAACTACGAGCCCGGCGACGAGATCTACGTGTTCGGGTTCAGCCGCGGCGCGTACACGGCCCGGAGCATCGTCGGCATGGTCGCGACCGTCGGGCTGCTCACCCAGGACTCCCTCGCGCGCGACCACTTGTGCGACGCCGAGCGGATCTACCGCGTGCGCGACGCCTCCCAGCGGGCGGAGCAGGCGGCCGCCTTCCGCGCCGAGCACTGTCACGACCACGTCCCCGTCGCGTTCCTCGGGGTGTTCGACACCGTCGGCGCGCTCGGGGTCCCCGGGCTGTCCCGGCGTCGCAGCCGCTTCCACGACCTGCGCCTGTCGACCGACGTCGAGTGCGCCCGCCAGGCCCTCGCGATCGACGACCGCCGCATCACGTTCGAGCCGTGCCTCTGGGACGTGCCCGTCTCGATGGCCTCCCGGGTCAAGCAGGTCTGGTTCCCCGGCGGGCACAGCGACGTCGGTGGCGGCGCGCGCGCACGGGCGCTCTCCGACACCGCGCTCCTGTGGATGGTCGGCGAGGCCATCGGCCGCGGGCTGTCGTTCGACGAGGACCGGCTGTTCGCGCAGCTCCACCACGAGGACGAGTTCGTGTGCCGGTTCCGGCCCGGCCTGCTCTTCGGCGCGCTCAACCTCCTCAAGCGCATGCACCCGCGCCCGCGCTTCCGCGGCGACCGGCGCGTCCTCGCCGGCGTGCCTACCCCGCCCGACACCGTCGACGCCGTGTACCTCGCCCAGACGGCGGCGTACCTCACCGCGGATCCGGCCTCCGAGTACGCGCGCCACGCCCGGAACGTCACGTGGTGGCGCGAGAGCGCCGGGCCCGGCCTGGAGCACCTCGTCGAGCCGATCCCCGGCGGCATCCGGGAGGACCGACCGCTGGTCCTCGCGTGACGGAACGAGCGGCCGCGCACGGTCGACGACGGCCCGCAGGCGGACGCCCCGCGAGGTCGGCACCGCTGCGGGGGACGACGTCGTCCGCTCGCCGGGTGCGACGCGCCGACCCCGTGCCATGCTGGGCGGCGTGAGCGAGCAGACCGCAGCACCGATCCCGGCCGACCAGCTCGTCCCCGCCGACGCGCACGTGCTCGGCAACCCGGACGCGCCCGTGACGATCGTCGAGTTCGGCGACCTCGAGTGCCCGTACTGCGCCGCCGCCGCGCCGGTGCTGCGGCAGGTCGTCGAGGCGTCAGTCGGGCGGGTGCGCCTCGTGTTCCGGCACTTCCCGCTCTTCGAGATCCACCCCCACGCGCTCTCCGCGGCGCTCGCGGTCGAGGCCGCCGCGGCGCAGGGGAGGTTCTGGGAGATGCAGGCCGCGCTGTTCGAGCACCAGGACCAGCTCGGCGAGGCCGGCCTGGCCGACCGCGCCGAGGAGCTCGGCCTCGACGGCACGTCCGTCGTGGGGGACGCGGCGCAGCAGCACGCCGCGCCCGTGCAGCGCGACTACGCCGACGCCCTCGCGGCGGGCGTCCAGGGCACCCCGACACTGTTCGTCAACGGCGTCCGCTACCGCGGCCGCGTCACCCCCGACGGCCTCCGCACCGCGATCGAGTCCGCCACCCCGCCGAGGTAGAGACGCCGGCCGCGCGAGGTAGAACCCCGGTCACGCGAGATAGAACCCTGGCCGAGCGAGGTAGAACCGTGGTTGCGCGAGGGAGAACCGTGGTGGCGCGAGGTAGAACCGTGGTTGCGCGAGGTAGAACCGTGGTTCTTGGGTTCGATGGCGTGTGGCTGGGTGGGGTGGGCGGGGTGGGTGGTGGTGCCGCGTCTACCATCCGCCGCTCGTTC
>NZ_JBHXIC010000126.1:0-8769 GCF_042723955.1 Cellulosimicrobium cellulans | reverse complement strand
GGCGAGCTCGTCATCACCCTCACCGAGAACCGCCAGGTCGTGACCTACACCGTCACCGACATCGACGGCCTCACCGCCAAGGCCTTCGTCAAGGTTCCCGGCCTCACCGACCAGAAGCCGACGCTCCGGCCGGGGACACAGCTCGAGGTGCTGGCCGGTGAGTCCCTGCCGATCGACATCACGGAGCACGTGCTGGTCGTCGAGGGCAAGACCCCGCGCCTGACGACCGAGGAGACCGTGAAGGTCACCGAGGGCTCGCGCGAGGTCCCGTCGGTGACGGAGATCGTCTACACCCCCGACCCGGCCTACACCGGGCCGGCGTCCGTCTCGTTCGAGGTGACCGACGGCTCCGGCCCCGACGACCCCGACGGGCACACCAACGTCCTGACCATCCCTGTCCAGGTCCTCCCGCCGGAGAACCTCGCCCCGGAGCTCGTCGGGTCCCCGGCGCTCGACGTGGCAGCGGGCGAGGAGGCCTCGGTCGATCTCGCACGCTTTGCGACGGACGCCGACGGGGATGCCCTGACGTTCGGGACGTCGGGTGGTGCCGAGGGCGTCACGGTGTCGCTCGAGGGCAGCACCCTGCACGCGCAGGCGACCCCCGAGGTCCCCAAGGGCTCGGTGGTCCAGGTCCCGATCACCGTCACCGACGGCGAGCACCCCCCGGTCGAGGGCACCGCGACCCTCACCGTCGTGGCCTCCACCCGACCCTTGGTTCGCGCCAACCAGGACACCGTCGACGACGCCCACCAGGGCAAGGCCACCACCGTCGACGTCCTCGCCAACGACTCCAACCCCTTCCCCGACACCCCGCTCAAGCTCGTGGACGCCATCGTGGAGACCGGGCAGGGGTCGGCAGACGTGGCCGGTGACCAGGTCAGCGTCACGCCCCGGGACGACTACGTCGGCGTGATGGTGGTCCGGTACCGGGTGCAGGACGCGACGAAGGACCCCGACCGTGAGGTCGAGGGCCGGGTCCAGCTCAAGGTGCTCGGCAAGCCCGAGGCCCCGGCCACCCCGCAGGTCGACGAGGTCCGCTCCCAGACCGTCGTGCTGTCCTGGGACCCGCCGAACAACAACGGCGCCGAGATCACCGGCTACACCGTGCGCTCCCAGAACGGCTACGAGAAGGCCTGCGGCACCACCACCTGCACCCTCGACGGCCTCACCAACAACGTGAAGTACACCTTCACCGTCTTCGCGACCAACGACGTCGGCGACGGACCCGCCTCCCCGCCCTCCGAGGAGGCGCGTCCCGACGAGAAGCCCGACCCGCCCGCCGCACCCACCCTCGAGTTCGGCGACCAGTCCCTCACCGTCACCTGGGAGAACAAGACCTACACCGACCGCTCGGCCATCGAGACCGTCGACCTCGAGATCTCTCCGGCGCCGCCGGGCGGAGCGGTCCAGAAGACCGCGCTCGTCGGGACGTCCGTGACCTGGGACGGGCTGAAGAACGGCGTCGCCTACAAGGTGCGCGTCCAGGCGAACAACCAGGCCCCCGACCCCTCGGAGTGGGGCGAGTGGTCGACGGCGGAGACGCCGGCGGGCAAGCCTGCCGCGCCGGCGAAGCCGACCGTGAAGCGCACCTCGATCGGCAGCACGTCGCAGATGCAGGTGACGTGGGGTGCGCCCTCCGACAACGGTGCCGCGATCACGAGCTACACGATCGAGGCGCTCCAGGGCGGCTCCGTGGTCAAGACCGTCCCCGCCGCCGGCGGCGCGACGTCGGTAGCCGTCGGGGTCCCCGCGGACACGACGGGCTACACGTTCCGCGTCCGGGCGCACAACAAGGCGACCGACAAGTTCGGCGACGCCGAGTTCTCGCCCGCGTCCGACCCGGTGCGCGCCTTCGCGGCGCCGAGCACCGTGAGCAACCTCAGAGCCACGGCGAACGGGACGAACAGGCAGATCCAGCTCTCGTTCGGCGCCGCGTCCGGCAGCGGCGTGAAGTCGAGCGAGATCTCCTACGAGTATGCCGCAGGGGACGGCTGGAAGCCGCTCGCCGACAGCAAGATCGTCGGAGGGCTCACCAACGGGAGGGCGTACTCGATCAAGGTGCGCGCCGTCGCCAACGTCGACGGCGCGAACCAGGCCGGCGAGGCTACGACCGCCAACTCGGCCACCCCGTACGGCCCGCCCCCGCGCCCGACCGTGTCGGCGAGCGGCGGCAAGGGACAGGTGACGTTCAAGGTCTCCGGTTCCACGAACGGGCGCAACGTGACCGTCCGCGTGAGCGGAGCGAAGTCCGGGTCCTTCAGCATCTCGCAGTCCGCCGGATCGGGCTCGGACTCCTACACGGTGGGTGGGCTCGGCTACAGCGAGACCGCGAGGCTCTGCGCCGTCGCGAAGGACAGCGAGGGCAACACGTCCGCCGAGCACTGCGACTCCGCCAAGACCGACGCGCGCCCGGTACCGACGCTGTACAAGCACTCCAACGCTCGGGGCGAGGAGGGGTGCGGGGACAGCTCGTGTCGCTGGCTCGGCATCGACCCCAACGGCGCGACCGGCTCGGTCCAGTACCAGTGCTGGGCCTCCGACTCCGGGTGGCACAAGTTCTCGCCCTCGTCGAACTACTCCAACCAGTGGTGGACGATCAACCTCAGCAACGGCCGCCAGCGACTCCAGTGCTACTACGGCTACCCGGGGCAGCAGGTCCAGGTGAAGTTCTCCGACGGGACGACCACACCGGTCATGGGCTGGTAGCCCCACGCTCGACCGCCACAGAGCACGCAACGAGAAACGGAACAACATGAGCACGATGACCCCCGAGCAGGCCACCTGGTTCGCTCAGACCTTCGACCGCCTCGTCGGCAACGTGGGCCAGGCCGTCCTGGGCAAGGCGCACGTCGTGCGCCTGACGCTGACCTGCATGCTCTCCGAGGGCCACATCCTCCTCGAGGACGCGCCGGGCACCGGCAAGACGTCGCTCGCCCGCGCCCTCGCGGCGAGCGTGCAGGGTACGAACAACCGCATCCAGTTCACGCCGGACCTGCTCCCGTCGGACGTCACCGGCGTGACGATCTACGACCAGAAGACCGGGAAGTTCGAGTTCCACCAGGGCCCGATCTTCGCCTCGATCGTGCTGGCCGACGAGATCAACCGTGCGTCGCCCAAGACGCAGTCCGCGCTCCTCGAGGTCATGGAGGAGGGCCGGGTCACGGTCGACGGCGTCGGCCACGAGGTCGGCCGCCCGTTCATGGTCATCGCGACGCAGAACCCCATCGAGCAGGCGGGCACGTACCGCCTCCCCGAGGCGCAGCTCGACCGATTCCTCATGAAGGCGTCGATCGGCTACCCGGACCACGCGTCCACGGTGGAGATCCTCTCGGGCGCGTCCGTGCGCGACCGCAGCAAGACGCTGCAGCCCCTCATCACGACGCAGGCCGTGACGGAGATGGCCGAGCTCGCCGCGCGGGTGCACGTCGACGGCGCGGTGCTCGAGTACGTCTCCCGCCTCGCGGAGGAGACGCGCAACGCGCCCGAGGTCCGGGTCGGCGTGTCCGTCCGTGGCGCGCTCGCGCTCGTGCGCTGCGCGAAGGTGTGGGCCGCCGCCCACGGGCGCAACTACGTGCTGCCGGACGACATCAAGGAGCTCGCGCAGCCCGCGTGGGCGCACCGTCTCGTGCTCGACCCGGAGGCCGAGTTCGCCGGCGCGACGAACGAGGCCGTGCTCGGCCGGCTCCTCGCCGACGTCGCGGCCCCGCAGGAGCGGCGCTCCGCCTGACCGGACGGGCGGCCCTCCCCACGCCGCCCGCCCGTCCCGCCCGTCCGCGCTGCCGTGCAGACCCGACGGCGGACCGTCCTTCCCCGTACCGATCGAGAGCACATCGCATGAACGCCTCACACGGCCCCTCGGCCGGCCGCCCGAGCGCCAGCTCCGGCCGCCCGCGCGGCAGGACCGGCACGCCACCCGCGTCGTCGGCCCTCGCCGGCCTGCTCCGACCCCTCGCGGCGCCCCTGGCCCGCGTCACTGCGCCCCTCGGGCGCGCGCTGGCGCCCGTGGCCCGGACCGTCGAGCCCGTGACCTCGGCGGTCAGCCCGTTCGGCTGGGCCGCGCTCGTCGTCACCGTCGGCGCCTGGTGGGCCGGGCTGGCCCTCTCGTGGCTCGAGCTGCTGGTGGTGGCGGTCCTGCTCACGGTGTCGCTGCTCGCCGCCGTCGCCTTCGTGCTGGGTCGCTTCCGCTACGCCGTCGTGCTCGACCTCGCGCAGCAGCGCGTCACGGTCGGCGACCGTGCCGTCGGGCGTCTCGACGTGCGCAACGACTCGGGGCGGCCGCTGCTCCCGTCGGTCATGGAGCTCCCCGT
Organism: Cellulosimicrobium cellulans; assembly: GCF_042723955.1. Classification (GTDB taxonomy): domain Bacteria; phylum Actinomycetota; class Actinomycetes; order Actinomycetales; family Cellulomonadaceae; genus Cellulosimicrobium; species Cellulosimicrobium cellulans_H. The sequence continues at coordinate 4,462 of NZ_JBHXIC010000126.1, read as the reverse complement.
GGGGCAGGGCATGGCGACGTTCCCCGTCCCGCGCCTGCGCCCCCAGGCGAGCCACGAGGAGATCTTCACGGTGCCGACGCACCGGCGCTCGGTGATCTCCGTGGGACCGGTCCGCTCCGTGCGGGCGGACCCGCTCGGCCTGCTGCGCCGCGAGGTCGTCTGGACCGAGCCCGAGGAGCTCTTCGTCCACCCGCGCGTGAAGAACCTCTCGGGCTCGTCCACCGGGTTCCTCAAGGACCTCGAGGGCCGCGTCACGACGGACATCTCCAACTCGGACGTCTCGTTCCACGCGCTGCGCGACTACGTCCCGGGGGACGACCGCCGGCACATCCACTGGAAGACGACGGCTCGGACCGGGCAGCTCATGGTCCGCCAGTTCGAGGAGACGCGTCGGTCGCACCTCGCCGTGCTCCTGTCGACGCGGGCCGAGGACTACGCGCACGACGACGAGTTCGAGCTCGCCGTGAGCGCGTGCGGGTCGCTCGGGCTCCAGGCGATCAAGGAGGACCGTGGCGTCACGGTCCTCGTCAACGACGGCAACCTGCGCGGCGACCACCGCACCCGCCTGCTCGACGACCTCGCGCGCGTCGAGACGCGCGCGCAGCGCACGTCGCTCGTCGACGTCGCCCGCGTCGCGGGGCTGACGATCAGCGACGCGTCGGTCGTGGCGTTCATCGTCGGCAGCAAGGTGACGCCCACCGAGCTGCGGGCGGCGTCCGCCCGGCTTCCCCAGGACGTCCGCGTCATGGCGATCCAGTGCGTCCCCGGGGCCTCGCTCAGCCGGCACGCGATCGCGGAGCTCGTCGTCCTCACCATCGGCGAGCTCGGCGAGCTCCCCCTCGCCCTGCGGAGGCTGAACGACTGATGAGCGCTCCCAGCACCACGACGCGCGGCTCGCGCCGCGCCACCCCGGTCGGTACGCCCGCCCCCTCCTCCGGGACGTCACAGCGCAACACGACCCGGCTGCGCGGCGCCGACGCCCCGCGGGCGCTCACGGCCCTCGGCGCCGTCGACGCGCTCGCGCTCGTCCTCGTCCTCGGCGCGGTCGCGGTCGGGTTCGGGCCCGTGTGGGGGTCGACCGGGTACCTCGTCCCGGCCGTCGGCGGCGCCGTCGTCGGGCTCCTGGTCGCCTGGCTCGGGGCCTGGCGCCGGTGGTCGGCCGCCACGGTCCTCGTGGTCGCGGTCGTCGCCTACCTGCTCCTCGGCGGCGCGCTCGCGCTGCCGGCCGACGCGATCGGCGGGGTCGTCCCGTCGCTCCAGACGATCACCGACCTGCTCCGTGGCGCCGTCACGGGCTGGAAGGAGTTCGTCACCACGGTCCCGCCGTTGCACTCCTTCCCGGAGCTCGCGGTCGTCCCGTACCTCCTCATGCTCGCCGCCGCGCTCCTCGCGGGGACGATCGCATGGCGTGCGCGCCGCGCCGAGTGGGCGCTCGTGCCCGTCGTGATCGCGTTCGTCGGGGTCATCCTCCTCGGGACCGTCATCGCGGCGTTCCCGGTGGCGCAGGGTCTCGTCGTCGGCGGCGTGGGCCTGCTGTGGGCCGGGTGGCGGGTCACCGCCTCCCGGCTCGGCGCGCACCAGATCACGACCGAGGCGAGCAAGGCTGCGACGCGGCGGCTCTGGTGGCACCGCGTGCGCACGGGCGCCGCGATGCTCGTCGTCGGCGGCGTCGCGGCCGCGTTCGCCGCGCCCGTGCTGCTCCCGGACGAGCCGCGCACCGTGCTGCGCGAGACGGTCGTGCCGCCGCTCGACCTGCACGAGTACGTGAGCCCGCTCACGGCGTTCCGCAAGTACGCCAAGGACATGCGCGAGGACGAGCTGTTCACCGTGCAGGGGCTCCCGGCGGGCGCCAAGGTCCGCCTCGCCGGGCTCGACACGTACAACGGCGTCGTCTACGACGTCTCCAGCGGGTTGCCCGGCTCAGGCGTCTACACGCGCGCGGGCGAGGAGATCGCCACGGTCGCGTCCGGGACGCCGACGCGCGTCGACGTCCAGGTCGGGGACTACACCGGCGTGTGGGTGCCCGACGTCGGCACGCTCGAGGGCGTCACCTACGCGGGCGACCGCGCGCGCGAGCTCGGCGAGACGACGTACTACAACTCGACGACGGGGACCGCGCTGACGACCGCCGGGCTGCGCCCCGGCGACTCGTACACGCTCGACACGCTCGTCACGGTCGAGCCCACCGAGGACGACCTGCGGGCGGGCGCGATCGACCAGTCGATCGAGGTCCCCACCCCGCCCAAGGACGCGCTGCCCGCGTCGCTCGCGGGCAAGGCCGCCCAGTTCATGGGGGAGGAGACCGAGCCCGTCGACCAGCTCTACGCGCTCCGCGACGGCCTCGTGGCGAGCGGTGTCTTCTCGAGCGGGCTCGACACCCAGCCGCCGTCGCGGCCGGGTCACTCGGCGGAGCGCATCGACACGCTCCTCGCGGACGACGAGATGGTGGGCGACGACGAGCAGTTCGCCGTCGCGCTCGCTCTCATGGCCAACCAGGCCGGCATCCCGGCGCGCGTCGTCATGGGCTTCTACCCCGACGAGGAGAAGAACCCGCTCGAGCCGGGCGAGCCGTTCACGGCGACCGGGGCCGACGTGCACGCATGGGCGGAGGTGCCCTTCGTCGGCTACGGGTGGGTGCCGATCCCGGCGATCCCGGACGAGGACAACAAGATCCAGCCGGAGCCCAAGAGCCTCCAGGTACCGAAGCCCCCGATCCTCGAGGACCCGGAGCCGCCGGAGGAGCCCGCCGAGGCCGAGGCCGGGAAGGTCGACGACGAGGAGAAGGAGAAGGCCGAGAGCGACGGCTTCGACTGGGGCCAGGCGGCCCTCGTCGCCGTCGCCGTGGTGGTGCCGCTCGCGCTCCTCGCCCTGCCCGTGATCCTCGTGCTGGCCTACAAGGCGCGTCGCCGGGCCCGACGTCGCGCGGCAGCGCGTCCGGTGGACCGGGTGAGCGGCGGCTGGCGCGAGGTCCTCGACACCGCGACGGACCTCGGGACGCCCGTCCCCGCGGGCTCCACGCGGCGCGAGGGCGCCGGCCTCCTCTCCCAGGCCTACGGCGCGACGGCCACGATCCCGCTCGCGCACCGGGCCGACGCGACCGTCTTCGGCCAGGGCGAGCCGAGCGAGCAGGAGATCGACGCCTTCTGGGCGGACGTGGACACCGTCGTCGGGGGGCTACGCTCCTCCGTGAACCGTCGCGCCCGCGTCCGTGCCGCACTCTCGTTGCGGTCCGTGCGCGCGGCCTCCGGTTCCTCGGGTCTGCGCCGGTGGCTGCCCGGCCGTCGCGCCGGCACGAAGGGTGGCGCCGTGCCCCCGACGGCAGGGTCGTCGTCGGAGCCGACGAGACGACAGGGAGACGAGTCATGAGCGACGTGACGTGCGCCGCCTGCGGGTCCGCGCAGTCCTCGGGGTCCGCGTTCTGCGCGGTGTGCGGGCAGCCCTTCCCTCGGACGGGTCGCCCGGTCGCCGAGCCTGCCGCGGGCCCGGTCGGGAGCGTCCAGGCGGTCGCCGCGCGCGCGGGGTCGGACCTGCCGTACGCGGCCGCCCCTCAGTCGGCACCGGACACCACGACGGAGCCCGAGGTGTACGCCGCGACGCAGAAGGCCTTCGGCCAGCCCGCGCCCGCACCGTCGTCGTCGCTGGCGTCCGCCCCGTTCGCGGGGCGAGGCCGACGCTTCCTCGCCTACGTCGTCGACGTCGCCGTCCCGGGCCTCGTCGCGCTGGTGGTCGTCGTCGCGGGTCTCGCGATCGTCGGGGCGCCGCTCGGCAGCGTCCAGGTCGTGACGCAGGACGAGGCCGCCGCGCTGATCGGCAAGATGCTCGTCGTCTACGTGGCTGCCGCGGTGCTCGCCCTCGCGTGGTGGGTGGGCGTCTGGTTCTGGGAGGGATCGACGGGCAAGACGCTCGGCAACCTCCTCACGGGCATCCGCACGGTCGACGCGGGGACGCGCGAGCCGATCGGCTTCGGCCGGGCCGCGCTCCGCTGGATCATCGTGGGCGTCGTGCCGGCGGGCGGGATCCTCGTGGTCCTGCTCAGCCCGGGCTTCGACTCCTCCGGCCGGTCGCAGGGGTGGCACGACAAGGCCGGTCGCTCCCTCGTGCTCGACGTGCGCGGCGTCGCCCCCGCGTCCTCGTCGCCCGCGGGCTACGAGGGGGTGGCCTCGCTCGTGGCCGGCGCGCCCGCAGGTGCCGGCTACGGCGCGGCCGGGGGCTACGCGCCGGCGCCCCAGCCCGGCTACGCCCCCGCACCTGCCCAGGCCGGCTACGCGCCGTACCCGCCCGCCCCGCTCGGCGGCCAGGGCGCCGCGACGCCCGCCGCACCCGCCGCCCCGGGCGCGTTCGCCCCTGCGGCGCCGGCCGGTGCCGCTCCCGTCCCGGACCCCTGGGCGGTCGCAGGCTCATATACACAACTCCGAGCCCCCGAGACTTTGCTGGATAGGGTGTTTGGGGGGGTGGGGTGGTA
>NZ_JBHXIC010000125.1:7989-8973 GCF_042723955.1 Cellulosimicrobium cellulans | reverse complement strand
TACGCGGGGGGCCCAGGCGGGTCAGGGGCCCACCGGGCCAGCGCCCGCCCGCGGCCCCGCGCGACCCGGAGGGGCCGCGCGGGCCGTTCTCGTGCCCGGGCGCGGTGATGCTCTGTGCTCGGCGCCCGTCCGCGGGCGCCTATCCTGTCCGCCATGGCGTGGTCGGTCTGGACGACCCTGGCGGCCGCCGGGGTGCTCATCTCGCTCACGCCCGGCGCGGGCGCGGTCAACACGATGGCCAACTCGATCGGCGTCGGGTGGGCGCGCTCCATCTGGGGGATCCTCGGCCAGCAGCTCGCCCTCGTCGCGCACGTGGCGATCGTGGCGGCAGGTGTCGGCGTGCTCGTCGCGGGTTCGCCCGTCCTGTTCGACGTCGTCCGCTACGGCGGCGCCGCCTACCTCGTCTACCTCGGGATCCGCCAGTGGCGGTCGCGCCCGAGCGGCGACGACGGCGACGCCGTCGTGCGCGGTCCGGAGTCGCGGTGGTCGATGGTCCGGCGCGGGCTCCTCGTCAACCTCACGAACCCGAAGGCGATCGTCTTCTTCCTCGCGTTCATCCCGCAGTTCGTCCGGCCGGACCGGCCGCTGCTGCCGCAGTACGTCGTGCTCGGGGTGACCGTGGTCGTGATCGACGTCCTCGTCATGTGGTTCTTCTTCGCCACCGCGGCGACGGGGCTGCGGCGCCTGACTCGCAGCCCGCGCGGGGAGCGCACCGTCAACCGGCTCTTCGGCGGACTCTTCGTCGGGGTCGGCGTCCTGCTCGCCGCCGTCCACTGAGCGCGGGTCGGGCAGGGTGCGCGGCCGTCACGGTCGACCGAGGCGGCCGCACGAAGACGTCGCGCACCGACCTTCCCCGCCGACGAGGACGCCCCCCACCCCCGGGTGGGGGGTGGGGGCGTCGGGTATAGGGGGACGAGGTGGGGGGAGGTAGGTAGGTACCCCCAGGTCGTAGCGTCGTAACGAGGGGGGGGCGTCGTGTGGGCG
>NZ_JBHXIC010000125.1:0-7979 GCF_042723955.1 Cellulosimicrobium cellulans | reverse complement strand
ATTTTTGTTTTTTATAAGCTACCCGATGCATCACAGTATCGTGGGATCGTCGATGTGTATAAGAGAAAGGGGGGCGTCGTGAATCGGCGGACGACGTGCGGGAAGGTCGGACGCTACCCGCAGGTCGTGGCGTCGTACCGAGCGTCGAGCGTCGTGACGGCGCCGTCGCCCGTGGTGACGGTGACGGTCGCGATCCCCGCCGGGAGAGCCTTCGCCCGCGACGCGAACGACTGGTACGCGCTCGAGCCGGGTGCCACGGCCGAGAACGTCCTGCCGCCGTACGGCGTCGTGAGGGCGAGGTCCACCGGGGCGCCGCCGCCGTTCGTCGCCCGGACCGCGACGTACGCCTTCCCGGCGAGGCAGCGCGCCGAGGCCTCGACCGAGACGGCCGGGCCGCCGTCGCGCGACTGCGCGAAGAGCCAGTCGAGGACGACCGGGTTCGCGTACGTCGGGATCCACGACGAGTGCGGGTACGCGAGCCGGTCCGGCGTGCCCGTCGTGCCGGGCGAGTACGCGGTGTGGAGCACGTCGCTGCCGGCCGCGCGTGCTTCGTCCCACAGCGCCTGCGCCCGCGCCGCGGCCGCGTCGCGCGGGAGGTTGCCCGCCCACTCGTCGCGCGTGACGACGGCGCCTGCGCGCTGGAGGCCCTCGAGGGCCGTGAGCGTGAGGCCGTACGGCGCCGTCGGGTCGTCGATCGCGTGGTGCACCCAGACCGGCAGGTCGCTGATCTGCGCCGTGAGGTCGGCCGACTCGCCACCTGCGACGAGCAGCGCTCCCGCGAAGAGGCTGCCGTCCTCGGCGAGCAGCGGCCAGCTCGCGCGCGACCCGCGCGAGAGTCCCGTGAGATACACGCGATCGGGGTCGACGGGGTAGTGGTCGACCATGTCCTCGACCATCCCGACGAGCGCCTCGCGCCCGCTGGGCGTGAGCCAGTCCTGGTCGGGCGCGCGCTGCGGGGACAGCACGAACGCCGGGTCGGTGGCCTGCCGCTCGGGCGCGGCGAACGCGACGGAGAGCTGGTTCGCCAGGAGCTGGACGGCGTTGTCGGTGCCGGTCTCGCCCGTGCCGTGGAGCGTGAGCACCAGCGGGTAGAGCGTGCCGTCGTCGGGCGCCTCGCGGTAGGCATGCGGCGTGAAGAGCCGGTACCGGAACGCGTCGCCCGGTCCGTCCCACGCTCCGGCCTCGTACTCGTCGACGACGGGCGTGTCGACCGCCGACGCCGGGACCGGGCCGAGAGACGCGGGCACGGTCGTCGCGCCGACGCTCAGGTCGGCGACCTGCGTCACCGAGTACGCGGCGGCCAGGTCGTAGGTCTGCGTCGTCCCGGAGTAGAACGTCCCGGCCGCGTTGGCGTCGGACGTGTCGAGCTCGAGGACCACCCACTCGCCGGGCGCGGGTTCCTGCCCGGGCGAACCGGCCCCGTCGGGCGCTGCCGCCGTGAAGGCCCGGACCACGGTGCGCGGGCCGTCCGACGACGTGGCCGGCGTCGGGCCGTCGAGGTCGGCCCGGACGGCGAACGCCGTCGGGTCGAGCTCGCCCGCGGGCAGCGGCGCGGAGTAGCGCACCGCGATCGCAACCACCTCGTGCCCGTGCGGGTTCACGACGCCGACGACGCGTGCGTCCGTGACCGTGGGCGTCGCCGTGCTGTCGCGCGTCGTGAACCGGGGCAGCCCCGCGGCGCCGATGCTGTGCTCGTAGAACGTCGCCATGGCCTGCGGCGTGTTGTAGTTCCACGTCCGTACGCCCCACGGCATGGCGAGCGACCAGTCCGGCTGGGCTGCGATCTCGTCCTGCGTCGGGAAGACGAACGTCTCGCCGATGATCATCGGCTTGTCGTCGCGCTGCGCGATGCGCTGCGCCTGCTCGTAGTGCCGCGGCGCGTAGCCCTCGACGTCGTAGAAGTCGACGGAGAGCACGTCGTAGTAGTCCGGGCCGGGGCTGAAGCTCGACCAGTCGTCGGCGTCGTACTCGGGCAGCCCGCCCGCAAGACCTTCGTAGCGGTCGAACTTGGGGTCGCCGTCGGCGAAGCCGTAGTCGTCGGGAAGGTCCTGGACGTTCCAGACCCACACGATGTTCGACAGGCCCTTCTCCTGCTCCAGGTAGTCGTGAACCATCCGGTACAGGCCGGCGCTGCCGTCGAGCCCCGGCCGCCCGCCCCACCAGAACACGTGCTGGTTCATCTCGTGGAACGGGCGCAGCATCACGGTCACGCCCGCGTCCTCGAGCGGCTGGAGCAGGCGCGCGTACTCGTCCATGCGCAGCTTCCAGTTCTCGTTGAGCGCCGTGCCGTCCGTGAGCAGCTCGTCCCACTGGTCCTCGTAGAGGAACGAGTAGATGCGGTTGGGGCTCGGGAGCGTCTCGTGCGCCTGGTCGCCGCCCCAGCCGCCCTGCACCTCCTGGGCCACGGTGTACTGCGGCGGTGAGACGTGGAACATGATCTGCACCAGGTTCCCGGCGTCCCACTGACGGCGGACCTCGTCGATCATGTTCTGCCGGTACGGCACGGTCTGGCCCGTGAGGAAGTCCGCGCTGTACAGCGCCGGGTAGACGCCGAACTCGTTCGCGACGCGCTGGTGCAGCACGTCGTTCGCCGCGGGGTTCGCGTACGACTGGTCGTGGTGCATCGCGGAGAGCATCCCGGTGCCGGTGATCGCGTCGAGGTAGTCGACGACGTCGACCGGCGCGGGCAGGTCGGTCACCTCGATCACGAGGTGGGTGTCGACGTCGACGGCGAACGTCGTGCCCGCGCCGCCGTCCTCGGCCGGGACGAAGAGGCGCACCTGGTGGAGGTCGACGCCGACCGTGCCCTCGGCGCGGAAGTCGCCCTTGGGCTCGGGTCGGGACGCGTCGCGCAGGACCGTCTGGTCGTCGGACGTCCACGTCGCCTGGACGACCCGGGCTCCGTCCGGGACGACAGTGTGCTCGGCGATCAGCGTGAGAAGGTTCCCGGCGCCGTCGGTGCGAAGGTCCGTCACGGGGAAGGTCACCTCCGGGACCGGCGGTGCGACGTCGAACAGCAGGTCGATCTCGTCGACCACGATGGTGCCTCCCGTCCCCGCCCCGACCTGGTTGACGTAGAGCGCGAACGAGGCGATACCGCTCGTGCGCAGGGTGCCGGTGCCGGACTTGGGGCGAAAGTCCTCGACGGGGACGTGTACGCGCTGCGGCGCGGTGGACGTCGGGTCGAACCCGGCGACGTCGTTCAGGTGCGCCTCGAACGACGCGCCGTCGGAGAGCTGGAGGAGCACGTCCTGGCCTGGCGTCTCGTTCGCGATCCACAGCTCGACCGCCCGCAGCCCCGGCCAGTAGCCGTCGACCGCGCGCGACCGCCCGGAGTATCCGTTGGTGAACGAGTAGTCGAACCGCATCGCCGAGCCGAGGTCCTCGCCCCCGGTGCCGAACGGCGAGTCGACGAGCGTCGCGGTGTTCGTCCCGCCGTCGGTGTTGCGCGAGTAGAGCGACGAGAGCGCCGCGTCGTCCGCGTAGCTGTCGAAGTCGTCGAGGCTCACGACGACGGGCCCGTCGTGCGATGGTTCGGCAGCGGGCGGTTCCGTGGTCGCGCCGGGCGACGCCCACGCGGGCGTCGCCGCGAGCGTAAGTGTCGCGAGGAGCGACAGCACCGCGGCCGCGGCTGCGGTGCTCCGACGTGAGCGTCGTCGGGACATGGAGGACTCCTTCGTCCGGTGAGAGAGATGCGCTGACCCAGCGGACGCTAGGGCCTCCGCGTTGTGTATGTCAACGTTGACATGCGTCCCCATCGGCCGGGTGCTTGTGCAAGCAAGAACGGTCTGGCGCGGTTGAGCCACCCCCGTTGACAACGCCGACAATCGGCGCCGCGAGGTGAACCGTCGCTGCGCGAGGTACAACCCCGGTCGGGCGAGGTGGAACCGTCGTCGTGCCCGACGGCGATCGTCCCCGGGCCCCTCGTCGGGTCGCCGTCCGAGGTGGCCGAGCCGCCGAGGGGCGGACGGTCGGTCAGAGCGGCGAGGTGCTGGGGCCGACGAGGCCACCCCGACGACCCGGGTCGACCACGCGCCGTCGTGCGCGAAGCGACCACGGTTCTACCTCGGCGGACCACGGTTCTACGTCGGCCGACGAGGGTTCTACCCCGCGCGGGCGGGGCGCTACCTCGGAGGGCGTTCGCCGGAGCCGCGGGGGACGAGATGGGTGGGGATGCGGACGTGGACCGGTGCGCCCTGCGGGTCGGCGAGCCGTTCGAGTACGCGGCGTGCGGCGGCGCGGCCGAGCTCGCGGGTGTCGTAGGCGACCACGCTGAAGCCGAGCGCGTCGGCGAGGTCGAAGTCGTCGAACCCGACGTACGCCAGGTCGTCCCGGGCCGGACCGAGCGCGCGGACGAGCGCTGCGCTCGCACGGTTGTTGCCGGTGACGATCGCGGTCGGAGGATCCGGCTGGTCGAGGACGTCCAGCACCGCCGCCTCGGTGGTCCGACCACCGGCGTCGTCGAGGCGCTCCCACGGGGTCGGGTCCGTGACGCCCACCTCGCGCAGGGCGTCCCGGTAGCCCGCGAGCCGCTCCGCGTGGGTGTACAGGCCTCCCGGGCTGCACACGAAGGCGATGCGGCGATGGCCGAGGCGCGTGAGCGCCCGGACCGCCTCCGCGGTGCCCTCCCGGTTGTCGAGGACGACCGAGTCGGCGAGGAGGTTGTGCGCGGGCCGGTCGATCGTCACGACCGGGGTGCCGAGCCGGCGCTCGCCCTCGAGGTAGGACTGGTCCTCCGCGATCGGGACGAGGACCAGCGCGCGGACGCGCTGGGCGAGCAGGGTCCCGGCGACGCGTTCCTCCTCGGCGGGGTCGTCCTCGGTCGCCGTGAGGACCATCGTCAGACCGTGCTGCGCGAGCTCGCGCTCCATGCCGGCGGCGACCTGGAAGTAGAACGGGTTGGTGATGTCGCCGAGCACGAACCCGACGGCGGACGAGACCCCTCCGTGGCGGAGGTCGCGCGCGAGGAGGTTGGGCCGGAAGCTGAGGCGTGCGGCGGCCTCCTCGATGCGGCGCCGGGTGCCGGGGGAGACGTTCGTGCTGCCGTCGTAGACCCGTGAGACGGTCTTGGCGCTCACACCGGCCAGTCGCGCGACGTCGGCCAGAGTGGCGCGTTGCTGCGGCTTCTGCACGGGCCGACCCTAGCAGCGGCGACGCGGGCGGGCGGCCGGACGCTGCGGCGTCCGGCCGGTTGCCGCGGCCCGTGCCGACGGGCCGGCCGGTTGACAGGTGAAGCGCTTCAGTGCAGCGTGTGGGCGACGGCACGGGGGCCGTCCCGACGACGAGGAGAGCGCACCATGGCCCGGATCACGATCGCGGACATCGCCCGGCGGGCAGGCGTGTCCACGGGTGCGGTGTCGTACGCGTTGAACAACCGGCCGGGCGTGTCGGCCGAGACGCGGTCGCGCATCCTCGGTGTCGCGGCCGAGCTGGGCTGGGAGCCGAGCTCAGCGGCACGCTCGCTGTCGGGGGCGCGCACGGAGACCGTGGGCCTGGTGCTCGCGCGCGACCCGAGCACCCTCGGCTTCGAGTCGTTCTACATGCAGTTCATCGCGGGCATCGAGTCCGAGCTCGCCGCGAGGTCGTACGGCCTGCTCCTCCAGGTGGTCCCCGATCTCGACGCCGAGCTGCGCGCCTACCGCAAGTGGCGGGCCGCGCGCCGGGTCGACGGCGTCGTGACCGTGGACCTCCGCCTCGACGACCCGCGCGTGGCCTGGCTCTCCGAGCCGGACGCGATCCCGGCCGTCGTCGTGGGCGACCCGGCGCTCGCCGGTGACCTCACGAACGTGTGGACCGACGACGCCTCGGCCATGCGCGAGTCTGTCCGCTACCTGCACGCCGTGGGTCACCGGCGCATCGCGCGCGTCGCGGGGGTCACGAGCTTCGGGCACACGCACATCCGTGACGAGGCGTTCCGCGAGGAGGTGGCGCGGCTCGGCGTTCGGGGGGAGATCGGACGGACCGACTACACGGCCGACCAGGGGGCGAGCGCCACGCGCACGCTCCTCACGGGGCCGGAGCGGCCGACGGCGATCATCTACGACAACGACGTCATGGCCCTCGCGGGCCTCGGCGTGGCGAGCGAGCTGGGCGTCCGGGTGCCGGCGGACCTGTCGATCATCGCCTGGGACGACTCCCCGCTGTGCCAGGCGACGTACCCCCGGCTGTCGGCCCTGAGCCACGACGTGACGCGCTTCGGCGCCCACGTCGCGAGGCGGTTGTTCGACCGCATCGACGGCCGGACGGGCGGGAGCTTCCTGGACTCGACGCCGACGCTGCGCCCCCGGGGCACGACCGCGCGCCGCGCCGAGGACTGACGCCGGCCCGGGCGCACGGCCCGCGCGGAGAGGTCCGTCCGAGGGCCCGGCGCGCCCGGGGTGCACGTTCTCGTCGTCGTGATCGAACCGTGACCGAGCGTCGTTGACTTACGGCAACTTAACCGCTTCACTCGTCCTCATCGACATCGGACTTGATCATCCGGTGCACCAGATGGCCATTCGGCTTAAGCGCTGTATCCGCATCGGGGCGGCGCGCACTGTCAACGACGACGAGAATGAGGGATCGAGATGGCGAAGAGGCGCATCCTTGCCGCGAGCACGGCCGCGGCCGTGGTGCTCGTGCTGGGAGCCTGCTCCGGTGGCTCCACCGGTGGGGGCGACGGGGACGGCGACGGCCCGTCGGGGACGATCACCGTCCTGACGAACCGCACGGACATCGTCGACACGGTGCTCCAGGACTACGTGACCGAGTTCCAGAAGACCTACCCGGACGTCGACGTCGAGTTCGAGGCGGTGACCGACTACGAGGGCGACGTCTCGATCCGCCTCAACTCGGGCGACTACGGCGACGTCCTGCTCATCCCCAACACGGTCGACGCGGACCAGCTCTCGACCTTCTTCGAGCCCCTCGGGACGGTCGACGAGCTCGGCGAGGAGTACCGCTTCATCCACGACAAGGCGTACGAGGGGCAGGTCTACGGGCTCGCGACGTTCGGGACCGCGATGGGCTACGTGCTCAACAAGCCGGTCTGGGAGAAGGCAGGGATCACCGAGCCGCCCGCGACGCCCGAGGAGTTCCTCGACGCCCTGAAGGCGATCAAGGACAGCTCGCCCGACACCGTCCCGTACTACACGAACTACGCGGACGGCTGGCCGCTCACGCAGTGGCAGTCCAACCAGGGCTCGATCGACGGCCCGGAGGCCGTGAACCTGCGCACCGAGCAGGACGCGCCGTGGACCGAGGGCGAGGAGCAGTACGCGATCGACTCCCTCCTCTACGACGTCGTGGAGGCCGGCCTCTCCGAGCCCGACCCGACCACGACGAACTGGGAGGAGTCCAAGAACCTCGTCGGCACCGGCCAGGTCGCGAGCATGGTGCTCGGCTCGTGGGCCGTGACGCAGATGCAGGACGCCGCGGAGGCGGCGGGCAACCCGCGCGAGGACATCGGGTTCTGGCCGATGCCGTGGCAGACGGACGGAGCGTTCCACTCGACGGTCGGGGCGGACTACAAGCTCGCGATCTCCAAGCACTCGGAGAACAAGGAGGCCGCCGAGGCGTGGCTGTACTGGTTCCTCGACGAGTCGGGCTTCGCCGCGAGCCAGGGCGGGCTCGCGCCGCAGGTGGGCGGCGAGTCGCCGGAGATCCTCGCGGACTTCGAGACGTTCGGCGTCGAGGAGGTCGAGATCGCCCCGGCGCCGGCGGGCGAGGAGAACCTCCTGGCCGACATCTACAACGCCGCGGAGATCGACCTCAACGGCGACCAGTTCCGGCGCCAGTACATCGACGTCGCGCGCGGCGCCGCGGACGGCGACAAGGCGTCGTTCTTCGCCGACCTCAACGACCGCTGGGCGACGGCCCGCGCCGAGGTCGTCGGCTGACGAGGCGGGCGGGGGCGGGGGCCCCGGGGCGGGGGGCCCCGCGCGGGGGGCGCGGGCTGGCAACCCCCCCCCCCGCGCCCCCCCCGCCCCCCCCCCGCGCCC
>NZ_JBHXIC010000124.1:0-9282 GCF_042723955.1 Cellulosimicrobium cellulans | reverse complement strand
CGGGGGGCGGGGCGCCCCGGGCGGGGGGGGGGGGCGGGGGGGGCCGCCGCCGGGGGGGGCGGCGGCGCGCCCGCCGGCCCCCCCCCCCCGCCGGAGTCGTGGCCGGACCGCCCGCCGGGACGGAGGCGGCCGGATCGGCAGGCGTGAAGGACGTCGCCGGGTCGGCCGGGACCGACGGGGCGTCTGAACCGGTCGCAGGCCGGGCGCCCGTCGCCGCGGCGACGGCCGACTCCTGGACGAGGCGGAGCGCCTCGCCGTCCGCCGGGTCGATCCGCAGCGCCGCGCTCGCCTGCTCGAGCGCCTCGACGGGCCGCCCGGCGGCGAGCAGAAGGCTCGCGTAGTGGACGCGCAGAGGGGCGCTCGACGGCGCCGCCGCGACGGCTGCGGCGAGCGCGGCCAGGGCGTCGGACATGACTGCTCCTCGGGGAGACGATGGTCAGGACGACGGCGTCGTCACGCCGGGTGCGCCCGGCCGGGACCCAGTGTGCCCTGGACGACCGACGCCCGGCCATCGGCAGGAGTCCCCATGACACTCCACCGAGTCGCCGAGTCGCCGAGTCGCCGAGGCGCGGCCAGCCGCCTGGGTATGCACGGGCCTTGATCGCAACGGTCCCGTCCACACCCGGCGCCGGCGCGGTCGCGGTGTCGGCGGGACCGGGCAGAGTGGAGGCATGACGACCGACACGACCGCGACGACGCCCCTCGCGGTGCCCGACGACGCGCCCGCCGCCCCGCAGCCCGGCGCCCGCTGCTTCGGTGACGGGGACCCGCTCTACGAGGAGTACCACGACACCGAGTGGGCGGTCCCGGTGCACGGGGACACGGCGCTGTTCGAGCGCCTGGCGCTCGAGGGGTTCCAGTCCGGCCTGTCCTGGATCACCGTGCTGCGCAAGCGCCCCGCCTTCCGCGAGGTCTTCGCGGGGTTCGACCCGGTGGCCGTCGCCGCGTTCGGCGAGCCCGACGTCGAGCGTCTGCTCGGGGACGCCCGCATCATCCGCAACCGGCAGAAGATCACCGCCACGATCGACAACGCGCGCGCCCTGCTCGCGCTCCAGGAGAGCGGGCGCACGCTGGACGAGCTGATCTGGTCGTTCGCGCCGCCGGCCGGTCGCGAGCGCCCGGCGACGTGGGGCGACGTGCCCGGGCTCACGCCCGAGTCGACCGCGCTCTCGAATGCGCTCAAGAAGCACGGGTTCCGGTTCGTCGGGCCGACGACCGCCTATGCCGCGATGCAGGCGTGCGGGCTCGTCGACGACCACCTCGCGACCTGCCCGGTCGTCCTGGGCGCGCCGGGCTGACTGGGCGACGCGAGCATTCGCTATAGCAAAAGCTGCCCGCATCGTGGGACAGGGTGCGACCATGGTTCCCATGAGCGCGTACGTGTCGGTCCTCGATCTCTTCTCCGTCGGCGTGGGTCCGTCGAGCTCGCACACCGTCGGGCCCATGCGGGCCGCGAAGGCGTTCGTCGCGACCTTGGAGGACGGCGGCGTGCTGGACGCGGTCGCCGGCCTGCGGGTCGCGCTGTGCGGGTCGCTCGGGGCGACGGGCGTCGGTCACGGCACGCCGGACGCCGTGGTCGCGGGGCTGCTCGGCCTCGACCCCGAGACGTGCGATCCCGCCCGGGTCCCCGGCTCGTGGGAGAAGCTGGGCGACGGCGCGCCCGTCGCGCTGCTGGGCCGGCACCGCATCACGATGTCGAGCGACGACGTGCGCCTCGCGCCGCTGACACGCATGCCCGGCCACCCCAACGGCATGCGGTTCACCGCGCTCGACGCGAGCGGCACCCCGCTCGCCGAGGAGGCGTACTACTCGGTGGGCGGGGGGTTCGTCCTCACGGCCGCCGAGCTCGAGTCCGCCGCCGCGAACGAGGCCGCGCAGCTCGGCGCCGAGCTCGCGGGCGAGGCGATCGACCCCCGGACCGAGCCGTCGGGCGTGCCGTTCCCCTTCGCCAACGCCGCCGAGCTCCTCGCCGTGTGCGAGCGCGAGCGCACGTCCATCGCGGCGGTCGCATGGGCGAACGAGTCCGCCCTGCGCCCCGCCGCCGAGGTCGAGGCGGGCGTCGACCGGATCTGGGACACCATGAGCGCGTGCGTCGACGCAGGGCTGGAGCGCGACGGGGTGCTGCCCGGGCGCCTCAAGGTCCGTCGTCGGGCACGGGCCCAGCGGGAGCGCCTCGAGCTCGCGGACGAGCGCGGCGCGGACACGACCATCGAGTGGCTCCAGGCGTTCGCCATGGCCGTCAACGAGGAGAACGCCGACGGGCGCCGCGTCGTGACCGCCCCGACGAACGGCGCCGCCGGCATCATCCCCGCGGTCGGTCGGCACTTCCTGCGCACCCACCCGGACGTCGCCGCAGACCCCTCTCGCCGGCGCCGGGCCATGCGCACCTACCTCCTCACGGCCGCCGCGATCGGCGCGCTCTACAAGCGCAACGCGTCGATCTCCGGCGCGGAGGCGGGCTGCCAGGGCGAGGTCGGCTCGGCGTGCTCGATGGCCGCGGGCGCGATCTGCGCCGTGCTCGGCGGCACGCCCGCCCAGGTGGAGAACGCGGCCGAGATCGCGATGGAGCACAACCTCGGGCTCACGTGCGACCCCGTCGGCGGGCTCGTCCAGGTGCCCTGCATCGAGCGCAACGCCATCGCCGCCTGCACCGCCGTCTCCGCGGCGCGCCTCGCGCTCCAGGGCGACGGCTCGCACGTCGTCTCGCTCGACACCGTCATCGAGACGATGCGCCAGACCGGCGTCGACATGTCGACCAAGTACAAGGAGACCTCGACCGGCGGCCTCGCGGTCAACGTCGTCGAGTGCTGAGCCGCGCCAGTACGATTGCGCGCAACCCACAGACGGGAGCCCGCGATGGACCGGATCACCAAGGCCGCACTCGACTCGTTTGTCGCCGACGAGCAACTAACCCACCTCGACGAAGCCACGGCCTTCGAGTACTTCTCCGCCTTCGCAATTCTGACGCCCAAGCTCTACGAGCGCATCGCGCTAGAGGACGTGGCAGTCGGCGATAATTCCCTTCCCGGAATCGACGCCATGGCGATTGTAGTCAATGGCGCACTCGTCCCGAGCAAGGACGATCTTGACTCGATTCTCGAGAATTCCGGCTCGCTCGAAGTAGATTTTCACTTCGTACAGTCCAAGACGAGTGCGTCCTTCAACGGAGCACTGATGGCAGACTTTGCAGACGAAGTCAGGGCCTTTTTTCAGGATGGTGTCACGCATGCCAATCTGACCGAGCTTCGCGCCGTGACAGACAAGCTGCTCTCAAGTGCGACGCGCTTGAAGCGAAACCCCCATTGCCACTTGTACTATGTAACGACCGGCCGATGGCAGGCTGACGAGCACCTTATCAAGAAGATCGAATCCTCGCGCTCCCGCGTCGAGGATGTGAACTATTTCGAGGAAGTAACCTACGATCCAATCGATGCGCTGGCGATACAACGCCTGTACCGTGCAACGAAGAACAAGGTTTCAGCGAGTTTTACCTTTGCCACAAAGTCCACTCTCCCTCGAATTGAAGGAGTGGAGCAATCGTATCTCGGAGTGCTGCCGGGGGCGGAGTTCCTGAAGATTATTGCAGATGAGAACGGCGATCTGCACCGAAGCATATTCGAGGACAATGTTCGCGACTTTCAAGGCACCAACAACCCAGTGAACGTCAAGATTCGAGATTCCATAAGGGCCCATCAAGACCAATTCGCGGTCCTCAACAACGGTGTAACGATCGTGGCGAAGGACGGCAAGGTTCTAGGTGACGAGATCACTCTCGACGACTTTCAGATTGTCAACGGCTGCCAGACGGCAAACGTAATCTATGACCTCCGTGACGAACTCAGTACGATCTTTGTTCCTCTCCGCGTAGTGATTACACAGGACGAGGCCATCGCTACGAATATTACCGCGGCAACTAACAGCCAGACCCATGTCTCCAAGGAAGACCTATACAGTCTTCTGAACTTTCAGCGGTCACTCGAGGAACATTTTCGGACATACGACGAAGGCCGCCGCTTGTACTACGAGCGGAGATCTCAACAGTATCAGGCAGTCAGTTCGACTCCCAGAAACCGGATCGTCACACGCGCCCAACTGGTGAAGGCATTTGCCTCTACCTTCCTGAACGAGCCGCATCGGGCGACCCGCTACTACACTACGCTGTACCGGCAGCTTGGCGAGCGCATGTTCGGCGATGATCACAAGCTCGAAATCTACTATGCGAGCGCAGTGGCGCAATACCGGCTTGAATATCTCCTGCGGACGGGTGCACTCCTCCCATACCTCCGACCGGTGCGATATCACCTGCTTCACGCGGCTCGTCACCTAGCACTTGGCGATTCGTTGCCCGATTTCAATAGCAAGAAGCTGTCGGGTGTTGCAGATGGATACGTCGATACTCTTTGGGATGATTCGATCTCGCTTGACCTCTTTGTCACTGCAGCGTCGGTGGTTACCAAAGTGTCCGGAGGGCAGACTTTCACACGGGACTTCACCAAGCAGCCAGGCCTCACGGCAGGTATTACAGCGGAGGCACGCAGGTCTCGCTCCCAACTAGGTACAGCCCCGTGGAAAAAGTGAGGTCGAGGGATGCGCCGTGAAGGCGCTCCAAGCGCGAACCATGCGTGGAATGCAATCCATTCACCTCTCATGCAGGTCCTATCCCTCGAACCGCCCACTTCGCTACATCTCCCTACGGACTTGGCGCAGAGGGTGGGCACGCTCCCTGGCGCCGCGAGGACGCCGGGCGCGACCCCGCAGTGCACGGTGGTAGCACGCTGCTGCGGCAGATCTCGACGCATTCGTCGACGACGTTCATCCGCTCGCCCGGCTTGGCGTGGAGACTGATACGGCTCCTACCGACGACGCCCCCCGGGTGTGCGGTAGACGGCGCCGTCGCATTGACGGTCACGCATGTCTCCGAGCGTTGAAGCCGGCGAGGGCCCACCACGTGCGGCGCACAGTTGCCTTGGTGCCGGTGACGAGGCTGCGCGGCGGGACGTCGTCGGCCACGACCGCGCCGGCGGCGACGACCGCGTCGCGGCCGATGGTCACGCCGGGCAGGATCGTGGCCCCAGCCCCGATCCACACGTTCTCGTGCACGTCGATCGGGCCGCCGGTCAGCCAGACCTTGCGGTCGTCGGCGTCGACGGGGTGCCCGACGGTGATGAATGTGACCCGTGGGGCGACCATGACGCGCTCGGCCAGGCGGATGCCCGCGTAGTCGAGGAACGTGCAGTTCTGGTTGACGAACACGCGCTCCCCCAGGTCCAGGTTCAGGCCGTGGTCCGTGAAGAAGGGCGGGTAGATCGTCACGCGCGGCCCGAGCGGGCGGCCCAGGATCTGCTCGAACAGCCGCGCCCGGCCCTGCTCGTCGTCGAACGGCAGGACGTTGAGCCGCGAGGTGAGCTCGGTGGCGCGCAGCACCCTCTCGGACATGGCGCGGAACTCGGGGCCGTGGATGCGCATGAGCAGGTCGCTGGGCATCCCCCGATCCCGCCCCCGTCAGCGGACGGCGCGCGACGCCTCCCGGGCGGCGACGACCTCCTCGACGACGTCGACGACGCCGTCCTCCCCCGGCGAGGCGGCGATGCGCTCGCCGATGCGTGCGCTGGCTCGCGCGTACGAGGAGTCGGCGAGAAGCCGCCGCACCGCGCGCCGCACCTGGGCGGGCCGCGGCGTGCTCGTCCGCAGCCGCAGGCCGGCGCCCGTCCACGCGACGCGCGCGGCGACCTCCGCCTTGTCCTCCGTCTTGCCGGCGACGACGACGGGCACGCCGTGGCGCAACGCGTGGTGGACGCCGCCGTAGCCGCCGTTGGTCACGAGGACCGACGTGCGCGGCAGCAGCGCGTCGTACGGGAGGTACTCGGCCGCGCGCGCGTTCGCCGGGAGCGGGCCGAGCGAGCCGACGGGGCGGCCGCCCGTCGCGGCGACCACGAGCACGTCCTCGTCGGCGAGCGCGCGCAGCGTGGGGACGAGGAGCTGGGTCGGGTCCTCGTTCGCGACGGTCCCCTGGGTGACGTGGACGACCGGTCGGCGCGTGTCGAGGTCGCCCCACCACGCGGGGAGGTCGCCGTTCCCCGCCGCCGGGCGCGGTGGGCCGACGAACCGGACCGGGGTCGCGACGTCGGGCCGCGGGTACTCGAGCTCGCGGACGGTGAGCTGCACGACGGCGTCCGCGTCGGCGGGCCAGCCGAGGAAGAAGGTGCCGCTCGGCTCCCCACCCGCAGCACGGACCATGTCCTGCGCGGCGCGCTGCGGGGCCGCGAACGCGACGCCCTCGACGAACCGGTGCAGCGCCCGGTTGCGCAGGACACCGAGCGAGCCACGCGCGGGCAGCACCCCCAGGCCGAACGGCGCGGTGCGGTCGCTCTTGAGCCCGAGCGGGAAGATGCCGAGCGCGAGCACGGGCGGCCGGCTGTCGGCGGGCGACGCGACGAGCGGCATCGCGCCGAGGAACAGCGGCTCGACGAGCACGGCGTCGGCCGGTCGCGACGCGAGGGCGTCGACCACCGCACGGTGCTGCGCGACCCCGGGCCCGACGAAGATCTCCAGCATGTCGTGCCGGATCGCATCGAGCCCGGTGCGCCCCGCGCGACCGGGGAACGCGGCCGCGAGGTCCCGGTCGTCGAAGTCGGCCTCTGCGGGGAGCGCGAGGAACGTGGCGCCTGCTGCCTCGACGGCCGCGGCGAACCGGGCCCCTGTCAGGAACCGGACGTCGTGCCCGCGGGCGACGAGGGCCCGGGTGACGGCGAGCAGCGGGGTGACGTGGGCGTGCACAGGGGTGGAGCAGAGCAGGACGGCGGCCATCGGTGGTGCCTCTCTCGTGGCGGCGCGCGGTGCGCCGGACGGACGGGAAGGCGCAGGACCGGGCCGTCTGCGCGGGGATGCCGGTGGGGAGCCGGCGTGTGAGAAGATCGATCAACCGTCAGGAGTATTCATCACCTTCAAGGGGTAGTCAATAGTGGTCCCGCGCGCCTACACGTCCGACCTCCGCGCCGAGCAGGCGGCGCGCACGCGCGAACGGGTCGTGCGCGCCGCTGCGCAGGAGCTCGCCGAGCACGGCTACGAGCGCACGACCCTCGCGCGCGTCGCCGAGCGCGCGGGCGTGTCGATCGAGACGGTCAAGGCGCACGGGCCCAAGCGCGCGCTGCTCCTCGCCGCGTTCGAGCTCACGTTCGCCGGGTCCGAGGGTCGGGAGTCCCTCGGCGAGCGACCCGAGGGCCGCTCCGTCGCCGGCACCACCGACCCCGGAGAGTTCCTCGACGGGCTCGTCGCGCTCGTCGCGGCGGCGAACGCCCGCGTCGCCGGCCTGTGGTCCGCCCTCACGTCGGCGGCACGCTCCGACGAGGCCGTCGCCACGGAGCTCGACGCGCTCCTCGGACGCCGCCGCGCCGACCTGCGCGCGAGCGTGGACGTGCTCGTGGCGCACGGGTTCCGCCCGCACTCCGCCCGGGAGGAGGCGGCCGAGGCCCTCTCCTACCTGCTCGCACCCGAGGGCTGGGCCCACTTCGTCGAGGGGGCGGGCTGGTCCGACGAGCGATACCGCGCCTGGCTGCGCGACGCCGTCGTGCGCCTCGTCGCGGCACCGCCCACCGGGGACACGAACGCCTGAGCCCTGGCGCGCCGTCGGGCACCGCGCCTACCGTGTGCCATGAGCACCCTCACCCCCGGCTTCCACGGCCGGCCACGCCCGCAGGGCGTGGCGCTCCCGCCGGGCCAGTACGTCGAGACCGGGTTCCCCGTGCTCTCGGCGGGGCCCACACCGCGCGTCGACACCGCGACCTGGCGGCTCGACGTGACCACCGAGACCGGCACGACGCACGCCTGGTCGTGGGCGGACCTCATGGCGCTCCCCCAGGACGAGCCGACCGTCGACATCCACTGCGTGACCCGTTGGTCCAAGTTCGGGACGTCGTGGCGCGGCGTCTCGCTCGACACGCTCCTCGCCGACGTGGAGTCCACCGCCGACTTCGCGATGGTCGGCTCCTACGGCGGCTACACCACGAACCTGCCGGTCGCAGACCTCCTGGGCGGCAAGGCGTGGGTCGTGCACACGTTCGACGGCGCCCCGCTCCACCCGGTGCACGGCGGCCCGGCGCGGCTGCTCGTGCCGCACCTGTACTTCTGGAAGTCGGCCAAGTGGGTCAACAGCATCACGCTCATGCCCATGGACCGGCAGGGCTTCTGGGAGCGCCTGGGCTACCACGACCTCGGCGACCCGTGGCGGGAGCAGAGGTACCAAGGTGATTGAGGTCTCACGATGACCGAGGCGCCCGTCCGGCTCGGCGCCCGGTACGCGACGCCGTCGCGCTGGCAGGTCGCGACGCTCGTCGACGCGTGGGAGGAGAGCCCGTCCGCGCGGACGCTCGTGCTCGAGGTCCCCGCCTGGCCCGGACACCTGGCCGGGCAGCACGTCGACCTGCGCCTCACCGCGCCCGACGGCTACACCGCCGAGCGCAGCTACTCGATCGGCAGCGCGGCGACGCGCGCGATCGTGCCCGACGACGGCTCCCCCGCGCGCGTCGAGGTCACCGTGCAGCGCGTCCCCGGCGGGGAGGTCTCGACCTACCTGACCGACGCCTTCGCGGTCGGGGACGCGATCGAGCTGCGCGGGCCGATCGGCGGCTGGTTCGTCTGGTCCCCGGAGCGCGACGCCGGGACGCCGGTCCTGCTCGCGGCCGGCGGGTCGGGGCTCGTTCCGCTCATGGCGATGCTCCGCACGCGCCGCGACGCGGGCGACCGGACGCCGTTCCGGCTCGTCTACTCGGTACGCCGCCCCGAGGACCGGCTGTACGTCGACGACCTCGACCGGCTCGCCGCCGCGCACGACGGGCTCGACACCCAGGTCGTGTTCACCCGCTCTGCACCGCTCGGCGCGATGCGCGGACCCGGCCGCCTCGAGCGCCGCGACCTCGCGGCGTGGGGCTGGCCGGCCGAGATCGAGCCCGCGTGCTTCGTGTGCGGGCCGACGGGGTTCGTCGAGGCCGTCGCCCGCCAGCTCGTCTCGCTCGGCCACGATCCGGCGCGCGTCAAGACCGAGCGCTTCGGGCCCGCCGGGGACTGACGCGGGCGTCGCCGTCGATCAGGACGAGGGCGGGGGCGGACTCCCCTAGGAGCCTTGCTCATCGCTCGATCTGCGACGACGCTTCGCTGCACGTGTCATCGAGGTGTGGGGTGTCCATGGCTGTGGGGGGGGGGGGCGCGGGGGGGGGGGGGGGGGTGTTGAAGAGGACACGAGGGAACAAGCTGAGAGGGAGGCAGGAGGAGAAGGTTTGAGAGAGG
>NZ_JBHXIC010000123.1:0-9416 GCF_042723955.1 Cellulosimicrobium cellulans | reverse complement strand
TGCCCCGCGCGCCGGCGGGGCCCGCCGCGCCCACCCCCCCCCCGCCCCCCCCCGGGGGGGGGCGCACGCGCCCCGGCCGTCGGCGTCGGGTCAGGCGACCGTGCAGGTCGCGCCGTTCAGCGTGAACGACGTCGGCTCGGTGTTGGTCCCGGTGTGGGAGCCGTTGAAGCCGACCTCGACGCTCGCGCCCGCGCCGAGCGTGGTGTTCCACGCGGCGGGGGTCACGGTGACGGTCGAGCCGGACTGCGCGTACTGCGCGGACCAGCCCTGCGTGATCGTCTGGCCGTTCGCGAAGGCGAACGTCAGGTTCCAGTTCTGCAGGGCGGCGGCGGAGTTGTTCGTGATCCGCAGCGACCCGGTGAACCCGGTGTTCCACGAGCTCGCGGTGTACGCGACCGTGCAGGCCCCCACCGGGGTGGGGGTGTCGTCCTCGGTCGTGCCGGTCACCGTGCCGGACGTCGCGGACACGTTGCCCGCGGCGTCGACCGCGCGCACCGCGTAGACGTGCGCCGTGCCTGCCGCGAGCCCCGTGTCGGTGAACGACGTCGCCGAGACCTCGGCGACCTGCGTCCCGTCGCGGAACACGCGGTACCCGGTCACCCCGGTGTCGTCGGTGGACGCGTTCCACGCGAGCGCGACCGTGGAGGTCGTCACGCCCGAGACCCGCAGCCCGGTCGGGGCGGACGGCGCCTGGTCGTCGCCGCCCGCGCCGCCGTCCTCGTCCGTGCTCACGGTGAGCGGCGCGGACGCGGCCGAGACGTTGCCCGCGGCGTCGCGCGCCCGGACGGTCACGGCGTAGGACGTGCCCGCCTCGAGGCCGGTGACCGTGAACGAGGTCGTGGCCGTCGTGCCCACGGCCGTGCCGTCGACGAGCACGGTGTAGCCCGTGACGCCCCGGTCGTCGGTGGACGCGGTCCACCTCACGCTCGCCGACGTCGTGGTGGTCGCCCCGGCCGACAGGCCCGTCGGGACCGACGGCGCGGTCGTGTCGGCGGGGCCGCCGCTGCCGTCGCCCTCGATCGCCGGGTAGGCGTTCTCGACGAGCATCCGGAACTGGGACTCGAACCACTGGCCCGCGAGCGGGGCGTCGGGCAGGGCGCCCGTGAGCTGGTTGGCGAGCTTGGGCGAGACGAACGTCGGGTCGCACATCCGGTCGAACCGCTTGCCCTGGTCGTTCGGGATGTCGGACGACGCACCGTCGGACTCGCCCGGAGGCTTGACCCACACGTAGGCGTGCAGGTGCGACTCCGGGAAGCCCGCGGGCGAGACCTGCGGGCGCTCGCCGATCCCCGCGCCGGCCGGGTTGCACCAGGCGCCGCGGTGGATGCGCTTGTCGACGCGCGACTCGTTCACGTAGGTGTTGAGGTTCGTGGACGTGCTCACCGCCGTCGGGCGGTCCTCGCCGCCCCAGCCGTTGCGCGACGTGTCGATGAGCATGCCGATCGACGTCGGGAAGCCCTCCGCCACGAGCAGGTCGTAGAGGTGTGCCGTCCAGTCGGCCTCGTCGAAGTCGGCGTTCCACTCGTAGAAGGACGCCGAGCGCACCGGCGTGCTCCCGAGCTGGACGTCCTCGAGGAACGGCTCGTGCAGGGGGGTCGAGTTGGCCGTGTTCGTGACGAAGCCGGTGACGGACGCGTAACCCGCCTCCGTCGACAGCACGACCTCCTTGAAGAGCTTCGCCGCCGGGCCCGAGTTGCTCGGCCAGCCGAGCCAGCCGGCGTGCGCCGCGTCGATGTAGGAATACACGTTGCCGACGTCGTGGAGCGCGTCCAGCGCGTACTTGACGCCCTCGCGGTAGTACGGCGCGGACGCCTGGCAGTCGGGCGTGCTGATGTTCGTGATGAGGTTCGGCAGCGAGTCCGGCTCGATCGTCGCGACGATGCGCAGGTCCTCGTAGGCCGGGTCGTCGAGGATGTCGGCGATGACGTCGATGTACTCGGTCTTGTACCGCGCCATGTCGGTGGCGTTCGGCTTGAGCTCGCCGTTGGACGCGAGCGCGTAGCAGTCGCGGCCGGGCAGGTCGTAGATCACGAGGTTGAACACCATCGGCACGCCCGCCTGCTTCTGCTCGAGCGCGGCGTCGAGGTGGTGCCGCAGGCCCGGGCCGTCGGCGTTGCCCTCGATCGCGCTGATGCGGTCCATCCAGACCGAGGTGGGCTCGTCGGCGATCGCCCGCATACGGGACCCGAGGTCCCCGCCGGCGCGGTCGGCCGCGGCCTCGACGTTGGCGGACCAGAAGTCGTTGACGTACTGCGTGGCACCGGCGAACGGGTTGCTCACGCGTGGCTCGGCGGCGTTCGCCGGCGCGGCGGTCGCGACCAGCGGGGCGGCGAGCAGCGCGAGCGACGCGGCGACGGCCGCGCCCCTGCGCGGTCGACTGGATCGGGATGGCACGTGGTCCTCCAAGGGTCCGGGGGCGCGGACGGGTCCGCGCACCGGGCGGCTCTGCCCGGCGGGGACAACGTGACGAACGGCGGCCGTGGTCGGCTACCGACTGAAACGTTTAGGCACCCCGCGGTGGCGCCGTCGTCCCGCGCAGGAGGAGGCGCGCGGCGGGGCGCTCGCGGTCGACGGGCGGACGGGTCGCGGCCGGGTCGGCGTCGGGGCGCGCGACCGGGCGCCCGAGGCCCAGCCGCGCGACGACGACGTCCGCGACATGCGCGCCGAGCCGCTGGAACGGCCGGTGCACGGCGGTGAGCGCGGGGGCGACGAGCCGGCACGTCGCGGAGTCCTCGCCGGAGAGCACGGACAGGTCCCACGGCACCTCGAGCCCGTGGCTCCGGCCGGCCTCGAGAACGGCGAGCGCCGCGAGGTCCGTGTCCGTGAGCACGGCGGTGGGCCGCGAGTCGTGCGCGACCAGCCGCGCCGCGCGCGAGCGTGTCTCCTCCCACGTGCGGCACTCGACGACCTCGACCCGGGCCTCCGGGCCGCCCGCGTCGTGGGCCGCCGCGACCAGGGTGCGCGCCACCTCGTCCTGCGCGTCCGAGACGAGGACCGCGATCCGGCGGTGGCCGAGCTCGACGAGGTAGCGGGCCGCGCGGGCGTCCGCGTCGCCCGCGAACCAGGTCCGCACGCCCGGGGCGGCGGGGTCGGACGGGCCGGGAGCGACCTCGACGAGCGGGATCGCGGCCTCGCGGGCGACCCGTAACCGGGGGTCGCGCGCGTGGGCGTCGACCACGACGTACGCGGCGTGCCGCCGCTCGGACCAGCCCGCCTCGAGCTCCCGGGCGCCCTCGTCACGGTCGTCGGTGACCTCGAGGCTGAGGGCGAGGTCGTGCTCCGCGAGGACGGCGCGCATGCCGGCGGCGAGTGCCAGGGCACGGCCGGGTCCGGCTGCCCCCTCCGCCGCGTGCACGACCTGGAGCGCCACGCTGCGGGCGCTGGCGCGCAGCGAGCGGGCGGCCGCGCTCGGGCGCCAGCCGAGGTCGGCCGCGGTGCGCAGGACGTGCCGGCGGGTCCGCTCGGACACGCCCGGACGACCGTTGAGGGCGTAGGAGACGACGGCGATCGACACCCCCGCCGCGCGCGCGACGTCGGTGATCGTGATGCGCCGTTCGGCCGGGCTGACGGCGCGTGGCGTGGGTGCTCTGCCGGGGGAGTTGGTGGTCACGCTCCCACACTGTGCCCGGTTTGGGTGCATGATGCCTACCAGGACTCGGTGACGATGACGTGACGAGGACGGTGACGAGGATGTCGACGGACGCGACGAGGCGCCCGAGACAGGCGGGGGAGCACCTGACGTTCGGTGTGCTGTGCCCCGTGGTCGGAGGCTTCTACTTCGGGCGGTCCCTGGCGGGGATCGCCCGGGTCCTGCGGGCGCACGGGCACCGGGTGGTCGCCCTCCAGACGTACCCGGCGGACCTCGACCGCGACGAGTTCCCGGGTCCGCCAGGGCGCCGGCCGCTGCTCGGTCGCTCGTCGTTCGACGGGTTCGTCGTCATGACGACGGCGCTCGCGGACGCGGAGCTGCGCGAGCTGGACGCGTCGGGCATCCCGCTCGTGCTCCTCGGGGTGCGCGCCGACGGGCTGCGCGCTCCCGCGGTGTCGCCCGACAACGCGGGCGGCGTCCGCGCCGCCGTCGACCACCTCGTCGAGCACGGCCACCGGCGCATCGGCTTCGTCGGCAACACCGAGCAGCGCGACACGCTCGAGCGCTACGACGCCTACCGCGCCGCGCTGGCGGTGCACGACCTCGCGTGGTCGCCGTCGTGGGTCTACCGCACGCGCGACAACCAGGAGGCGAGCGCCGAGGTCGTCGCGCGGCGCCTCGCGTCCCGGGGCCTGCCGACGACGGCGACGCTCGCGGCCACGGACCGCAACGCCATCGGCTTCATGCGCGGCCTCCAGGCCAGCGGGTTCGAGCTGCCCGCGGAGCAGGCGGTCGTGGGGTTCGACCACGCCGACTCCGGCGCGCGCTCGCGTCCCCGGCTGTCGACCGTCGACCCCCTGCACGACCAGGTCGGCGAGCGGGTGGCGGAGCTGCTCGTCGCGCAGGCCCGGGGGGAGAGCGTGGGCCGCGAGAACCGGCTGGGGCGTGCGGCCCTCATCCGGCGCGAGTCGTGCGGGTGCCTGGAGGGGACGCAGGGCGAGCTCATCGGCGCCACGGCCGCCCGTGCCGATGCCGTGCCGGCGCCCGGCGACGCGTCCCGGCCCCTGGACGAGGTCGCCCGGGTCGTCTTCGCCCCCGTCCTCGACCGGTCGGACGCGCGCGGCGTCCTGCGCCGGCGCGGGCCGGACGGCGGCCAGCGCCCTGCGCCGGTCGACGCGTGGCTCCTCGTGCTCCGGCACCTGCTCCGGGGGGCCGCGGAGACGGGTGCTGTCCCCCCGGCCGCGGCGCTGCGCTCGCTCGCCGACCGGACCGCGGGCCTGCGCCCGTCGCAGGAGGCGCTCGAGCAGATCGTGCCGGCGCTCGAGACCGAGGTCGCCGCTCTCGTGCGCGACGTGCGGCGGCGACGCCCGGGCGCGCGCGCGTCCCAGCTCGGCCGGACCGTCCTGGCGCGCGGCGCCCACCGGGAACCCCCGACGAGCTCCGCCGCCGCGCGCGCCGAGGCGGTCCGGGCGACCGCGGCCGAGGTGGTCGTCGCGGTCGCCCGCGGGTGCGCGCACGGGACCGTCGCGCGCACCGGACGGCTCGAGCAGGACCTGGTAGACCTCTACGAGGTCGACCTCGGCCTGCTGCGCGGCGACGGCGAGGGCCTGCGCCGCCTCGACTGGCTCCCCCGCGGTGTGGGCGGGACGGCGGCCCTCGCGCTGTGGGAGGACGCCGACGACGGCTCCGGCCGTCGCGTCCTGCGGGTCGTCGGCGTGCGTGGCGGGGGAACGGCCGTCGAGCGGCTCGTGGGGACGGTCCTGCCGACCGCGCAGTTCCCGCCGCGCGAGCTCCTCGACCCGCGGTCGCTCACGGTCGTCGCGCCCGTCGCGTTCGGACGCTCCGACTGGGGTTTCCTCGTCGTCGGCGGCCTCGTGGACACGCGGACGACGAGCACCCGCGAGCGGTACAACCACTGGGCGGCGATGCTCGCCGTCGCGCTCGACCGGGAGACCCTGGTCAGCTCGCTGCGGGAGCAGCAGCACGCGCTCGCCGACGCGGCCGAGCGGGTCCGCGAGCTCGCCCTCGAGGTCGAGGCGGGGGCCGAGCGCGCCGCGCTCGTGTCCATCGCGTCCCACGACGGCACGTGGGACTGGGACGTCGAGACGGGCACCGTGCGCTGGTCGCCGGCGTGGGCGCGCATCGTGGGCTGCGACGTGGCCGACCTCCGGGACGACCCCGAGGAGTGGCTCGGCCGCGTGCACCCCGACGACGTGCAGGCCGTGCACGCCGCCGTCGCGGCGCAGCTCGCAGGGACGACCGAGCCGCTCGACGTCGAGCACCGCCTCCGGTGCGCCGACGGAGAGCACGTGCGGGTGCGCTGCCGCGCCGTGACCGTGCCCGACGCCGGCGGACGCCCGGCCCGCATGGTCGGAGCCCTCGCCGTCCTGTCCGACGTCGAGCGGTACCGCAGTGAGCTGCGCGAGCGGGTGCTCGTCGACCCCGACTCGGGCGTGCTGCACCGGACCCTGTTCGTGGACCGCCTCGAGCAGGCGATCGGGCGCGGCGGGCGGGTCGAGGGGTACGGCGCGCACGTCCTGGCCGTCGGGCTCGACGCGCCGCCGACGGTCCCCACGATCCACCGCCTCCGCGGCGCGCTGGGCCCGGCCGGCTCGCTGTGCGTGCTGGCGCCGACCGACCTCGTGGTGCTCCTCGACGGGGTCTCCGACGACGAGGCCCGCCACGCCGCGGTCCGCGCGGCGGGGGCGTGCGGGTCCGCGGTCGTCGAGCACCTCGGCGACGTCAGCGGCGCACCGGACGCGCTCGAGGTGCTGCGGCGGGCCGGGGTGGCTCTCGCGCGGCGCCGGGCCCGTGCGCACGGCGCGCTCGTGCCGTGGTCGGCGCAGTCCGAAACGTTTCGGGCGTTGTGACGGCCGGTCGCGGCCGCCGAGAGTCGATCGACCCGTGGGGGTGGGGGAGCCGACGACGGCGCCCCCGCGACCGCCGCCGCGGGGCTCGACGACGAGAGGGAGCACGATGCCACGCACGTCCCGGCGCGCAGCGCCACCACCCACCGCCCCGCACGCGCGAGCCGCGCGCGGCCGGCGCACGACGGCGGCGGCGCTCGCCGCGGGCGTCGCGCTCACGGCGCTCGCGACCGTCCCCCCGGCGAGCGCCGACCCTGCCCAGCCCCGGTCCACGACGGCGGAGGCGGCCGCGGCGCTCGTCGACGGCGAGTACACGCAGCGCTTCCTGGAGCTGTACGCGAAGATCCACGACCCGGCGAACGGGTACTTCTCGCCCCAGGGCATCCCGTACCACGCGGTCGAGACGCTCATGGTCGAGGCGCCGGACTACGGGCACGAGACGACGTCGGAGGCGTACTCCTTCTGGCTGTGGCTCGAGACGTCGTACGGGCAGGTGACCGGCGACTGGGAGCCCTTCAACCACGCGTGGGACACGCTCGAGGCGTACATGATCCCCACCACGGAGAACCAGCCCACCAACGGGGCGTACAACCCGGCCAAGCCCGCGACGTACGCGCCGGAGTTCAACCACCCGAGCCAGTACCCCTCGCAGCTCGACACGTCGGTCTCCGTCGGCTCCGACCCGATCGCGGCCGAGCTGCGGTCGACCTACGGCACGCCCGAGGTCTACGGCATGCACTGGCTCGCCGACGTCGACAACGTGTACGGCTTCGGCGCCGCACCGGGCTCCTCGACGCTGCTCGGGCCCGACCACGAGGGCACCTCGTACATCAACACGTTCCAGCGCGGCCCGCAGGAGTCCGTCTGGGAGACGGTGCCCCAGCCGTCGATCGACGACTTCAGCTACGGCGGCGAGAACGGCTACCTCGACCTCTTCACGGGCGACGCGTCGTACGCGAAGCAGTGGAAGTACACCAACGCGCCCGACGCCGACGCGCGCGCCGTCGAGGCCGCCTACTGGGCGAACAAGTTCGCGACCGAGCAGGGCCAGCCCGAGGCCGTCGCCGACACCGTCGGCAAGGCCTCGAAGATGGGCGACTACCTGCGCTACGCGCTGTTCGACAAGTACTTCAAGACGCCCGGCTGCGAGTCCACCTCGTGCGCTGCGGGTTCGGGCCGGAACAGCGCGCACTACCTCCTGTCCTGGTACTACGCGTGGGGCGGGGCCCTCGACACGTCCGGCCCGTGGGCCTGGCGCATCGGGTCGAGCCACGCGCACTTCGGGTACCAGAACCCGATGGCGGCCTGGGCGCTCGCCAACGACCCGGCGCTCCAGCCGGCGTCGCCCACCGCGAGCGACGACTGGGGCACGAGCCTCGACCGCCAGATCGAGCTCTTCCAGTGGCTCCAGTCGCCCGAGGGCGGGATCGCGGGCGGCAGCACGAACTCGTGGGACGGCCACTACGCCGACCGGCCCGACGACGTCGCGACGTTCTACGGCATGGCGTACACCGAGGCGCCCGTCTACCACGACCCGCCGTCCAACTCGTGGATGGGCATGCAGGGCTGGGGGGTCGAGCGGATCGCGCAGCTCTACGAGGAGACGGGCGACGAGCGCGCCGGGGCGATCCTCGACAAGTGGGTGCCGTGGGTCATCGACCACGTCACGGTCACGGACGACTCCTGGCAGATCCCGTCCAACCTCGCGTGGTCCGGTCAGCCGGACGACTGGGACCCTCAGGACCCGGGCGACAACGCGGGTCTGAGCGTCGAGGTGACGGGCTACGGCCAGGACGTCGGCGTCGCCGGTGCCCTCGCCCGCTCGCTCATGTACTACGCGGCCGGCGGCGAAGGGCCTCAGCACGACGCGGCGCAGCAGGTCGCGAAGGACCTGCTCGACGCGATCTGGGAGCAGAACAGCGACCCGATCGGCGTCGCCACGACCGAGACGCGTGCCGACTACGCCCGCTTCGACGACGTCCTGACGTCGACCACGGGCAACGGGACGTACGTGCCGGCCGGGTGGACGGGCACCATGCCGAACGGCGACGTCGTCGAGCCGGGGGTCTCGTTCCTCGACATCCGCTCGTTCTACCTCGACGACCCGGACTGGGCGAAGGTCCAGGCGCACCTCGACGGCGGACCGGCGCCCGAGTTCACCTACCACCGGTTCTGGGCCCAGACGGCCGTCGCGACGGCGCTCGCCGACTACGACCGGCTGTTCGGCGAGGACGTCCCGACCGAGCCGGACACCGAGTCGCCGACGACGCCCACCGGCCTCGCGGTGACCGGCACCACGTCGTCCACGGCGTCGCTGTCCTGGACGGCGTCGACCGACGACGTCCGCGTGGCGGCCTACGACGTGCTGCGGGACGGCGTGGTCGTCGGGTCCACGGCGCGCACGACGTACACCGACGAGGACCTCGACCCCGAGACCACGTACCGGTACACGGTGCGGGCGCGCGACGCGGCGGGGAACCTCTCGCCCGTCTCCCTCGCCGCCGAGGCGACCACGCTCGCGGACGACGGCGGCCCGGAGCCCGGGGCATGCACCGCGGCCTACCGGACCGCGGGGTCGTGGCAGGGCGGGTACCAGGGCGAGGTCACGGTCACGGCCGGCGCGTCGGGCGTCTCGGGCTGGACCGTGTCGCTCGACCTCGCGCCCGGCGGCCTGTCGCAGGCGTGGAACGCGACGACGAGCGTGAGCGGGAGCGTCCTGACGGCGACCAACGTCGGCTGGAACGGCACGCTCGCCGCCGGTGCGACGACGTCGTTCGGCTTCATCGGCACGGGAGCGCCGCCGTCGTCACCGACGGTCGCGTGCGGCTGACACCCGGCTGACCGTGGTGAGGGCGGTCCGCCTCCCGGCGCGCCCCCCCCCCGGGGGGGGGTTTAAACAAATCCGAGCCCCCCCGAGTTTGGGGGCTGTGTGGGTGGTTTAAAAAAATACCCGCCCCCCA
>NZ_JBHXIC010000122.1:7785-9588 GCF_042723955.1 Cellulosimicrobium cellulans | reverse complement strand
CCCCGCACAATGTTCCCGCACGAAAAATAGCAGCTAACCGACGCGGTGTCGCACTTCCCACACCCGTCCCCCGTCGAGCGGGGGCGTCACCCACGGGTGACGCCCCGTCGTCGTCTGCCTGGGCACTGTCGTCGTCACCACGTCTTCCGGCGAGCCGCGCGACCCGACGTCGTCGGGCGGTTCGCGATCCGGTGGGGAGCGGTGCCGAAGGCCCAGGAACGGCGGAACGGCGCCGATTTCGTTCGACGCCGTGTTCCGTGTAAAGTTTTCCGCGCTGCCCCGATAGCTCAGTCGGCAGAGCGTCTCCATGGTAAGGAGAAGGTCAAGGGTTCGATTCCCTTTCGGGGCTCTGTGGTGACGCGGGGTCGTCTTGCTGGAATACTGGCGAGACGACCTCGCGTTCAGTCACGCGGCGGGGTAGCTCAGATGGTTAGAGCGCACGACTCATAATCGTGAGGTCGCGGGTTCGATCCCCGCCTCCGCTACCACTTTCGACAACCTCGTACGGCGGCCGGCGTCGTGCGACCTGCACAGCACATGCGCCCTCCGGAGGCGCGAGAGGTGGCTCACAACCGTGGCAAGCAAGAGCGCTGACGTTCGCCCCAAGATCACGCTGGCCTGCGTGGACTGCAAGGAGCGCAACTACATCACGAAGAAGAACCGTCGCAACGACCCGGACCGCCTGGAGCTCGCGAAGTTCTGCCCGCGCTGCGGCAAGCACACCGCGCACCGCGAGACCCGCTGAGCCTCCGGCTCCGCGCCCGCGCACCGCAGTGAGCGTCAACCTGGCCTACGTCGGCCGCGAGTACCCCGCCAACGCGCCGTACTCGGTAGGACGCGAGAAGCTGCGGGAGTTCTCCGGCGCCGTCGGCGCCACCCACCCCGTGCACCACGACCTCGTGGCGGCGCGGGGTGCGGGCTATCCGGACCTCGTCGCACCTCCGACCTTCGCGGTCGTCGTCGCCCAGCGGGCGGAGGGGCAGCTCATCGAGGACCCGGGGGCGGGCATCGACTTCTCGCGCGTCGTCCACGCGGACGAGCGCTTCACGCACCACCGGCCGATCGTCGCGGGCGACGAGCTCGTGACCGTGCTGCACGTGGACTCGATCGTCGAGCGGGCCGGCCTCGCGATGGTCACCACGCGCTGCGAGATCGCCGCGCTCCTGCCCGACGGCGGCACCGAGCCGGTCTCGACCGTCACCTCCACCCTCGCCGTCCGCGGGGAGGGCGCATGAGCACCGACGCGAACCCGACACCCACGCGCCCGGCTCTCACCGATCTGGCCGTCGGCGACGTGATCGGCACGCGCACGGTCGAGGTCGACCGCGCCCGCCTCGTGCGGTACGCCGGCGCGAGCGGCGACTTCAACCCCATCCACTGGAACGACGCCTTCGCGGCGGAGGTCGGCCTGCCGGGCGTCATCGCGCACGGCATGTTCACCATGGGCGCCGCCGTGGCGCTGGTCGAGGACTGGGCCGGGGACCCGGGCGCCGTCGTCGACTACCAGACGCGCTTCACCCGCCCCGTGCCGGTGCCGAACCCCGGCGTCGCGACGCTCGAGGTCACCGGGACCGTCGGTGCGATCGACGCCGACGCCGGCACGGTCCGCGTCGACCTCACGGTCGCGTTCGAGGGCGCGCGCGTGCTCGGCAAGACCCAGGCGGTCGTCCGCCTCTGACCCGCGGTCGCCCTGGGCGACGACGGGCTCCTGATGCCACGTGGGGGGGGGCGCCCCCGCGCGGCGGGGGGGGGGGGGGGGCGGGAGCGGGCGGGTCGGCGGGAGAGCGCGGGCTGGGGCGCGCC
>NZ_JBHXIC010000122.1:0-7775 GCF_042723955.1 Cellulosimicrobium cellulans | reverse complement strand
ACCCCCACCCAGCCCCGCCCCGCCCCCCCCCCCCCCACGTCTCGCGGGGACTCAGCAGGTCTTCCAGCAGTCGGGGCCCCCGCTCTCGGGGGGCGGCCCGGCAACCTCCCCCTCGTCGAGGTACGTGGTGCGATCCACGACGTGCTGCAGTGCGGCGGCCTCTTCGTCGCCCGGCCCTGCGGTCGGGGAGTCGGCGGTGGGCTCGGAGCCGGACGTGCCGAGATCGACGTCGAAGGTGAGCTCGAGGAACCGGTGCGCGGCGGTGTCGTAGACGAAGCGCACGATCCGGTTGCTCTGGTCCTCGCCGACCCACTCGAGGCCCTCCCCGGTGCGACCCTGCGTGTCCTGGACGGCGCCGAGCGGGGTGCTGCCCGTCAGCCCGTTCAGCGTCGCCCAGAGCCCGTCGCGCACGGCGGGCGACGTGGGCCCGTTCTGCAGGAGGTTCCACGTCTTCTGGGCGAGCGCGTCCTCGTCCACCGACCCGATCTCCGCCCGGATGCTGTCGCGCAGGAGCGCGTCGAGCTCCGCGGGGTCCGTCGGGAGCGTGGCGAGCGCGTCCCAGCTGAGCCGGACGAACTCGCCGTCGACGACGAGCGACCCGAACGTCGAGCCGGGCCAGGGGTCCAGGGCCTCGACCCCTTCGAAGGCCCGGTACGAGTCGCCCGCCGGGTCGCGGGCGGTCCAGTACGTGATGCCCTGCGTGCTCTCTTCCGTCCGTCCGTCGCTGGTCGTGTTCGTCGTGGTCGTCAGGGTCCGGACGCGCCAGTACGGTCCGTCGGAGGGGCCGTTGCCCTGCGGTCTCCCGTCGAGACCCGGGGCTGCGGCGTCGCCGCCGCTCGCCGGGGCGAGCTGCGACGGGTGGGTGGGACCGGGCTCGGCCCAGTAGGACGCGGCACCCACCCCGCCGGCGACGACCGCCAGCGCGCACAGGCCCGAGACGACGGTCCGGCGCCGTCGTCGGCCCTGGCGGGCCGTCGGGAGCACGCGGTCGGTGTCGACGTCGATGCGGGGGGCGAGCGCGTCGACCCGCGTGCGCAGCGCGCGGGCGAACGTCTCGTCGTCGGTCGGAAGGGTGCCGGTCATGGCTGCCTCCTGTCGGTCTGGTCGGTAGAGGGGTGGCGCGGCGCGCGGGCGAGCCCCGGCGCGCCGCCCCGTGCGTCGGCGGGATCGGCTCCGCCGAGGATCGCGCGGAGCTGGGCGAGCCCGCGGGACGCCGTGGACTTCACGGTGCCGACGGAGACGCCGAGGTCGTCGGCGACCTCTCTCTCGCTCAGCCCGACGAGGTGGCGCAGCACGACGATCCGGCGCTGGCGGGCCGTGAGCGTCGCGAGCGCGCGGACGAGGACGTCCCGCTCGGCGTGCTGGTCGGCCCGGGCGTCGCTCGCGGTCTCGGGCAGGTCGGGCGGGGCGACGAGCACCTCGCGGCGTCGTCGCCGCCACGTGTCGACCCGGAGGTTGGCGAGGGTGCGGCGGGCGTAGGCGTACGGGTCGCGCTCGCGCGCCGTGCGCCAGTGCAGGTACGTGCGGGTCAGGGCCAGCTGGACGAGCTCGTCGGCCAGGTGCTCGTCGCCGCACAGCAGCCACGCGGTGCGCGCGAGCCGGGGAGCGGCGCTCGCCATGAAGTCGCTGAACTCCTGCTCGTGCGACGTGACCACCCGCACCACGGGCAGGAGGGTCTCGGGTGGTGGGCTCTCGTCGGGTTCGTCGTCGGCCGAGAGGGCGATCGCGTTCACGGTCATGACTGTCACACGCGCCACGGCTCCGGAAGGTTGAGTCTCGAGCGGGCGACCGGAGCGCACGATTCGACATCGTTCGACACGGCCCGCCCTCTTTCGCCATGGGAACGCTCCCACTACCGTGGGTCGCGCCCCTCACGACGTCGAAGGAGACGCTCATGACCCAGCACGGTGGCCGACCCGCACCCCACGACCCTCGCGATCACAGCCCCACGCCCGGGCCCCCGCGGGGGCTCGACCGACGCACCGTCCTCGCGCTCGGCGGGGCGCTCGCACTCGCCGGGCTCACGGCGACCCCGGCGGCAGCGCGACCGGGCGCGACCCTGCCCGCGGCGACTGGCGCCGTCGAACAGGCGGCCGGTGGTCGGGAGCGGGGCCGCGCGGCGTCGGTCCGGCGCGCCCACGGCTTCCTCGCCGCGGCGACCGACGCCTACCCCGACGTCAACCCCGGCCCGCGGCTCGCCCAGTCGTACGCCGACCAGCTCGGTCTGTTCTCCACGGCGTTCGTCTACGACAACGCCCTCGCCGTCCTCGCGACGCTCACCGCGGGCCGGCGCTACCTCGACCGCGCGCGGGCACTCGGCGACGGGCTCGTGTTCGCCCTCGAGAACGACCCCGACCACGACGACGGACGGCTGCGCCAGGCGTACAACGTCGGGCCGTACACCTTCTACGACGGCACGCCGCAGGAGCACGGTCTCGTCCTGCCCGACGGCACGGCGAACGTCGGGTGGCAGTTCGGCTTCCTCGGGACGGCGGTGGGAGACATGGCCTGGCCGGGCATCGCCCTGCTGCACCTCCACGCGGTGACGCGCGAGCGGCGCTACCTGGACGCCGCGCGGCGGATCGGCGAGTGGATCGTCGCGAACACGTGGTCGCAGGCGCCCCTCGGCGGGTTCTCGTTCGGCGTCGACGGTGCGAACGCCCCGATCCCCAACGGCTCGACCGAGCACAACGTCGACTGCGTCGCGTTCTTCCGCCAGCTCGGGTCCGTGACGCGCGACCGGCGCTGGAGCCGTGCCGCCGAGCACGCGCGCGCGTTCGTCGACCGCATGTGGGAGCCCGACGGCGGCTACCTGTACACCGGCACGAACGACGGCACCGAGATCAACCGGGACCCGCTCCCGCTGGACCCGCAGACGTGGGGGTGGCTCGCGCTGCGCGAGCGACGCTACGCCCGCGCGCTCGACTGGGCGGACGACGCGCTGGCCGCGCGCGACGTCGCCGGTGAGGGGCTGTCGCAGCTCCCCGCGGGCACGGTCGTCGAGGGCGTGACGTTCTCGAGCGCGAGCCTCACGTCGACCGCGTCGTACAACGGGCTGCCGGTGCACCAGCAGGGGGTGTGGCTCGAGGGGACGGCGCAGCTCGCGGCGGCGCTCGCGGACCGCGGGGCACGTGGGCGCGGGAACCGCGACGACCGGCGGCGCGGGCGCCGGGGCTGCGAGCGGGACGATGACCGGGTCCGCGCCGAGGGCCTGCTGCGCGAGGTGCAGCGCACGCAGGAGGGGGTCGGCGCCGGTCGGACGATCGGTGGCGCCGCGCTGCCGGAGCGGTCGGGCGTCGTCGCGGCGTCGAGCCTGATCGACTCGGGCTTCGGGTTCGGGTACTTCCAGGTGCAGCACGTCGGCGCGACGTCGTGGTACCTCATGGCCGCGGCGGGGGCGAACCCGTTGCAGCCCGGCCGGCTGGGCTGACCCGGGTCCTGGATGTCCGCGGTCAGGTGGTGGGGGCGGGGCCGGTCGTCGTCCCCACCACCAGCTCCACGTCGAGCTCGACCGTCGTCGGCGCCTCGCCCGCGAGCTGCCGGATCACGGCGAGGCCCAGCTCGGAGCCCTTGCGGGCGAGCGGCTGGAGGACGCTCGTGAGGACGTCCGGGGCGAGCCACGGGAGGTCGAGCCCGTCGAACCCGGCGACCGAGACGTCGTCGGGCACGCGCAGGCCGAGCTCGCGCGCGGCGAGGAGCGCACCCGCGGCGAGCAGGTCGGAGTGGGCGATGACGGCGGTCGGGCGCGTCGCGGGGTCGGCGGCCTCGGTCGTCCCGTCCGCGGCGGTGCTGCCCAGCAGGGCGAGCGTGGCGGAGCGGCCGTGCTCGACGAGCGACGCCTCGGTCTCCCAGCTCGCGACGGGCTCGACGACGTCGCGCACGCCCGCGAGCCGGTTGGCCGTCGGCGTGCGGTCCACCTGGGCGAGCCGCTGCGCGTCGATCGGGCCGCTGCGGTCGGAGGTGTCGAGGGGGAGCGAGACCTCCGCGACGCGCGTGTGGCCGAGGTCGACGAGGTGCCGCACGACGTCTGCGGTCCCGGCGCGGTCGCGGATCGCGACGAGCGGGGTGCCCTCGACGGCGCGCCCCTCCCCGATGACCACCGGCACGCCGCGGCGCTGGAGGGCGGCGAGCGTCGCGTCGTCCGAACCCACGCCCCAGACGAGCACGGCGACGTCCATCGCGGCGCTCTCGACGAGGGGGTCGACGGCGCGGGCCGGGTCGTCGGAGGGGATGCCGGGGATGAGCAGGACGCCCAGTCCGTTCTCGCCGAGCGTCGACACGAGGCCGTCGAGCACCTGGACGGCCACGGGGTCCCGGAACGCGCGGCGGAGCTGGTCGCCGACGACCACGCCGACCACGCCGGACCGTCCCGACCGGAGCTGCCGCCCGAGCGGGTTGGGGCCGGTGTACCCGAGCTCCTTCGCGGCGTCGAGCACGCGGGCCCGGGTCTCCGGGGTGATGGGCCCGGCGCCGGAGAAGGCGAGCGACGCCGTCGAGACGGAGACCCCCGCGAGCTCGGCGACCTTGGCGAGCGTGGGCCGGTGAGCCGGCGCAGCGGCCGCCGCGGGCTCCCGGTTCCCGGGGGTGTCGCTCATCACGCTCCCTGCCTCCCGCGCGTGCGGGATTCTCGATTGACGCGCGGCCAGCGTACCCGCACACTGGTGACCATGCCTCGAATCGATTCGAAGCGCACTCTCGTCCGTCGGATCGAATCGATTCGAGGAGGTGCTGCGCAGTCTCCGTCCGACCTCCTGTCCGACCCTCGCGCCCTGGCCCGGGCCCGCTGGGTGCTCCTCGGCGTGTTCGCGCTCAACGGCGTCATGATGTCGAGCTGGCTCGCCCGCATCCCTTC
Source organism: Cellulosimicrobium cellulans (assembly GCF_042723955.1). GTDB lineage: Bacteria > Actinomycetota > Actinomycetes > Actinomycetales > Cellulomonadaceae > Cellulosimicrobium > Cellulosimicrobium cellulans_H. The sequence continues at coordinate 2,923 of NZ_JBHXIC010000122.1, read as the reverse complement.
GGTGCGCGACGCCCTCAGCCTCACCCCGGCGGACCTCGGCGTCGTGCTCCTCGCCGGAGCCGTCGGCGCGCTCGTGACCGTCACCGCCGCCGGCCCCTTCGTCACGCGGTTCGGCGGGCGCGTCGCGTTCGGCGTCTCCGCGGTCCTGTTCGGCGTCGCGTTCCTCCTGCTCGGCCTCGGCCCTGCGACGGGGTCCGTCCCCCTGCTCGCCGCGGGCATCTTCGTCAACGGCATGGCGTTCTCGCTCGGCAACGTCCCGATGAACGTCGAGAGCGCGGGCATCGAGCGCCGGGTCGGGCGCACGATCCTGCCGCAGTTCCACGCCGCGTTCTCCGTCGGCGCCGTCGTCGGGTCGCTCGTCGGCGCCGCGTGCGCCCACGCGCAGGTGCCCGTGCTCGTCCAGTTCGTCGCGACGGGCGCGGTCGCGACGGTCTGGCGCCTCGCCGCGATCCCCGCCACGGTCCACGACACCCTCCCCACCCGGACCCCCGCACCCGGCACCGCGGCTCCGGACCCGGTCGATGCCCTCGGCGACGCCGTCGTCGACGTCGAGACGGCGGGCGTGCGCGCCAGCCTCGCCCGTCGCGGTGCACGGCTCGGTGCGGCGCTCTCGGCGTGGCGCGAGCCGCGCACGCTGCTCATCGGCCTCGTCATCCTCTCCGCCGCGCTGTCCGAGGGGTCGGCCAACGACTGGCTCTCGCTCGCCGTCGTCGACGGGTTCGCCCAGACCGAGGCCGTCGGCGCGGTCGTGTTCGGCACGTTCGTCGCGGCCATGACCGTCATGCGCCTCGCCGGGACCCGGCTCATCGACCGCTTCGGCCGCGTCACCGTGCTCCGCGCCTCGGGCGTCGCGTCGATCGCCGGGCTGCTGCTCTTCGGGTTCGCGCCGACGCTCCAGCTCGCGGGCGTCGGGGTCGTGCTCTGGGGCTTCGGCGCGGCGCTCGCGGTACCGGTCGGCATCGCCGCGGCGTCCGACGAGCCGCTGCGGGCCGCGAGCCGCGTCTCGGTCGTGTCGGCGTTCTCCTCGATGGCGTCGCTCGCCGCCCCGCCGCTGCTCGGGCTCGCCGCCGAGGCCATGGGCGCGCGTCACGCGCTCGTGCTCATCGTCGCCGCGATGGTCCTCAGCGTCCTCCTGGCACGCCAGGTCACGCCCCTGCGCACGCCGGCCGCGCTCGCGGCCCGCACGCCACGTCCGGCGCCGGGCCTGGCCCAGGATGTGCCGTCCGGGGTGGAGGATGGACCCGGGACCGTCGCGGTGGCCGCCGTGGCCGCCGACCGGACGGTCGACCTCCAGGACGCTGCGACCGGTGCCGTCGCGGACGGGGACGACGTGCGCCGCCCCCGCCGCTCGCGCCGGCCCCGCGCGACGGCCCGCACCGGGACGTCTGCGACCGCCCACCGTGCCTCGGCACGCCGCCCCCGAACCCGCCCGTCGCACCGCCGCGAGGAGACCTCCGCATGACCGCCGCCCGCACCGACCGCCGCGTCGCCCTCGCCACCTGGGCCGTGTTCGCGGTCTTCTTCCTCAACGGGTTCAACTTCGCGACGTGGGCGTCGCGACTGCCCGCGGTCCGCGACTCGCTCGGGTTCACCGAGGCGCAGATGGGCCTGCTGCTGCTCTTCATGGCCGTCGGGTCGCTGCTCGCGCTGCCCCTCTCCGGCATGGTCGTCCAGCGGCTCGGCGCGTCGAAGGCCGTCACGCTGTTCGCCGTCGCGAACGTCGTCGGCCTCGTCACCGCCGTGACCGGCGTGGCGACGGGGGAGGACGTCGTCGTGCGCGTCGGGCTCTTCCTCGCGGGCATCGGCACCGGTGTGTGGGACGCCGCGATGAACCTCGAGGGCGCCGCCGTCGAGCAGCGGCTCGGCAAGGCGATCATGCCGCGCTTCCACGCCGGGTTCTCCTTCGGCACCATGGCAGGCGCCGGCGTCGGGGCGCTCATGGCCGCGCTGCACGTCCCCGTCCAGGTGCACCTCACGGCCGCCGTCGTGCTGAGCCTCCTCGGCGTCCTGTGGTCCGTGCGGTTCTTCCTGCCCGCGGGGCAGGTCGAGCACGTCGTGGACGCGGCCGGGGACGCCGCCGGGTCCGACCCCGCTGCCGCGGCCGGCAGCGGCGCGTCGCTCACCGCGTCGGAGAACGCGCGCGGCGCGCTCAGCGCGTGGACCGAGCCGCGCACGCTGCTCATCGGCCTGGTCGTGCTCGCCGCAGCGCTCACCGAGGGCGCCGCGAACGACTGGGTGAGCCTCGCCGTCGTCGACGGCTTCGGGACGTCCGACGCCATGGGCGCGATCGGTCTCGCCGTGTTCCTCACGGCCATGACCGGGATGCGCCTGCTCGGCACCGGCCTGCTCGACCGGTACGGGCGCGTCACCGTGCTGCGGCTCGGAGCGGCGCTCGCGCTCGTCGGCCTGCTCCTCTTCACGCTCTCGCCGAACATCTGGCTCGCGCTGCTCGGCGTCGTCGCGTGGGGCATGGGCGCCGCGCTCGGCTTCCCCGTCGGGATGAGCGCGGCCTCCGACGACCCGGCGCGCGCCGCCGTGCGCGTGAGCGTCGTCGCGACGATCGGCTACTCGGCGTTCTTCATGGGCCCGCCGCTCATCGGCTTCCTCGCCGAGCACGTCGGCTACCGCGGCGCGCTCCTCGTGATCGCTGTCCCGGTGGTCATCGGCCTCCTCGTCGTCGGCGCCACGCGCCCCCTCCCCACCGCCGCCGGCTCGGCGGGCCAGCAGGCGGCCCAGCGCACCGAGGAGACCCCCAACCGCTGACCCGCACCCACCGCGCGAGGGAGAACCCGGTCCCGCGAGGTAGAACCCTGGTTGGCCGAGGTAGAACCGTGGTTCTTGTGCCCGACGGCGTGTGGTCACCCTGGGTGGTCGGGGTGGGTGGTGGTGCCGCGTCTACAATCCGCCGCTCGTTCCTCGCGGC
>NZ_JBHXIC010000121.1:2281-9701 GCF_042723955.1 Cellulosimicrobium cellulans | reverse complement strand
GGCGCCGCGGCCGCGGCCGGCGGTGCGGCGGCCGGCAGCGGCGCGCTCGCCGCGGCCGGTGCGGGCGGCCTCGTCGCCCTCGTCACGTCGGCGCCGCTCGCCGCGGCGGCCGTCACGGTCGGCGTGCTCACGGTCGCCGGGCTCGGCGTCGCGGGTGTCCTCGGTGTGTTCTCGCCGGACCCCGCGCCCACCCCGACCGCGCAGACCTCACCGTCGCCGTCCGAGTCCCCGACGCCGACCACCGGGACCACGACGACGCCGGACCCGACCACCGACCCGACGTCGCCCACGAACGTCCCGCCCGCCCCGACCGACGAGACGGCCGCCGGGACGGGCGACACGAACGGGACCGGCGGCGGGTCGCCGACGGACGGCACCACGCCCGTCGGGTCGACGCCGGGCACGACGACGCCGGGTGGGTCCACCGACCCCGGGACCGGCACGCCGACGCCCACCGACCCGGGGACCGGGACGCCCGGACCGACGGATCCGGGAACACCCGAGCCCGCGCCGGCGGCGCTCGAGCTGTCGCTCGCCCCGGTCTCGCTCGCGGCGCGAGTCCCTGCCGATCTTGTCATCACGGCGTCGAACACCGGTGGGCGAGCGGCGGAGGAGGTCTTCGTCGACCTCACGCTCCCAGACGGCGTCTCGACCCCCGGCTCGTCGCTCGTCGCCCGTGGGACGGTCGCAAGCGGTCCCCTCTCGGCTGCCTCGCTCCCGTGCGGCAGCGCGGTGCCCCAGGCCGACAGGACGAGCCTGGTCACGTGCTCGGTGGGCATCCTCGCCCCCGGGGAGAGTCGGGACCTCTCCGTCCAGGTCCGCGCGGACTCGGGCGGCGACTATCCCTTCGCGGCGTCTCTGCGTGCCAAGGGGATCCAGCCGTCTCACCGCTCGTTCCCGCCGACGAAGGTCTCGTACTGGGGTGCAGAGCTGCAGGTGACCGCCGAGCCCACGCTCGCGTTCGACAACCCCGGTGATGCGACGCTGCGGCTCTCCCTGCGCAACAGCGGCGACGAGCCTGCCGTGGATCCGCGCGTGACCGTCGACCTCCCGGACGGGCTCAGCCTCGTCGGCGGCGGCCCGAGGGGCTGGAGCTGCGAGGCCGGCGACGGGGCCGTGACGTGTGCCTCGCCGGCGGGCACGACGCTCGCCCCGCGCGCTACCGTCGATGTCCCGGTGCTTCTGCTCGCGGACCTCGAGACCGTCCCGAACGACCTTCCCGACGTCCAGGTGCAGGTGACGGCGGGTGACGCCCGCTCGGGAACTGCGTCCGTCGACCCGGCCGTCGACGACTACTGGGGAGGCGCCGCGGACGGTCTGCGCGGGGAGGACGGGGCGCTCCGCGGCGTCGTTCCGCAGTGCACGGCGACCGAGAAGGGCGAGCTCGCGTCTCTCGTCGCGACGTACACCAACACCACGTCGTACGACGACCTCGACGTGACGGTCGAGGCGGCGGGTTCGAGTGCGACGGCCGCCTCGGTCCGGCTCGGCCAGGAGGTGAAGGTCCAGGTCGACGACGGCGTGCGCTACCCCGCCGGGCGCGCGGACGTCGTGCTCTCGACGACGGTCGCGGGCGAGACGTTCGAGCACCGCCTTGACGCGGGGCCGTTCGCCGCGCTCGACTGCTGGACGCCGCCGCCGTGGCTCACGGCTGCCGACGTGCAGGTCGCGGCGGACAACGACGGCGGCACGGTGCGTTGGACGGCGAGCGTCGCGAACGACACGGGCGAGCCGCTCGACGTGCGTCTGCTCGCGCCCGACAACGGCACCTGGTCCGGGGTCGCGGACTCGGCGGCGATCGCGCCCCTCGCCGACCGCCAGACGGGCGACCTCGTCCTCGACACCGGGCTGACCCAGACGGTGCGGGGGAACGCGGTCCTGCGCCAGTACCGCTGGCACCAGGACGACGACGGTGACGGCCAGGGTTACCAGAGCCTGCTGCCCGTCCTCCTCGAGGAGCAACGGATCGCCCCCGCCGTCCCGGCACCCGCGCTCGGTGAGTGCCGATTCGACCCGGAGGCGGACACGTCGTCCGCGCCCGCGAGCCTGACCTTCGACAACTCGTCGTCGACCCTCCCGGTCGTGTTCTCCGTCGACGGACGCCCGGGCCTGACGGAGAAGGTCGCGGGCGGGGAGACGCAGGTCGTGGACCTGCCCCGCGCCGGGGCGCAGGCCGCCGCCTACACGGTGCTCGCCGACGGCCGCGAGCTCGGCACGCGCACGGTGGATGCCGTCGACTGCTTCGAGTGGTCGGTGACGGGCAGCGCGACGACGCGCTGGTCCGCGGAGTCCGGGTCGTTCGTCGTCGAGGGGACGTTCCGCAACGCGCACGCCGTGACCCCGACGAGCGTCGTCCTGGACGCCGGTCGCCATGGCTCGGCCGACGCTGTGGAGGTCGCGCCCGGCGCGGAGGCGTCGTTCACGCTCGACACGGGTTCGCGCGACGTCGCGGCGGGGTCGGTGACGTTCCGCGTGACCCGGGTCGGCGTCCCCGGGGCGGAGCCGCACGAGGTCCGCGCGTCCTACGACGCCGCGCGCTACGCGCCGTCGGCGGCGCGCGCGCCGTCGGTCGGCGAGTGCGTGTTCGACGCCGAGACGGACACGTCGTCCTCGCCGGTGACGGTGCACTACGACAACTCGGCGTCCACGGTCCCGGTGGAGCTCTCGGTCGCCGGTCGTGACGGTCTCACGGTGACGCTGAAGGCCGGCGAGGTGCGCGACGTCGTCGTGCCCGGCGGCGTGGGCGCGACGAGTGCGACGTTCGAGGTCCGCGCCGACGGCTCGACCATCGCCCGGCACGACGTCGCCGGTGTCGACTGCTTCGAGTGGAACGTCTCGGGCAGCGCGACGACGCGGTGGTCCGCGGAGACCCGGTCGGTCGTCGTGCAGGGTGAGTTCCGCAACGGCCACGCGACGACGGCGCTGCGCGTGACCATGGACAGCGGCGAGCTCGGTGTGACCAAGGCTGTGGACGTCGCCCCGGGCGAGAGCGTGACGGTCTCGCTCGACACGGGATCGCGCGACGTCGCGGCCGGCGAGGTCGTCTTCCACGCGACGCGGCTCGACGGTTCCGGGCGGTCGCACTCCGTGGCCGCCTCGTACGACGCGGTCCGGCACGCGCCCGCCGTGGGCTCGCCGGTCGTCGGGAAGTGCGTGCTCGACCCGAAGACCGAGCTGTCCTCCGCGACCGTCTCGCTGCGGTACGACAACACGCGCTCGACCGTCCCGGTCGTCTTCTCGGTCGAGGGGCGCAAGGACCTGACCCGGACCGTCGACGGCGGCGCGGCCGTGACCGTCGACGTGCCGGGAGGCGTGGGCCAGGAGCTGCTGCGGCTCGCGGTGCTCGCCGACGGGGCGCCGCTCGCGAGCCATGACGTCGCGGCCGTCGACTGCTTCGACTGGAAGAAGGTCGCGCACGCGGCCGATGCGGAGACGTCCTGGGGGGTGGCTCCCGGGACCGGCGTCGGCACGTCCGTCGTGACCGGTACGTTCCGCAACCCGTACGCCGCGACCACGCTCCGCGTCGGGATGTCGACGCCGCACGGCGACGCCGCGCCGGTCGAGGTCGCGCCGGGTGCCGAGGCGACGTTCACGGTGGACGCGAAGGCGCTGTCCGTCCCTGCCGGGACGGCGACGTTCACGGTCGAGCGCGCGGCGCCGTCGGGCCCGGGCCGGGAGACGGTCGAGGCCCGCTACCGCGCGCTCGAGTACAGCCCGGAGTGGGCCCGGTCCGCGACGGTCGACGCGCGCTGGCAGGACGGCTCGGTCAAGCTCGTCGGCACGCTGACCAACGACTCCCCGGAGACGATCGACGTGGTCATGTCGGCCGCGGGCTACGGGGACTCGGGGACCGCGCGGCAGGTCGCGCCCGGAGCGAGCGCGACGTTCACCGTGGACACGCGCGCGCTCGACGTGAAGCCCGGCTCCGTCACGTTCCGCCAGTCGCGCACCGTGCTCGGCTCGGCCTTCGCGGACGAGCGCCTGACGGCGCGCTACCAGGGCGATCGGTACCAGCCCGACTGGACCGCCACCCCGACGGTGGTCGCGCAGTGCGCCGCCGGGAGCGACGGCGTCGTCCTCTCCGTGACCCTGCGCAACGACTCGCCCGAGGCGATGCGCGTCGTCGTCCGCACGCCGTTCGGCGACCGCGACCTGGGCGACGTCGCCCCCGGCGCGAGCGCGCGCGCGGACGTCGCGGCGGGTGCGCTCGCGGTCAAGGCCGGGACGGTCGAGCTCGGGCTGGCGCGCACGGTGCTCGGGGTGTCGTTCACCGAGACGCTCACCGAGCACTTCGACGCGGTCGACTGTGCCGTCGAGCAGCCGACGGCGAGCCTCGTCCTCGGCGACCCGTACTACGACGCGGCGCGCGGCCACTCGTACCGCGCCGTGTCGGTCCTGCTCGACAACTCCGGATCGAACGTCCCGGTGACGTTCCGTGTCACGGGCCAGGCCAAGGGCGAGTGGGTCGTGGGGGCGGGGGAGCGGCGGACCGAGAGCCTGGGCGAGGCGCCCTGGTCCGGGGCGACCTACGTCGTCCACGCGGGCAGGTCGACCGTGCAGCTCAGGGTCGACGACTTCACCGCGGCGCCCGCGTGCTACCCGGGGTGGGAGGCGGGCGTCTGGTACGACCACGACGCCGAGGTCTCCTTCCGCGGCTGGAACTACACGGCGCGCAACGGCAGCATCCTCGTGCGACCGGACCGCGATCCGCTCGGGCTGTTCTGGGAGCGCGGTTCGCGCTGCGGCGAGGGCTGACGGGCGTCGTCGCCTCGGACGGCGACGCCGCCGGGGCGCGACAGCTAGGGCAGGACGTCCGCGAGCGCGTCGTCGACGGGCCGGTCGCCGCCGACGAGGTCGAGCACGAGGCCGGCCGACTGCGGTTCGTGGAGGACGGCGGCGAGCACGAGCGCGACGTCGTCGCGCGTCACGTCCGACCTCTCGCCCACGGCGGCTCCGGGCTTGCGTCGCTTGCCGCGCGGCTTGTCGCCGTCCCCGACGGGTGCGAGCGCGACGAGGCCGACGCCCGGGTCGTCGGTGAGGTGGCCGGGGCGCACGATCGTCCAGGCGAGGTCCGTCCGCGCGCGCAGGTCGTCCTCGGCCGCCGCCTTGGCGCGCAGGTAGGCCCAGAACACGTCGTCGACGTCGTCGGGGCGCTCGTCGGCGCGCGCCGCCTCGACGCCGCGGGAGGAGAGGAGGACGTAGCGTCCGACGCCCGCGCGCTCGGCGGCGTCGGCGAGCAGCGCCGCGCCCGCCCGGTCGACCGAGTCCTTGCGCGGCGCCCCGCTCCCAGGACCGGCGCCGGCCGCGAACACGACCGCGTCCACGCCCTCCAGCTCGAACGACACCGCGACGGCGTCGTCCTGCTCGAGGTCGATGAGCGCGACGTGCGCACCGATTTCGGTGAGGTCCGTGATCTGCGCGGCGGACCGCACGAAGGCGACGACGTCGTCTCCCCGCTCGACCAGGTTCCGGGCCAGGCGACGGCCGACCTGGCCGTGACCTCCCGCGATGACTGTGCGCATGGGCCGAACGTATCGCCGTGCGCGCGTCCGCGCCCGGCGAGCGTCGTCACCCTGGTCGCCTCGCCAGCGTGACGACAGGCGGGGTTGCGCTGCCGGGCGCGCGGTCCCCCACGTACCCCCACGTCGACCGCGGCCCGGCAGCGCTGGTCCTCAGGCGGCGTGCCCCGTGCCGCCGAGGACGACGGGGGTCTGCGGGTCGAACCGGTAGCCGAGCCCGCGGACCGTGGTGATGACGTGCTCCAGCCCGAGCTTCTCGCGCAGGCGGCGCACGTGGACGTCGATGGTGCGGCTGCCCGCGGCGACCTCGTGGTCGGCCCACACGGTCTCGAGCAGCTCGGCCCGGGTCACGACGCGGTGCGCCGTGCGGGCGAGGTAGGAGAGGAGCTCGAGCTCCCGGAACGTCAGGCGCGCGGACCGGCCCTCGACCGTGACGGTGCGGCCCGCGGGGTCGATGACGACGCGCGGCACGGGCGACAGCGTCGCGAGCCGCTCGCGGAACGCCGCGATGTCCTGCACGGGCGACGACGACCCGGTCGTGGGCTCGGCGAGCGCCAGGGCCGTGTACGTCTCGGCGCTCGGCAGCCAGTCGCGGGCGAGCTCGCCCAGCGCCTCCGCGAGCTCGACGAGCTGCGCCTGCGGCTGCTCGCCCGGCGCGGCGTCCACGCCGACGTAGAGCACGAAGCCGGGGGTGCGGCGGGGCGCGGCGTCCGGCGTGGCCGGGCGGGCCGGCGCGACGGTGGCGTGCGGCGCGGCGGGGCGCTGCGGTGCGAGGGCCCGGGGTGCGGCGGCGCGCGTCGAGGTGCGGCGGGCGGGGCGGGTAGCGGTGAGCGTCATGGGTGGCTCCGGGTGCGTCGGGCCGACGGCGTCGCCGGGGAACCGGCGGGTCGGCAGGGGTCGAGGGCTGAACCGAGGTGCGGGAGAGGGTTCAGGCCTGACAACAGACGCACATGACCGCGCCCGGGAGCGCGCCGGACGGCGCGCTGGCGGGACGGGTCGTGGTGCTCACGTGAGCGAGCATGGCAGCGCACCGCGCGGTACGCCAAGGGGAGCCCGGGAACTTCTCAGCATGCGGACCAGTCGGGTCTCGCTTTCCGGGCTCTCGTGCCGACGACGAGCGGCGCGACCGGGCACGGTCGCGCGCGCCCGCGCAGTGAGAGGGGTCAGACGACGCCGTAGAGGCGGTCCCCGGCGTCGCCGAGGCCCGGGACGATGTACGCCTTCTCGTTGAGGCGCTCGTCGACCGCGGCGACCACGAGGTGGACGTCCACGCGGTCGCCGACCGCGTTCTCCAGCACCTGGATCCCCTCGGGAGCGGCGAGCAGGCAGACCGCCGTGACGTCCCGCGCCCCGCGCGCGAACACGTAGTCGATCGCGGCGACGAGCGTGCCGCCCGTCGCGAGCATCGGGTCCAGGAGGAACACGTGCCGGCCCGTCAGGTCGTCGGGGAGGCGGTTCGCGTAGGTGACCGCCTCGAGCGTCTCCTCGTCGCGCTGCATGCCGAGGAACCCGACCTCCGCCGTCGGCAGGAGACGCGTCATGCCCTCGAGCATCCCCAGGCCCGCGCGCAGGATGGGGACGACGAGGGGACGGGGCTCCGCGAGGCGCACGCCGACCGTCGTCGTCACCGGCGTCTCGATCTCGTGCGGCTCGACCCGCACGTCGCGCGTGGCCTCGTAGGCGAGCAGCGTGACCAGCTCGTCGACGAGGAGCCGGAACGTCGGGGACGCCGTCTCCTTGTTCCGCAGGACGGTCAGCTTGTGGGCCACGAGTGGGTGGTCGGCGACGTGCAGGCGCATGGCGACAACGGTATCCGACCGCGGGCCCTCCCGTACCGCCCGGTAACCCGCTGCCGTCCGCGAGTTGTCAGCGCCACACCGGTCTATAGCCTGGTGAGGCGC
>NZ_JBHXIC010000121.1:1342-2272 GCF_042723955.1 Cellulosimicrobium cellulans | reverse complement strand
GCCGCACCCCCCCCCCCCCCCGCGCCCCCCCCCCCCCCCCGCCCACCCCCCCGCCGCCCGCGCGGAGCGCCCCGCCCCTCACGGTAAGCGGCTCCCCGGCCGCCCCCCCAGCTCTCCGCACCACCGAGCGGTCGGCACCTCGTCGCGGCATCGCGCGACGAGCCGCTCACACCTCGGAGGTCCCGTGCCCGACGACGTCGCTCACCCCGGCGCCCCCGCCCACCCGGGCGAGGGGCCGGCGTCGGGCACCGTGGGGCCCGCGTCGAGTACCGGGGGGCCCGCGGCGGGCACGACGGCGGCCGGCGGCACCCCCGAGCCGCGGGGGCTCGACCTGCCGTGGGCGGGCGGGACGTTCCCGCCGGGGACGGTCGCGGGGCGCCACCAGGTCTGGGACGCGCTCATGGGCCTCGCGCTGCACGAGGCGACCCACGCGCTCGCGAGCGCCGACGTGCCGGTGGGTGCGCTCGTCGTCGGGCCGGACGGACGCCTCCTGGGCGTGGGGCGCAACAGGCGCGAGGAGACCGGCGACCCGACCGCGCACGCCGAGGTGCTCGCGCTGCGCCAGGCCGCCGCGACGCTCGGGGAGTGGCGGCTCGAGGGCTGCACGCTCGTCGTGACGCTCGAGCCGTGCGTCATGTGCGCCGGGGCGCTCGTCCTCGCGCGTGTCGAACGGCTCGTGCTCGGCGCGTGGGACCCCAAGGCCGGCGCGACCGGCTCGGTCTGGGACCTCGTGCGCGACCAGCGCGCCAACCACGCGGTCGAGGTGGTCGGCGGCGTCCGCGAGGACGAGTGCGGCCGCCTCCTGCGCGCCTTCTTCACGGCCCACCGCTGACTGCCGCCCCGCCGAGCACGACATGAGGGTCGTGATCGAGCGGTGAAACACACCTATGTGGTGGTCGTCCGCGGCGGCCGGGGTGGGGCGCGGCAGTT
>NZ_JBHXIC010000121.1:0-1332 GCF_042723955.1 Cellulosimicrobium cellulans | reverse complement strand
GCCGCGCCCCCCCGCCGCCACTCCCCCCCCCCCCCGCGGTGACCGCCCCCGGCCCGCGCCCGACTGGCGGGTGTTGATCGCGCATAACGACCCTCATGTCGTGCTCGACGCGAGCTCTCGTCGTGCTCGGCGTCAGTGCGGGAGCGACTCCGCGAGCGTCGTGAGGGTCTCGGTGGTGCCGGCGTCGACCTTGAGCGTCGCGAGCGGGTCGCCGCGCGTCCAGCCACGGTTGACGATGACGACCGGCTTGCCGGCCTTCGCCGCGTGCCGCACGAACCGCAGCCCGCTCATCACCGTCAGCGACGAGCCCGCCACGAGCAGTGCGTCGCCCTCGTCGACCATCGCGTACGCCCGGTCTACCCGCTCGCGCGGCACGTTCTCCCCGAAGTACACGATCTCCGGCTTGAGCACCCCGCCGCAGAACTCGCACGGCGCCGGGCGGAAGTGCGACGTCTGCTCGATCACGGCGTCCGCGTCCGGCGCGATCTCCACATCCGTGACGTCGCCGATGCTCTCGATGAACCCCGGGTTCAGCGCCGTGAGCCGGTCCGCGAGGTGCTCGCGGGAGATGACGCGACCGCACTGGAGACAGATCACGCGGTCGTACCGGCCGTGCAGGTCGATGACGTTCCGGCTGCCCGCGTCCTCGTGCAGCAGGTCGACGTTCTGCGTGATCAGCCCCACGAGCACGCCCGCGTCCTCCAGCCGCGCCAGCGCGCGGTGCCCCGCGTTCGGCTGCGTGCGGTGCACGTGCTGCCAGCCCACGTGGTTGCGCGCCCAGTAGTGGCGCCGGAACGCCTCGTCCTGCACGAACTGCTGGTACGTCATCGGGTTGCGCGGCGGCGAGTCCGGGCCGCGGTAGTCCGGGATGCCCGAGTCCGTGGACAGGCCCGCGCCCGTCAGCGCCGTGACCCGCAGCCCGCGCAGCAGCCTCACGGCGTCCTCCGCCGTCCCGAGCGGCGGCTCCGGCTCCGTGCCCGACGGCGGCGGCTGGCTCGGGCGCCACGCGAGCCGCGAGGTCAGGGTAGGGACGCTCGACGGCGGCAGGTCCGCGGAGGACGTGGCCACGTGCGCGGGGGACGCGGTCGCCGGGTCGGTCGGGTCGCTCGGGTACGGCGCGGTCGGGTCGGTGGGCACGTCTCCCACGGTACGACGGCGCGAGGGAGAGCCGGGTCGCGCGAGGTAGAACCGTGGTCGGTCGAGGTAGAACCGTGGTTGCGCGAGGGAGAACCGTGGTGGCGCGAGGGAGAACCCTGGTCACGCGAAGTAGAACCGTGGTCACGCTGCCCGACGGCGTGTGGCTGGGTGGGGTGGTCGGGGTGGGTGGTGGTG
>NZ_JBHXIC010000120.1:0-10169 GCF_042723955.1 Cellulosimicrobium cellulans | reverse complement strand
TGGGCTCTGAGTGTTTTAAAAGAGACCGCGGCACCCCTGTCGTTCTCGACAGCGCTCGGAGGCGTGCTCGACCGGGGTCAGGCCACGCCCAGGTACGCCTCCTTGATGCTGGAGTCCGCGAGGAGCTCCTTGCCACCACCGGTGCGGACGACCTCGCCCGTCTCCAGCACGTAGGCACGGTCGGAGCGCGAGAGCGCCTGCTGCGCGTTCTGCTCGACGAGCAGGACCGTCGTCCCCTGCGCGTTGATCTCCGACACGATGCGGAAGATCTGCTGGATGACCATGGGCGCGAGGCCCATCGACGGCTCGTCGAGCAGCAGGAGCCGTGGGCGCGCCATGAGCGCGCGCCCGATCGCGAGCATCTGCTGCTCGCCGCCGGACATCGTGCCGCCCACCTGCTCCTTGCGCTCGGCGAGGCGCGGGAAGAGGTCGAACACCCGGTCGAGGGTCTCGTCGTGCTCGGCCTTCGACGCGAACGTGCGCGCGTAGGAGCCCATCTCGAGGTTCTCGATCACCGTCATGCCGGGGAAGATCCCGCGGCCCTCGGGCGCCTGCACGATGCCCTCGAGCACGCGCAGGTGGGCCTTCATCTTGGTGATGTCCTTGCCGTCGAAGAGGACCTTGCCGCGCGACACCGGACGGATTCCCGAGATCGCGCGCATCGTCGTCGTCTTCCCGGCGCCGTTCGCCCCGATGAGGGTGACGAGCTCACCCTCCTCGACGGTGATCGAGATCCCCCGCACCGCCTCGATGCGCCCGTAGGCGACCGTCATGTCCTGCAGCTCAAGCAGAGGCATCGCCGCTGCCTCCTTCGGTCGTGGGCCCGGCGGCACGGTCCGCGCCCGTGCCCCCCTCGTCGGCGGTCAGCTCGGAGTCCGGGACGCCCAGGTAGGCCGCGATGACCTTCGGGTCGCTCGTCACCTCGTCGGGCGTGCCGTCCGCGATGACGCGCCCGAACTCGAGCACGACGATGCGGTCGGTCACCCCCCGCACGAGGCGCATGTCGTGCTCGATGAGCAGGACCGTGTAGCCGTCGTCGCGGATGTGGCGGATGAGGTCCATGAGGGACTCCTTCTCCGCCGGGTTGAAGCCCGCCGCGGGCTCGTCCAGGCACAGGAGCTTGGGCTCCGTGGCCAGGGCGCGCGCGATCTCCAGACGGCGCTGGTCGCCGTAGGAGAGGTTGCGCGCCTTCTCCGTCGCACGCCCGCCGACGCCCACGAACTCGAGCAGCGCGAGCGCCCGGTCGATGGCGTCGCGCTCCTCGCGCCGGTGGCGCGGGGTGCGGAACAGCGCGCCCGGGACGGACGTGCGGTGCCGCGCGTCCGAGCCGACGACGACGTTCTCGAGCGCCGTCATCTCGTTGAACAGGCGGATGTTCTGGAACGTGCGGGCGATGCCGCGCTGCGTGATCCGGTACCGCTTGAGCTTGCCGACCGGGGACCCGTCGAACACGACCTGCCCCTTGGTCGGCCGGTACACACCCGTCATCGCGTTGAACGCCGTCGTCTTGCCCGCGCCGTTCGGCCCGATGAGGCCGAGGATCTCGCCGCGCCGGATGTCGAACGACACGTCGTCGAGCGCGACGAGGCCGCCGAACTGGACGGTGACGTCCTGCATCTGGAGCAGCGGCTCGCCGACCTTCGCGTGGACCGTGCGGTCCGGCGCGACCATCGCGTCGACGAGGTCGGGGTTCGCGAGCTCGGGCCGCACGTCCGCGACGTCGACGATCGCGGGCTCCTCCAGGACGGCACCCGGCATGTAGAGGTCGGCGCGCGACGAGTCGGCGCGGCCCGACGACGCGAGGTGCTCGTCGCCGTGCTCGCCGCCCGCCCCGATGCCGCCGGGGTCGTGGGTGCTCATCGGGTCTCCTCCCCGTCCGTCGTGCTCTCTCCCGTGCCGGTCCCGCCCGACGCCGTGGCGACGGCCGGGGTCCCCGGCCGCGCACCGTCGTCGGACCCGGACCGCGTGGCGGCCTGCGCCGCCCGGCGCGCCGCCACGTAGAGCTCACGCCCGTAGGCGAGCAGCTTCTGCCGGACGGGGATCAGGCCCTGTGGACGGAAGATCATGAGCACGACCAGCGCGATCCCGAAGAACAGGTACCGGTAGCTCGCGATCTCGTTGCCGTTGATCGGGATGCCGAACAGCTCGGTGCGGCCGAGGAAGAAGTTCGGCAGGTACACGATGATGAACGCGCCGAGGATCACCCCGAGCTTGTTCCCCTGGCCGCCGAGCACGACCGCGCAGAGGAAGAGCACGGAGTTGATGACGTTGAAGTTCGTCGGGATGACGAACTGCACCTGGCCCGCGTAGAGCGCGCCCGCGACGCCGCCGATCGACGCGCCGATGACGAACGCCCACAGCTTGAAGCGGAACGTGGGGACGCCCATGATCTCCGCGGCGTCCTCGTCCTCGCGGATCGCGACCCAGGCGCGCCCGACGCGCGAGCGCTCCAGGTTCCCCACGAGGAGCAGCGAGACGACGATGAAGACGAGGCTGAGCCAGTACCACCACACGCCCGCGTTGAGCGTGCCCGCGGCGTTGCCCGCGGAGAAGACGCCGTTGGGCAGCTCCTCCGTGACCCCGACGCGCGGGTAGGCCACGCCGCGCAGGCCCTGGCCTCCACCCGTGAGTTCGTCGAGGTTGTCCGCGAGGAGGCGGACGATCTCGCCGAAGCCGAGCGTGACGATGGCCAGGTAGTCGCCGCGCAGGCGCAGCGTGGGCGAGCCGAGGATCAGCCCGGACAACGACGTGATCGCGACCGCGATCGGCAGCGCCGCGAGCCACGCCCAGTCCTGCGACAACCACTCGTCGGTCTGGTTCCACGGGCTGTCGGGGCTCGTGAGGATCGCGACCGTGTACGCGCCGATCGCGTAGAAGCCGACGTACCCGAGGTCGAGCAGGCCGGCCTGGCCCACCACGACGTTGAGGCCGATGGCGATGAGCGCGATCATGCCGAACTGCGCCATGACGCCGCCGAAGTTGGTGCCCACCGTGGTGAGCACCGGGATGTTGAGGATCGGTACCAGAGCGATGAAGATGAGGAACGGCACGCCGATCAGCCACTGGGTGGGTCGCGCCTGGGCGTCCCACCACAGGCGGAACCGGTCGCCGACACCGCCGTGCGGGCGGTCCTTCGTCGCCACGCGGCCCACGGGGGGCATGGACGTGGGGCGGCCCTCGGGGGCCTGCGGTGCAGGGGTCGAGGTGCTCATGCGCGTGCCCTCCCCAGCGACTCGCCGAGGATGCCGGTCGGGCGGAACATGAGGACGATGATCAGGAGCGCGAACGCGACGACGTCGCGCCACTCCGTCCCGAACACGACCTGGCCGTAGTTCTCCATGACGCCCAGCAGCAGACCGCCGAGCAGCGCGCCGCGCAGGTTGCCGATCCCGCCGAGCACCGCGGCGCAGAACGCCTTGATGCCGAGGATGAAGCCGCCGGAGTAGATGATCCCGTTCGGCACGCGCAGCGTGTACAGCAGGGCTGCCGCGCCGGCGAGGATGCCGCCGATGAGGAACGTCAGCATGATGACGCGCTCGCGCGAGACGCCCATGAGCGTCGCGGTCACCGGGTCCTGCGCGACGGCACGGATGCCGCGACCGAACTTGGTCCGGTTGATGAACATGTCCGTCGCGAGCGCGAGGACGAGCGCCGACAGGATGATGACGAGCGTGATGTTCGTGACCGGCGCGCCGCCGATCGTGAACTGCACCTCGGGCTGCACGAGCCGGATCGGCTGCTGGGCGTTCACGCCGCCGAGGGTGCCGCCCGTGAGCTTCGGCAGCACGAAGTGCACGAACTCCTGGATGATGAACGACATCCCGATCGCGGTGATGAGGAACACGAGCGCCGGTGCGCCGCGCCGTCGCAGCGGTCGGTAGGCCACGCGTTCCAGCCCGACGGCGGCGCCGCCCGCGACGAGCATGCCGCCGAGCATCGCGATGCCGAGGTAGAGGACCGTGAGGGCGATGCCCTTGTCATACGCGTTCCCGCTCGGGTAGAAGCCCAGGAGCATGAGGGTCGCGTACTGCCCGAACATGCCGAGCATGAAGACCTCGGAGTGGGCGAAGTTGATGAGCCGCAGCACGCCGTAGACGAGCGTGTAGCCGACGGCCACGAGCGCGTAGATCGCGCCGTACGTGAGGCCCTCGATGGTGAGGCCCCAGAAGTTCCGGGCGAGGCCCGCGATGTTGAAGTCGATGAGGGACTGGTGGACGAGGGGACCGGCGGTCGCGCTGTGCATCAGCGCGTCAGCAAGAGCGGGCATGACGCTCCCTGATTCTCTCTCTGGTGTACGAGGTCGTGGTCCACGACGGGCGCCCCGCCCGCCGACCCCCGCGCGGTGCGGGGGCGTCGGGGCAGGGCGCCCGTCGTCGTCGGACTACTGGACCTCGTAGATCCAGATGAGCGCCGAGGCGAGCTCGCCCGTGTCGTCCCACTCGTAGGTGCGGGCCAGGCCCTCACCCGAGTAGTTCGCCACGTAGTCGATCAGGCCCGCACGGTCGGTCACGCCCGAGGCGATGCCGGTGAGCATGACCGTCGCGAGGTCGTAGCCCTCGACCGAGTAGACGCCCGGTGCCTGGCCGGCCGACTCCTCGTACATGGCCGCGAAGTCCTCCGGGGCCGGGCCGCACGGGCAGGAGAGGATCGCGCCCTTCGACGCGGCACCCGCCTGGGAGACGAACTGCGGGTCGTTCGTGCCGTCCGCCGAGACGAACGGGATGTCGACGCCGCCGTCGCGCAGGCCCTGCACGAACGGCGCGGCCTCCGCGTAGTAGCCGGCGTAGAAGACCGCGTCGGCGTCGGCGCCCGAGATGATCTGGACGGCGGCCGAGAAGTCCTTGTCGCCGGTCTTGACCTCGGCGGCGCAGTCCTCGTTCGCGGCGTCGCCCAGGCCCTCGGTGATCTGCTGGGCGAGGCCGATGCCGTAGTCCGAGTTGTCGGAGACGACGCAGACGCTGCCGAACTCCTTCGTGTTGACGAGGTACTTGGCGACCGACGGACCCTGGACGGCGTCGTTGGCGAGGCCGCGGAAGAAGTTGGTCCAGCCGTTCGTCGTGAGGTCGGGGTTCGTGGCCGACGCCGAGAGCGACAGCAGGCCCGCCTGGTTGAAGACGTCGCCGGTCGCGGCGGTCTCGCCCGAGAACGCCGGGCCGAGCAGACCGAGCACGGACGCGTCGCCGACGATCTGCGGCGCGACCTGGGTGGCCTTCTGCGGGTCGCCCTCGGTGTCGAACTCCTTGATGGTCACCTGGCACCCGGGGTTCGCCTCGTTGAACGCGTCCACCGCGACCTGCGCCCCGTACAGGATGTTGAGGCCGAGCGCGGCGTTCGGGCCGGTGAGGGCACCCGCCATCGCGATCGACGTGCCCTCGGCGCACTCGGCGCTGCCGTCGCCGGCCGGGTCGGCCGGGTTGCCGGCCTCGGTCGCCTCGACCTCGGCGCCGTCGATGTCGATCTGGACCGAGGGGACGATGCTCAGCTCGGCCGAGCCGCCACCGTCGTCGGTCTCGGTCGACGTCCCGGTCGTCTCGTCGTCTCCGCCCTGGGACTGGGGACCGCAGGCGGTGAGGACGAGAGTGGCCGCGAGGAGCAGGGCGGCACCCCCGCTCGCCCGTCGTGCTGTGCGATGCATGCCAACCTCCGTGGTCCTGATCCCCGCGGAGGGCCGTCAAGCCGCTTCTCCCGCGGTCGATCGCTGAATTCAACACTGAATAGCGTGCTGAATAGTGACACAGGTCACCCGACGACGAAACCTGCCCGCGGACGTGTTGTCCGGAGCCCTCCGCGGCGTCCCGGAGGGCTCCGGACCCACGGATCCGCGGGAGGTGGCGCCTCCGCGTTCCTGGGTGACGCGAACGTAGGCGGATCGGATTTCGTGGGACGCAGGGAGTTGTTACCGACTCGTAACGTGAGGGTCTCGTTTCGTTCCGTGGACGGTACGGATGTGCCGATTTCGGCGTCGCCCTACGGTGGGCCGATGACCCTCGCGTCCCGCCTCCTGCACACCCGCTGGTTCGTCCGGGCCCCGATCGCGCTCTTCCGCTCCGGCCTCGGCTTCCTCGCCGGCGGGCGGCTCCTGCTCCTCGGTCACCGCGGCCGGTCCACGGGCGAGGCGCGGTACGTCGTCCTCGAGGTGACCGACCGGCCCGCGCCGGGGTCGTGGGTCGTCGTCGCCGGGCTGGGACCTCGCTCGCAGTGGTACCGCAACGTCGTCGCGGACCCGCGCGTGCTCGTGTGGGTGGGGCGCCGCCGCCACGTGCGGAGCACCGCCCGCACGCTCCCGCCCGACGACGGCGCCCGGCTCCTGCACGAGTACGCCTCCCGGTACGCACGGGGCTGGGCCGTGCTGGAGCCGGTGCTCCGCGAGTGGGCAGAGCCGCTCGCCGCCGAGCGCGGGGAAGTCGACTGGCGGCGGGTCGTGCCGGTGGTGGAGCTGACCGCGCTCGGCCTGTGACCTGCGCGTCGGGTCGCGGTGAGGTCGTCACGACACTCGCGGGGCAAGCCATGGCCAAGAAGGGGCATACCCTGTACGGTTGACCCCGAGATTGCAGTGCCTCGCTTGTCCTCGCGTCGATGTGACCGCCATCCGGCGGGCGCCCGGCGGACCTTGTTACCCAAGAGTTGACGACGAACACCGTGATGTACTCCCCTGCGCCCGCGGGGGGTGTTTCCACACTCTTGAAGGAGTAACAATGGCTACCGGAACCGTGAAGTGGTTCAACAGCGAGAAGGGCTACGGCTTCATCGCCCCCGAGGACGGCTCGGCCGACGTGTTCGCGCACTACTCCGCGATCCAGTCGCAGGGCTTCCGCACGCTGGAGGAGAACCAGCGCGTCGAGTTCGACGTGACGCAGGGCCCCAAGGGCCCGCAGGCGGAGAACATCCGCGCGATCTGATCCGATCTCCCCGGTGACGACCCTCGCGGGTCGCGCCGACCGATCGTTCACCGAGCGCCCCCGACCCTCCGGTCGGGGGCGCTCGTGCGTCCGGGGCGGTCACGCCCGGGTGGTGTGCCGAACCCGGGGCAGCTCCTCACGCGGCGGGTGGGGTGTGGAACGACCCCGGGTTCGGCGTCGGGCGGAACCGCGGGCCGGGACTCCTCGTTGGTCCGGGAGTGAGCCGTACCGGCCACGACCCCCGCGCGAGCGTCCGACGCCGCGCCACCGAACTCGGAGGACGACCCATGGGATTCCTGGACCGGCTCCTCGGCCGCGAGCCGCGCGAGCCGTACGGCGCGCCGCAGCAGGCGGGCCCCTACGGCTCGGCCTCGCAGCACCCGACGCAGTACCCCGCTCAGAACCCCGCTCAGCCCGCCTACGGCAGCGCCCCGCAGGACGCTCGGGCCGGTACAGCCGGGCCCCGCACGCCCGACCAGGTCGCGATCGACCGCTACCGGTACCTCCTGCGCACCGCGCCGCCGGACCAGGTCGAGCAGGCGCACGCCGAGGCGTTCGCCCGCCTGACGCCCGAGCAGCGGCGACAGGTGCTCGCCGAGCTCGGTGAGCAGGTGCCGGCGTCGGAGCGGGCGACGTCCGACGCGCCGCAGGACCTCGCGCGGATGGCGACACGCGCCGAGATGCGCCAGCCCGGCACGCTCGAGCGCACGTTCGCCGGCCGCGGCCAGGGCGCACCGGGGTTCGGCGCCATGGTCGGCTCGAGCCTGCTCGGCACGATCGCGGGCGTCGTCATCGGCTCGGCGGTCGCGAACGCCCTGTTCGGGCCGGCGTTCGCCGACCCGTCGCAGCCCGTCGCGGAGGACGCGGCGGCCGAGCAGGGCGGTGCCGAGGACCCCGGCGCGGCCGAGGGTGGCGACGGCGGAGCTGTCGAGGCGGCGGGCGAGGACCCCTCGGGCGGCGGCTACGACAGCGGTGGGGACTTCGGCGGCGGCGACTTCGGCGGAGGTTTCGACGACTTCGGCGGATTCGGGGAGTTCTGACCCGGCGCACCGCCGGTACCACCTCGCCCGGCCGGGCGGAACGGGCCCGGCCGGGCGGAACGTGCGCGGCCGGCCGGTCGACGCTCAGCCGGCGGGCGCGGAGCCCGTCAGCCCGAGGAACGCGCCGAGCTCCTCCACGCCCCGCGGGGAGTGCGGCAGGACGTCGGTGAGACCGGGCGAGCGCACGACGACCGCGCTCCACTGCGCGCGCGACACCGCGACGTTGACCCGGTGCCGCGAGAGCAGGAACCCGAGCCCGCGCGACGCCTCACGACCCGACGAGGCGGCGAGCGTCACGACGACGACCGGCGCCTCCTTGCCCTGGAACCGGTCGACCGTGCCCACCTGGACGTCCGGGTACCCCGCCGCCTCGAGCGCCGCGCGCACGGCCCACACCTGCGCGTTGTACGCGGCGACGACCAGGACGTCGCCCTGCCCGAGCGGTCGCCGCCCCTCGACCCCGTCGACCGTCGTCGTCCACGTCCGCCCGAGGACCCGCTCGACCTGGCGGACGACCTCCGCCGCCTCCTCGGGCGACCGCACCGAGTTCCCCGCGTGCTCCACGAGCGCCTGCTCGACCCCAGGCGGGACGCCGTCGAGCTCGCGCTCCGCCGTGCACGGGTGCGCATGGAGACGGTCCTCGTACGCGAGGGTCGAGACGGCCTGCGCGAGGCGCGGGTGCATGCGCCAGGTCGTCGGCAGGAAGTAGCCGCGCCCCGGGGGCAGCACGCCGTGGCCGTCGGCCAGCCAGCCGAGCGCGGACCGGTCGACGGGCTCCGGGTGCCGGCCCTGGCTCACCTGCGGGAGCTGCTGCGGGTCCCCGAGCAGGAGGAGCCGGCGCGCGGCGCGCGACACGGCGACCGTGGTCGCGAGCGAGAGCTGACCGGCCTCGTCGACGACGAGCAGGTCGAGCGTTCCGGCCGGGAGCCGGTCGGCCGCGAAGTCCCAGGCGGTCCCGCCGACGACGCGCGGTCCCGGCTGCGTCGCGAACGCCGCGAGGTGGGCGCCGTCGAGCTCGTCGTACACGGCGCGCGCCGACGGCCCGTCCGCCGCGATCTTCTTCGCCACGACCTCGCGGGGGACGCCCGCCCCGAGCACGACCGCCCGCAGCATGTTCTCGACGACGGCGTGCGACTGCGCGACGACGCCGACCCGCCAGCCCTGTGCGACGAGCCGCGCGACGACGCGCGACCCGACGTACGTCTTGCCCGTCCCGGGCGGCCCCTGGACCGCGAGGTACGAGTCGTCGAGCCGTTCGACGGCGGCCGTGACCGCCGCGACGACGTCGCCGTCCGCGACGGGCGGGAGCCCAGGCCCTGCCGCTCCGTCGGCGCCCTCCGAGAGGCGCGCGCCGTCGCCACCCTCCGGCACGTGGAGGCCGCCCGAGCCTGCGGCGGGCGTCGGCACGAGCCGTGGGTGCCGCCGCAGGAGCACGTCGGTCGCGGCGTCGAGCGGCAGCGCGCCCGTCGTCTGCCACGTCCAGAGCGCGGTCCGCGCGGCGGCCTCCGCCGCAGCCTCGAGCGGCTTCGCGCTCGGGCCGGGCGACGGGGTGAGCGCGACGGGGGTCGCGTCGAACGGCTCGGCACCGGTCGGAAGCTGCTCGCGCACGACGAGCACGTCGCGCTCGCCCGCGGGCGTCGCGCGGCGCCGCGCGTCGACGACCGACGCACCCGTGAGCCAGCCGCGCACCCCGTCGGCCGCGGTCTTGACGCACGGCGGCAGCGGCGGGTCGTAGAGGGCGTACGGCGCCACGCCGACGCGCAGGTCGCTGCCCTCCGGGAGCCGGCCCACGAGCTCGAGGCGGCGCGACCACGTCCGGCGCCCTGGCTCGACCGCCCAGCCCGAGACGACCTCGGCCTGCTCGACGAGGAACGCGTTGCGACGCCCCAGCCACTCGTCCACCGGGAGCGAGAGCCGCGAGTAGTGCTCGTGCCAGAACGGCTTCGCCTCGCGCCGGAAGTACCCGGCGGCCGCGCCGTACAGCGCGAGCGCCCGCTCGTCGGCGCCACGCCGGGCCCGGTCCTCCCCCACGACCTGCCGGATCTCCTCCTCCAGCACCACCGCGGACGACCGCTCCCGCACGCCCCCTTCCGCCGAAGCCTCCCCATGGCTGTCAGCCGCGGACTGGCCCCAGGGAGAGGCGACGGACGCAGCGGGGTCGGGGGAGACGCGCGCCGTCGTGGCGGGCCTGGCGGGAGCATCCGAGGGACGAGGATGCGGATGGTAGACG
>NZ_JBHXIC010000119.1:6657-10172 GCF_042723955.1 Cellulosimicrobium cellulans | reverse complement strand
GTTTTATAAACCTAATATTTCGTGGGCGGGGTCTGTTGTTTATAAGAGACTGGTAGACGGCGCGCGTCTCCCCCGACCCCGCACCCAGGCCGACCATCGCGTCGTCACGAGCAGCGACCGCACGCCGCAACCACTCCCCCAGCCGCAGCGTCGACACGCAGTCGTACCGGTTGTAGTCCGCGATCCCGCGGAGCAGCTCGTCCGCCTCGTCGTCGCGGCCGGCCTCGCGCAGCGCGGTGTACTCCGCGTACGCGACGACGGACGCGGCGGCGGTGGTCACGTCGCCGGTGCGCAGCTCGTCGCCCATGTAGAGCGGCTCGAGCTTCTTGATCGACCGGGACTTGTCGGAGACGTGCAGCGCCTGGCGCACGACGGCGTAGAGGTCGACGAGGACGCCGTCGCGCAGGAGGTCGTCGACCTCCTCCTCGTACACGCCGTGCCGCGCGGCGATGGCGAGCAGGTGCGCGCGCTCGTAGTCGGCGTAGTGGTAGACGTGCAGGTCCGGGTACGTGCGGCGGCGCGCGTTGACGTGGTCGACGAACGCGACGAGGGCGTCGCGCTCCGCCGCGAGGTCGTGCGCCCAGAGCGCGTGGAAGGGCGGGCGTTCCTCGGGCGCGGCCGGGCGCTCGACCCAGCCGAACAGGTAGTCGAGGCCCCAGCTCGTGCCGCCCGCGTCCGTCCACAGCGGGTCCCCCTCGAAGTCGAAGAAGACGTCGCCGGGGCTCGGAGCAGGCAGCGCGAGCACGGGCGTCGGGTCGTCGATGCGCCACGAGAGCTCGTGCGGCCCCGACGCGTCGGCCCACACGACCGTGCCGTCGGACGGGCCCGTGCCGAGCTGGAGCGCGGCCTGGCGTCGGACCTTCGCGAACGCGGACCGGCTCATGCCGTCGGGGACCGGCGTCTCGTCGGTCGCGGCCGCGAGCTCGTCGATCGTGCGGATCCCCGCCGCGTGCAGCCGTGCGCGCTGCGACTCGTACACCCCGCCGACGAGGAGCACGTCGCGGTGCGCGTCGATCTGCGCCCGGCAGTCGTCGCAGCGCCCGCACGCCCGCACGGCGGGGTCGTCCCAGGGGGCGCGGCCGTCGCGCGCGACGTGCTCGGCCGTGAGCCGCACGAGCCGGTCGCGGCGGTCCCGGAACACGGGCAGGAGGTCGGCGAGGCGGTGCGACGTGCGCTCACGCGTGCCGAGCACGAGCGAGACGTCGGGGTCGACGGGCACGCCCGCGGCCTGGAGCTGGTCGCCGTACGCGGCGAGCTGGAGCAGCGCGGGGACCTTGGCGCGCCGCGCGAGCTTGGTATCCACGACGGCGTAGCGGGCCGCCCCCGTGTCGTCGGTGCCGGTCCGGACGAGGAAGTCGGCGCGCCCGTGGAAGGAGCCGTCGAAGAACGCCGCCTGGTGCACGACGTCGGCGCCGGCCTCGAGCGCGGCGAGCGTGCTCGCCTGCGCGGCCACGAGCTCGTCCCAGGAGATCCCGCGCGGCGGCTCGAGGCGTACGACGCCGCGTCCCGTCGCCGGGTCGAACGCGCCGTGCTCGGCCTCGTAGCGCGCGAGGACCTCGCGCTCGTGCCGCGCGCCGAGCGCGGCGGTGCGCGCGAGCATGGCGTCGTCCCCGGCGTCGGGACGCGGGGCACGGCCGAGCTGCTCGTCGAGCCGGCACAGGAGCCGGTACTCGCACTCGGCGGCGACGACGAGGTCGCTCGCCGAGTGCACGAGGACGCGTTCGCGCGCGGGCGCGCCGCCCGTGACGGTCCGGCCGGGTTCGGCCGCGACGGTCCGCAGCGCCGGCTCGTCAACGAGGAACACGCACACCTCCGGGTCGGGGACGATCGCCGCCGGGGCGGGAGCTGGGCCGCCCCGCCGGTCTGTGTCCGTTCTACCAGCGGCCACCCACGTCGCGGATCCGATTCGTGCCGGTGGCCACGACTCCCCTACTGTTCCCGTCGAACCCGGAGCCCCGTCGAGACCCTGCGTCCCCGTCGACCGTGCGCCGGACGCTACCGAAGGAGGACCCCATGGCCGTGCGGTTCGTGCCGCCCCCGGGGTGGCCCGTCCCCGAGGGCTTCACCCCCACGACCGACTGGCACCCGGACCCGTCCTGGCCGGCCCCGCCCCCGGGCTGGGTGTTCTGGGAGGACGCCGCGACCTCGGGGTCCCCGGTCCCCGTGCCCCTCCCGGACGCGCCGGTCCTCCGCACGACCGAGCCCCTGCCCTCCGGGTCCGGGACGCCGACGCGCCGGTCGCTGCGCGCGCGCTCGTCGGGAGCGACCCCGGCGGTCGGAGCGGCCTCGGTGGCCGGCGCGGCCCCGGTGGTCGGTGCACCCCCCACGGGTCCGGGGGTCGACGCGACGCACGTGGCGACGCTCGCCCCGGTCGCGACGGGCGCCGTCGACGACCACCCGGTCGCCGGCTCGACGATGATCCTCCCCGCGCTCGGCGCGCTGCTGGACGACCCGGCCGCGCGCCCCGCGGTCGCGGGCACGGCCCCGTCGGTCTCGGCCGGAGCCGCGCGGTCCGGCGTGGTCCCCGTCGGTCCGACGCCCGCCGGCCCGGCCGCGGCGCCGCCGCGCGCGACGGCGGTCCCGGCGCGCGCCTCCGGAGGCGTCGGACCGCTCGCGCTCCCCGCCGCCGACGACGACGAGGACGCCGCCCCCGACCGCGGCCGCCGGTGGCTCGTCCCGACCGCCGTCGGGCTCGCGGGCGTCGCTCTCGGACTGCTCGTCGGCATCGGCCTGACGCTCTCCGCGCAGGGGGAGGCGCAGCGCGAGAAGGCCGAGGCGCAGCGCGTGCAGAGCGAGGTCGCGGCCGAGCGCGAGCAGCTCGAGTCGGAGCGGGCCGACCTGGAGGCCCAGCGCGCCGAGCTCGACGCGGCGACGACGCAGCTCACCGAGCGCGAGGCGGCGATCACGAAGGCCGAGGAGGACGCCGCCAAGCGGTCGCAGGAGCTCGACGACCGGCAGAAGCAGCAGGACGAGCGCGACCAGCAGAACCAGCCCGGCCCGGGGAACGACGGCAACGGGAACAACGGCAACGGCAA
Organism: Cellulosimicrobium cellulans; assembly: GCF_042723955.1. Taxonomy (GTDB): domain Bacteria; phylum Actinomycetota; class Actinomycetes; order Actinomycetales; family Cellulomonadaceae; genus Cellulosimicrobium; species Cellulosimicrobium cellulans_H. Next base: position 7,137 of record NZ_JBHXIC010000119.1, on the reverse strand, counting down.
CGGCAACGGCGGGAACGCCGACGACGGCAGCTGGGACTGGGGCGACTGGGGCTGGTGAGACCGCAGCGACCCCCCCGCGAGCCCGGACGTCACTTCTCCGGGTCGGGGTGCTCGGCGAGGTGCGCGTAGCGGCTGAGGATGCGTGGCCACCCGGTGAAGCGCGACCGCACGCGCTCGCTGCCGGGCGCCCACCCGCCGTGCTCGAACCGCACGGCGGTCCCGGTGGCGCTCGGCCGCAGGTCGACCCGGACGAGCGACGCCCGGCCGGGCGGCTGCCCCGGGGTGAACGTGTGGGCGAGGTGGGTCGCCCGTTCCCAGAGCGTCACGCGCCCCCACACCCGCTCGTCGGCGCCGTGGGACGCGAGCACGCGACCCCCGACGAGGGGGGGGGCGCGGCGGCCCGCCGCTCGCACCCCCGGGCCCCGGGTAACCCGGCGGGGCCCGCCACCGCTCAACACCGCGACGAGTGGGTCAGTGGGG
>NZ_JBHXIC010000119.1:0-6647 GCF_042723955.1 Cellulosimicrobium cellulans | reverse complement strand
GGTGACGGGGGGGGTGTGGTGGGCGCCCGCACCCAGCGCGCCACGGCGCCCCCCCCCCCCCCCCGCGGGGCGGCGGGGCGCCCCCCGCCCCCCCCCCCCCCGGGGCCCCCCCCCCCCCCCGCCCCACGACCCGGCGTCATCGGTGTACCCGGGGGGCCACCACTCCGCGATCCGGTCGACGTACGTGTCGAAGGCGACCTCGACGGGGCACGCGAGGCGGAGCTCGTGGACGATCGGGGCGAGGCTCATGCGGTCCTCCGGTGCGATCGGGACGCGGCGGCCGGCTCGCGTCAGGATGCAGTGAACCGCGGCCCACCGCGTCGCGCCACCGGGCGTCCACGACCGTCGGTCCGTAGCCTGGCCAGGTGGCGGCAGTGCAGGGGTTGCACCGTGATCTCGTGGACCAGGTCGAAGGACTCGTCCGCGGCGGGTCGAGCGTGGTCGTCGAGGGCATGCCCCACTCCGGCCGCTCCACCGTCCTCACCCGGGCGCTCGACCGCTTCGAGGACTCCGGATGGACGACCGTGCGTCTGCGGGGCGTCGCGGCTCTGCACGACCGTCCGCTCGAGGCGCTCGCGGTCGGACCCCTGGGGCCGGTCGCCGCACAGGAACGCCCCCGCGCCGCGACTCCCGTCGCCGCGTTCGTGACCGCGCTCGGTCACCGCGTCCACGAGCCGTTCGTCCTCGGCGTCGACGACGCCGACCTTCTCGACGACGCCACCGTGGGCGTCCTCGCGAGCACCTGGACGACGCGCCGCTTCCCTGTCGTGCTGACCGAGGGGCGCAGCGCGGGTCCGCTGCGCGACGGCTCGCTCACGGCGACGCTGTCGCCGTCCGTCAGGCTCGACGTGCCCGCGCTCGTGTACGGGGAGGTCGTCGAGCTGCTCCAGGACACCCTCCGGGGCCGCGTCGACCCGCACGTGGTGGGGCGCGTCTACGCGAAGTCGGGCGGCCTCCCGGGGCTCGTCGTGGCGATCGCCCGCGGCGGGAGGCGGCTCGGCGCCATCGACCGACGCGACGGGGTCTGGCGCGCCGGTCGCGACCTGTGGACACCCGACCTCGTGGCACCGACGAGCCGGCTGCTCGTCGGGCTGGACGCGCAGGAGGTGGACGCCCTCCACATGCTCTCGCTCACCGGCGCGGTGGGCGCGGCGACGGCGACGCGGCTCGTCCCGCAGCACGTGCTCGAGTCGCTGGAGTCCCGCGGGCTCCTGCGCTCGCTCTCCCAGCACTACCAGACCCTCGTCGGGGTGTATCCCCCGCTGGTCGGCGAGATGTTCCGGCACGCCAGGACCGGGACGACCCAGCTCCGGGTGTCGGCCTCGATCGAAGCGGCCCTCGAGAGGCGCACGGGGGTCCCGGTGACGGGCTCGCGAGGCGAGCGCGCCGAGGTCCCGGAGCGCGACGGCCCTGCCGGCCGACCTGTGCCCCAGCCCCTCCCCGGCCCACCGGCCCCTGACGCACGCGAGCGGATCGCCGTCCTCAACCGCCACCTGTCCGACGAGATCGCCCGCCAGGTGCTCGTGCGAGGTGACGAGTGGCGGACGGCGCCCACCGCGGCCAACGCCGTCCCGTACCTGCGGTCCCTCGTCATGGCGCGGGCGGACCCGGCGTCCGTGGAGGTCGTCGCGCGCGCGACGGAGCCACCCGAGGACCCGACGGAGCGCGCGCTCCTGCTCGCCTGGCAGGCGACGTACGCCGCTCTCGTCGAGAGGGACCTCCCGCGGGCCCGGCGGCTCCTCGACCGGGCAGCGGTGCGGGGGGACGTGACCGCCGAGTCGATCCTGGAGAGCTTCGACCGCGACGCCGTCCTCCTGCTGGACCGCGTCCCACCGGCACCGACCGTCGATCCGCCCGACCACGGGTACGCCCACGACCTGCGCGAGATCGTCTCCGCCTCCGCCGCACTGGTCGCCGGTCGCCCCCGCGACGCGTCGCGGTCTCTCGACGCCGTGACGTCCGGCGACGAGTCGACGCAGCAGGCGAAGAGCTCCTTGCGCGGTCTCGTCCTGCTGTTCCAGGGCGACTTCACGGAGTCGCTGAGCTGGTCGGCCCGCCACCTCGACGAGTCGCTCGCCGGCCGGCAGGTGGCGGACGTCTGGTCCCACGCCTACGTGGTGTCGTTCTCGCTCGTCTCCCTGGGTCGGTTCGCCGACCTCCGCGAGACGCTCGCGACCGTGCTGCCCATCGGGGTCTTCCCGCCCCGGCAGGCGCACTTCGCTGCGGGCACGATGGCGCTCGGGGCGTGGGTCGCGCTCGCGGAGGGCCGACCGCAGCGGGCTCGTCTCCTGGCCGAGCAGGCCGACGCCCTCGGGCACCCCGGGGGGCCGCTGCCCCTGACGTCCGCGCGCTGGCTCCTCGACGTCGTCCGTGCCCGCGCCGACGGCGACGCCCACCGCGAGGCGGACGTCCTGTGGGCCGCCTTCGAGGACGCCCGGTCGCGCGGGTTCCTGCTGTCCGCCACCGTCCTCGGGTGCCTCGCCGTGGACGCCGTCCCCGACCCCGCTCGTGGAGAGGTGGTCGCGCGGGCCGCCTCCTCGCTGCAGTGGGAGTCCGGCTCGCACTGGGCGGGCTACCCGCGTGCGGTCTGCGACCCCGACCCCGAGGCCACCGAACGCTACGGTCGCGACGTGCTCGCCGCGGGCTTCCCCCTGCTCGGGGGGCGGGCGCTCGCCCACGCGGTCCGACGCTGGCGCACGGCGGGGCGGGCGGACCGCGCGGCCGCGGTCGTCGACGCGGTCCGCCGGGTCGCGGTCGACGAGGGTCTCGTCCGGCTCGTCGACCCGACGAGCGCGCCCACGCTGAGCTCGCGCGAACGCGAGGTGGCCCGCCTCGTGGACGCCGGGCTGAGCAACCACCAGGTCGCCGAGCGGCTGCACCTCAGCGTGAGCACGGTCGAGAACCACCTCAACCGCATCTACCGCAAGCTCGGGGTGGGCGGTCGGCACGACCTGGGCGCGGCGCTCGCGCGCGACGGGCGGTGATCGGGCTCCGACCTCGCCGCGGCGCCGTCAGGCCACGGTGGCCGGCGGGTGGGCCACGTGGTTCCACGCGGCGTCACGGCGGGTGACCGCCAGCACGAGGGCGTGCGCGAGCGCGGCCTGGAGCGCGACGTCGTACCCGAGCTCGGGGAACACGGAGGCGGCCAGGAGCCTGCCCCGGGGACCGTTTCGCCATGCCGTGGTGACCCGCTCGGCGACGAAGACGCCACCGAGCGCGAGCCAGCCTGGGACGACGTGGAACGTCCCGAGCGCGACCGACGCCGCCGTGAGCACGAGGAGCGTCGCCAGCATCGTCGCTCCGACCAGGAGCATGAGCTGCTGCGCGTGGTATCGCACCGTGACGCGCGAGAGCCCGTAGGCGCGCAGGTTGTCGAGCATCCCCTTGTACCAGCGCACGCGCTGGCGGTGCAGGTCGCCCCACGTGGGCATGAGCTCGGTCGTGCACGTCATGGTGACCGGCGACGCGAGCCGGTATCCCAGGGTCCGCAGCGCGAGCGTCAGCTCGCTGTCCTCGGTGATCGCCCCGCGGTCGTACACGTCGCCCTGCCTGCCGGGGAGCCGGTTGCCCCGAGCGTCGGCGACGGCACGCAGCGCGTCGGTCCGGAGGAGGGCGGCGGTCCCCGTGAGGACCGCGGTCCTGCCCGTCACGTCGATCTGCTCGGCGTAGCGGCGGTACTCGTTCGCCTGGCACCACTGGAGCAGTCCCCGCGGGTCCTCGCCCTGGAACACCCCGCCGACCGCCCCGAGGCCGGGGTCCGCCTCGAGGAGGCGGACCCCTTCCTCGACGAACGTCGGTGCGATGGTCGTGTCGGCGTCCAGCACCAGGACGAGCGGTGTGTCCACGGCGCGCAGCGCCTGGTCGAGCGCCCCCGCCTTGCGGGCGGTGTTGTCCACCGTCTCCATCGTGTCCGCACCGAGCGACCGGGCGACCTCTGTCGTCCGGTCCGTGCTGTTGTCCGAGACGACCAGCACGCGTTCCGGGCGGAGCGTCTGCGAGGCCACCGACGTGAGCGTCCTCGGCAGCGCCGCCTCCTCGTCGTGCGCGGGCACGACCACGGTCACCCGCGCTCGGAGCGTCTCGTTCATCGGGTGGCCCGACGGTGCGCGAGGACCCGCACCGTCGTGACCAGCGCGAGGCCCGCCACGACGAGCGTCCACGCCCCGACGGCGTAGTAGGCGGTGAGGGCGCCCGTCGTCGCGAGCACTCCACCGGTCTGGGCCAGGGTTCCCTGGTACATCTCCGTCACCTCCGTCTCTCTCGTCACTGACGAGTTCCACGGTCGGTGCCGGGCGAGGGACCACGGCCCCGAGCGGTGTCGTCCGGGTGGTGGAGGCGCCGATGCCGGGTGCTGCGACCAGGAGCACGGGTGTCCGGCGGCCCCCGATGGGTGGCGCGACGGAGGAACACGCACGACTTCCTCACGGACACGTCACCGCTTCCGGTCGCGGAACGCACGTCCCTCACGGAAGGTGGGAGGCGTGCTGACGCGATCTCCCTCCCACACCCGCTCCCACGCCCCGGACAGCGAGACCCCGATCTACGACGCGCTCGTGGTCGAGCACGAGAACATGCTGCCGCTCGTGCACCTGGGCCGGGCGCTCAGCGGAGAGATGGTCACCGTCGCTCGCCCCACCGGGCTCTCGCCCCGCCTCCTCGCGTCGCACGACGCCCCCGCCCTGCCGCGCCGCCGTCGCGCGGGCTGAGGGGCGCCCTCCCTACAGCACGTGCGCGAGGAACGACCGCGTCCGCTCGTGCTGCGGGTCTCCCAGCACCTGCTCGGGCGTGCCCTGCTCGACGATGACGCCCTCGTCCATGAAGACGACGGCGTCCGCGACCTCGCGCGCGAACCCGATCTCGTGCGTCACGACCATCATCGTCATGCCGGACCGCGCGAGGTCGCGCATGACGGCGAGCACCTCGCCGACGAGCTCGGGGTCGAGCGCCGACGTCGGCTCGTCGAACAGCATGAGCTCGGGCTCCATCGCGAGCGCCCGCGCGATCGCCACGCGCTGCTGCTGCCCGCCGGAGAGCTGCGCCGGGTAGTGGTCGGCGCGGTCGGCGAGGCCGACGCGCTCCAGGAGCTCCGTGGCCCGGGCACGCGCGGCCGACTTGGCGAGCCCCTGCACCTGCACCGGCGCCTCCGCGACGTTCTCGAGCGCCGTCATGTGCGGGAACAGGTTGAAGCGCTGGAACACCATGCCGATCCGCGAGCGCTGGCGCGCGACGACCTTGGGGTGCAGGCGGTGCAGGCGGGTGCGCCCGTCCTTGGTCACCTCGCGGTAGCCCATGAGCTCGCCGTCGACGCGGATGCGCCCCCCGGTGATCTCCTCGAGCTCGTTGACGCAGCGCAGGAGCGTCGACTTGCCGGACCCGGACGGGCCCAGGACGACGCACACCGAGCCGCGCGGGACCTCGAGGTCCACGCCCTTGAGCACGTGCAGGTCGCCGAACATCTTGTGCAGGCCCTCGACCTGCACCATCGGCGTGGCGTCCGTGGTGGTCGTCGCGCGGTCGACCGCCGAGGATGCTGCGTCGTGCGTCCCGCTCACGGGGTCACCTCCAGGAAGGGGTCGTCCTTGGTCGTGCCGGACGCGGCGATGAGGTCCTGCTTGCTGGGCTTCTGGCGGCCGCCGCCCTTGCCTCCCGGCCCGCGCCCGCGGCGTCGGGCCGCCGTCTGCGTGCCGAACCCGCGGCCGTAGTACCGCTCGATGTAGTGCTGGCCGACCATGAGGACGCTCGTGATGAGCAGGTACCAGATCGCCGCGACCATGAGCAGCGGGATCGGCAGGAAGATCCGGTTGCCGATGGCGTTCGTCGAGTACTGGAGGTCGAGCGTGAACGGCACCGCGAGCACGAGGGACGTCGTCTTGAGCAGGGAGATGGTCTCGTTGCCCGTCGGGGGCACGATGACGCGCATCGCCTGCGGCAGCACGATGCGCCGGAGGATCTTGCCGTCCTTCATGCCGAGGGCCTTGGCCGCCTCGGTCTGGCCCGGGTCGACGGACCCGAGACCGGCGCGCACGATCTCCGCGAGGTATGCCGCCTCGTTGAGCGAGAGCCCGATGAGCGCGCACACGAACGCCGTGAACAGGTCCGCCGTGCGGAACTCGAAGAACTCCGGCCCGAACGGGATGCCGAGGCTCAGGCGCGGGTAGAGCACCGACACGAGGCCCCAGAACACGAGCTGGGTGTAGATCGGGGTGCCGCGGAAGAACCAGATGTAGCCCCAGCTCACCGACTTCATGACGGGGTTGTCCGACCGTCGCATGATCGCGAGCAGCACGGCGAGCACGATCGCGATCGCCATCGAGCAGAACGTCAGCACGAGCGTCCAGCCCACGCCGCGCACGACCGTCACGTCGCGGAAGTAGAGCCAGACGACGTCCCAGCGGAACTTCTCGTTCGTCAGCAGGGCGTTCGCGGCCATCGCGGCGAGGACCAGCAGCACGACGGCGGAGATCCACCTGCCGGGCCGCGGGACGGGTCGGGCGTGGATGCGGTCGGGGACCGGGTCGTCTCCCGGTGCGCCGGCGGCGTCGCCGCCGGGTGTCCTACCGGTCATGGTGCACCTCGGGGTGTCGGGGCTCGGGGCACGAGCCGGGCCGGGGGGGCGGCGGGGGGGGGGGCGGCGGGCCCCCGCGGGC
>NZ_JBHXIC010000118.1:4686-10263 GCF_042723955.1 Cellulosimicrobium cellulans | reverse complement strand
GCCCCGCCCCCCGCCCCCCCCCCCGCGGCGGGCCCCCCGCCCCCCCTCGGTCGTGCAGGTCCTCCGGCGTCAGCCGCAGGAGAGGTCGCCGTAGGCGGCCTCGTGCGCGGTCTCGACCGCCGCGCCGTCGAGCACCGCCGTGCCCGTGGCGGTCGCGACCCCGGCCGCGAGCGACGCGGACCGCGTGGCGAACGACTGGTACGCGTTCGCCCCCGGCGCGACGTCGCGCACGAAGCGCGTGCCGAACGGCGTGACGAGCGCGACGTCCGCCGGGACGTCGGCGAGGTTCGTCGCGCGCACCGCCACGTAGGCCTTGCCCGCGAGGCAGCGTGCGGACGCGGTCACGTCGAGCTCGACGGCCGGGCCGGCGGCGTCGGCCGCGAACTCCCACGTGTCCACCTCGACGAGGTCGACGCCCGCGGGTCCGGCGAACGTGAAGTACACGTCGTGGACACCGCTCACGCCCTCGAGGGCGGCGCTCACGTCCGCCCACTCGCCCACGGGGGTGTCGAGGTCGAGCGTGCCGACGACGGCACCCTCGCGGTCGTCGAGGCGCACCTCGACCGTGACGCCCTCGACGAGCGGCTTGACGCGCGCCGTGACGCTCGCGGCACCGTCGCCGAAGTCGACCGAGGACAGCGCCGACCAGTCGCCGGCGTCGACGTCGCGGACGACGAGGTTCGGCGCCTGCGCGCCGAACTGCGCCGAGCCGCCGTCGACCTTCGCGGTGGTGAGGCCCTGCTGCCACGCGAACGTCTCCGCCTCGAGCACCTGGAACGGGTCGAGGTCCTTGACCTGGTCCACGCCCGCGTAGTCGCCGACCACCTGCTGGACCGTCCCGTCCGCGTTGAACGTCAGCTCCTGGATGTGCGGGCTGCGGTAGCCCTGCGTGGTGCTGCCGTTGATGCGCTTGTTGAGCGTCGGCGCGTGGTACGTGAAGTAGTACTTGCCGTCCAGCTCGAACACCGACTGGTGGTTGTTGCCGCCCGTGCCCGCGCCGAAGAACTGCGACTGGTTCGGGAACATCACGCCGGCGTACGTCTCCTTGGGGAACGACATCGGGTCGTCGGAGATCATGTAGCCGATCTGCCCGCCGCCCGGGTACCCGGGGAGCGTGGCCTGGTTGCCGCCGAAGTCGTTGCCGCCGAAGTGCGACGAGTACGACAGGTAGTACTTCCCGTCGCGCTCGAAGACCTGCGCCGCCTCGAACGCCACGGGCGCGTCCACGACGGCCGCCGTGCCCCGCGTCGAGACCATGTCGTCGCCGAGCTCGATGACGCGGATGTTCTTCGGGTTGTTGAACCGCTCCGCCGCGGGCATCGACGTCGACGCCGGGCCGCCGCCGAAGTAGAGGTACGCGCCGTCGTCGGTGACGAGCGGCGCCGGGTCGAACTTCCAGGCCACGGCCTCGGCGCCCGGGGTGCGCCCGTCGATGAGCGTGCTGTCGCGCTCGCTCGTCCACGGCCCGAGCGGCGAGGCGCCCGTGATGACGTTCGACGACCCGCCGCCGTTGGCGTAGTAGAGGAAGTACTTGTCGACGCCGTCGACTGTCTTCTTCGCCATGCCCGGCGCCCACGAGTTGTTCGTGAAGGGCGCGACGCCCTGCGGCCCCGCGACCTGGATCTCGCCGTGGTCCGTCCAGTTCACGAGGTCCTCGGACGAGATGAGCGTGATCTGGTTGATGCTGCCGTAGTTGATCTGCGGCGAGACGCCCGTCACCGGGTCGGGCGCGTAGCCCTGGGTGTCGTTCGTCATGTACATGTACACGCGCCCGTCCTCGACGAACCCGAACCCGTCGGCCCCGAACTTGTGGGAGATGAGCGGGTTGTGCTCGCCGGGGAGCTTGCCGAGCACCTCGATCGTCTTCGAGGGCGGCCCGGGCGGGGCCGCGCCGACGACGGAGACGTCGTCGAGCACGAAGTCCATGAGGTGCGTCGCCGGGTCGGCGGACGGGTTGCTCGTCCACGGCGTCTCGAAGAACAGCCGCGCGGTGCCGACGTTCTGGTCGGCCGGGATCGTGAACCGGCCGTCGAACGTGGCCCACTGGCCCTTGGTCGCGGTGACGCTCACCAGGTTCGTGTACGTCCCGCCGCCGTAGTGCATCGTGGCGAAGAACTGCTTGGTGGCCGGGGCCGCGGCGGCGTCGTACCGGATCTTCGCGGTGAGCTCGTACGTCTCGCCCGCGCGGACCTTGCCGCTGAGGTCCTGCATCGGACCGGAGCCGGTCGTCGCGCGCTCGGTGGTCAGGGCCGCGGCCTCGCCCGCGAACGCCTGGTCGGTGGTCGACAGCACGGCCTGGTCGGTCGCGTTGCCGTTGTTGACGAACCAGCCGGTCGTGCCGTCCTCGAAGCCGCCGTTGACGACCAGCTCCTCGTCCGCGGCGTACGACGGCAGCGCGGCGAGCGACGCGGAGAGCAGCGTCGCGAGCGCGGCCCCGGCGACGGCGCCGCGCAGGCGACGTCGTCTGCGGTGGTGCGTGTCCATGGATCCTCCTCGATCGATGTGGGTGTCCTGCGCGTCCGCGCGTCTCGCGCGGACGGTCGTGCCCGACGGCGGACCCTCCGCCGTCGCCCTGCGTCCTCCCTCCTCTCGCGCCGACCCGGCGGGCGGCCGGGGCGGCCCGCCGGGTCGGGCGGGGTCAGCGGCCGAACGGCACCGCGCGGGTCGTCGTCACCGCGTCGGTCGAGCGCGTGACGGTGACGGTGACCTCGCCGGCCGGGGCCTCCGCGAGCCGGCTCGCGAACGCCTGGTACGCGTTCGCGCCAGGCTGCACGCCGGCAAACGTCCGGCTGCCGTACGGGGTGCTCACGACGACGTCCACCGGGACGTCCTCCTCGTTCACCACGCGCACGGCGACGTAGTCCCTTCCGGCGATCGCACGCAGGGTCGCCTCCGCCGCGAACGCGACGTCCGGGGACGTCGTCGGCTCCAGCGACGCGACGGCGAGGGCGAGCGCCCGCGCGGGGGCGTCGGCCTGGTTCTGCGTCGACGGCGCGGTCGTCGACCGCGCCCAGGCGAGAGCCTGCTCGACGGCGGCCCACGAGCCCGGCGTCCAGCCCGCCGGGTCGAGCCCCTCCGCCTCGGCGACGACGGCGTCGAGCGCCGTCCGGTCGGCGCCGCCGTCGGCGTCGAGCACGTCGCTCAGGAGGAAGTGGTCGAAGTCGACGTGCCCGCCGGTCTGCTCCTTCGCGTAGGAGAAGAGGCCGAACCGGTAGCCCATGAAGTGGGACAGGCTCCAGTCCATGACGAGCGGCCCCTGGCGCGGCCCGAGCGGCTCCCACGTGCGCCCGTCGAGGCTGTACGAGTACTGCACCCAGAGCTGGCCGTTCGGCGAGGCGAAGTCGGCGTCCGCCTTGAGGTGCACGTCCGTGCGCTCGCCCAGCGCGACCTGCGACCCGGGGACGAACGACTCGACCGCCTCGCGGTCGATCGTGTCCGTGAACGGCTGGAGCCGCGTGACGAGGCCGAGCGTGCGCTCGCCGTCGACCTGCTGGACACCCGCGTACGCGAAGCTGCGGCCGTAGACGGCGAGGCCGGCGACGTCGCCGTCGAGCATCCCGGACACGTCGAGGCGGGTCTCCGCGGAGGCCGTCGGCCCGAACGTGCGCTGGCCGAGCGTGTTGCGCGCCTCCTCCAGGTAGGTGAGGTCGCGCCCGGGCGCCTTGGTGTACTCCGCCTCGCCGGTCACGACGTGCCCGTTGGTCAGGCGCAGCCAGCCGTCGCGCTCCGTGAGCGACCAGTACCGGTTGTCCGGCGCGTGGTTCCACTGCCAGGCGAGGTCGAGGTCCGAGCCGTTGTACGACACCTCCTCGAGCGTGGGCGTCTCGAGGTCCGGCGCGCGGCCGACCACGGAGACGTCGTCGAGCAGGTACTCGACGCTCGACGACGGCGGCTGCGGGTTGCCCCACGGGGTCTCGACCGCGAGCTTGAAGGTCCGGACGTCGGCGTCCTGCGGGACGGTGTAGGTGCCCCGCACGGTCGTCCACTCCCCCGGCGTGGCGTTCGCCCACGCGAGCGTGGTGACGCCCGCGCCCCAGTCGCCGACGAGGTTGAAGCGGACCTGCGCCGGCCCGGTGGCGTAGCGGACCCGGGCCGAGACCTCGTAGGTCACGCCGGCCTGGACCTTCCCGCCGAGCTGCTGGTTCGGGCCCGAGCCGTTGAGCGTGCGGTCCGCGACGCGCAGCGCGCCCGTGCCCGATGCGGCGCCGCTCGTCTCGCGCGACAGCGTCGCCTCGAACTGCGCGGCCCACGGCGCGGTCCCGGCGTCCTCGAACCCGGGGTTGGCGACGAGCTCGACACCGAGCAGGGACTCGTCGTACGTGGGCGCGTCGGGGACCTCCCAGACGGTGTCGCTGAAGGCGCGGTGCTCGGCGTCGTTCGCGAAGTCGTCGGAGGCGACGATGCTCTTCAGCCGCTCCCGGCGCTCGGTCGCCTCGTCGAGCAGGATCGGCTTGGCGAACGTGTCGCCGACGCGGACGACGCCGTCGTCGCCGAACGTCGGCCAGCCGTCCTCCCACGTCGCGGGGATGAGCGCGGGGATGCGGCCGAGGGGGTAGGTGTCGCGGAAGAACATCCCCCACCACTCGTAGCCGCCCGCGCCGTCCGGCACCTCGACCAGCCCGCCCTGGGCGAAGCCGTCCGAGTTCAGCGCGCTGCGCGCCTCGTACGGGTTCGACCCGTCGGCGGTCTCGTAGCGACCCAGCAGGTGCGGCGAGCGGAACAGCACCTCCTGCCGGTTCTGGCCGCTGGGCCACGTGATGATCGCGACGTAGTACTCGCCGTCGATGTAGTGCACCTGCGCGCCCTCGAACAGCCCCCCGATGAACGCCTCGCCGGCGTAGTCCGCGGCGCGGAAGATGTTCGGGAAGTCGGCCTCGATCGCGGTGAGGTCGTCGTTCAGCCGGACGGCGCTCGTCGCGCCCGAGCCGTAGAAGATGTAGGGCGTCCCCCCGTCGGCCTCGTCGAAGAACAGCGACGGGTCGTGGAACCCCCGGCCGAGCGCGGTGCGCTCCCACGCGCCGTGCTCGACGTCGTCCGTGCGGAAGAGGTACGACCCCCCGAGGTCGTTGGTGTTGAACACCACGTAGAACGTGCCGTCGCGGTAGCGGAGCGACGACGCCCACTGTCCGTTGCCGTAGCCGTTCTTCCCGTTGCGCAGCGACGACACGTCGCCGACGCCGAGCCGGTCGTAGACGTACCCGACGATCTCCCAGCTCACGAGGTCGTAGGACTTCATGATCGGGGCACCGGGGGCGAGGTGCATCGTGGTGCTGATCATGTAGTAGACGTCGCGTCCCTCGTCGCTCTCGGCCGCGGGGACACGCGCGACCGAGATGTCGGGGACGTCGCTGCCCAGCAGCGGGACGCCGTACGTCCCGTCACCGCGGTCGGTGGTGGTCAGCCCGGTGATCGTGCTCGCTCCTCCCGGTGTGTCGTTCGACTCGTCCGCCACCGCCGCGGACGTCGTGGGGGGGGGGCGCCGGGGCGAGCCCCCCCGCGCCCGCGCCGCGCGCGGGGGGGTGTTGGTGCCGCGGCGGGCGCTCGCCCGCCCCAAGCTCGGCGTTGGCGCGGCGCGCC
>NZ_JBHXIC010000118.1:0-4676 GCF_042723955.1 Cellulosimicrobium cellulans | reverse complement strand
GGGTGCGCCGCGGTGTTTTGTGCCGGCCCCCGCGTGTGTTTTTTTGCCACCCGCGCCCCCCGGGGGGGGGGGGGGGGCGGGCGCGCCCCCCCCCCCCCCCCGCCAGCGCCGCGGCGACCGCGGTCCTCACCTGTCTGCTCATCTCGTTCCTCCTCGTCGAGGTCGTGCCGGATCTTGGGGGATCGATCTCGATACCGATATCGACTCCCGGCCGCCGGGTGGCGTCCCGGTTCGCCGAGGGAGCCCGGGCCACGACCCCGGCACTCCCTCGGCGAGCCCTGACGCTCCCCCCGGCGAGCTACGGTGCTAGGCGCAGGTGCGGGCGTCGACGGCGACGTCGTACGCCGTGGTGACGGGCACTCCGTCGAGCGCCGCCGTACCGGTGACGGTCACGGCGCCCGCGGGCACCGACGTCGCGCGCGACGCGAACGACTGGTAGGCGTTCGCGCCCGGGGCGACGGCCGCGAACGACCTCTCCCCGAACGGTGTCGTGAGGGTGACGTCCGCGGGCACGTCACCCGTGTTCGTCGCCCGCACGGCCACGTAGACCTTGCCCGCGAGGCACCGCGGGGAGACCTCGACGTCGAGCGGGACGACGGCCGTGGTGCCCGGCACGATCTCGACCCGGTAGGTCGTGGCCGTCTCGTGGTCCTGCGCGACGCCGACGACCTCCACGGTCCGGGCGCTCCCGTCCGCGGGGAGGGAGACGGTGCGGCCCTGCGTGTCGTCGACCAGCACGCCGTCGACGCGCACGAGGCCGCTGGGCACGTGCGGGTCGGCGTCGAGCATGACGGTCGTCGTGCCCGCGGGGACGGTGAGGGTGTAGTCCGTCACCGCCGGGTCGAACGCAGGGGCGAGCGATCCGGTGTCGAACGCGAGCGCCGCGAGCCCGGGCGTCGCGTCGTACGACGCCGCGCGGTCGACCCGGACGCCGAACACGCCTCCGGCCCAGCCGCCCGTCGCCTGGAAGCGGACGGTGACCACGGGGATGCGCTCGCCGTCCTCGTCGAGCACGTGCTCCCCCGCGCTGTCGACCTTCCAGCGCGTGCCCTCGCCGATCTCGAGGTACTTGGCCGGGAGCTGCGTCGTGTCGACGTAGAACCCCTGCTCGTCCTTGGTCGGGGCGTTCGCGACCGTGGTGATGGTCTTCAGCTTCTCGTCGTTGACGTACACGTCGAAGACGCGACCCTGGTCACCCGAGTAGAGCGTGACGCCCAGGTGGTTCGACGCCGAGGCCGGGTCGACCATGAGGTCGTAGCTGAACCAGCCCGTGCCGTTGGCGTGGCGGAACTGACGGCCGGAGAACGTCCCGACCGACGACCCGCTCTGCTTGAGGTTCTTCGCGTTCTCGAAGTTGTTGTTGTCGAAGCTCGTGAGGCTGTCGACGGTGCGGTCGGCGTCGCGCAGCTCCTGCTTGGCGCGCAGGATGCGCTCCTGGGAAGCGGCCGAGTCCGGCTCGTCGAGGTTGAGGTAGAGCCCGTACGTCACGTCCCAGTTGGTGTGGTGGGGCGTGAAGACGAGGTCGCCGCCGTCGGCGGTGTTCCGCAGCTCGAGCTGCACCCGGCCATCGGCGTCGTCCTCGACACGGACGAGGTTCTCCGCGATCCGCTCCTTCCACTCGTCGGCGCCCATGTTCGCCGCCGTGATGGTGGTCTGCGCGTCGGCGTCGCGCGTCGAGGAGCGCACCAGGATGCCCGTGCCCTGCCACGCCGGCTCGGGGACCTCGCCGAGGTTCGCGGAGAGGACGACCGGACCGTACCGGAAGGCCACGAAGTACGGGTTGTCCGGGGTGTCGACGACGGACGCCGCCATCGGCATCGTGTACCGGACGACGTCGCCCGCGGCGGCGGGGAGCACGACGTACCCGCGCGACACGACCGGATCGACGGCGACGCCGTTCACCTCGATCGCGGGGTCGCCCGCGATCCACGACGGCACGCGCAGGCGCAGCGTCGCGCCCTCGGCGACCGCCCCGCCGTCGAGCGCGTCGACCCGGAACGTCACGGTGTCCTCGTTCGGCAGGTTCGCCTCCTGCGTGAGCCGCAGGTTCTGCTCCGCGTGCTCGACCGTCGAGGAGAAGAACATGTTGACCCACACCGAACCCTGTCCGGTGAAGTAGATCGAGTCGCCGAGCTTGGAGAAGCTCTCCATGCCCGTGCCGGTGCAGCACCAGAACTCGGTGAACGGCAGGTTGTACACGCGGTGGTAGCCCGACGCCATGGGGTTGAAGTACGTCGTCGTCCCGGTCTCGGGGTTCTGCGACGCGAGGATCGTGTTGATGAACGCGTTCTCGTAGTAGTCGGCGTACCGCACGTCCTTGCTCAGCGTGAAGAGCCCGCGCGCGAGCTTGAGCATGTTGTACTCGTTGCACGTCTCGGCCGTCTCGGCGTTGCGCGCCGTGCCCTGCTCGTCGGCGCGCTCGTGCAGCGAGCCGGGTGCGTGGAAGTGCTCCGCCTGGCTGTTCGCGCCGGTGACGTACGTGTGGTCGCGCACCACGATGTCGAAGAAGTTCTCCGCCGCCGCGAGGTACATCGGCAGCTCGTCCTTCTCGGCGGGCGTGAGCAGGTCGTAGTAGGCGGGGTTCTGCGTGAACACCTGGTAGCGCTTGAGCGCGCCGAGCAGCTTGGGGATCTGCGTGTTCGCGTGCTTGCCGGGGAGCACGTCCTGGCCCGCGGCGAGCTGGCGGAAGAACGTCACCTCGTCGAACGCCTCGGCGGCCTCCTTGATCCGGACGTCGCCCGTGAGGTCGAACAGCTCGTACAGCGCCTCGTTCATGCCGCCGTACTCGGTGCGGAGCATGACGTCCGTGCTCGGGAGCGTCGCCACGCGCCCCTGGACGTAGAGCCCGAACCCGGTCGCGACGGCGCGCGCCTGGTCCCCGACGGGGCCGTCGACGTACTCGGCGACGTCGAGCAGACCGGCGAGCACCTTGTGCAGGTTGTACCAGGGCACGATGACGTTCTCGTCCGACGTCCCGGTGCCCTGCACCTGGTCGAGGATCGACTCGCGGAACGCGGCGACGTACCCGGCCGAGCCGGGGTGCGCGGCGGCGTACGCGTCCTGCACGCGCGCGAGCCCGCCCACGCCCTCCTCGATCTCGGTGAACAGCGCCTCCTTCGTCGCCTGGTCCTGCGTCGACGACCACGACATCGCGAGCGCCGACAGGTAGTGCCCGAACGCGTGGCCGCGGAAGTTCACGGCGTTGCTGCGCTCCCAGCCGCCGTACCCGGCGGAGGTGGTCGGGGTGAGCCCGCCGACCTTGTAGAACTCGTAGAGGAACGTCTCGGAGTCCAGGCTCAGCAGGTACTCGTGCTCCTTCGCGGCGGCGTTCTGGAGGAAGTCGTCGGAGAGCAGCACGGACGGCAGCGCCGTGTCCTCGAGCGGCGTCTCGTCGACGAGGGCGGGCACGACGACCTCGAGGTCGCGCGTCACCGGCTCACCGTCGAGGTAGCGCACGGTCGCGGTGAGCGTGACGTGCGCGTCGTCCTCCCCGATCGCCGGCCGGACCACGGTCCCGTCGGTCGCGACCACCTCGGGGTGCGACGACCGCCACGTCACGGTCGAGCCGCGCGAACCTGTCGTCGGCAGCACGAGCGCGACGGTCGCGCGCTCGGGCAGCGACAGCGCGTCGGCGTCGTCCTGGGCGATCGCGTCGCGGTCGACCGTGCGCCCGCTCTCCTCGTAGAGCCCGACGACGTCGCCCAGGTCCGCCACGGCGTCGTACAGCCGGTAGTCGTCGAGCGCGGCCTTGAGGTAGGCGCCGTTGTACTGCGGACCGTTGAACCCGATCGTCTTGGGCAGCGCCGGGTCGGAGCCCAGGACGCCCGTCGCGTCGCCGCCGACGGCGTTCGCGACCGTGGACGGCACCTGCTCGCCGTTGCGGTAGAACGCGACGTCCTTCGTCGCGTGGTCGTACGTGACGACGACGTGCGTCCACTCGTCCGCCGGGAAGAACGCCGCGCGGTCCGAGCTCGCGACCCGCACCTTGTAGGGCTGACCCGACGCCGGGCCCACCGACAGCGCGAGCGGCACCGTGTCCGACTCCGAGGACAGGTACCAGCCGTCGGAGTTGTAGGCCCGCTTGTTCCACGTGATCACATGCTCGCCGGACAGCTTCCCGCTGGGCTCCACCCAGAACGACAGCGTGAGGTCCTCGGGCTGCAGCGCGGTCGACGAACCGAGGTCGAGGTAGGTGTTGCCGCTCAGGCGCAGGGCCCGCCCCGTCCCGTCGACACCGTCGACGTAGGAGTAGCCGGTCGGCGCGGAGCCGGTGTGGCCGCGCAGGGCCACGGGGTGCGCGAGGGGGCTCGCGTCGGCGACGTCGCCGTCGAACGCGAGGTCGAGGACGGGCGCGGGCAGGGCGTCGGCCGCGACGGCGGACGGCGCCCAGGCGGTCAGGGCGAGCGCGGCGGCGGCCGCCACGGCGGCCAGCCGGGCCGCGCCGCCGGGTCGACGACGGACGCCGTCGGTCGGTCGGGGGTGCATCGTTCCTCCTCAGGGTCGCGCGCGGGCGTCGTCGCCCGTGCGTCAGGACGTGCGATGTCGTGCAGCGTCGCGCGACGACGTCGTCGCGCGGTGGTGCGAGGGCGGGGGCCCCCCCCGCCCCGCGCCCCCCCCCCCCCCGGCCCCCCCCCCCCCCCCCCCGCCCCGCCCCCCCCCCCCCCCCCGGGCGCGCC
>NZ_JBHXIC010000117.1:0-10471 GCF_042723955.1 Cellulosimicrobium cellulans | reverse complement strand
CGGCTGCGCCGGTCCCCGCCCCGGCGCAGCCGGCCCCCACGGCCGAGGCCGCCGCCCCGGCCCCGCAGGCCGCGCCCGCCCCGAACCCGCTCGCGCACGCGCAGGTCGGGACCGAGGCCGAGGTCTACTTCGACGGCGGAGAGTACTCGTTCGTCCGAGACGCCTGGAACGCTCAGTTCAAGCACGACCAGGCGGCTGCCGCGCGCCTCGCCCGCTTCAACGCGCAGCTCGTCGAGCTCGCCGCGCAGACCCGCGCGAACCTGCCCGAGCTGATCCCGCCGGGCTACCGCGGCGAGATGCTGATCGGCCCGATCGACCGCGGTCGGCCGATCATCAGCCGGCTCACCGGTGGGCGCATCACGCTCACCGACGCGACCCCGTTCCGCATCCCGAAGGTGGGCGGGTTCACCGGCGTGGGCGACCACGTCGAGGGCACCGCGCACGTCGCGGCCGGCACGCTCACGCTCGACGACACGGTCGTCTCGCCGAAGGCCGTCTCGGGCGCGTGGGAGGTCTCGCGCGAGCTCGTCGACTCGTCCAACCCGGCGATCGACCGCATCGCGATGAACGAGATGCTGCGCGACTACCGCACGCAGACCGAGTCCTACGCGGTCGGCGTCTACGGCGCCGGCGCGGGAACCGTGATCGCGGACGGCAAGGAGCTCGAGGCGCAGCTCCTCGACTTCCTCGACGACCGCGAGGAGGCCGCGGAGTTCATCGGCGCGGGCCGCACGTTCTACACCGGCATCGCGCTCGAGGAGGCCGGTGACGGCCGCGCCCGCTACCCGTACCTCGGCCCGCAGAACGCGTCCGGCACCTCGCAGGCGTCGTTCCGCGGCGTGTCGGTGCAGGGCGTCGAGATGGCCCGGGCGTCGTCGGTGGCCGCGGCGAACGCGCTCCTGCTCCGCCCCGAGGACGTCCTGTGGGGCGAGTCCAACGTTGGGCAGTTCCGGTTCGACGAGGTGCTCGGCCCCGGCGTGATCAAGCTCGCGATCTTCGCGTACGTCGCCGCGCACATCCTGCGCGCCGAGGGCGTCCGCGTCCTCACCTACACGCCCGCGCCGTGACCGAGCCCGCGCCCGAAGAGGTCGCGATCGGGTGGTGGCTGCCGTCTGAGGCAGCCGCCGCCTGGCCCGACCAGGGCGGCCCCGAAGACGCCGGAGACCTCGCGCGTCTGCTCAAGGTCGCCTACGAGCTGTGCCTCGACTACGAGGAGCCCCCGGTCGACGAGGACGGCAACCCGCTGCCCGTCCCCGAGCGGTTCCGCGAGGCGCAGCTCCTCCAGGCGCGGGCGCAGTGGACGTTCGAGCGCACCGGCGGGGGCGACGCGATCGGCCCCGACGGGACGCAGGTCCGGGTCTACCCGATGGGCTGGCAGGTCAAGAACCTCCTCCGGCCCGACGACGGCATGCCGGTGATCGGATGAGCACCGCACGCGAAGACCTCGTCGCGCACCTCAAGGCGAAGCTCACGACGGTGCGCGTGCTCGACACGCTCACGCAGCTCGAGAACGCGAAGCGCGCGACCGTCATGGTCTCGCGCTCGTCGATCGAGCGGGCCGACCTGCACGAGTCGCGTGACGACGTCCTCACGGTCTGGCTCGTCTCGCCGTTCCTCGACGTCGCGAAGGCCGAGGCCGACCTCGACGCCAGCCTCGACGCCGTGCTCGCCGCGATCGAGGACCACGAGTACCTGCACTGGACCGGCGGGTCGCGCGACATGTTCGCCGAGTTCCACGCCTTCCAGATCACCGTCCCGCACCGCACCCTGCTCACCCCCGAGCCCGAGACCGAGGAGCCCTGATCATGGCTACCGTCGCCGTCACCCCGCGCATCCTGCGCAAGTACCTGCTCACCGTGGACGAGGACGACTACCAGGCCGCGACCGAGTCCGTGCTGTTCACCCCGTCGTCGTCCCCGCAGACGTGGACGGGCGGCGACGGCGAGACGCACTCGGACACCTCGCCCGCGACGTGGACCGTCGCGATCGGCTACATGCAGGACTGGGACACGCCCGGATCGCTCGGCGAGTTCCTGCTCGCGCACGAGGGCGAGCAGGTCGACCTCACGTTCCGCCCCGACGCGACCGCCGGGCCGTCGTTCACGTCGACCGTGACCGTCACCCCGGGCGCGATCGGCGGGAGCAACGGCGCGTGGCCCACGACCACGACCACGCTGCCCTGCACGAAGCCCATCCTCGTCCCCGCGGCCTGACCCCGTGACGAGGTTGATGCCGTCGGTGTACGCGCGGCGCGAGCTGCGCGCCGTCGTCGTGTCCGTGAAGGCCCTGCCGCGCGAGGTGCGCCGCGCGATCAGCCAGGGCACCCGGGACACGATGAACCCCGTCTGGCGCAACCTCGTCACGTCCAAGGCCCGGACGCCGCTCGAGAAGGCCGCGCTCGCGAAGGGCGCGCGGATCGCCGCCGGCAACCCGCCGAAGGCGATCGCCGCGTCGTCGGTCCGGCCGCTCGCCGGCGGGCTGCGCCCCGCGAACGCCGCGGCCGTGCTCGAGGCCGGGTCCAAGCGGCGCGACCAGCGCGGCACCTGGCCGCGGCGCTCGCCCGAGGGCGGGAGCCACCTCGTGCACGGGTGGCCCAACCGGCAGCTCGTCGTCTACCGCCGCGGCGGCTACGTCGTGTTCCCCGCCTTCCGCGAGCTCGGCCCGCGGCTCACCCAGCTATGGGTCCAGACCGTCATGCGCAAGACCTACGACGCCCTCGAGAGGAGGTAGACCGTGGCGAAGGGCATCGAGATACCGCTCGTCGCCGACGTCGCCCCGTTCCTCAAGGGCATGGAGTCGGCCGTCGACAAGGTCGACGAGCTTGCCGACGTGTTCGACGACGCGGCCGACGCGTCGCAGCGCGCGGGCGACGCCGGCGAGCGCGCCGCCCGGGAGACGGGCGCAGCGTGGGGTGACGCTGCGAGCCGGGTCGAGCGCGAGTTCGACGGGGTCGAGGACGCCGTCGAGGAGGCCGGCCGGGAGGGCGAGTCCGCCGCCGAGCGGGTCGCGCGCGCGTGGGACGAGGCCGTGCGCGAGGTGCGACGCCGGGCCGACGACGGCGCGAAGGACGTCAAGGACTCGTTCCAGCGGAACAGCCTCAGCGCCGACGACGTGTTCGACGCGTCGTTCCGCGCCGAGATGCGCGCCTCGGCGAACGAGACCGGCAGCGAGATTCTCGGCCAGATCAGCAGCGCGCTCGCCGACGGGTCGATCGACGCGAGCACCCTCGCGACGTCGCTGTCTGAGGGGCTCGTCGAGATTGGCGCCGAGGTCGGCGGTCCCGCCGGCGCTGCCATGGTCGCCGGCGGGCTCATCGCGTCCGCGCTCTGGGGGCAGGTCACCGCGGCGAAGGAAGCCGTGCAGGCCGACGTCACCGCGATGTTCGACTCGATCCTCGAGCAAGGCGCCGCCGCGGCCGAGCAGGGGCAGGTGCTCGCCAACATCCGCGAGCTCACCGAGAACCAGGACAAGCTCAACTACTCGACGAAGCTCGCCGCCGACCTCGAGGTCGAGCTCGCGACCGTGATCCGAGCCCGCGCCGGCGACGTCGAGGCCATGAACGAAATCGACCAGGTGCAGCACGACAAGCAGATGCAGCTCCTCGACGCGTACAACGCGGGCACGATCGCGGCTGACGACTACCGCCGCGCATCGGAGGACATCTCCGAGGCGACGAAGGACGTGACGGCCGACTTCGAGCTCGAGCGCAAGGGCATCGACGCCGCGAAGACCGCGACCGACGCGTTCCGCGACGCGACGAACGCGGCCGCGGCGACCCAGGTCGACAACGCGGCGAAGCTCGCGGCGAGCACCGGGAAGGCGCAGACGTTCACGACGACGATCGACGGTGCCACGCGCTCGCTCAAGGTCATGCCCGACGGGAAGGTCATCGACGTCACCGACAACGGGTCGGCCGAGCTCACGCAGGAGCAGATCAACAACATCCGCGGCAAGGAGGTCACGCTCACCGCGTCCATGGCGGTCTGGCAGGCGCAGGCCGCGGTCGACGCCGTCGCGCGGATGCTCCGGCCCCCGACGGTCCCGGTGTACCTCCGCGGCGGCATGAGGGCGGTGTGACGTGGCGACAACCATCACCGACGGGACCGACGTCGTCACCGCCCTCCGCACCAACGTGATCCAGGACGCAGCCGCGACGTTCTCGGCCGGGTGGGCGGCGGGCGGGCTCGGGACACCGGCCCCGGCCGCACCGGAGACCATGGTCGTCGGCGCGACCGACGGGCCGATCCTGCCCGACGGGACCATGGTCACGACCTACGCCCGGTACACGCTCGGCGGCGCGACCGGTGCGGGCGCGTCGCCGTACTTCCTCACGTTCAACGTCGCGGGCGGGAACTACCAGGGCGATTTCCCTGCCGGGCTCGGGGTCGGCACGTGCATCTACCTCCGCACGTCCGTCGCAGGCTCGTGGTACTGCCGTCGGTGGTCCTACCTCGCGGGCGCCGCGGCCGGGTCGCAGCAGGCCGATCCCGTGCTCGTGCCCGCGAACACGTGGGTCCGGCTCGACCACTTCGACCGGCTCTCCACGGCGGCGGACTACTTCCGTGCGAGCGCGAACGGCCCCGCGCTCGCGAGCGGCCAGACGGTCGACGTCACGGCCGCGATGGTCACCCCCGACGTCGACGAGGTCGGCCCGTGGTTCAACGGCTCGTCTCCGGTCGACCCGCCGCTGTCCTACGCGTACCTCGGCGCGCCGAACGCCTCGGCGTCGGTCGAGGTGCAGACGCTCCCGAGGCAGACGACGCCCGACCTCGTGCTCACGATGGAGTACTCGGCCGAGGTGCGGAACATCTTCCACGCGACGCTGGACCGCTCCGACCCGGACATGACGAAGCGCCCGACCGCGACCCGCGCGGGCGACCTCGAGCTGTTCTACAGCGACCTCGCCGCCGCGCAGGACGCCTACGCGATGCTGCGCGACGCGACGACGCTCACCCTCACGAACGACGTCGACCCGTGGAAGTCGATGACGTTCGCGCCGAGCACCCGCCTCGCGCTGCGCCGTGAGGGCGAGTCGGCGCGGTGGGTCGTGACCGTCGGGTACACCGAGGTGGCGCCGTGATCTCCGAGCACGTCTACGTCGTCGAGGCCGTCGGCACCGGGCACCGCGTGTCGCCCGTGTCGGGGACGGCCACCCTCGACGAGTCGTGGAGTCCCTACGCGCAGGGCGACCTCACGATCCCGCTGCCGGCGGACTCCGCCGTGCTCGGCGCCCTCGACCCGCGCGAGGACGCGCGCGTGCGTCTCACGCTCACGCAGCGGTTCGGGGAGGCGTTCACGCTCGCCGACGTCACCGCGGGCTCCGGCTCGTCGATCGCGGCGTGGACGGCCGACCTCGCGGGCGGATCGCTCGGGACGTGGTCCGAGCGGTACGGGCGCCCGTACAACGCAGCGGGCCTGCGCCCCTCGACCCGCCGCCGGCTCAACCTCGGCGTGCGCCGCCGCAACGCGCGGTACGCCGAGGGCGTCGTCGACCTCGAGCTCGCGTCCGACGAGGCGCTCCTCCAGGACTACGCGCTCGCCGAGACGACCCCGGCGCAGCCCGCCGGCGCGACCGTGCGGCAGGCCGCGCAGATGGTCCTCGCCCGGATCGGCGCGGTGCTCGGCGACGGACCCGACGACGGCCCGATCGAGGCCGACGCCGCGCCGTGGATGCCCGGACAGACCGCGTGGGACTACATCGTCCCGCTCGTCCAGTCGGCCGGGCTGCGCCTGTACTGCGACGAGCACCGCACGTGGCACCTCGTGCAGCCCCTCGCCCCGACCGCCGGCGGGCTCGCGCTCTCCGGGGCAACCATGACCGTGCTCGAGGACCAGCTCTCGCGCGATGACGGGTGGTACGACGCCGTCGTGATCACCTACCGGTGGCGCGACACGTCCGACGTCGAGCGGGTGCGCTACGACGTCGCGACGACGGAGAACTACACGAAGACGCTCGCGCTCGAGTACGACCGGCCCTATCCCGGGCCGGGGGCCGCGGCGTCGATCCTCGCTCGAGCTCGCGGTCGTGGACGCATCGAGGCAGCGACGACCGTGTCGGACTACTCCGCGCAGCCCGGCCAGGCCGTGAGCGTGACGGCGACCGGAATCCCGATCCAGACCGGCATCACGACCCGCGTGACGTGGGACCTCACCACGGACGAGATGCAGGTCCGCACACGCGACCTCATCGACACGCCGCCGAACGCGTGGGTGCTCGCGCCCGCCGGTCTGCGCTGGACCGACGTCCCCGCCGGGACGTCGTGGAACGACTTCGACCTGACGGAAGTGGGGAACTGATGGCCAACGGTGACGCGGCAGCCGCCGCGGGAATGGACGTCGTGCCCGGCGCGGCCGACATCCGGCAGGGCTACGACGAGGTCAACAAGACCCGCGACTACCTCGCCGTCCACGCGAAGGACGGCACGCACCCGTGGTCCAAGATCACGAACCGGCCGGCCACCTTCCCACCCTCCTCGCACACGCACTCGGCCATCTCGGGCGACGGCGCGAGCGTGAACGTCGGGTCGGACGGCGACCCGCGTGTCTGGTCGCAGGCGGTCTACAACCGCACCTACGGCACGAACGTGGTCGACGACGGAGCTAACCGTCTCGCGGTCGTGACGAACCAGGGGACCATCGGCACGCTCACCGGCAAGATCGACGCCTCGCTGATCGCGAACCTCCCGAACCCACCTGCGCCGTCGTCGGTCGCGAACACCGTCTCGCAGGCCGCCTACGACCGCAGCGTGAGCGGAGGCGGGTACTTCGCGATGTGGATGGACTCCGGCCTGCGCATCGGCCGCAACACCTCGAGCCGCCGCTACAAGGAGCAGATCGAGCCGCACGACGTCGATCCCGCGGCCGTGCTCGCGCTGCGCCCCGTGTCGTACCACCGCAAGGGCTCGCCCGCGGACGAGTACGAGTTCGGCCTCATCGCCGAGGAGGTCGACGACGCCGGCCTGCCCGAGCTCGTGACGACGTTCGGCGGAGAGATCGACGGCGTGCGCTACGACCTGCTCGGCGTGGCCCTGCTCGCCGTCGTCCAGGACCAGGCCGCGCAGCTCGTCGAGCTGCGCGCCCGGCTCGACGCCCTCACCGTCCCGACGACCCCCGAGGAGCCCACCGATGGCGCTGGACAGTAACGGCATCTGGATCTACTCCGAGACCGACGCCGAGGCGACGGCGAGCGACCTGCTCAACCTGCTCGCCGAGAGCACGAGCGACGCGGTCGAAGACCTCAACGACCGGATCGACGCGCAGCTCCCCGAGACGGACTGGACCGCGCTCACGCTCAACTCGCCGCGGTTCGCGCTGTACGGCGCAGGAGCCGACGGGCCGGTGTCCTACATGCGCTGGGGCCGGATGGTCCAGATTCACGGGGTCATCTCGCCCGGAGACGCGACCGCCGTCGCCGCGGTCGGCGGCGTGGGTACGACCGAAGACAACCGGATCGCCACGCTCCCCGCCGGTGCGCGCCCAACGAAGACCCTGACCTACGTCATGCAGGGGTCGGGAACCGCGCGCTGGACGCTCAACATCACCAGCTCGGGCGCGATGTACGCGAACCGGTACGGCGGCGGGTCCGTCGCCACCAACTCGTGGATGCCCTTCGACCAGACGTTCCTCCTCACCCCCTAGGGAGTAGACCACCGTGAGCTACCAGACCATCACGTCCCGCACGAGCCCCAACCGCACACCCGCCGCCGACGTCCCGGACCGGTTCGGGCAGGCGCGCAAGGTCAAGAGCATCACCATCCACTGGTGGGGTGACCCCGCGAGCAAGCCGACGTTCGACGGCGTCGTCGACTACCTGTGCCGGACGAACGGCACCTCGAGCGCGCACTACGTCGTCGAGGCCGGGCGCGTCGCGTGCATCGTCGACCCCGACGACGCCGCGTGGCACGCGGGCTCGCGAGAGGGCAACGCGACGAGCGTTGGGATCGAGTGCAACCCGCGCGCGTCGGACGGCGACTACGCGACTGTGGCCGAGCTCGTCGCCGCGCTGCGCAAGGCGTACGGCCCGATCCCGCTCGTGCGGCACAGCTCGTGGAAGGCGACCGCGTGCCCGGGCGTGTGGGACCTCGACCGCATCAACGAGCTCGCGGGCGCCGCGCCCGCGAAGCCCGCACCGTCGAAGCCGGCCCCCGCGCCGAAGCCCAAGCCCACGCCCGCCCCGCCCGCGTCCCGCGCGCTGCGCCGCGGCTCGTCGGGCGACCGCGTGCGACGCCTCCAGGCGAAGCTGCGCCGCGACTACCCGCTGTACGCGAAGCACCTCGCCACGGACGGCCACTACGGCCCGGACACCGAGGCGAAGGTCCGCGAGTTCCAGCGTCGCGCCGGCCTCGACGTCGACGGCGTAGCCGGCCCCGCCACGCACGCCGCCCTCGGCCTGCCCTACTGAGAGGACCCTGCCCAATGACCCGCTCGACACAGCTCGTCCTCGGCGGCATCGTCGCCCTGCTCATCGCGTCCGTGACGCTCCTCATTGCACTTGGCCGCGACGCCGACGCCCTCGTCGGCTACCTCTCGTCCACGATCGTCCCTGCCGTCGTCGCCCTGTGGGCCGGCAACACCGCGTCCAAGGCACGGCAGGCCGCCGAGCGAGCCGAGCACAACACCAACGGGCGCATGACCGAGCTCATCGAGAAGCTCCCGCCCGGGACGGTCGATCAGGAGAAGTACGCCGACGTCATGCCCGACGAGGCGAACCCTCGGCACCTGGCGTAGAGCCCCGCTACGGTGCGAGGTATGACCACGGACACGCCTCGCACCGTCGCCCGCCCCGTGCTGCTCCTCATCGCCGTGCTCGCGGCCGTGGCGCTCGTCGCTGCCGGGTACGCGTGGGGAGCGCAGGGCAACCCTGCCGCGACCACCTCGCCCGCACCCGACGCCGGACAGCAGTTGGAGTTGCACCCCGAGTGGGGAGGCTGGGACGTGCAGCTCACCGAGTGCGCGCACCACGACGATGTGTCGACGCACGCCGTCGTCCGCTTCGAGCGGGACGGCAGCGAGGCCGACTACATCGTCGAGTGCTACGGGTAGCCGTCAGTTCTTTGGACCCCCCCACCCCGCGGACACTCCCGCGCCCCCCTGGTCTCCTCTCTCCCCGCGCGACCCACGGGGAGAGAGGAGAAGAGACGAAACGGACACGCGCGTCCGCGTGGTTAGGTGAACCTAACTCACGCGGGCGCGCGTCGTCGTTGGGGCATCTGGGATCGGCTCGTTCGCGACGGCGAGCACGAGCCGCCGCTTCGCGTCGTCGGGCAGCGCGACGTAGACGCGGGTCGTCACGGGCGAGGCGTGGCCGAGGAGCTCCTGCACGGTGAACATGTCCGACGAGACCGCGTAGGCCTTCGTCGCGAACCGGTGCCGCAGGCTGTGCATCGTGTAGCCCTCGGGCAGCAGCCGGCCGACGAGCTTGCCGACCCACCGCGGCGACAGGTGCCCGTGGTCGTCGCCCGGGAACGCGTAGCCGGCACCGAGCAGCCGCAGCTCGCGCGCGAGGCTCGCGGGCAGCGGCACGACGCGCTCGCGGGCGCCCTTGCCGTGCACGACGAGCGACCAGCCGCCGAGGTCTTCGACGAGGTCGCGAGAGTGCACCTGCGCGACCTCCGCGCGCCGCAGGCCGCACTCGGCCGCGAGGCGCAGCATCAGCCGCTCGCGCACGCCCGCGGCCATGACGGCCATCCGGTACGCGCGGTCCGGCGTCGGGTGTGGGCGCGGCTGCGACGGGGGGATCGACGGCAGGCCCTCGGCGGGGTTGTGGCTCGCGCGGCCGGTGGCGACGCCCCACCGGTAGAAGCCGCGGAGGCTGGAGCGGACGCCGCGCCGCGTCTCGCGCGCCCAGACCTTCCCGCCCATCCACGTGAGCAGGTCGTCGGTCGTCAGGCTCCACGGGTCCCGGTCCCCGGCCCAGACGGCGAGCCACCGCAGGTGCTCGCTCCTCGTGCGGAGCGTGGTCTCGGGTCGACCGGTGGCGCGCATCGCGACGAGCCACGCGTTGATCTGGACAGTCCAAGGCGAGTTGGTACACATGTCCAGTTGGTACAGGGTCACGCCGGTTCCTGCTCGTCCGAGCTCTGTTCGTTCGTCGACCACGAATAAGCGATCGCCTGTTCGCCACCAGGTAGCGAATAGACCTCCTCGGCGACGCCCACGGTCGAGCCCACGGCGTAGCGACGCGCATGGTCCGGTGTCGGGGTGTGACGCGCCTTGAGAGCGCTCGTGGTCTCGACGTAGAAGGCCACGAGCACGCGCTCCTCTCGGGTCACCTTGAACAGCTTGGGACGCCGCTGCCGCCGCCGCGTCACGCTGCCTCGCCCCACGGCCCCACGAGCACGTCCGCGACCTCGTCGTCGGCGGGCCAGGCTCCAGAACAGAAGGTTGGGGGTTCGAATCCCTTCGGGCGCACCACACGAGAGCCCCCCTCAGGACCACCGTCCTGGCGGGGGCTCTCGCCGTTCAGCCACGC
>NZ_JBHXIC010000116.1:9153-10580 GCF_042723955.1 Cellulosimicrobium cellulans | reverse complement strand
GTCCCCACGTGACCTGGGCGGACGTCCAGCCCGCGACCGGGCGCGACGCCGACGCGGTGGCACGCGGGGGGCGCCCCGGGGCGGCGCGCCCCCGCCCCCCGGGGGGGGGCGGGGCCTCTCGGCCGCGAGCAGTACGTCAAGAAGTTCCGCACGCTCGCGGCCGGCGTCCTCGAGGACGCCGAGGTCGAGCGCTTCCTCGACCTCGCGCAGCGGCTCCCGTCGCTCACGCCGGCAGAGGTCCGCGAGCTGACGATCGTCGGGCGGCCCGGTCTGCTCGACTCCGTGCCGACGCCGACCGGGCTCTTCGAGCTGGGGCGCGACGAGGCCCCCGCCCACGCCGAGTTCGAGGGCGACGGGTTCACCATGCACGAGGCCGACGAGACGACCGAGGGAGAGGCGCGCTGATGCTGTACAGCCAGGTGACGCCGTCGGACAAGCGGCGCGCGTTCCGCGCGGCGCTCGACGCGGCGGCGACCACGGGGGAGCCGCTGCGGCTCCCGGGCGCGTTCAACCCGCTGTCCGCACGCCTCATCCAGGACAAGGGCTTCGAGGGCGTGTACGTGTCGGGAGCCGTGCTGTCGGCGGACCTCGGCCTGCCCGACATCGGCCTCACGACCCTCACCGAGGTCGCGGGGCGCTCGCAGCAGATCGCGCGCGTCACCGACCTGCCCGCGCTCGTCGACGCCGACACCGGGTTCGGCGAGCCCATGAACGTCGCGCGGACCGTCCAGGCGCTCGAGGACGCGGGCGTCGCGGGCGCGCACGTCGAGGACCAGGTCAACCCCAAGCGGTGCGGCCACCTCGACGGCAAGGAGGTCGTCGGGCTCGACGAGGCGGCGAAGCGCGTGCGCGCGGCCGCCGACGCGCGCCGCGACCCGGGCTTCCTGATCATGGCGCGCACCGACGTCCGCGGCACGATCCCCGGCGACGCCGGGCTGCGTGCCGCGATCGACCGCGCGAAGGCGCTCGTCGACGCGGGAGCCGACGCGATCTTCCCCGAGGCGATGAAGGACCTGTCGGAGTTCGAGGCCGTCGCGTCGGCCGTGGACGTGCCCGTGCTCGCCAACATGACAGAGTTCGGCAAGTCCGAGCTCTTCACGCGCCGTCAGCTCAGCGACGCCGGCGTCCGGTTGATCATCTACCCCGTCACGCTCCTGCGGGTCGCGATGGGCGCCGCCGAGCGAGCGCTCGACGAGATCGCCGAGACCGGCACCCAGGCGGGGCAGGTCGAGGGCATGCAGACGCGCGCCCGCCTGTACGAGCTGCTCGACTACGCCGCCTACAACACGTTCGACGAGGGCATCTTCACCTACCGGCCCTGACGACCCGTCGGGGGGGCGCGCCCCGGGGGGCGCGGCCCCCGCCACTCCCCCCGCCCCCGGCCGCACGAAGGTGTGTCCCCAATAACACCACCCCCCCCCCGTCTC
>NZ_JBHXIC010000116.1:4526-9143 GCF_042723955.1 Cellulosimicrobium cellulans | reverse complement strand
GACCCCGCCATACAACTGTTTCGTCGTGGTATTATTCACCTCCCGGCCCTGACGCCCGGTGGGTGCCGCGCGCCGGGGGGGCCGCGCCACCGGCATCTCCCCGCGACCCGTGCAGCACGAAGGAGTGACCGCATGACCACCTCCCCGACCACCACCGAGGGGCCCGAGATCCGCAAGGGGCTCGCGGGCGTCGTCGTCGACGTCACCGCGATCTCCAAGGTCAACCCCGAGACGAACTCGCTCCTGTACCGCGGCTACCCGGTGCAGGACCTCGCGGCCCGCCGCAGCTTCGAGGAGGTCGCGTACCTCCTGTGGCACGGCGAGCTGCCCACGCCCGAGCAGCTCGCCGAGCAGACCACCGTCGAGCGCGCGCACCGCGCGCTGCCCGGCAACGTGCGCAACGCGATCCTCGAGCTGCCGACGACGTGCCACCCCATGGACGTCGTCCGTACCGCGATCTCGCAGCTCGGCGCGCACGACCCGGACGCCGAGGACTCCTCGCCCGAGGCAGAGCAGGCCAAGGCGGTCCGTCTGTGGGCCGTGCTGCCCGCCGCCGTCGCGCTCGACCAGCGCCGACGTCGAGGGCAGCAGATCGTCGAGCCGCGCGACGACCTCGGCTACGCGGAGAACTTCCTGTGGATGACGTTCGGCGAGGAGCCCGAGCCCGCCGTCGTCCGCGCGTTCGAGGTCTCGATGGTCCTCTACGCGGAGCACTCCTTCAACGCGTCGACCTTCACCGCGCGCGTCATCACGTCGACGCTGTCGGACCTGCACTCCGCCGTGACCGGCGCCGTCGGCGCGCTCAAGGGTCCGCTCCACGGCGGCGCGAACGAGGCCGTCATGGCGACGTTCGCGGAGATCGGGACCGCCGACCGCGCCGCGGCCTGGCTCGACGACGCGCTCGCGCACAAGCGCAAGATCATGGGCTTCGGGCACCGCGTCTACAAGCACGGCGACTCGCGGGTCCCGACCATGCGCGCGACGCTCGACGACCTCGTCGAGCACTACGGCCGCCCGGACCTCCTCGAGCTCTACACCGCGCTCGAGACCGCGATGACCGAGCGCAAGAACATCCTTCCGAACCTCGACTACCCGGCGGGCCCCGCGTACCACCTCATGGGCTTCGACACGCAGATCTTCACCCCGCTGTTCGTCGCGTCGCGCGTGGTGGGCTGGACGGCGCACGTCATGGAGCAGCGCGCCGCGAACGCCCTCATCCGCCCGCTCAGCGAGTACGTCGGTCCGGACCAGCGCGACCTCCCCTGACGCCCCCAGCGCCAAGCAGGTGGTCGTGGCGCGTCCCGCCCGCCGGACGAGCCACGACCACCTGGTCGACCTGCGGGGACGGCCTGGCCGGCAGACGGAGGCGTCAGCCGACGAACGACTCCAGCTCGGCGCGGTCGACGGCGTCGCGGTGGATCAGCGCCTTGACGTCCTCCATGCGGTCCCAGACGTTGACGGCCATGCCGGCCTCGACGCGGCCGTCCTTGACCCAGAACGCGACGAGCTCGCGGTCGGGGACGGAGCCCGAGACCACGACCTCGTCGTAGGCGTCCGGCCCGGCGACGAAGCCGAGGTACTCCATGCCGACCTCGTACTGGTCGGAGAAGAAGTAGGGCAGCTCGGGGTAGGGGTCGGTCGCGCCGAGCATCGCGCGCGCGGCGTGCGGCCCCTGGTTGAGCGCGGTCGCCCAGTGCTCGACGCGCACCGACCGCCCGTAGCGTGCGGTCGGCACGCTCGCGATGTCGCCGGCGACGAAGACGTCGGGGTCGGTGGTCTGGAGCGTCGCGGAGGCGACGACGCCGCCCGTCGTGGAGTCGAGCGCGAGGCCCGCCTCCCGGGCGAGCGCGACGTTCGGCACCGCGCCCACGGCGACGAGCACGAGGTCGGCGTCGACGTGGGTCCCGTCGGCGATGTCGACGCCGGTCGCCCGGCCGCCCTCACCCGAGATGCCCGTGACCTGGGCGCGGCGGTGGAGGTGGACGCCGTGGTCGGTGTGGACCTGCCCGTACAGCTCGCCCATCTCCGGGCCGAGAACCCGCTCGAGGGGGTGCGTCCCGAGCCCGATCACCGTGACGTCGAGGCCGAGCGAGCGGGCGGAGGCCGCGACCTCGAGCCCGATCCAGCCGTCGCCGACGATCGCGAGCCGCCCTGCGCCGCCGTCGTGGGCGGCACGCAGCGCGGCGGCGAGCGCGTCGCTGTCGTCGAGCGTGCGCAGCTCGTGGACGCCGTCCAGGTCCAGGCCGGGCAGCGGGATCCGGCGCGGGTCCGAGCCGGTCGCGAGGAGCAGCTTCTCGTACGGCAGCGTCCGGCCGTCAGCGAGGGACACGCTCCGCCCGGCGAGGCCGACGGCGGTCGCCTCGGTCTCGGTGAGGAGCTCGACGTCGTGCTCGGCGTACCAGTCGGCCGCGAGCGGGAACACGGCGTCGCGCTCGGCCTCGCCGCGCAGGTAGTCCTTGGAGAGCGGCGGACGCTCGTACGGTCGGTGCGGCTCGCGCGCGACGACGGTCAGCCCGCCGTCGTAGCCCTCGTCGCGCAGCGTCTCGACCGCCTTCGCCGCGGCGAGCCCTCCTCCGACGACGACGTGACGACCAGCGCTCATGGCGACCTCCGCGGTGACTCGGGCGCCCGGGGCTCGGGCGGACGGCCCCAGTCTCGCGCGATCTCGTGCGCGGTGCGAGGCGCGGTGGCAGGTGCGGACAACACCTTCGTGGGTGCGGCGCACGCCAGGTCGCGACGCCACGCCCGTGCGGCGTTCATGCGTTTCGGGTGACGACCCCGGGCGACGTCCCCGGGCAGGCTGGCCAGGACAGCACCCGCCGCGCACCGTGCGGCGGTACCCGCGCGGAGGAGGTGACGTGAGCATCGTCGTCGGCGCGTTCGTGACCGTCGCCGTCGTCGCGGTGGCCGTCGCGACGATGCTGCTCGTCCGGCGGCGCGCACCCGCCGGGAGCCGGTTCAGCGACGGCGACCGGGCGTCCGGGGTGTTCGGCGTGGTCGCCACCGGCTTCTCGGTGCTCCTGGGCTTCATCGTCTTCCTCGCGTTCGAGTCGTACGACGAGGCGCGGAGCGGCGCCGAGTCCGAGGCACGGATCGTCGTGCAGCAGCTCCAGACGGCACAGTTCCTCGCGCCCGACGACGCGGCGCGGCTCTCCGGCGAGCTCGTCTGCTACGCCCGGTACGTCGTCGCGAACGAGTGGGAGCAGATGGCGGACGGCTCGCTGGGCGAGGCGGTGAACCCGTGGGGGGTCGCCCTCTATCGGACCGTCCGCGACGTCGTCCCCGCGTCGGACACCCAGCAGTCCGCCTACGACCGGTGGATGGACCAGACCGCGGCCCGCGAGGACGCGCGCCAGTCCCGCGTGCACGGTGCAGAGGGTCTGATCCCCCTCCCGCTGTGGCTGGTGCTCTTCGTCGTCTCCGGGACCGTCTTCGTCTTCCTGCTGTTCTTCGCCGACTCGGCGGAGCGCGCCGCGACGCAGGGCCTCCTCATGGGCAGCGTCGCGCTCGTCATCACGCTCCTGCTGTGCCTGCTCGCGTTCTTCGACCACCCGCACGGGCACCAGGTGGGCAAGCTGCGCCCGACGGCGATGGAGCGCGCCCTCGTCCTCCTGGACGGGGAGGCGGAGGCCGCGGGGCTGGAGATCGATCCGCCGTGCGACGACTCGGGGACCCCCTAGCCTGCGGGCCCGCGCCCGAGCGACGACGACTGGCTCGTGCGGGGCGGTGGTCAGCATCGCGCGCTCCGGAGTCGGGGGCACCATGAACGGCATGAGGACACGACCGCGCGAGGGGCTGACGCCATAGCCCTGGCTCGTCCTGCGCCGAGGGACCGCGAGCCGGGGCTGTCCCGACCCTCGGAGGCCCTCTGTGTCTCGTACCGACGCCCATGTCCCGTTCTGGGTACGTCTCGCCCGCGGTGACGTCCCGCGTGTGGAAGCGCACCACCACCCTGACGGCCTGTGCGACCTTCCCGACCCGTGGGACCGCGACGCGCTGCGGTGGCTCCCGGGCGGCTGCTCCTGGCAGTGGCACGACGACGCCTGCCCTTGCGAGGTCTGCCACGGGGGGCGTCCGGCACCGTGCCGAACGGCGCGCTGACCGTCAGTCGGCGAACCGCGCGCTGCGCGTCGCCGTCGATCTCCGGAACGCGGGACGCCTCGAGGACGTCGACCGGCGGTGACCGCGATCGCCGCGAGAGGACCTCCGAGCGGGTCACTCGTATCGACGCTCGTCTCGTGCCGCGACATGGCTTCGCGGTGGGACGGTACCTATCGGGTCAGGAGCCGGTGGAACGCGCCTGCGAGTCGGCGCATGTCTTCGCCGGCTCCGTGGTGCGTCGTGAGCGTGAAGGTCCACGAGTGCTCCTCGTAGGGAGCGTTCGTCACGTCCCAACGCAGGTGCACGTGGCCGTCGTGCCGGGCGGTGACTCGCAGCTCGTCCTACTGTCGCCAGACCTCACGACCGGGGCCTGCAGGCAGGGGACGCTCGGGGGCACCCCGGCGACAGTGGAGCGTCTCGCGGGGAGCCGGGGAAGACGAAAGGCCCCGCCCCCACCAACGCCCACCAGGCGGGAGTGGCGCGGGGGGGGAGGGGAGAGAGGTGTATTGGAGAAAA
>NZ_JBHXIC010000116.1:0-4516 GCF_042723955.1 Cellulosimicrobium cellulans | reverse complement strand
GGGGGTGGGGGGGGGGGCGGGGTCTCTCTCCCTCGCGGCTTCTCGCGTGTTTGTGGGGGGGGGGGCGGCCCTTTCGGCTGGTCGGGGTGACAGGATTTGAACCTGCGACCTCTTCGTCCCGAACGAAGCGCGCTACCAAGCTGCGCCACACCCCGGTTGCTCGTCCGCACGATGATCGACGAGAAGACCTCGTCTTCCGCGCGGGAAGCCTGCTCAGAATAGCCGACGAAGTGCCGTGCCACGAAACTCGGTCCCCGTGACCCCCGCGACACCCGGTAGCGACGCTCTCCGGACGCGGGCGCGCGGACCTCTCAGCGTGCCGTCAGGGTGAGCAGCGTCGCCTCGGGGCGGCACGCGAACCGGACCTGCGCGTAGGGCGACGTGCCCGCCCCGGCGGAGACGTGCAGCCACGTCGAGTCCTCGCCGCCCGGGGCGTCGGGCCGTGCACCGGGCCAGCCGTGCAGTCCCTTCGCCCGCTTGCGGTCGATGTCGCAGTTCGTCACGAGCGCGCCGAACCCGGGCACGCAGAGCTGACCCCCGTGGGTGTGGCCGGCGAGGACCAGGTCCGCGGCGTCGTCGTGCATGGCGTCCAGGACGCGCCGGTACGGCGCGTGCGTCACCCCGACGCGGAGCACCGGGCCGTCGCTCGACGGCGGCTCAGAGCCTGCGCCGGGGGTGTCCGGCGCGGAGGGAGCCGGGAAGACGTCCCGGTCGAGGTGGGGGTCGTCTACGCCCACGAGGTCGAGGCGGACCCCGCCGACCTCGAGGACGTCGCGACGGTTCGTGAGGTCGACCCACCCCGCGTCACGCATCGCCGCCGCCAGCTCCCCGGCCGGGAGCAGCCGGGCCTCGCGGGCGAACGGCACCCGCGCGTCCGGCAGGAGGTAGCGCGCCGGGTTCTTGGGAACCGGCGCGTAGTAGTCGTTCGACCCCATGACGAAGGCGCCGGGCGTCGACGACAGCGGTTCGAGCGCGTGCAGCAGCGGGTCGATGGAGTCGACGTGCGCGAGGTTGTCGCCGGTGTCGACGACGAGGTCGGGCTCGAGCTCGGCGAGCGAGCGCACCCACTCGATCTTGCGGCGCTGGCTGGGGACCAGGTGGAGGTCCGAGACGTGGAGCACGCGCAGGTCGGGCGTGCCGGCGGGCAGCACGGGCACGGTCACCCGGCGCAGCGTGAAGAGCTTGGTCTCGACGTGCGCGTACGCGACGCCCGCCGCACCGACAGCGGCGAGCGCACCGAGCCCGCGCAGGGCCCGGCGCGGACCGACGGCGCTCAGCCGTTCCCCCCGCTGTCGAGGTTGTCGAACCACTCGCCGAGGTCGACGTCGTCGCGGCCGGCCCCGTTCCCGCGGTCACCGCGGTCGCCACGACCTCCGCCGGCGTCCGCGTCGGGCTGGTCGCCGCCGCCCTGGTCACCACCGCCGCCCTGGTCACCACCGCCACCCTGGTCACCACCGCCACCCTGGTCACCACCGCCACCCTGGTCGCCGTCGCCGTCCCCCGGGTTGGAGGGCGCCGAGGGCGGCGGGGCGGGGGCGTTGATCCGGTTCCAGTCCGGGCCGGCGAAGCCCGGTGCGGGCTGCCCGGCGAGGATCTGGTTCATGTAGTCGCGCCAGGTCGGGGCGGCCAGGCTCGAGCCGTACCAGAAGGACCGCGACTTGCCGTTGATCGTGAACCAGCGGCCTGTGTCCAGCATGTTCATCGGGACGTCGCTCTCGGCGTTGCCGATCCACACCGCGGTGACGACCTGCGGCGTGTACCCGATGAACCACGTGTGCGTGTTGTTGTTCGCGGTCCCCGTCTTGCCGGCGGCGGGGCGACCGTCGGCCAGGCCGTTCCCGCGACCCGAGCCCTGCGTGAGGACCTGCTGCAGCGCGTACGTGACGGTGTTGGCGACGGCCGGGTCGATCGCGTTCGCCTTGCAGTCGGCCGCCGGTACCGGGAGCTCTTGGCCGTCGGAGCCGAGGACCTTGGTGATGGCGACGGGCGCGCAGTACGTGCCTCCGCTCGCGAAGGTCGCGTATGCCGCAGCCATCTGCAGAGGCGAGGAGTTCTGGGTTCCGAGGATCATCGACGGACGGACCTCCACCTTGCCGTCGTCGTCGAGCATCGACGGCTGGAAGCCGGCCGCAGCGGCGGTGCTCGCCACGCCGCACAGGTCGAGCTGGCTCGCCATCGTCGTGTACGCGGTGTTGACGGAGTTGTACGTCGCCTTGAGGACCGACATCGACCCGGTGCCCGGGCCGTCCGAGTTCGCCGGCGTCCACGGTTCGCGGCCGAGCTCGGCCGCGTCGCAGCTCGCGTGGAAGTCGCGGCTGCCGACCCAGGTCCGCTTGTTCGCGCTGACCGTCTCGTAGAGAGAGTGGCCCTCGTTGAGCCACTGGGCGAGCACGAAGGGCTTCCACGTCGAGCCCGGGGAGAACCCGTTCGACGACCCGTGGGCCTGGTCGACGCTGTAGTTGACGGCGGTCGTGTTCGGCGCGGGGTCCTGGGTGTTGTCGAACGCGCGGTTCTGCGCCATGGCGAGGATCTTTCCGGTCCCCGGCTCCACGGTGACGATCGCGTCCTCGATCTTGCTCGGGTCGTCCGCCGGCACGGCCGCCGCCGCGTGCTGCTGCGCGGCCTTCTGCATCGCGGGGTCGAGCGTCGTGTAGATGTCGAGGCCGCCGCGGTAGAGCAGCGTCTGGCGCTCCTCCTTGGTCTCGCCGAACACGGGGTCGGACATGATGATCTTCGTGACGTAGTCGCAGAAGAACGCGGCGCCGTCCTGCGCGGCCTGGCAGCCCGCCTCGAGCGGCTGGATCGCGAGCGTGTCGGCGATCGGCTGGGCCCGGCCCGTGTCGTACTCCTCCCGGGTGATGTACCCCTGCTGGTACATCTGGTTGAGCACGATGTCGCGGCGGCTCTGGGCGTTCTCCGGCTCGGTGGTCGGGTCGTACGTCGACGGCGCCTTCGTGATCCCCGCGATCGTCGCGGCCTCGACGTAGGTGAGGTCGATCGCGCTCTTGTTGAAGTAGTGCCGTGCCGCTGTCTCCACGCCGTAGACCGAGCGGCCGAACTGCGCGATGTTGAGGTAGCCCTGGAGGATCTCCTCCTTGGTCATCTTCTTCTCGAGCGCGATGGCCAGCTTGGCCTCGCGCGCCTTGCGCCCGAGCGACTTCTCGTTGGCCTCGTAGAGGGCCATGGTGTCGTCCTCGCGGACCGCCTGCTCGATGAGCACGTTCTTCACGTACTGCTGCGTGAGCGTCGACGCTCCCTGGGTGTCGCCGCCGGTGATGTTGTTCACGACCGCGCGGGGGAGGCCTTCGACGTCGACGCCGCCGTGGTCCCAGAAGCGCTTGTCCTCGATCGCGATGACCGCGTTCTTCATCGCGTCGGAGACCTGGTCCAGCGGGACGACGATGCGGTTCTCGGTGTAGAACGTCGCGAGGCGCGTCGTGCCGTCGTTCGCGTAGATGCGCGACTGCTCCGACAGCGGGCCGGGCTCGAGGTCCGCCGGCAGCTCGTCGAAGACCTCGACCGCGGTGTCGGTCGCCGTGTTCGCCCCGGCGGCGAGCGGGACGAGCAGCCCGGCGGCGAGCACGCCGCCGACGCCGGAGACCAGCACGAACGCCAGGAAGAGGGCGACGAGCTGGTACGCGTTGATCTGCCGGCCGCGAGGACGCACAGGGGAAGCCATGGTGACAACCCTACGGGAGCGACCCCGGGAGGGCCCCGGGATCCCGGGGCTCGCGGGTGTGCGGGTTGTGTAAGCATCCCGCGGCGGTGCCCGCGGGTGACGCCCGCGGCGGCCGACTACGCTCGGCCCATGGCAACCACGTGGGAGTACGCGACCATCCCCCTCATCATCCACAACACCAAGGCCGTCCTCGACCAGTGGGGCTCCGACGGCTGGGAGCTCGTCCAGGTCGTCACCGGCCCGGACGGCAACGGCCTCGTGGCCTACCTCAAGCGTCCGACCGGGGAGAAGTAGTGGCGGGGTTCCCCACCGGGACGATCGCCGCGCGCCTGACGGAGCTCGGTCTGACCCTCCCCCCGGTGGCGGCGCCCGTCGCGGCCTACGTGCCGGCGGTGCGCTCGGGCCGGTACGTCCACACGTCGGGCCAGCTCCCGTTCGTCGACGGCGCGCTGCCCGCCACGGGCAAGGTGGGTGACGGCGAGGGCCTCGTCGCGCCCGCGGACGCCGCGGCGCTGGCCCGGCAGTGCGCGCTGAACGCGCTCGCGGCCGTGCACGACGTCGTCGGGAACCTCGACCAGGTCGCCCGCGTCGTGAAGGTCGTCGGGTTCGTCGCGAGCGACCCGTCGTTCACGGGCCAGCCCGGCGTGGTCAACGGCGCGAGCAACCTTCTCGGGGAGGTCTTCGGCGAGGCGGGCGTCCACGCCCGCAGCGCCGTCGGCGTCGCGGTCCTGCCGCTCGACGCCCCGGTCGAGGTCGAGATCGTCGTGGAGCTCGCGGAGTAACGCGCCTCCGCCACGAGAACGGGGTCGGCGGCCAGGTCCTCGCGGACCCGGTCGC
>NZ_JBHXIC010000115.1:0-10808 GCF_042723955.1 Cellulosimicrobium cellulans | reverse complement strand
CCCCGGGACGTCACTTGGTCTCGTCGGCCTCGGCGTCGGCGACCACGGCCTCGGCGTCGGCGACGACGGCAGCCTCGGCGGCGGCCTCCTCGACGACCTCGGCGGTGGCGTCGCCCGGCTCCTCGGCGGCGACCTCGGCAGCAGCCTCGGCGACGCCCTCGGCCGCAGCGGCCTCGACGTTCGCCTCGGCGGCGGTCTCGTCGGCCTCG
Organism: Cellulosimicrobium cellulans; assembly: GCF_042723955.1. Classification (GTDB taxonomy): domain Bacteria; phylum Actinomycetota; class Actinomycetes; order Actinomycetales; family Cellulomonadaceae; genus Cellulosimicrobium; species Cellulosimicrobium cellulans_H. Next base: position 10,599 of record NZ_JBHXIC010000115.1, on the reverse strand, counting down.
AGCTGCTTCTCGGCACCGGCGAGGAGCTCACGCTCCCACTCGGCGAGCGGCTCGGCCTCGGCGCCCGCCTCGGCCTCGGCGCCCGAGCGGCCGGAGTGACGCTGGAGCAGACCCTCGGCGGCGGCGTCCGCGATCACGCGGGTGAGCAGCGTGACGGAGCGGATGGCGTCGTCGTTGCCCGGGATCTTGTAGTCCACGACGTCGGGGTCGCAGTTGGTGTCGAGGATCGCGACGATCGGGATGTTGAGCTTGCGCGCCTCGTCGACCGCGAGGTGCTCCTTGTTCGTGTCGACGATCCACACGGCGGAGGGGACCTTCGCCATGTCGCGGATGCCGCCGAGCGTGCGGGCGAGCTTGTCCTTCTCGCGACGCAGGACGAGGAGCTCCTTCTTGGTCAGGCCGGAGCCCGCGACGTCGTCGAAGTCGATCTCCTCGAGCTCCTTGAGGCGCTGGAGACGCTTGTGCACCGTGGTGAAGTTGGTGAGCATGCCGCCGAGCCAGCGGTGGTTCACGTAGGGCATGCCGACACGCGCGGCCTGCTCGGCCACGGGCTCCTGGGCCTGCTTCTTGGTGCCGACGAACAGGATGGAGCCGCCGTGCGCGACGGTCTCCTTGACGAACTCGTACGCGCGGTCGATGTACGACAGCGACTGCTGGAGGTCGACGATGTAGATGCCGTTGCGCTCGGTGAAGATGAAGCGCTTCATCTTCGGGTTCCAACGGCGGGTCTGGTGCCCGAAGTGGACACCGCTCTCGAGGAGCTGGCGCATGGTCACGACGGCCATGACACGTCCTTTCGCCGTGCGGCCCGGGATCCACCCGGTGCGCGCACGCTTCTGGCGGCCCCTCCCGTGGGACGGACCGCGGTGCGGTTGTCGGTGACGACCCTGGTGGTCGCACCCCTGGCGCCACCCGTGCCGACGCCTGCGACGCACCGTTCGAGCAGGTGCGGGCAGGACCGACGCCGGACGCGGCCCCGCCCGGACCGGCAGAGCCGGGAGGATGGGCGGGGACGTGACGCGCGAAGTCGACCGGCTCCGTCCTCGGCCAAGGTGATCACCTCGGGCCGGGCACGGCGAACGCGCCGGTCGCAGCGGCAAGTCTACCCGACGGCAGCGCCGACCACAGCCGCCGGTCCGGGGCACCGCCGGGGGCCCGTCGTCCACAGGCCGCAGCGCCCGGCCGCCCGATGCGGGCCCCGTCGGGCACCCTGGCGCGATGGCTCTCGACGGTACCCCTGCGACGAACCGACCACGTGCGGTCGCCCTCGCGATGTCCGCGCTCCTGCTCGTCCTCGCCCCGGCGGCGACCGCCGCGCCGGGCGGGGGTCCCGCGGCCGCCTCAGTCGCGTCCCCCGGCTGGGCGCCACCGCTCGACCGCGCGCTCGAGACGCTCGGCGTGCTCGCGCCGTTCGACCCGCCGGTGCAGGATTGGCTGCCCGGTCACCGCGGCGTCGACCTCGCCGCCACCGCCGGGGAGCCCGTCCTGGCACCGGCCGCCGGGGTCGTCACGTTCGCCGGGCCCGTCGCGGGCCGCGACGTGGTCGTCGTCATGCACGACGACGGACTGCGCACGTCGCTCGAGCCGGTCACCGGCACGGCACCTCGGGGGACGCGCGTCGCCGCGGGGGACGTCGTCGGGACCGTGCAGGGCTCCGACGGCGCGGCCGTCGCGAGCCACTGCGCGGGCGCCTGCGTGCACTGGGGCGTCCGGCGGGGCGAGCGTTACGTCGACCCGCTCGCGCTGCTCGGCGAGCAGCCCCCGATCGTGCTGCTCCCGCTCGGGGAGCCGTGACCGGACGACGGCGGCCCGGGGGTCAGGCGCGCGGGAAGGCCTGCTCGAACGAGCTGCGCAGCCGCTCGGCCGTCACGTGGGTGTAGCGCTGCGTCGTCGCGAGCGACGAGTGCCCGAGGATCTCCTGCACGCTGCGCAGGTCCGACCCGCCGGCGAGGAGGTGCGTCGCGGCGCTGTGCCGCAGGTCGTGCGGGGCGACGTCGTCGACCCCGGCAGTGAGCGCGAGGCGGTGCACGACGTCGCGCACCTGCCGCTGCCCCCACCGACCACCCCGGTCCCCGACGAGGAGTGCCGCGCCCGACCGCTCCGTGACGAGCGCCGGACGGCCCGTGTCCAGCCAGCGGGTCACGGCCCGAGCCGCCGGTACGCCGAACGGCACGACGCGCTCCTTGTCCCCCTTGCCGAGCACCCGGACGACCCGCTGCGACAGGTCCACGTCGTCCACGTCGATCCCCGCGAGCTCGCCCACCCGGATCCCGGCCCCGTACAGCAGCTCGGCGGCCGCCCACTCGCGCAACCGGGCCGGCTCGCCCTCGGCCGCCGCCTCCCGGGCGGCGTCGAGCATCCGTCCCGCGGCGTCGGCCGTGAGCACGGTCGGCAGGGTGCGCGGGACGCGCGGGCTCGCGAGCCGTGCGGCGGGGTCCGCCGTGACGCGACCGGTCCGGCGCGCCCAGTCGAAGAACGCCCGCGCGGCGGCGCCGCGCCGTGCGAGCGTCGCGCGGGCCAGCCCGCGCTCGGACTGCTCGGTCAGCCACGCGCGCAGGGCGGCGAGGTCGACGTCCTGCGGCGACGTCGCGCCGTGCCGGGCGGCGTGGCCCAGCAGCGCCTCGACGTCGCCCGTGTACGCGCGCACCGTGTGCGCGGACGAGCCCTGTGCGACCTCGAGATGGGTCCCGAAGTCCGCGAGCGCCGCGTCGAGCGCCGGCGGCAGGGCGTCGGCCCGGCCCTCGTCCGGTGCGTCGTCGGCTGCGTCAGGACGGGTCGAGCGGGTCATTCCTTCAGTCTCGCGCGCGGAACCGCAGGACCGCCGGAGGCGCTCCGGCGGTCCCCTCCGCCCGCCGCCGCCGTGACGCGCCCGACCGGCCTCCTCACCCCGCGCGCACGCGCCGCCATCCACCGGGCGTCCGCTCGGCCAGGCCGCGGATCTCGAGCCGCCCGAGGGCACCGACGGCCTCCGAGACGGCGAGCCCGGCCGACCGGGCGACCGCGTCCGTCGGTGCGCCCGAGCGCAGCGGCAGGGCGTCCCACGTCCGGGTCTCGACGGCGTCGAGCCCGTCGTACGCGGCGTCGCGGGGCGCTCTGCGTGTCCCCGCGGCCGGGGCCGCCGGCGCCGCGTCCCGCGCCAGCGCGCCGGCCAGCTCCGCGACCTCGTCGGCGTCGGTGACGCACACGGCGGCACCGTCGCGCAGGAGCCGGTGGCAGCCGGTCGACGCCATGGAGGTCACGGGTCCGGGGACGGCGCCGACCGGTCGGGAGAGCTCGGCGGCGCGCACCGCCGTGCTCAGCGACCCGGAGCGCCAGGCCGCCTCCACGACCACGGTCGCACCGGCGAACGCCGCGATGAGCCGGTTGCGCAGGAGGAAGCGGACCCGGCTGGGCACGGAGCCCGGCGGGACCTCCGACACCACGGCGCCGCCGGTGCCCACGACGGCCCGGAGGAGCTCGGTGTTGCCGACCGGGTAGAGCCGGTCCACCCCGCCCGCGAGGAACGCGACCGTCGGGGCGGACGACACCAGCGCGGCGCGGTGCGCCGCGGCGTCGATGCCGTACGCCCCTCCGGAGACGACCGTGAACCCGCGCGCCGCGAGTCCCGAGGCGATCTCCCCCGTCACGTGGCGCCCGTAGTCCGTGCAGGCGCGCGCCCCCACCACCGCGACGGACCGCGCGGCGAGCTCCGCCAGGCGGTCCGACCCGCGGACCCACAGCGCGAGCGGACGGACCGCCCCGAGGTCGTCGAGGGCCGTCGGCCATCCCGGGTCGTCCGGGACCACGAGGGAGCCGTCGAGGCGGTCCAGCACGCGGAGCTCGCGGCGCGGGTCGAGGCCGTCGAGCCGCGGCGCCCAGCGCGCGACGGCGCGCAGGAGCCGCGCGACGGGGCCGGCCCGTGCGTCGCGGACGGGGGCGCGCGGGTCGTCGGTCGGCACCGCAGCACCGATCCCGGTCACCCCGAGCAGCCCGTCCAGCCCCTCTCGGTCGCCGCCGGCGCCGTCCGCGAGCCCGACGAGCTCCCGTCGGGCCCGGGCCGGGTCGTTCACCGCCTCGACGAGCCAGGCGAGCGCTGCCGAGGCCCCGAGCTGCTCGACGAGCGCGACCGCGACCTCGTCCCCCGGCTCCGCCAGGCGTGACCACGCAGCCCGGGCGAGCCGGTCGTCGGTGATGTCGAACGTCGGGCGCACGGGTGTCGTCGGACCCGCGCGGCGCTCAGCCACGGTAGCCCCGCGTCCTAAGCGCGAGCCCGGCCCCGACGTCGGCGCGCGTGGGCGCGGCGTGCCCGGCGAGGTCGGCGACGGTCCAGGCCAGACGCAGCACGCGGTCGGCTCCGCGCAGGCTCAGGGTGCCACGGTCGAGCGCGGTGTCGACGTCCGTCAGGAGGCCCGGGTCGGGACCGAGCCGGTCGCGCAGCCAGGTGCCGGGTACCTCGGCGTTCGCCCGCCACGGGGTGCCGGCGAGTCGGGTGGCCGCCGTCTCCCGGGCGGCGGCGACGCGCCGCGCGACCGCGGCGCTCGGCTCCGGCCGCGCGGCGGCCGCCCGCTCGACCCGGGTGACGGGCCGGACCTCGACCTGGACGTCGACCCGGTCGAGGAGCGGACCGGAGAGTCGGCCGAAGTAGCGGCGCTGCGCGACGGGCGAGCACGTGCACTCGAGCCCCTTGCCGACGCCCTTGCCGCACGGGCACGGGTTCGCCGCGAGGACGAGCTGGAAGCGCGCGGGGTACCGCGCCGTCCCGCCGGCCCGGTGGATCACGAGCTCGCCGTGCTCGAGCGGCTGGCGCAGGGTCTGGAGCACGCGGGCCCCGAACTCCGGCGCCTCGTCCAGGAAGAGGACCCCACGATGGGCGCGTGACGCGGCGCCGGGCCGGGGCAGGCCGCTACCGCCCCCGACGATCGCCGCCGGGGTGGCCGTGTGGTGCGGGTCCTCGTACGGCGGACGGCGCACGAGCCCGGTCCCGGGATCGAACACACCGGCCACCGAGTGGACGGCCGTCACCTCGACGGCCTCGCCCTCCGTGAGGTCGGGCAGGATCCCGGGCAGCCGCGACGCGAGCATCGTCTTGCCCGCGCCCGGCGCCCCGACGAGCAGCAGGTGGTGCCCTCCCGCGGCCGCGACCTCGAGCGCGTGCCGCGCCTCGTCCTGACCCACGACGTCCGCGAGGTCCCCGGGCTGCGGGCGCACCGCGGCAGGCCGCGGCACCACGACCGGGGACGCGGCGCCGCCCGGGTCGTCGAGCGACGCCCCGTGGAGCCGGGCGACGTCCGCGAGGGTCGTCGCCCCCACGACGCGCGCACCGGGGACCAGCCGGGCCTCCTCGACGTCGGCCGCAGGCACGACGACCTCCTGGAACCCGGCCGCGACGGCCGCCGCCACCGCGGGCAGGACGCCGCGCACGGGCTGGAGGCGGCCGTCGAGGCCCAGCTCGCCGAGGTGCACCACGTCCTCCACGGCGCGCACCGGGACGACCTGCGCGCCGGCGAGCAACGCGACCGCGATCGCGAGGTCGAATCCCGTGCCGGACTTGGGGAGCGCGGCGGGCGAGAGGTTGATCGTGACCTTGCGCTGCGGCCACGGGATGCCGGACGACGTGACGGCCGCGCGCACGCGGTCCCTCGACTCGCTGAGCGCCGCGTCCGGGAGCCCGACGAGAACGAACCCGGGCACCGAGGCCGCGAGGTGCGCCTGCACCTCGACGACATGGCCCGAGAGCCCGACGAGCGCGACGGCCCGGGTCGTGCCGAGGCCCATCAGGCACTCACCCCGACGAGGTGCTCCACCTGCGCGGCACCCGCGCGCGCGACGAGCACGGCGACGACGTCGATGCGGACCGAGCGCGCGCGCACGTCGTGGGTCGCGAGCCACTCCCCCGTGAGCCGACGCAGGCGACCGAGCTTCGCGGGCGTCACGGCCTGGGCGGGGTGCCCGAAGCCGGTGCCACGACGCGTCTTCACCTCGACGGCGACCAGCACGTCCCCGTCGAGCGCGACGACGTCGAGCTCGCCGCGCGTCCCGCGCCAGTTGCGGTCGAGCAGGGTCCAGCCCGCCTCGACCAGGTGGGCCGCGGCCACCCTCTCCCCGTACCGCCCGACGGCGTCCTTCGCTCCCATGGGCTCACCTCCGTCGCCCACCGTGGGCGACGGGAAGGATGCGGCGCCAGAGACCGACGACCGCCTGTGGACGGGACCGTCAGGAAGCCGCCCTGTGGACGGCCAGGACCGTGGTCAGAGCTGGAGCTCAGCCTTTGCGAGCTCCTCGACGTTGACGTCCTTGAAGGTCACGACGCGCACCGACTTCACGAAGCGTGCCGACCGGTACACGTCCCACACCCACGCGTCGGCGAGCCGCAGCTCGAAGTACACCTCGCCCGCGGCGGAACGCACCTGGAGGTCCACCTGGTTCGCCAGGTAGAAGCGACGTTCGGTCTCCACCACGTACGAGAACAGGCCCACCACGTCGCGGTACTCGCGGTACAGCGCGAGCTCCATCTCGGTCTCGTAGTTCTCGAGGTCTTCGGCGCTCACGCCTCCATCATGGACCATCGAGCGCTCGGCGCCCGCCTCAGCTCGTGGGCAGGGCGGCGTCCGGGTCGAGCTCGAGGACGTCCACCGGCTCCCCGTACGCGGGCGTGTCGAGACCCTCGTCCCCCCGCTCGGGCAGGCGCCAGGACCGGCGGTGCTGCGGCGTCGGGCCGTGCTCGCGCAGGGCCTCGACGTGCGCCGCCGCGCCGTAGCCCTTGTTCTGGTCCCAACCGAAGGCGGGGTACTGCCGCGCGAGGCTGGTCATGAGACCGTCGCGCTCCGTCTTCGCGAGGACGCTCGCCGCGGCGACCGAGGCGCACTGGAGGTCGGCCTTGACCAGCGTGCGCACCCGCGGGTCGACGAGCCGCTCGTCGTCGTGCGGGTCGAGGTCGAACGCCTCGAAGAGGTCCACCGCCGAGGGGCGGCTGAGCCAGTCGTGCTTGCCGTCCAGGAGGACGGCGTCGACGTCGCCGACCGTGCGGCGCACCTGGGCGAGCGCCCGGCGGCCCGCGAGGCGCAGCGCACCGACGATGCCGTGCGCGTCGATCTCGGCGGGACCGGCGTGGCCGACGGCCCAGGCGACGGACCATGCGCGCGCGAGCGGCACGAGGGCCTCCCGCGCGGCCGCGGTGAGCAGCTTGGAGTCGGTGAGGCCGGGCGGGCAGGGCTTCGTCGCGAGGTCGACGACCACGACGCCCACCGAGACCGGTCCGGCGAGCGCTCCGCGACCGACCTCGTCCATGCCGGCGACGAGCCGGGCGCCGTCGCGCAGCATCGCGCGCTCCTGCCGGAGGTCCGGGCGGCGCCGCGCAGGGGCACGACGCACGCGCGCCGGGGCGGCGGGGGGCGCGACCGGCGCCGAGGCCGGCACCGGGCCGGCGGGAGGAGCGACCGCGTCCAGCGTCACGGCTCCACCTCGGGCACGTCGGCGAACACGTCGCCGGGGTTGCGCAGCAGGCCCAGGTGGGACAGCGGCCAGACCTTGACGAACGCCGTCCCCACGACGTTGCCCATCGGCACGAACCCGCCCCCGGGCTTGCCCGTGTTGTAGCGCGAGTCCGCCGAGTTCTGCCGGTTGTCACCCATGACGAACAGCATGTCCTCCGGCACCGTCCGGTCGAACGGGTCCTGGCTGGGGATCGAGCCGGGCTTGATGTACGTCTCGTCGATCGACACCCCGTTGACGCTCACCCGACCCTCCGCGTCGCAGCACACCACGTGATCACCCGGCGTGCCGATCACCCGCTTGATCAGGTGCTCACCGGTGTCCTGCGGCAGCAGACCGATGAAGGTCAGCGCCGCGCGCACCGCCTCCGAGACCGGGCTCTCCTCCTGCGGCACCGGCGGCGGCAACCACCCGCCCGGGTCCTTGAACACCACGACGTCACCCCGGTGCACGTCGAACGCGCCCGGCACGAGCCGGGACACCATCACCCGGTCGCCCTCGACCAGCGTGTCCTCCATCGACGCGCTCGGGATGAAGAACGCCTGCACCAGGAACGTCTTGATGAGCAGCGAGAGCACCAGCGCGCTGACCACGATGATCGCCGTCTCGCGCAGCAGCGACGACTTCCGCGCCGGGCGCTCCGTCCGGGACGTGGCGAGGTGCTGCCCGTGCGGGGGCTCCCCGTCGTCCCGAGGGCCGAGCGCCTCACGCTCGGTGCCGGCGTCGGGATGCGGGCCGCGGGGCGGGGCGCTGTCGGTCACGCGTTCACAATGCCACCTCCTGCCGACTTCCGAGAAACGGACCGGCCGTCGGACCGTGCGCCCGGGGACGACGACGGCGGCCGCCCCGAGGGGACGGCCGCCGTCGTTCGAGCGGAGCGGCAGTGCCTGCCGACAGCCGATCAGCGAGCGGGCGCGGTGTCGCGCTTCTCCTTGATCTTCGCCTTCTTGCCGCGCAGCGCGCGGAGGTAGTACAGCTTGGCGCGACGCACGTCACCGCGCGTCACGACCTCGACCGAGTCGATGGACGGCGAGTGCACGGGGAACGTGCGCTCGACACCCACGCCGAAGCTGATCTTGCGGACCGTGAACGTCTCGCGGACGCCGCTGCCCTGACGAGCGATGACGACGCCCTGGAACGCCTGGACGCGGGAGCGGTTGCCCTCGACGACCTTGACGTTGACCTTGAGCGTGTCGCCGGGGCGGAACTCCGGGACGTCGCTGCGCAGCGATGCTGCGTCGACGCTGTCCAGCGTGTGCATGGTGCTTCTCCTCGTCCGCCACAGGTCGGACGCGTGCTCGTGGCCCGGGCACGCCGGGCCGTCGTCGTCTGTCGGTGGGGTGTGCCGTGCTGCGCGCGGACGGTCGACCACCTCGCAGTCGTCGACCCGTCGTGCCAGTCCGCCCGAGGATCCGGGCGCGGGCTCCCCTGTGGCAGAGGTTCCGGGGCGGCACACACCGGTCGACCATTCTGCCACATGCCGGTGCCCGGCCGCAGCCCGGACCCGGCGCCCGACCCCGGGCGCGCCGCGGAGGGTCAGGAGACGTCGTGCCCGGCGCGGTCGAGGCGGCCGTCGACGACGGACCACCCGGCCTCGGCGAGGACCTCCAGGTCGTGCCGGTCGAGCGTGTCGACGTCGAGCGCGCGGACCATGTCCGGCCGCCGCGCGGCGGTCCGGCGCAGGGCCTGGTCGCGGCGCCAGCGGTGGATGCGCGCGTGGTGGCCCGAGAGCAGCACGTCGGGCACCTCGAGGTCGTCCCACGCCGGCGGCTTCGTGTACACGGGGTACTCGAGCAGGCCCGCGGCACCGTGCGACTCCTCGACGAGCGACTCGGGATTGCCCACGACGCCCGGCAGCAGCCTCCCGACCGCCTCGACCATGACGAGCGCGGCGACCTCTCCCCCGTTGAGGACGTAGTCCCCGATCGACAGCTCGCTGACCCGCATCCCGGCCGACCGGTAGTGCTCGGCGACGCGCGCGTCGATCCCCTCGTAGCGCCCGCAGGCGACGACGAGGTGCTCCTCGGTCGCGAGCGCCTCCGCCGTGCGCTGCGTGAAGGTCTCGCCCGACGGCGTCGGCACGACCAGGTGCACGGCGCCGGCCCTGGCCCCGTCCCCGTCCGGCGTCCCGGCCGAGAGGCCTGCCACGTCGTCGATCGCGCGGCCCCACACGTCGGGGCGCATGACCATGCCCGCCCCGCCGCCGAACGGCGTGTCGTCCACGGTGCGGTGCCGGTCCGTCGTCCAGTCCCGCAGGTCGTGGACGCGCAGGTCGAGGATCCCCGCGGTGCGCGCCTTGCCCACGAGCGACAGGTCCAGCGCGGCGAGGTAGTCGGGGAAGATCGTGACGACGTCGATGCGCACGGTCAGGCCTCGCCGTCGCGCGGGTCGTCCGGCTCGCTCGCGGCGGAGCCCGACGTGTCGCCGCCGTCCGGGGTCGCGACCTCGAGCCGGTCCGCGTCCGACGCGAGCAGTCCGCCCGGCGGGTCGAGCACGACCCGGCCGCCGGCCACGTCGACGAGCGGGACGATCTGCCGGACGAACGGGACGAGCGTGCGGGCGCCCCCGGTCTCGCGCAGGACGAGGACGTCGTGCGCGGGCAGGTGCTCGAGGCCGTCGATGCGTCCGAGCGGCCGACCGTCCGGGTCCTCCGCGCGCAGCCCGACGAGCTCGTGCGGGTACCACGCGTCCTCCTCGTCGGACGCGTCGACCTCGACCACGAGCTCGACGCCGCGCAGGGCCTCCGCGGCGGTGCGGTCGCGGACGCCCTCGAAGCCGACGAGCCACCGCCCCTGGTGCACCCGCACGGTCCCGACCGTGAGCGGTCCCGCCGTCGCGGGCCGCGTCTCCAGGCGCTCGCCCACGGCGAGGCGCTCCTCGGGATCGTCGGTGCGCAGGTCGAGCGCGACCTCGCCACGCAGTCCGTGCGCCTTGCCGACGCGCGCGACGGTCAGCTCCATGGTCGTCACTCCTCCGGTGGTCCTGGTCGGGTGGTGCCGGGTCGACACCTGGTCGGGCGGCGGGAACAGGAAGGCCCCGCGCCCCCGGCGGCGGGGCCGGGCGGGGCCCCGGGGGCGCCCGCGGGCCCCTGGGGGGGGGGGCGCGGGGGGCGGGGGGGGGGCGCGCGCC
>NZ_JBHXIC010000114.1:3687-11942 GCF_042723955.1 Cellulosimicrobium cellulans | reverse complement strand
CCTGGCGGGGGGCCGGCGCGGTCGCCCGGGCGGGGGCCGGGCGTTCGCCGGCCGCCGTCGTCGCCGCATCCGAGGCCGCGGCGGCCGACGCCCCCTCCGCGTCCGACCTCCCGGTCTTCGAGTACCGCGGCGTGATCACCGACAAGGAGTCGATGACCTACAACCCGACGGACGAGTTCATCTTCCCCAGCGTCTTCCACGCGGGCGCCTACCTCGACGACCCGCTGGGGGAGTGGTACCTCTACTACGCCCCGCACGACTCCCCGGGCGGCATCTCGCTGATGTACGCCGACTCGCTCGAGGGCCCGTGGACCGAGTACGCGCACAACCCGATCGTCGCGAACGAGTGGCTCCCCTTCTACGAGCACGTCTCGCACGTCTCGTCGCCCGACGTCCTGTGGGACGACGCGACCGACGAGGTGCTGCTGTACTTCCACGGCGAGAACTCGACGACGCGGTGGGCGACGTCGTCCGACGGCGTGACGTTCGACGACTCCGGGGTCGCGGTGACGAACGCCGACGGCGGCCAGGGCACCACCGAGACGTCGTACGCGCGCGTCGTCGAGCACCCGGACCCGTCGTCCGGCTACCGGTTCGCCATGACGTACATGCAGAACCGCACGGACAACATCCGGCGCATCAAGGTGGCCGAGTCGGTCGACGGCAAGACCTGGGACGTGCGGCCCGACCCGCTCGTCGTGCCCGACGCCGCGACCGGGACGAACGTGTCCGGCGGCAACCTGTGGGAGTGGGAGGGCCAGCTCTACGTGGTCTACCACGGCTCCACGGGCATCACCTTCGCCCGCACGCTCGACCCGACCATGACCCAGGTCGGCCCCCGGTGGGAGCTGCACAAGGCCTCGGGCGTCGGCGACGACGTCGGCCGTGTGGCCGCGCCCGAGATCGTCACGGACGGTGACGAGACGTACCTCTTCTACGAGTCCGGTGACCGCCTCGGCGCGACGATCGCGTGGGCGCAGCGCGACCCCGACGCCGTGCGGCCGCCCGAGCCCGGTCAGGACCCCGACCCGCTGCGCGAGCAGTGCAGCGGCGCGGCGTCCGACGAGTTCGACGGCGCGATGCTCGACCCGGCGCGGTGGTCCGTCGTCCGGGCGGGGAGCGCCCGGCACGAGCTCGCCGACGGTGTTCTGCGCGTCCCCACGTACCCGACCGGCGTGGCCGGTGCGTCGCTGCCGCTCCAGGTCGTCCCGGACGGGCCGTGGGAGGTCACGACGGCCGTCTCCGTCTCCCCGGCCGAGCGCTTCCAGCAGGGCGGCCTGCTCCTGTACCGCGACGACGCGAACTACGCGAAGCTCGACCTCGTGCACGGCTCGCTCGGCCCGCGCCTCGAGTTCATCTGGCGCCAGAACGGCACCGACCGCAACACGGGCTTCGACTCGGTCGTCCCGCCGTCGGACCTCGGGAGCACGTTCTGGCTGCGCCTCGCGAGCGACGGCAGCGCCGTGCAGGCGTCGGTGTCGGTCGACGGCGTCGAGTTCGCGCCGTGGGGCCGCACCGTGGACGTCGCTGCGCTCGGTGCGACGGGCGTCGGGCCGTTCGCGATGCGCGGGTCGGCGACGCCGCCCGAGATCGTCGCGTCGTTCGACTGGTTCCGCTGGACGCCGACCGCCGAGGAGGTGGCCGCGTGCGGTGACGACGAGCCTGCCGTCGAGGTGCAGACCGCGACCCGCTGCCTCGCGGGCCGCGCGTACGTCGCGGTGACCGCGCGCAACGAGGGGGACGCCGCGGCGACGGTCCGCCTCGTGACGCCGTTCGGTGAGCGCACCGTGGCCGACGTCGCGCCCGGGCGCAGCGCCTACCAGTCCTTCGCGACGCGCTCGACGTCGGTCGCGGGCGGCGAGGCGACGGTCGACGTCGTCGGTCCCGACGGTGCCCAGCACGGCTCGACCTCGGCGACCTACGACGCGCTGACCTGCGGATAGCGCGGCACGCACGGGCCGCGCAGCGGGCCCAGGGACGCACCTCGGAGTGCGCCCCTGGGCCCGTCGTGCATCCCCGGCAGGTCTGACGCGTCCGGCCGATTATGCGGATCACCCGGGGCGGGCCGAGCGGCGGATCCGCGCTGCTCCCGACGTAATAATGCGTATTACGGCGTTGACCCACGGGCCGTGCGCTGGCGAGACTCCTCGCACGTCATCGACGACGTGATCGAGGAGGATCCATGCCGAGGCACCGCATCACCCAGGCCGACGTCGCCGCCATGGCGGGCGTCAGCCAGGCGACGGTCTCGTTCGTGCTGAACGACTCCACGCCCGCGGGGGTGCGGATCAGCGAGGAGACCCGTCAGCGCGTGCTCGACGCGATCCGGATCACGGGCTACTCGGCGAACCCCGTGGCGCAGCGCCTCGCGGGCGGGCACAACCAGATCCTCGGCGTCTTCACCTATGAGGCGACCTTCCCGCGCGCCGGCCGGGACTTCTACGGCCCGTTCCTGGTCGGGATCGAGCACGCGGCCGAGAAGCTGGGCATCGACATCCTGCTGTTCACGAGCGCGCGCGTCGTCGACGGCCGGCGCCGGCTCACCCGGGACGGCTGGCAGCGCCTCGGGATCGCCGACGGCTGCCTGCTGCTCGGCCAGCACGAGGACCGGGGCGAGCTCCAGCACCTGCTCGACACGAACTACCCGTTCGTCTTCATCGGCAAGCGCGGCAGCGACGGCGGGCGCCTGCCCTACGTCGGCGCCGACTACGTCGCGGCGACGGCTCGCCAGGTCGAGCGCCTCGTCGAGCTCGGTCACGAGCGCATCGGCTACGTCGGGCCGCGCGGCACCGACCAGCCGACGCTCGACCGCGTCGACGCCTACCGCGCCACGATGAAGGCGCACGGGCTCACCGTGCGCTTCGTCGAGCTCGACGACGTCCCCGCCACGGCCGCGGAGATCGTCGACCAGCGCCTCACGGCCGTCGTCGTCGCCCCCGAGAACTACCCCGAGGAGCTCGTCGACGAGCTCGAGGGGCGCGGCGTCCGCGTGCCCGACGACGTCTCCTTCCTCCTCCTGGGCCAGCCGCACCACGGGCGCCCGGGCGGGCGCCGGTGGTCCGGGTTCTCGATCCCGCGCGAGGAGATGGGGGCGCGCGCCCTCGTCCTGCTCTCGCGCCTCGTCGCCGAGTCCGGCTCGGGCCGCTCCGACCGCAAGGCCGCGCGCGCCGCCCGCGTCCCCGAGGACGAGCTGCACCAGCTCCTCGAGTGCGTCGACGTCGACGGCGAGACCGTCGCCGCGCCACCGCCGGCGCCGCCCCCGGCAGCCAGACCGTCCCTGCAGACCTCAGAGCACCAGAGCACCAGAGAAACGGAACCAGCGTGACCCATCCAGACCTCCAGGCAGACGTCCTCGTCGTCGGTGCCGGGCTCGGCGGCGTGGCCGCCGCGCTCGCCGCTGCCGAGCGGGGCGCCCGCGTCGTCCTCACCGAGGAGCACCCGTGGATCGGCGGGCAGCTCACGTCCCAGGCGGTGCCGCCCGACGAGAGCGCGTGGGTCGAGCGGTTCGGCGTGACCGCGCGCTACCGCGCGCTGCGCGACGGCATCCGCGACGTCTACCGCCGCTCCTACCCGCTCACCGACGCCGCGCGCACGTGGGACGCCCTCAACCCCGGCGCGGGCTGGGTCTCCAAGCTGTGCCACGAGCCGCGTGTCGCGGTCGGGGTGCTCGAGGAGATGCTCGCCCCTTGGCGGTCCGCGGGCCGTATCCGTCTGCTCGAGCGCGTGCGCCCGACGGCGGCGACCACCGACGGCGACCGCGTCACCTCCGTGACGCTCACCCCGGTCTCTGCCGACGCCACGGGCGCGGCCGTGACGGTCCACGCCGCGTTCGTCGTCGACGCGACCGAGACGGGCGAGCTCCTGCCCCTGACGGGCACCGAGTACGTGACCGGGTTCGAGTCGAACCGCGAGACCGGGGAGCCGAGCGCTCCCGACGAGGCGCAGCCGGACAACGTGCAGGCGCTGAGCGTGTGCTTCGCCGTCGAGCACGTGGACGGCGACCACACCATCGACCGGCCCGACCGCTACGACTTCTGGAGCACCTACACCCCCGGCCCGTGGAACGGGCGGCGCATGCTGTCGTGGGAGGCGCCCAACCCGCGCACGCTCGCGATGGACGTGCGGTCGTTCACGCCGAACCCGGGCGACGACGCGCGCGCCGTGGACGCCGACCAGTCGAAGAACCCGGGCGACGGCAACCTGTGGACGTTCCGGCGCATCGCGGCACGCGACCTGTTCGCGCCCGGCCACTACGCGAGCGACCTGTGCCTCGTGAACTGGCCGAGCATCGACTACTTCCTCGCGCCGGTGCTCGACGTGCCGCGCGACGTCGAGGAGGCGCGCATCGCGGACGCCCGGCAGCTCAGCCTCTCGATGCTCTACTGGATGCAGACCGAGGCGCCCCGCCTCGACGGCGGGACCGGCTTCCCGGGCCTGCGCCTGCGGCCCGACGTCATGGGCTCGGCCGACGGTCTCGCCCAGGCGGCCTACCACCGCGAGTCGCGCCGCCTGCGCGCCGTGACGACGGTGACGGAGAACGACGTCTCGTACGCCGTGCGCGGCGACCGCGGCGCGACGCGCTACGACGACTCGGTCGGCGTCGGCATGTACCGCATCGACCTGCACCCGTCGACGGGCGGCGACACGTACATCGACGTCGCGTCGACCCCGTTCGAGATCCCCCTCGGCGCGCTGCTCCCGCAGCGCGTGACCAACCTGCTCGCGGCCAACAAGAACATCGGCACGACGCACATCACCAACGGCTGCTACCGCCTGCACCCGGTCGAGTGGAACATCGGCGAGGCCGCCGGTCACCTCGCGGCCCACTGCCTCGCGACCGGGCGCACGCCGCACGCCGTCCAGTCCAAGGCCGACCTGCTCGCCGACTACCAGGACGAGCTCGTCCGGGCAGGCGTCGAGCTGCGCTGGCCCGCCGAGGCGCACCCCTACTGACGCGGGCCCGACCCGCACCGACACGGCCACCCTCAGTCCGAAGGAGAACTGATGACCCCCCTGACCCCGCGCCGGAACCCGACCCGGCGCCGCCTCGTGCGCGCACCCCTGGCCGCCGGAGGCGCAGCGCTCGCCCTCGTCCTCACCGCGTGCTCCGGCGGCGGTGACGACGTCGCGGGCGAGCCGAGCACGCCGAGCGAGCCCGTCGAGCTGCGCATGACCGTCTGGACCGCGGACGAGACCCAGCTCGCGCAGTTCCAGGAGATCGCCGACGCGTACGTCGCCGAGAACCCCGACCTCGTCTCGGGCGTGACGTTCGAGACGATCCCGTTCGAGGACTACACGACGTCGCTCACCACGCAGCTCGCGGGCGGGAACGCTCCCGACCTCGCGTGGATCCTCGAGAGCTACGCGCCGGAGTTCGTCGCGAGCGGCGCGCTCGTGGACGTCGCCCCGAAGCTCCAGGAGACCGAGGGGTACGAGTACGACGACCTCCTGGACTCGTCGCTCGCGCTGTGGGAGCAGGACGGCGGGCTCTACGCCTACCCGTTCTCCAACTCGCCGTTCGCGATGTTCGTCAACACCGACCAGGTCGCCGCGGCGGGCCAGCCGAACCCGGCCGACCTCGTCGCGTCGGGCGAGTGGACGTACGACCGGGCCCGCGACATCTCGGCGGCCGCCGCCGCGACGTCCGGCAAGCAGGGCCTCGTCGTGCGTGACTTCGACTACAAGGTGTGGGAGAACCTGTCGACGGTCTGGGACGGCTGGGACGCGGCGCCGTGGAGCGAGGACGGCACGCAGTGCACGTTCACCGACCCCGAGATGGTCGACGCGCTCACGTGGGTCCACGACGCGACGTTCGTGGACAAGGCGATGCCCGGCCCGGGCACGACGGCCGACTTCTTCGCGGGCGACTCCGCCATGACGATCACGCAGATCAGCCGTGCGTCCGCGCTCGACGACTCGTTCGGGTGGGACGTGGTGCCGTTGCCGGCAGGACCGGCGGGCCAGCAGAACGTCATCGGCCAGGCCGGGATCGGCGTCTTCGCCGCGGGCGAGCACCCGGACGTCGCCGCCGACTTCCTCGCGTGGTTCACCAACCCGGAGAACGCCGAGACGCTCGCGGCGTACTTCCCGCCGCCGCGCGAGTCGCTCCTGAACGCGGAGACGCTCGGCGCGGCGAACCCGAAGCTCAGCGAGGACCAGCTCCAGGCGGTCGTCGTCGACGGCATCCAGGGCGCGGTGACCAAGCCGTCGCACCAGAACTTCGCGAAGCTCCAGGACACGGTGCGCGCCGAGCTCGACGCGCTGTGGACCGCGGACGCCGACGTCGAGGGCGTGCTCGCCGACACCTGCGCGGCGATCCAGCCCCTGCTCGAGGACTGAGCGTGGCGTCCTCCGCACTCGCACGACGGGACGCGGCCGTGGGGTACACCATGGTCGCGCCCGCCGTGCTCGGCGCGCTCGCGTTCGTCGTCGCGCCGCTGGTGGTCGTCGTCTGGTACTCGCTGCACGAGTGGAACGTCCTCGCGAACACGTTCACGTTCGCGGGCGCCGACAACTACGAGCGCATGCTCTCCGACCCCGGCCTGCGGGACTCGCTGCTCGCGAGCCTGTGGTTCTCGGTCGGGCTCGTGGTCCTCAACATCTCGCTCGCGCTGGTCCTCGCGGTGCTGCTCAACCAGCGGCTCCCGGGCACCACGACGTTCCGCACGTTCTTCTTCTCGCCGGTCGTCGTGTCGCTCGTCGCGTGGACGATCGTGTGGAGCTTCCTCCTCCAGGCCGACGGCGGGATCAACGGGTTCCTGTCGCTGGTCGGCATCGAGGGCCCGAACTGGCTGCGCGGCGAGACGACGGCCATGATCTCGGTGATCGTCGTCCAGGTGTTCAAGAACGTCGGCCTCAACATGATCCTGTTCCTCGCGGCGCTGCAGGGCGTCCCGGAGGAGGTCCAGGAGGCCGCGCGCATCGACGGGGCCGGCGCGTGGCGGCGCTTCCGGTCGATCACGCTCCCGCTCATCAGCCCGACCGTGCTGCTCGTCTCGATCCTCACGATCGTGGGCTCGCTCGAGGTGTTCGCGCAGATCGCCGTGCTCACGGGCGGCGGGCCGGGCAACTCGACCACGGTGCTCGTCTACTACCTGTACCAGCAGGCGTTCCGCTTCAACGACTTCGGCTACGCGAGCGCGATCTCGGTCCTGCTGTTCGTCATCGTCCTCGTCCTGACACTCGTGCAGTGGCAGACGCGCAAGAGGTGGGTCTTCCATGAAGTCTGACGTGATGCCCGGCCCGGCCACGCTCCCGGGCGCGGACGGAAGCCCCGCCCGGCCCGCGGCGTCGGGCCCGGGCGGCGACGGCCCGGACGGGGCAGCGCACGCGCCCGCGCGCCGCGACCGCGCCGCGCGCTCGCGGCGGCGATGGGGACGCTGGGCGCTCGTGGCGCTGCTCGTCGTGCTCAGCGTGCCCTTCGTGTTCCCCACGTGGTGGATGGCGACGTCGAGCCTCAAGCCGATGAGCGAGATCCTGCGCGCCGTGCCGACGCTGTGGCCGCAGGACCCGTCGTTCGCGGCCTACGGGGACGTGTTCCGGCTGCAGCCGTTCGCGCAGCAGTACTGGAACAGCCTCTACATCGCGGCGCTGGTGACGGTCGGGACGATCCTCGTGTCGTCGATGGCCGGGTACGCGTTCGCGCGCATCCGGTTCCCCGGGGCGAACGCGCTGTTCCTGCTCGTCCTCGTCGGGCTGCTCGTGCCGTCCGAGGTGACGATCGTCCCGCTGTTCCGGATGGTCAACTCGCTCGGGCTCATCGACACGCACTGGCCGCTCGTGGTCATCCCGATCCTCGGGGCGCCGAGCGTGCTCGCGACGTTCATCATGCGCCAGTTCTTCCTGGGCCTCCCGGGCGAGCTCGAGGAGGCGGGGCGCATGGACGGCCTCGGGCGCTGGGGGATCTTCTGGCGGATCGCGTTCCCGCTGTCCCGCTCGGCGATCTCGGCCGTCGCGATCTTCACGTTCCTCAAGTCGTGGAACCTGTACCTCGAGCCGATCGTGTACCTGTCCAGCAAGGACCGGTTCACGCTCCCGCAGGCGCTCACGCAGTACGTCGACGCGTACGGCGGGCCCATGTGGAACGTGCAGCTCGCGGCGACCACCCTCACGGTGCTCCCCGTCCTCGCGGTGTTCCTCGTCGCGCAGAAGCAGTTCGTCCAGGGCCTGGCCCACTCGGGCCTCAAGGGCTGACGGACCACCCACCCGTGAGTGCATGAAATAGTCGCCATCCTGCCCAGGACCGGCGACTATTT
>NZ_JBHXIC010000114.1:0-3677 GCF_042723955.1 Cellulosimicrobium cellulans | reverse complement strand
GGCATCACGGGCTCCCGCCCCCCCCCCCTGTTTGTTAATAAATTAGACCCCACCCGCCCCCGCACGGGCAATTTTTAAACCCACTCACCGGGGGCGGCCTAGGCTCGACCGCGTGGCTCACCTTCTCGGTGCCGACGGCATCTCGCTGACCGTCGGCACCCGCACCCTGCTCGACGACGTCTCGCTCGGCCTCGACGACGGCGACCGCGTCGGCATCGTCGGCCCCAACGGGGCGGGCAAGTCGACGCTCCTGCGCCTGCTCGCGGGCACGCAGCAGCCCGACGGCGGTCGCGTCACCCGGGTGGGCGGGCTGCGGGTCGGCCTGCTCGACCAGCGCGACGACGTCGGCACCGGCGCGACGATCCGCGACCTCGTGCACGGCGACGCCGCGACCCACGCGTGGGCGTCGGACGCGAGCATCCGCACCGTGCACGCCGGCCTGCTGGCCGACCTCGACCTCGACGCCCCCGCGGACACGCTGTCCGGCGGGCAGAGGCGCCGCGTGGCGCTCGCGGCGCTGCTCGTGGCCGACCACGACGTGCTGTTCCTCGACGAGCCGACCAACCACCTCGACGTCGAGGGCGTCGCGTGGCTCGCCGCGCACCTGGGCGACCGGTTCGCGCGCCCGGGCGCGAAGGGCGCGCTCGTCGTGGTGACGCACGACCGCTGGTTCCTCGACGCCGTCTGCTCGCGCATGTGGGAGGTGCGCGGCGACGGCTCCGGCGCGATCGAGGGCTACGAGGGCGGGTACGCCGCCTACGTGCTCGCGCGCGCCGAGCGCCAGCGGACCGCGGCCGTCGCCGCGGAGAAGCGCGACAACCTGCTGCGCAAGGAGCTCGCGTGGCTGCGCCGCGGGGCTCCGGCGCGCACGTCCAAGCCCAAGTTCCGGCTCGACGCGGCCGCCGCGCTCATCGCCGACGTGCCGCCGCCGCGCGACACGCTCGAGCTCACGCGCACCGCGACCAAGCGGCTCGGCAAGGACGTGCTCGACCTCGAGGACGTCACGGTCGCGGTCCCTCGCCAGGACGGGCAGGGGGAGCGCGTGCTGCTCGACGACGTCACGTGGCGCCTCGGGCCCGGCGACCGGTACGGCGTGGTCGGCGTCAACGGCGCGGGCAAGACGACGCTGCTCGCCCTGCTCGCCGGTCGGCGCGAGCCCGACGCGGGCCGGGTCAAGCGCGGCAAGACGGTCCACGTCGCCGAGCTGTCGCAGGACGTCGGCGAGCTCGACGACATCGCCGGGTCACGAGTGATCCAGGTGATCGAGGACGAGAAGCGGTCGGTCGTCGTGGACGGCAAGGAGCTCACCGCGTCCCAGCTCGTGGAGCGCCTGGGCTTCACGCGCGAGCGGTCGCAGACCCTCGTGCGCGACCTCTCGGGCGGCGAGCGCCGCCGCCTCCAGCTGCTGCGCCTGCTCGTCGCCGAGCCCAACGTGCTGCTCCTCGACGAGCCGACGAACGACCTCGACACCGACACGCTCGCCGCGCTCGAGGACCTGCTCGACGGCTGGCCCGGCACGCTGATCGTCGTCTCGCACGACCGCTACCTGCTCGAGCGTGTCGCGGACCGCCAGGTCGCCCTGCTCGGGGACGGCAAGGTGCGCGACCTGCCGGGCGGCGTCGAGCAGTACCTCGAGCTGCGGCGCGCGGCGCTCGCGGGGGCGGGGGCGGCGTCGAGCGGCTTCGCGCCCGCGGCGGGAGCCGGGGCCGACGCCGGTGCGCAGGGCGCGCCGGACGCGGTCGCCCCGGCCGGGCCGAGCGCCGCCGAGGTGCGCGCCGCGAAGAAGGAGATCAATCGCATCGAGCGCCGGCTGTCGAAGATCGCCGAGGTCGAGGGCCGGCTGCACGAGAAGATCGCGGCGAACGCGACGGACTTCACGGCGGTGGCGGAGCTCGACGCCGAGCTGCGCACGCTCGCGGCCGAGAAGGACGAGCTGGAGGCGGCCTGGCTCGAGGCGGCGGAGGTCGCGGGATGACGGCGGGGGCGACGCCGGCGCCGCGCGCGATGCGGGTCGGGGTCTCGGCGCGCGGCGTCGAGGTCGACGACGGGCAGGGCGGCGTCCTCGCCCCCTGGGCCGACGTGCACCGGGTGACCGCCTTCGCGCTCGACGCGGTCGTGCGCACGGTGCGGTACGTGTCGTTCGACCTCGTGAACGGGCACAGCGTCGAGGTGGACGACGCCGCGCCCGAGTGGGACGACGTGGTCGCCGCGCTCCCGGGCGTCGCGGAGCTCGCGGTGGCGGACCTGCCGGCGGCGCTCGGCGCGCTGGCGCCGGGCGGCGACGTGCTCGTCCTCGCGGAGCCGGTCGGTTCGCGCTGACGCCCGGGCCCGGGGCCGTGGCGCCGTCGACCGGGGTCAGCGGCGCAGGAAGCCCATGCGGTCGTCGGGGTCGACGCGTTCGAGGATCGCGCCCGCGATCTCGTCGAGCTGGCCGACCTGCTCGGGGGTGAGCGCGTCGATCACGTGGTCCCGGACCGTGGCGACGTGGCCCGGCGCCGTCGCGACGACCTTGGCCCACCCGGCGTCGGTGAGGTGCGCGTTGGTCGCGCGCCGGTCCTCGGGGCACGGGACGCGCTCGACGAGCCCGCGCTTCTCCAGGCGCGCCACGACGTGGGAGAGGCGGGGGAGCGTCGCGTTGGTGGCTCCCGCCAGGTCGGTCATGCGCAGCGTGCGGTCGCGGGCCTCGGAGAGCATGGCGAGCACGTAGTACTCGAAGTGGCTGAGGTCGGCGTCGCGCCGGAGCTGGGTGTCGAGGACGCCCGGCAGCAGCTCCACGACCGCCACGAGCCGCTTCCACGCGTCGAGCTGCTGGTCGTCGAGCCAGCGGGGTTCTGTCGTCATCGGGCCTCCTCCGGTGTGACCATCGTAATAGTTGACGCTACAAGTTTAGCGTCGTACGGTGTTGGTTGTAGCAACAACCAATAGCCGACCGGGCGGCCGGCGCAGGAAGGGAAGTCACCATGAGCAGCATCACCATCATCGGCGCGGGCAACATGGGCTCCGCGATCGCCGGTCTCGCGCTCGCCGCGGGCAGCGAGGTGCAGGTCCTCACGCGCGAGGCGACCGAGCTCGACCCCCGGGTCGCGGCCGGGACCGTCGGCGACGAGCTCACGGGCGACGTCGTCGTCCTCGCCCTCCCGTACGGGGCCGTCGCGGAGGTCGTCGACCTCTACGCCGACCGCCTCGACGGCAAGGTCGTCGTCGACATCACCAACCCGCTCGACTTCGCGACCTTCGACGCCCTCGTCGTGCCCGACGGCTCGTCGGCCGCGGCGCAGATCCAGCAGCGCGTGCCCGGTGCGCGCGTGCTCAAGGCGTTCAACACGAACTTCGCCGCGACCCTCGCGTCCGGGCAGGTCGGCCCGCTCCCGACGACGGTCCTCGTCGCGGGCGACGACGCGGACGCCAAGGCCGCGCTCGGCGGTGCCGTGTCCGGCGTCCGCGTGGTCGACGCGGGCTCGCTGAAGCGCGCGCACGAGCTCGAGGCCCTCGGCTTCCTCCAGCTCACGCTCGCCGCGGGGGAGAAGACGTCCTGGACGACGGGCTTCGCGCTCGCCGAGTGACGCGTCCTTCCTCCGTGCGACGGCGGCCGGCCACCCTCGGGGTGACCGGGCGCCCGGGTGGGGGGGGGCGTGAGCCGCCGGGCGTGTACACCGGCGCCCCCGCCCGCGAGCGCG
>NZ_JBHXIC010000113.1:0-11990 GCF_042723955.1 Cellulosimicrobium cellulans | reverse complement strand
CCCCCGCCCCGCCCCCCCCCCCCCCGGGCCGAGCCCGATAGGTTGGTGCCCCGGCGCTTAACCGCCGACCCCCCTACTTAACGGGGGGGGGGCCCCTGGCCCGGCGCCACGGGTGCGCCGACCCCGTTCTCGTCGGTGACGGTCGGTCAGCGCGCGCGGCGCTCCAGGCGGTCCATGTCCAGGAGGACGACGGCCCGACCCTCGCGGCGCACCCAGCCGCGCGTCGCGAAGTCGGCGAGCGCCTTGTTCACGGTCTCGCGCGACGCGCCGACGAGCTGCGCGAGCTCCTCCTGCGTGAGGTCGTGCGCGACGCGGATGCCCTCGTCGGTCTCCTCGCCGAAGCGGGTCGAGAGGTCGAGCAGTGCCTTGGCGACACGGCCGGGGACGTCCGAGAAGACGAGGTCCGCGAGCGTCTCGTTGGTGCGGCGCAGGCGCCGCGCGAGGGCGTTGAGCAGGTGCTTGGCGACGCTCGGGTGCTTCTCGATCCACTCGACGAGCTGGTCGTGCCCGAGCTCGTAGATCACGGAGTCGGCGACGGAGCTCGCGGTCGCGGTGCGGGGGCCCGGGTCGAAGAGCGAGAGCTCGCCGAACATCTCGCCGGGGCCGAGGATCGACAGGAGGTTCTCGCGGCCGTCGTTGGAGCGGCGCCCCAGCTTGATCTTGCCGCTCGCGATCACGTAGAGGCGGTCGCCCGGCTCGCCCTCGCGGAACAGCACGTCTCCGCGCGAGAGCTCGATCTGCTGCATCGACTCGAAGAGGGTGCGCGTCTCGTCCGCGTCCATCGTCGCGAACAGGGGGGCGGAGAGCACAACGTCGTCGTCCACGCGGGGTGTCCTATCGTCTCGTCCTCGGAAATGTTCCAGGACAAGTCTGCCCTACGGCCGCAACTCGGGTGTCGGGGGCGGCGGCTACGGTGGGTCCGTGACCACCACGGAGCAGGCCCGCACGGGGGCGCCGAAGCCCGAGTCGCACCTCGCCCTGGTCCGGCGCGCGCGCCGCACCAACCGCGAGCTGGCCGTCACCTATCCGGACGCCCACTGCGAGCTGGACTTCACGACGCCGCTCGAGCTGCTGATCGCGACGGTCCTGTCCGCGCAGACGACGGACAAGCGCGTGAACCTCACGACCCCCGCGCTGTTCGCGCGCTACCCGGACGCCGCGGCCTACGCGGGCGCCGACCGGGAGGAGCTCGAGGAGCTGCTGCGGCCCACCGGCTTCTTCCGGGCGAAGGCACAGTCCGTCATCGGCATCGGTCAGGCCCTCGTGGAGCGGTTCGACGGCGAGGTGCCGGGCCGCCTGAAGGATCTCGTGACCCTGCCCGGCGTCGGCCGGAAGACGGCGAACGTCGTGCTCGGCAACGCGTTCGGCGTGCCGGGGCTCACCGTGGACACCCACTTCGGCCGCCTCGTGCGCCGCCTGGGGTGGACCACGGAGGAGGACCCGGTCAAGGTCGAGCAGGTGGTCGGCGGGCTCGTCGAGAAGTCCGAGTGGACGATGCTCTCGCACCGCCTGATCTTCCACGGCCGCCGGGTGTGCTTCGCCCGGAAGCCCGCGTGCGGCGCGTGCACGATCGCCCGGTGGTGCCCCTCCTTCGGCATCGGCGAGGTCGACCCGGTCAAGGCGGCGAAGCTCGTCAAGACGAGCTGAGGGTCAGCGCTCGCGCTCGGCCGGGGCGGTCGTGGGCAGCCAGTCCAGCAGCAGGTCCGTCACGGCGTCGGGCTCCTCCTCGGGGAGGAAGTGGCCGGCACCGTCCACGAGCTCGAAGCGGAAGTCGCGGGCCAGCGCGGCACCGTCGGCGTCGGCGAGGTCGCGACGCAGGAGCCCGTCCTTCTCGGCATGGACCTGGAGGGCGGGGACGTCGAGCGGGCGGCGCAGTGCGGCGAGGAAGCGACGGCCGTCCGGGCGGGGCGTCGACCGCACGGCCCAGCGCAGCGACTCCATCGCGGTGTGCGCCGCGAAGGGGATGCGCATGACGGTGCGGTACGTCTCGACGACGTCGGGTGCGAAGGGCGTCGCCGCACCGGTCGCGAGCACGTCGCCCACGAGGTCGCCGCGGACGAGGGCGCGCTCGGGCAGGGTCGGCACCTGGTAGAAAGCGAGCTGCCGCAGCGCGGCGGGCGTGAGCAGCCGACGCGCAGAGGTGTGCATCCGCGCGGGGTGCGGGGCGGAGAAGGCGGCGACGCCGGCCGTGACGGCGGGCTGGAGCGCGGCCATCGCCCAGGCGAGGCTGCCGCCCGTGCCGTGTCCCACGACGACGGCGCGCCCGGACCCGAGCGAGCGCACGACCCCGGCGATGTCGCGCGTGCGGGTCGGGGCGTCGTAGCCGATCGGCGGCTTGTCGGAGGCACCGACGCCCCGGATGTCCATCGCGGCGACGCGGTAGCCCGCGGCGGCGAGCGGCTCGATCTGGTGGCGCCAGGCCCACCAGAACTGCGGGAACGAGTGCAGCAGGACGACGAGGGGCGGTCCCGGGTCGCGCACCCCGCGGTCCTCGGGGCCCGCGAGGGCGACGTGGAACCGCGCGCCGTTGGCCGGGACGAACTCATGGCGCCACGGGCCGTCGGGCAGGGCGGACGTGAAGTCGGAGGGGTCGGGCGTCACCCGGACGAACCTACCGGGGTCCCGGGGCCGCCGTCGGCCGACGAGCCCGCGGCGTCCGTCACGGGGGCGTCGGCGCCCTCGGCGGGACGGCGGTCCTTGGGCGGGTCGAACCGGTATCCCACGTTGCGGACGGTCCCGATGAGCTGCTCGTGCTCGGGGCCGAGCTTGGCGCGCAGTCGCCGGACATGGACGTCGACCGTGCGCGTGCCGCCGTAGTAGTCGTAGCCCCAGACCTCCTGGAGGAGCTGGGCGCGCGTGAAGACGCGGCCCGGGTGCTGCACCAGGTACTTGAGGAGCTCGAACTCCTTGTACGTGAGGTCGATGGGGCGGCCGCGCAGGCGGGCCGTGTAGCCGCTCGCGTCGATCGCGAGCTCGCCCGCCGCGATCTCCTGCGGCCCGTCCTCGGCGGGCCCGCGCGCGGACCGCTCGATGACGAGGCGCAGCCGCGCCTCGACCTCCGCGGGGCCCGCCCCCTCGAGGAGGAGGTCGTCTGCGCCCCACTCCGCCGTGACGACGGTCAGCCCACCCTCGGTGAGGACGAGCACGAGCGGGACGGTCAGGCCGGTCGCGTGCAGGAGGCGGCACGTGGTGCGGGCCGCGACGAGGTCGCGCCGCGCGTCGAGCAGCACGACGTCGGAGTCCGGTGCGTCCACGAGCGCCGACGGCTCCATGGGCAGGACCCGGATGCGGTGCGAGAGCAGGCCGAGCGCGGGCAGCACCTCGACGGAACCGCCTGTCGCGGGGGTGAGGATGAGCAGGTCCGCCATCCGGCACCTCCTTCCGGGTCGCGGGGCGCGGGGGCGCCCCCGGGCGTCGACGCGTGGCGACGGGGCCGGGACGTACCTCTGCGGGGCTCGCCACGTCATCGGCCACGTTCTCGGTCCGTGGATGGTTACCGTATCGCGTGCCGGGCGTGCAGACGGCGAACGTCTCACGGGCGCGCGTGCCGGTGCCGGTAGGCGGTCCGGCGGGAGACTCTGCGACACTCTGAGGCGTGCTGCACGACCCGACGCCCTCCCGCGACCCCCGAACGGGGCGCTGACCGCGTGGACCTCTCGACCCGGGCCGTCGTCACGGCGTGCCTCGCCGCAGGCATCGCCGTCGCCGCGTTCTTCGGCCCGCTCCCGCTCGCAGCGGCGTCGGGGGCCCTGGCGCTGATCGTCGCGATCGGGTGGCCGCGCCTGCTCGACATCCCGGTCCACGGCGGGACGCGCGTCGTCATCGCCCTCGCCGGGCTCGGCGCCGTCGGCGCCACCGCCGCGACGCACGGCGAGCCCGCGCTGCGCCACCTGCCCGTGGTGCTCGCCCTCGCCGTCGTGCTCGCCTTCGTGGCCGAGCTCCTGCGGCGCGACGGGCGCCCGCGCCTGGTCGAGTCGCTCATCGGGACGGTGAGCGGGATCGTCGTCGCGACGTCGTGCGCAGGCTGGATCGCGACGGGCCGCACCGACGCGGGCGAGTCCCTCGTCGTGACGTGCGCGGTGGCGCTGGCCGTCGCCTCCGCGGTCTCGGCCCTGCCCCTCGGCGGGTGGACCAACGCGGCGCTCACCCTCGGTCTCGCGGTCGCCGCGGGCGGGGCCGTCGGGTACGTCATGCCCGACCTCGACCTGCTGAGCGGCGTCTGGTCCGGCGTCGTCGCGGGCCTGCTCGTCGCGTCCCTCCACGCGCTCTTCGACCAGCTCCCGGAGCTGCGGGGCCGCCTCGGTGCGTTCTCCGCGACGGCGCTTCCCGTCGCCGTCGGTGGGACGCTGATCTTCGTCGTCGGGCGGGTGATCGTGGGATGACGCCGTCCGCGCTGCCCGTCGTCCTCCTCGGGGTGACCCTGCTCGCGACGCTCGCGCTCGGTGTGTGGTGGCAGCGGCGCCAGGGGGTCGTGCGGACGGCGCGCACGACGTCGCCCCGAGCCGCGGCGAACCCCGGCGCTCCGCTCTTCGACTGGCCCTCCCACGGCGTCGCGCTCGGCGCCCGGGGAACGTTCGTCCAGTTCTCGGCCGAGCTGTGCGCGCCGTGCCGTGCGACGGCGCGCGTCCTCGGCGAGGTGAGCGCGGCGCACGACGACGTGACGCATCGTGAGATGGACGTCGACGACCACCTCGACCTGGTGCGAGCATTCGGCATACTGCGCACGCCGACCGTCCTCGTGCTCGACGCGGAGGGCCGGGAGGTCGCCCGTGCGAGCGGGGGTATGAACCGGGCCCAGGCGCTCGCGGCGCTCGCCGTCGCGGACCCGGGACCCGTCCCCCTGTCCGTGCGCGACGTCTGACCGCGCCGTCCCCGACGGCCAGAACCTGAGGGAGACCGCATGAGCGACCAGGCCGGCCGTGGGGGCACCACCGAACCCTCCGCGGCGCCCGTCGGCATCGACCCCCGGGGTCCGCGCGCGGGGGCCGGCATCACGGCCCTGCTGCTCGCGGTGGTGATCCTCCTGTGGACGTCGCCCGCCGCGCTCGTGCTGCTCGCGGTCGTCGCGGCGAGCTTCCTGGTCGGCGCCGTCCGGGGCGCGCAGGGCACGTGGCAGGCCTGGGTCTACCGGATGGTGGTCCTCCCGCGCATCGGCCCGACGGCGGAGCGCGAGGACCCCCGGCCGCCCCGGTTCGCGCAGGCGGTCGGCCTCGTCATCACCGGCGCGGGGGTCGTGCTGGGGCTGCTGGGCGTCGACGGCGCCGTGCCGGCCGCGGCGGCGCTCGCGCTCGTGGCCGCCGTCCTCAACGCCGCGTTCGGCCTGTGCCTGGGCTGCGAGCTGTACCTGCTCCTGCGTCGGGTCGCGCCCGCGCGCTGACGGCGCCGCCGGCCGGCCCGGAGGCCCGGCCGCAGACCGGCCCTGTCAGTAGACCAGGGCCTGGGCGCCGTCGCGCAGCGCCTCCTCGACGAACACCGCGGCGCCCGCGATGCGCACGCCGGGCAGCACGTCGTCGGCCGTGATGCCGCGGCGTGCGGCGCACTGCGTGCACACGGTGAGGGTGCCGGCGGCGAGCACGGCGTCGAGCAGGTCGGGCAGCGGGGCCGCGTGCTCGAGCTCCAGCTCGGCGGCACGTCCCGGGAGCCCGAACCACGCGGCCTCCCCGGTGAGCCACACGCTCACCTCGACGCCCGCGGCGACGGCCGCGGCGGCGACGGTGAACGCCTGGTTGGCGGCCTCGGGCCGGTCGAGCCCCGACGTGGCCTTGACGACGAGCGAGCGCTGACGGGGGGCCGCGGAGCGCGGCGCGGTGTCGGTCACGCGGCCGAGCGTAGCCCTCCGCCCGGGGCGGGTCCCGGGCCGCGACGTGGCGCGCGCGACCGGCCGGTAGGATCGGGCGCATGAGTCCGCACACTCTCGAGCTGATCTTCCTCGGCCTGCTCCTCGCGGCGACGGTCACCATCACGTGGTTCGCGGGGTACGTCGTCTACAAGCTCTACAAGGGCCAGCGCTGACGCTGCCGCGCGGGGCCGTGCCTCGCGTGTGCCCGTCGCCCCGCCCGACTCCGAGAGGTGGTCGCTGATGCCGTTCGAGTTCCCCGAGGGTCTCGCGCCCGAGGTCTACCCGCTCGCCTGGCTCGTCGGGAGCTGGCGCGGCGAGGGGGTCGTCAAGTACCCGGGCATCGAGGAGACGCCGTTCGTCCACGACGTCGTGTTCGACCACGACGGCGGCCCGTACCTGCGCTACGAGTCGACGCTGCGCGTCCTCGAGGCCGAGGTCCCCGAGACCGTCCCGGACGAGGGGGCCTGGCCCGAGCGTGACGGCGCGACGCTGGACGCCGCGGCCGCCGACGCGCCCGTGTGGTCCACCGAGACGGGCTACTGGCGCGTCTCGACGGACCGGCCCGACGGGCTCGAGGACGACCGCCACCCGCTCGAGGTGCTGATCGCCGACCCCGCGGGCCGCGTGTCCGTGTACCTCGGCGCCGTCGGCAACGGCCGGGTCGACCTGGCGAGCGACCTCATCGCGCGCACCTCCACCGCGTCGGAGGTCACCGCCTCGAAGCGGCTGTACGGGTTCGTCGAGGGCCAGCTCCTGTGGGTGTGGGAATTGGCGGCCTTCGGTGAACCGTTGCAGTCGTACGCGTCCGCGAAGCTGACCCGGCGCCCGTCGGCCTGACCGGCGGCCCCGGGCGGCGCGCCGGCCGGCCCGGACGCGCCGACGAAGGAGGACCACCCGTGACCACCGGCTACACCAGCCCGCTCCTGACGCGCCACGGCGCGGTGCCCGCGACCGGCCCGGACGAGGGCGTCGCCTGGCACTACGGCGACCCGACGGGGGAGCAGCGCGCGCTGCGCACGGGCGGCGCCGTCGTCGACCAGTCGCACCTCGGCGTCGTCACGGTCACGGGCCCGGACCGGCTGAGCTGGCTGCACTCCATCACGTCGCAGGACCTGACGAACCTCGCCCCGCGCACGTCGACGGAGCTGCTCGTGCTCTCGCCGCAGGGGCACGTCGAGCACGCGGCCTCCGTCGTGGACGACGGGGAGACGACGTGGCTCGTCACCGAGCGCTCGCACGCGGCCGACCTCGCCGGGTGGCTCGACCGGATGAAGTTCATGCTCCGCGTCGAGATCGCCGACGCGACCGACGACTGGGCGGCGCTCGGCGAGCCCGTCGACGCCGAGGGTGCTGAGGGCGAGCCGGTCACGTGGCGCGACCCGTGGCCGCGCGTCACGGGCGGGGGCACGCGTTACGGGCCACCCGAGGCCGAGCACCCGGGCATGGAGCGTCCGTGGCGGCTCGTGCTCGTCCCACGGGCCGAGCTGTCCGACGCCGTCGCGGCGCGCGAGGCGTCCGGGTGGCGGCTCGTCGGCACGTGGGCGAGCGAGGCGGCGCGCGTCGAGGCGTGGCGGCCGCGGCTCGCCACGGAGATCGACCACCGGTCGATCCCGCACGAGACGGACTGGCTGCGCACCTCCGTCCACCTCCACAAGGGCTGCTACCGCGGTCAGGAGACGATCGCGCGTGTGCACAACCTCGGTCGTCCGCCGCGCCGGGTCGTCATGCTGCACCTCGACGGCTCCGGCCATCTCCTGCCCGCGCCGGGCGCCGAGGTCACGCTCGACGGCCGCGCCGTCGGCGCGGTGACGTCGGTCGCGCGCCACCACGAGCTCGGCCCGATCGCGCTCGCGGTCCTCAAGCGCGGCGTCCCCGAGGACGCCGAGCTCCTCGTCGACTGCGACGGCGGGGCGATCTCCGCGGCGCAGGAGGTCGTGGTGCCGGGCGAGGGCGTCTCCGTCGACCGCCCTGCCCCGCGCGGCCCCGTCGGACGGGGGATCACGCCCCGCGGCGAGGGCGCGCCCACGAGCATGCTGTGAGCCGCGGGCCGGCGTCGCGCGAGGACCCCGGTCCCGGTGCGGTCGACGTCGCCCGGACCGCGTGGCGCCGGCTCCTCCTGCGGGCGCGGATCCGGCAGGGCGCGTCGCGCGTCCGCGTCGCGCTGTGGCCCATCCTCCAGGCGTCGGCCGCCGCAGGCCTCGCGTTCGGCATCGCCCGGTACGGGCTCGGGCACACGGCGCCGTTCTTCGCGCCGGTCTCCGCGTGGATCTGTCTCGGGTTCAGCCAGGACCGCCAGCTCCGGCGCGTGCTCGAGCTCGCGGTCGGCGTCGCGATCGGCGTCGGGCTCGGCGACCTCGTGGTCCACGCGATCGGGTCGGGATGGTGGCAGGTCGCCGTCGTGCTCGCCGTCTCCGCGCTCGCGGCGCGCTTCATCGACCGCGGCGCGATGCTCACGACGCAGGCCGGCGTCCAGGCGATCGTGATCGTCGGTCTCCCGGCCGCGCAGGCGGGCGGACCCCTGGGACGGTGGACGGACGCGCTCGTCGGCGGCGCGGTCGCGCTCGCGGTCGCGGCGCTCACACCGGGCGACCCGCGGCGTCGGCCCCGGCTCCTGGGGTCCGAGGCGACGACGGAGCTCG
This sequence comes from Cellulosimicrobium cellulans, assembly GCF_042723955.1. Lineage (GTDB taxonomy): Bacteria > Actinomycetota > Actinomycetes > Actinomycetales > Cellulomonadaceae > Cellulosimicrobium > Cellulosimicrobium cellulans_H. The sequence goes on along the minus strand of NZ_JBHXIC010000113.1, from coordinate 3,512 downwards.
CCGGCGTGCTCGACGTCCTCGCGCGAGGGCTGCGCACCCGCGACCGCGCCGACCTCGACGCGGCGCTCGTCAAGGGCCGCGCCTCGGAGGGCGCGCTCGAGGAGTGGCAGTCGTCCGCGTCGTCGGCGCGCGAGCTCGCGCGCGTGAGCGCGGCGGGGCTGCGGCACCGGGACGAGCTCGGCGGGCTCGAGCGGCAGGCGGTGCTCGTGGACCGCGCGATGCGCAGCGTGCGCGTCCTCGCGCGTCGGGCGATGCCGGTCGCGGGCGGGCCGGACGAGCGGGAGCTCGACGGCGTCGCGGACCTCGTCGCGCGCTTCGGCGCGGGCGTGCACGTGCTGGCGGAGGCGGTCGGCGCCGGGCGCGACCCGGCGGTGGCGCGCGAGGTCCTCCTCGAGGTCGCGCGCGGTGCGGACCCGCACGCCCTCGGTGACGGCGACTGGCAGGTGCAGTCGCTCGTCATGCTCGTGCGGTCGCCGATCGTGGACCTGCTCGAGGCGGCCGGGGCGTCGCCGGAGCAGGCGCGCGACGCCCTCCCCGAGCTCTGAGCGGGCGATCCCGGCCTGCCGGGCGAACGGGACGATCTTCACCCTGCACAGCGGCGCCCCGGGCCGGTACCGTCGGGGCATGGAGGTCCCCGTCAGCGCCCTGCGCGCCGAGCTCAAGTCGTGGATCGAGCGGGCCAGGGAGGGTGAGGAGGTCGTCATCACCGAGCGCGGGGTCCCCGTCGCGCGGCTGACCGGCGTCGCGACGGCCGACCTCGTCACCGAGCTCGTGCGCGACGGCGTCCTGGTCCCGGCGGCGGGCGAGCGCCCGGTCCACGCGGTCCCCGGCGGGGACGCCGACGTCCGGCCCGTGAGCGCGGACGGCGCGCGACCGGTCGACGGCGCCCGGTCGGGCCGCGGGGGCGGCGTGGCGGCGCTCGTGCGCCGGATCCGGCGCTGAGGCCCCGATGGCCCTGGTCTACTTCGACGCGAGCGCGCTGGTGAAGCTCTGCGTCCCCGAGGCGGGCTCCGCCCTGGCGAGCCGCCTGTGGAACCGCGCGGACGTCGTCGTGACGAGCCGCCTCGCCGACGTCGAGGTGCGGGCCGCGCTCGCGGCCGGAGCGCGCGGCGGCGTGCTCGACACGGCGGGGTACGCGCGCGCCCTCGGTACGTGGGACGTGCTGCGTCCTGCCCTCCACGTGGTCGAGGTGTCCGGCGCCGTCGCCGACCGCGCGGCCGGGCTCGTCGCGGCGGGTGCGCTGCGCAGCAACGACGCGGTGCACGTGGCGAGCGCCCTCGCCGTCGCGCACGGCGACACGATCGTCGCGGCCTGGGACCCGCACGTCGTGTCCGCGGCCCGCTCGGCCGGGCTCCGCGTGGTGCCGTGGCCCCTCGCCAGACCGTAGGCTCGTGCCCGTGGGAATCATCGGGTCGCTCCAGTGGATCGTCTTCCTCGTCCTCTCGCTCGTCGTGTTCGGGACGCAGCTCTTCGCGCTCGTCGACGCGATCCGGCGTCCGGCGAGCGCCTTCACCGCCGAGGGCAAGCTCACCAAGCCGATCTGGCTCGCGATCCTCGGCGTCGCCGCGGCGCTCGGGTTCCTCTCGCTGCCGCTCGGTGGCGGCGTGAACCTCGGCTTCCTCGGGCTCATCGCCGTGGTGGCCGCGATCGTCTACCTGGTCGACGTGCGCCCGCGCCTCCAGCCCTACGGCAACGGCCGCGGCAACGGGTCGTCCGGCCGCCCCGGCGGCTGGTGAGCGCGCCGGTGACACCGCACGTCGTCGGCGGGGTCGAGCGCGCCGCCGTGCCGCTGGCCGAGGTCGTGCGCGGCGACCTCGTCGAGTCCGTCCATGCCGGGCACCTCGTGCTGCTGGGCACGGACGGCGCGCCGGTCCTGGAGCGCGGTGATGCGGACGCCGTGATCTGGCCGCGCTCGAGCGTCAAGCCGTTCCAGGCCGTCGCGATGCTGCGCCACGGGCTCGTGCTGCCGCCGCGCCTCCTCGCGCTCGCGGCGGCGAGCCACAACGGGGAGCCGGAGCACCTGGCGGGGGTCCGGGAGATCCTCGAGGGCGTCGGCCTCGACGAGTCGGCGTTGCGCAACACCCCGGACATGCCGCTCCACCCGCCCGCCGCGTTCGCGTGGCAGCTCGAGGGCCACGGGCCGTCGGCCGTGACGCAGAACTGCTCGGGCAAGCACGCGGCGATGCTTGCGACGTGCGTCGCCGCCGGCTGGGACACCACCACCTACCTGGACGTCGCCCACCCCCTCCAGGTCGCGGTCCGCGAGACGGTTGCCGAGGCGACCGGCGTGCCGGTCGAGCACGTGACGGTCGACGGGTGCGGCGCGCCGCTCTTCTCAACGACGGTGCGCGGCCTCGCGCGCGCGTTCGGACGGCTCGCGGTCGCCCCGGAGAGCGACCCGCTCTCCCCGGAGGCGCAGGTCGCGCGCGCGATGTCGGCGTTCCCGGAGATGGTCGGCGGGACGGGCCGCGACGCGACGCTCGCGATGCGCGCGGTGCCCGGCCTGGTCGCCAAGGACGGCGCGGACGGTGTCTACGGCGCCGGCCTGCCCGACGGCGGCGCGCTCGCCTTCAAGGTGCTCGACGGCGCGTCGCGCCCGCGACCGGCCGTGCTCGCCGCTGCGCTCCGGCGCCTCGGTGCGCTCGGCATCGCGGGGGCCGACGACGCGGCGCTCGCCACGCTCGGCGACGTGCCCGTGCTCGGCGCGGGCCGGCCCGTGGGCGTCGTGCGGCCGGTCCTCGACGGCGCGACGGCGGTCCCGACCAGCGGTGCGGGTCGGGGACACGACGCGGTGCGGCGCTCGTGAGGGCCGTCGTGCAGCGCGTCTCGCGAGCGAGCGTGAGCGTCGTGGCCGAGGACGGGTCGTCGGAGGTCGTCGGGGCGATCGACCGACCGGGGCTGCTCGCGCTCGTCGGCGTGACGCACGACGACGGCGACGCCCAGGTCGAGACGATCGCGCGCAAGATCGCCGAGCTGCGGATCCTCGCGGGGGAGCGGTCGGTGCAGGACGAGGGCGCGCCGGTGCTGGTCGTCAGCCAGTTCACGCTGTATGCCGACACGAAGAAGGGCCGCCGCCCGTCGTGGAACGGTGCGGCGCCCGGGCCCGTCGCCGAGCCCCTCGTCGTGGCGGTCGTCGAGCGACTCCGCGAGCGTGGGATCGAGGTCGCGACCGGACGGTTCGGCGCGCACATGACCGTCGAGCTCGTCAACGACGGCCCGGTCACGCTCCTCCTCGAGGCCTGACCGCCGCCGCGCCGAGCACCCACGTCGCGCGCTCGCGACGGGTTCGCCGTACGCGGCCGCGAACGAACGGAACCGTGGTCGGCCGAGGGAGAACCGTGGTGGCGCGAGGGAGAACCCTGGTCACGCGAAGTAGAACCGTGGTCACGCGAGGTAGAACCGTGGTCACGCGAGGTAGAACCGTGGTTCTTGTGCTCGACGGCGTGTGGTTGCCCTGGGTGGTCGGGGTGGGTGGTGGGGGGGGGGGGGGGGGGAGCCGCGGGGGGCGGGCG
>NZ_JBHXIC010000112.1:0-12437 GCF_042723955.1 Cellulosimicrobium cellulans | reverse complement strand
ATCTGGGGGGCTGCTACTTTTTTTTATACGCCCGGGGGGGCGTGGGGGCAAGCCCCCCCGGGGGGGCCCCGGGTATGACCGCCGGGGGCCACCGCGCCGTACCGGCACCGCGCCCGGTGCGGCACCACGTTCCCAGCACGAGAAGGACCGAGACATGACCGAGCACCCGTCCGAGCAGCCCACGCCCTCCCTCGACCCCCTGGGCGACCTCACGGCAGGCAGCGCTCGCTGGCGTCGCGACCAGCTCGCCGACCTGCTGCGCTTCGGCGAGGCGTCGCTGCGTGCCGACGGGGCCGCGCAGTGGCTCGACGACGACGGGCGACCCGAGCTGTCTCAGCCGGTGCACACGTGGATCACGTCGCGCATGGCGCACGTCTACTCCTTCGCGTCGCTGCTCGGGGTGCCGGGGGCGGGGGAGCGGGCCGACGCCGCGCTGCACGGCCTGCGCGCGGTCCTCGTCGACGCCGAGAACGGCGGCTGGGTGTCCTCGCGGGGCCCGGCGCGCCGTCCGGGCGACCTCGACGTGGGGGAGGGCGTCCCCGTGGACGGGACGAAGAGCGCGTACGCGCACGCGTTCGTGGTGCTCGCCGCGGCGTCGGGGACGATCGCGGGTCGCGAGGGCGCGCGCGAGCTGCTCGACGCGGCGCTCGCAGTGCTCGACGAGCGGTTCTGGGAGCCCGGGCCCCGGATGCACGCGGACGAGTGGTCGCGCGACTGGACGACGCTCGACGAGTACCGCGGGGTCAACGCCAACATGCACGCGGTCGAGGCGCTGCTCGCGGCCCACGACGCGACGGGCGACGCCGAGTGGCTCGGCCGCGCCGCGTCGATCGCGGACCGCGTGATCGGCTGGGCGCGCGAGAACGAGTGGCGCATCCCGGAGCACTTCGACGCGGACTGGAACCCGCTGCCCGACTACAACGCCGACCGCCCGCGCGACCCGTTCAAGCCGTACGGGTCGACACCGGGGCACGGGCTCGAGTGGGCGCGTCTCCTCCTCCAGGTCGACATCGCGTCCGGCACTCCCGGCGCGCGCACCGAGGCCGCGGTCGCGCTGTTCGACCGCGCCGTCGCCGACGGCTGGGACGGCGAGCACGGCGGCGGGTTCGTGTACACCGTCGACTGGTCCGGGGTGCCCGTCGAGCCGCGCCGCTACCACTGGGTCGCGGCCGAGGCCGTGGCCGCCGCCGACGTGCTCGGCCGGGTCACGGGGGAGTCGCGCTTCGCCGAGGCCGCCGCGGGCTGGTGGGCGTGGATCGACCGGTTCCTCGTCGACCCCGAGCGCGGCTCGTGGCACCACGAGCTCGACACGGCCAACCGGCCCGACGGCGTCACGTGGGTCGGCAAGCCCGACGTCTACCACGCCGCCCAGGCCGTGATCCTCCCGGACCTGCCGCTGACGGGCTCGCTCGCGGCCTCGGCGAAGGCTGCGGGCAGCATCCTGGGCTGAAGCCCACCCTGACCGCCGAGCCCGGGGTCGTTCCCCACGTCACCGTCGCCGTGAGGAGCAACCCCGGGCTCGGCGCCGTGCTCGCTGGGCACGGACGACGAGAGCCCCGCACCGGACCGGTGCGGGGCTCTCGAGCGCTGAGCGGGTGACGGGAATCGAACCCGCGCTATCAGCTTGGGAAGCTGAAGTTCTACCATTGAACTACACCCGCGCGGCGCTGGTGGCGTCCGCCCCGGGCCCTCTGGGAGGATCCTCGGCGAACCAGCGCGCGCCCCGATCATAGCGGACGTCGCCGGTGATGCCAGAACCCGACCGCACGACGACCCGATCCGCGCCCGTGTGCGGCGCACGCCGGAGGAGCAGCCTTGTCCGAGAACCCGTACCAGCAGCAGCCCGACCCCGCGCAGGGGACCCCGGCCCCGGGCGACCCGGTCTACGGGGGCGGGGCGACGCCGTCGGGCACGACGCCGGGCCACGACCAGCAGCCCGGCTACGGCGACGCGTACGGCCAGCCGCAGCAGGGTTCCGGGGACGCCTACGGCCAGCAGCCGTACGGGACGCCCGGTGCTCAGGCGGCGTACGGTCAGCCGCAGGGGCAGCCCTATGGCGCCGCCCAGCAGCAGGGCTACCCGCAGGGTTACCCGCAGCAGGGCTACGGCCAGCAGCAGGGGTACGCGCAGCCCGGTGCGTACGGGCAGCCGGGCTTCGACCCCGCGTACGACCCCCAGGCCAAGTCGCGACTCGCCGCGGGCCTGCTCGGCATCCTCGTCGGGAGCCTCGGCATCCACCGGTTCTACCTGGGCTACACGGGCATCGGCCTGACGATGCTGCTCGTGTCCGTGCTGTCGTTCGGCTTCGCCGCTCCGATCATCGCGATCTGGGGCCTCGTCGAGGGCATCCTCTACCTGACCTCGAACGGGGTCACAAACGCGGGCCACACGCCCGGCCCCCCGCTGGGCGCCTGCCCCCCCGCCCACCCCGGGTCCGCGGTTGGGGCCCCCGGCGAACCCACCCGTATCCCCGGGTTCGGCAGCGTGGGGTGACGGCGGATCCAGGGTTCGGCACCCGGTCCGGGCACGCGCCGTCGTCGGCTAGCGTGGGCCCGTGCTGCTCTCCGACCGCGACATCCGGGCCGAGCTCGACGCCGGCCGCGTCCAGCTCGAGCCGTACGACCCGGCGATGCTCCAGCCGTCGAGCATCGACGTGCGCCTCGACCGGTTCTTCCGGCTGTTCGACAACCACAAGTACCCGTTCATCGACCCGTCGCAGGACCAGCCCGACCTCACGCGCCTGGTCGAGGTCGACCCGGCGGAGCCGTTCGTGCTGCACCCGGGGGAGTTCGTGCTCGGGTCGACGTTCGAGGCGGTGACGCTGCCCGACGACGTCGCCGCGCGCCTCGAGGGCAAGTCGAGCCTCGGCCGGCTGGGCCTCCTCACGCACTCCACGGCCGGGTTCATCGACCCCGGCTTCTCCGGGCACGTGACGCTCGAGCTGAGCAACGTCGCGACGCTGCCGATCACGCTGTGGCCCGGCATGAAGATCGGGCAGCTCTGCTTCTTCCGCCTGTCGTCGCCCGCCGAGAACCCGTACGGGTCGAGCGTCTACGGGTCCCGCTACCAGGGCCAGCGCGGCCCGACGGCCTCCCGCTCGTGGCAGAGCTTCCACCGCACCGACGTCTGAGCGCGGCACGCCGCGTCGGACGCCGTTCGACCCCGCAGGACCCGAGGACCGGAGGACCGCACCGCATGAGCCCCCTCCCGCCGCTGCCGCACCCCGACGGACCCGGCGCCGCGCAGTCGTACCAGGCGCGGCACCTGCTCGGGCTCCCGGCCGACGTCGTCGTCGACGAGGTCGAGACGCTCGCGCTGTCCCGGTTCGCGGGCGCGCGCTGGGACGTCGCGCCGGAGGGCACCGAGCCGCTCGTGCCGCCCGCCCGCACGGCGGCACCGGGAGCGCCGGGCGTGCTGCGCACGTCGCGCCACACGACGATCACGGGCCCGTACGCCGGCCCTGGGACCGGCCTGCCGCCGGGCACGACGCTCGTGTTCGACGTCGTGTGCCCGCGCGAGCGTGGCGACGTCCCCTACCCGGGCGGCGGGGACCGCGACGGGATCGGGCGCGCGTTCCCCGGCGGGCTGCCGGTGCGGGAGGAGGAGCGGGTCGTGGCGTTCCTCGTCGCGGCGGCGCGCCGCCTCGGCGGGTCGGTGCGGACCGACGTCGGCAACCCGGCGGGCCCGGGCGTCGTCCTGACTCCCGACCCGGGCGTCGCGATCGACATGACGCTGTACTCGGACGTCTGGCTGGACCCGAACGCGGCGCTCGCGCTCGTCGCCCGGTCGCACCCCCGCACGCGGCTCGCGACCGAGGGGAAGTCGTACGAGGGTCCGCCGAAGGGCATCGCCGACCTGCCGCTGTACCCGGGCGAGAAGATGGACCCCGCGCTGCGGCGCGCGATCCATGCGGCCGCCGACGACGTCGACATCAAGGCGCTGACGACGGGCGCGGTCCTCGACGGGTACGGCCTGATCGTCGACCTCGGCATGGACGGGCTCGTCGCCGTCGAGGTGGGCGGCGAGGAAGCCCTGCCGCTCCTGCTGCGCGGCCTGCCGTGGACCGTGGACGGCGCCGTGAGCTACCGCGTGCGCTGGGAGCCGCGGGACCTGGTCGAGTCCCAGCAGGAGCAGCCGTCGCTCGACCACCAGGTCGCGCGCAAGCGCGCGGCGCAGGTCGTCGCGCAGGTGGTCCGGACCTTGCACGACGCCGTCGGGGGCGAGATCGCCGACGAGGCGGAGTTCCTCGTGGACCCCGAGGATCTGTGACGGGAGACTGAGGAATCGGTCACGGTCCGGGCTTCGGAGGCGGTGCAGGGCTGAGGAGTCGGTAAAATGGCTCGCGGCACGGCATCGCCGTCGCCGTGAACTGTCGTGCCTGCGGCTCCCTCCGCAGGTGCGACGATGACAAGTCCACGCAGTACCGACGCCCTACCTCGCCCACCCGCCCCCGACCCGGACGGAGCGGCCCGTGCTCTACGTGCTCGTTGCCCATCTCGTGATGGCACTGGGCGCGCCTGCACTCGTCTCTCTCCTCGGTCGCCGCGCGTTCCTCGTCATGGCGCTCGCGCCGGCGTCGGCCGCGGTCTACGCGCTCGCCTGGACCGACCGCGTGATGTCGGGGCAGCACCCGACGCAGGTCGTCGAATGGGTCCCGGGCCTGGGCCTCGAGCTCGCCTTCCGCATGGACACGCTGTCGTGGCTCATGCTGCTGCTCGTCGGCGGCGTCGGCGCGCTCGTCCTCGTCTACTGCTCGGCCTACTTCTCGCCCACCGCGCAGGGTCTGCGGCGGTTCGGCGGCGTCCTCACGGCGTTCGCCGGCGCCATGGTCGGGCTCGTCACCGCGGACGACATGCTGCTCCTGTTCGTCTTCTGGGAGCTCACGACCGTCTTCTCCTACCTGCTCATCGGCCACTACGCCGACCGCAAGGCGAGCCGCCGCGCCGCGATGCAGGCGATCATCGTGACGACGGCGGGCGGCCTCACGATGCTCGTCGGGGTCGTGATCCTCGGGGTGCAGGGCGGGACCTTCCGGATGTCGGAGATCATCGCCGACCCGCCGACGGGCGGCGCGGTGACGGCCGCGATCGTGTGCCTCCTCGTCGGCGCGGCGAGCAAGTCCGCGCTCATCCCGCTGCACTTCTGGCTGCCCGCCGCGATGGCCGCGCCGACCCCGGTGAGCGCCTACCTGCACGCCGCCGCGATGGTCAAGGCCGGCGTCTACCTCGTCGCGCGGTTCGCGCCGGCCTACTCCGACACGACCGTGTGGCGGTCCCTGGTCATCGGGCTCGGCGCGGGCACGCTGCTCGTCGGCGGCTACCGCGCGCTGCGCCAGTACGACCTCAAGCTCGTGCTCGCGTTCGGCACGGTGAGCCAGCTCGGCCTCATCATCCTGCTCGTCGGCCTCGGGACGCGCGGCGCGGCGCTCGCCGGGCTCGCGATGATCGGCGCGCACGCGATGTTCAAGGCGTCGCTGTTCCTCGTCGTGGGCGTGGTCGACGCCGCGACCGGGACGCGCGACCTGCGCCGTCTCACGGGCGTGGGCAGGGCCCTGCCGTGGACGGCGGTCGCGGGCGGGCTCGCGACGGCGTCGATGATCGGGCTCCCGCCGTTCGCGGGCTACGTCGCGAAGGAGGCGGCGCTCGAGTCGCTCCTGCACGGCGAGGGACCCGTCTGGGTCGACACGGTAGTCCTGTGGGCGGTCGTCGTCGGGTCGATGTTCACCGTGGCGTACGGGATCCGGTTCTGGTGGGGCGCGTTCGCGTCCAAGCGGCACCTCGGCACGTCTCCGTCCCGCGCGAACGAGCACGTCGGCCTGGGTCCGAGCGCCGCGCGCGGCCCCGCCGTCGCGGCGGACGAGCCGCCGATCGACCCCGCGCGCATCCATCGCCAGCCGTTCCTGCTCGTGAGCCCGGCCGTCGTGCTCGCGGTCCTCGGCCTCGCGACCGCGCTCGTGCCCCACTTCGGCGAGGATCTCCTCGCGCCCTACGCGGACACCTATCCCGTGGGCGAGCCCGGGCACCTCGTCCTGTGGGCGGGCTTCACCCCCGCGCTCGCGCTCACCGTCCTGGTCCTCGCGGTCGGCGTCGTGCTGTTCTGGCAGCGGGCGCGCGTCGAGCGCTTCCAGGCGTCGTTGTGGACGGGTCCCGAGGCCGACGTGACGTACCGCAAGGTCATGCGCAAGCTCGACGACCTCGCGGCGGACGTCACCGCCGTCACCCAGCGCGGTTCGCTGCCCTTCTACCTGGGCGCGATCCTCGTGGTCCTCGTGCTCGGACCGGGCGTCGTCATGGTCCTGCAGACGGCGTGGCCCGAGCAGCTCAAGGCCTGGGACCGTCCGGCGCAGCTCGTCGCGGTCGCCGCGATCTGCATCGCCTCGGTGCTCGCCGCGCGCTCGCGCCGCCGGCTCAAGGCCGTGATCCTCGTCGGGATCGCGGGGTACGGCAACGGCGTCCTCTTCCTCCTGCACGGAGCACCCGACCTCGCGTTGACGCAGATCCTCGTCGAGACGATCACGCTCGTCGTCATGGTGCTCGTGCTGCGCCGTCTGCCCGCCTACTTCTCCAACCGGCCGCTCGCCGCGAGCCGGTGGGTGCGCCTGGGCATCGGCCTGGCCGTCGCCGTGGTCATGATGGGCTTCGCGGTCGTGGCGCCGCTCGCGCGGGTCGCGACGCCCGTCTCCGTCGACTTCCCGGCCGAGGCGTACGAGTACGGCCACGGCAAGAACATCGTCAACGTGACCCTCGTCGACATCCGCGCGTGGGACACGATGGGCGAGATCTCGGTCCTCCTGGCGGCGGCCACGGGCGTCGCGTCCCTGGTCTTCCTGCGCACGCGCAGCGGCGAGATCCTGCGGGCGTCCGGGGCCAGGCCCGCGACGACGGCCTCCGGCTCGGGCGTGTGGAGCGGGGGCGAGGACCCGGGCGCCGCGCTGCGCCGCCGTGGCGTCACGGAGACGGACCAGCCGCGCATGCTCGTCTGGCTGAGCGCCGGCCGCACGCTCGCGCCCCAGAGACGCTCGGTCATCTTCGAGGTCGTCACGCGCGTGCTGTTCCACGCGATGATCGTCTTCGCGCTCTTCCTGCTGTTCTCCGGCCACAACGCGCCGGGCGGCGGGTTCGCGGCCGGGCTCGTGGTCGGCATCGCGCTCATCGTGCGCTACCTCGCGGGCGGGCGGTACGAGCTCGGGGAGGCGGCGCCGGTGCACCCCGGTCTGCTCCTGGGCACGGGACTGTTCCTGTCCGCGGGCGTGGGGCTCGTCGCGTTCCTGCTCACCGGCAACGTGCTCGGCAGCGACGCGTACGACATCGCGCTCCCGCTCGTCGGGGAGATCCACCTCGTCACGTCGCTGTTCTTCGACGTCGGCGTGTTCCTCGTCGTCGTGGGCCTCGTCCTCGACATCCTGCGCACCCTGGGGGCGGAGATCGACCGCCACGCCGAGCGCGCCGCTGCCGGGCGCGAGCCCGGCGAGGACACCGGGCCGTTCGAGGCCATGGAGCCCGACTCGATCGGGGGTGGCCGACGGTGAACGTCATCGACATGACCCCGAGCGTCGTCCTCGTGCTCGCGATCGGCGTGCTCTTCGCGGCGGGCGTCTACCTCCTGCTGGAGCGCAGCCTGACGCGCGTCCTCCTCGGCTTCATCCTCATGGGCAACGGCGCGAACCTGCTGTTCCTCGTGGCGGGCGGGCGAGCCGGCGGAGCGCCGCTCATCGGCACGACGCCCGAGGACGAGATGAGCGACCCGCTCGTCCAGGCGATGGTGCTCACCGCGATCGTCATCACGCTCGGCATCACGGCCTTCGTCCTCGCCATGGCGTACCGGTCGTGGCAGCTCCACGGCCACGACGAGGTGCAGGACGACCTCGAGGACCGCCGCGTCGCGCGGCACGCCGCGCGCAACGCACCCGCGTTCGAGGACGCGGACACGGAGGAGAGCGGCGCGAGCCTGGACGACGAGGCCGCCGAGGTCCGCGACGAGACCGACGGCGACGGCGACGGCATCACCGACGGGCAGGAGCCGCCGTCGTCCCCGGCCGCCCAGGCCGCGGTGGACCACGACGCCCGGCACGACCGCCCGGACGACCCACGACCTGACGACCGCAGCGACGACGGGAAGGAGCCGCGATGAGCCTCACCGCCGCGGCGCTCGTCCCGCTGCCCGTCGTCCTCCCGCTCGTCGCGGCCGGCGCCGCGCTCGCGCTGTGGCGCCACCCGCGCGCGCAGCGGCTCATCACGGTCGCCGCCCTCGCGCTCGTCCTCGCGGCGTCGGTGGGGCTGCTCGTCGCGGCCGACTCCGGGCCCATCGTCGTCGACGTCGGGGGCTGGGCGGCCCCGGTCGGGATCGACCTCGTCGCGGACCGGCTCTCCTCGCTCATGCTCGTCGTCTCGAGCTTCGTCATGCTGTGCGTCCTGCTCTACTCGCTGGCGCAGGGCGTCGCGGACGGCGACGAGGAGGCGCCGGTCGCGATCTACCACCCGACGTTCATGGTGCTCGCGGCGGGCGTGTTCAACGCGTTCCTCTCGGGCGACCTGTTCAACCTCTACGTCGGGTTCGAGATCTTCCTCGCCGCGAGCTACGTGCTCCTCACGCTCGGCGGCACGGGCGAGCGCATCCGGGCGGGATCGATCTACGTCGTCGTGGCGCTGCTGTCGTCGATCGTCTTCCTCGCCGCGATCGCGCTGACGTACGCGGCGACGGGCACGGTCAACCTCGCGCAGCTCTCCGAGCGCTTCGCCGAGATCGACCCGGGGGTGGCGCTGGCCATCCAGCTCCTCCTGCTGCTCGCGTTCGGCATCAAGGCGGCCATCTTCCCGCTGTCCGCGTGGCTGCCCGACTCCTACCCGACCGCACCCGCGCCCGTCACCGCGGTGTTCGCCGGCCTGCTCACCAAGGTGGGCGTCTACGCGATCATCCGCACCCAGACGCTCCTGTTCCCCGAGGACAGCGTCGTCGACGACGTGCTCATGTGGCTCGCGCTGCTCACGATGGTCGTCGGGATCCTCGGCGCCGTCGCGCAGAACGACATCAAGCGACTCCTGTCGTTCACGCTCGTGAGCCACATCGGCTACATGATCTTCGGCATCGCGCTCGCGTCCGAGCCGGGCATGGCCGCCGCGATCTTCTACGTCGTGCACCACATCACCGTCCAGACGACGCTGTTCCTCGTCGTCGGCCTCGTGGAGCGCCGCGGCGGCTCGACGTCGCTCGACCGGCTCGGGGGGCTCGCCAAGCTCGCCCCGGGGCTGGCCATCCTGTTCTTCATCCCCGCGATGAACCTCGCCGGGATCCCGCCCCTGTCGGGCTTCCTCGGCAAGGTCGGCCTCCTCGAGGAGGGCGTCGCGCAGGGCACGCCGCTCGCCTGGGCGCTCGTCGTGGGGTCGGTCGTCACGTCGCTGCTCACGCTGTACGCGATCGTCAAGGCGTGGAACAAGGCGTTCTGGCAGACGGCGCCCGTCGAGATCCCCGCGGAGGCGCGCCTCCCGCGCGGCATGGTCGGCCCGGCGACGGCGCTCGTCGCCTTCGGCCTCGCGCTCACCGTGATCGCCGGTCCGCTCTACTCGTACACCGAGCGCGCGGCCGCGACGCTGCTCGACGGCCACACGTACGTCGACGCCGTGTTCCCGGGCGACTCCGACCGCGGGCAGGGCGAGTCGAACGAGGTCGCGACCGGCGAGACCGACGGCGGGGAGCCTGCCACGACGACCGGGGGAGGGGACGGATGAGCCTGCACCGCCGCCGTCGCGCGCTCGCCTCCGGCTGGTTCGCGCGCGTCACCACGCAGTGGCGCACGATCCTGTGGCTGACGATCGTCTGGGTCATGCTCTGGGGCGACCTGTCGTGGGGCAACGTCCTCGCAGGCGTCATCCTCGGCTTCGCCGTCATCACGTTCTTCCCGCTGCCGTCGATCGCGGCGCGCGGGAAGCTCCGGCCCTGGCCGTTCACCGTGCTCGTCGCGCGCTTCGTCGCCGACCTCGTCGTCGCGTCGTTCCAGGTGAGCCTGCTCGCGCTCACGCCGCGGCACACCCCGCGCGGCGCGGTCGTCGGCGTGCGGCTGCGCAACCCGTCGGACATCTACCTGACGATGACGGCCGAGCTCTCCTCGCTCGTGCCGGGCTCGATCGTCGTCGAGGCCCACCGCCTCACCGGGATGCTCTACCTGCACGTGCTCGACGTCGAGTCCGCGGGCGGCGTGGAGAAGGTCCGCGAGGACACGCTCGCCCTGGAGGCCCGTGTGCTGCTCGCCTTCGCGTCCAACGACGAGCTGCGCGCCGCGGGCCTGTACCGGGACCCGTCGTCGCGAGAGGTGGCCGAGGCATGAGCGACACCGTGTACCTCGTCGTCGTGATCGCGAGCGCCGCGCTGCTCGCCGTCGGCGCGAGCCTCGCGACCTTCCGCGCCGAGCGTGGTCCGTCGATGCTCGACCGCACCGTCGCGCTCGACGTGTTCACGACGACGCTCGTCGGGGCGATCGCGCTCGAGGCCGCGTTCTCGCGGCGCACGGACACCATCCCGATCCTCGTCGTGCTGTCGCTCGTCGGGTTCGTGGGCTCGGTGACGATCGCGCGGTTCGCGTCGGTCGAGCCCGAGGACGAGGGCCGCATCCGCACGGCGGACGAGGTCGCGGCGGAGGACGCCGCTCGTCGGGAGGCGGAGGAGACCGACCGCGAGGCGGCCGTCGACCCCGAGCACCACGGCGGGTCGCCCGAGGGGGAGGTGCGGTGATGGACCCGACGACAGCGTTCTGGACCACCGTGGCCGACGTCGCGTCGGCCGTCTTCCTGCTGTGCGGTGCGTTCCTCGCGTTCGCCGCGGGGGTCGGAGTCGTGCGCTTCCCCGACCTGCTCGCGCGCATGCACGCCGCGACGAAGCCGCAGGTCCTCGGGCTCATCCTCGTGCTCGCGGGGCTGAGCCTGCGGCTGCGCTCGTGGGGCGCCGTCGCGACGCTGCTCCTCGTCGTGATCTTCCAGCTCCTCACGTCGCCCGTCGCGGCGCACATGGTCGGCCGCGCCGGGTACCGGACCGGCAAGGTGCGCACCGACCTGCTCGTCGTCGACGAGCTCACGCGCGACCAGGACGCGGCCGAGCGTGAGGACGTCGGCGAGCACGAGGGCGCCGGGAGTGCTGGTCGGCCGGCGCCGCGCGAGGGTGCCGAGTCCGCAGCCCCCGGCGACGTGGACCTCGCCGACACCGCCGACACGGCCGCCGGTGACGTGGGGCCCTCGGCGAGCGAGACCTCCGAGCGCTGACGCGCCGACGGTACGTGCCGGCGGGCGCCGGCGGTGAGCGCTACCGAGGGGTGGAGGCCTGCGCTCCGCGCGCGGGCCGTGAGCACGGCTGGTAGACCGGCAGCATGGCCGACGCCCCCACGCCCGCCCCGCCGCAGCCGGAGTCGCGCAACCCCCGGGTCGCCCGGCCGGAGGACGGCGGCGAGAGCACCGTCACCGTGGTCGTCGCGTTCCTGGCGAACGCGCTGATCGCCGGGGCGAAGACCGTCGCCGCGACGATCACGGGGTCCGCGTCCATGCTGGCGGAGGCGGTGCACTCGTGGGCGGACACCGGCAACGAGATCTTCCTGCTCGTCGCCGACAAGCGCTCGCGGCGCCGCGCCGACCCCGAGCACCCGCTCGGGTACGGCCGCGAGGCGTACGTGTGGTCGATGTTCGCGGCGATCGGGCTGTTCGCCGTGGGCGCCGGGGTCTCGATCACGCACGGCATCCAAGAGCTCGTGCACCCCGAGCCGGCCGACAACTACGGCGTCGCCTACGCCGTGCTGGCGCTCGCGTTCGTCCTCGAGGGCGTGTCGTTCCTCCGGGCCCGCCGCCAGGCGCGCGACGAGGCGCGGGCGGCCGACCGCGACACGCTGCACCACGTCCTCGTGACCTCCGATCCCACGCTGCGCGCCGTGTACGCGGAGGACGCCGCCGCGCTGGTCGGCCTCGTCGTCGCGTTCGGCGGAGTGCTCGCCCACCAGCTCACCGGCTCGCCCGTCCCGGACGCGATCGGGTCGATCGTCGTCGGCCTCGTGCTCGCGGTGGTGTCCGTCGTGCTCATCGACCGCAACCGCCGGTTCCTCGTGGGCGAGGCCGCGATGCCCGCGACGCGCGCCGCCGTCCTGGAGGGCATCCGGGACCTGCCCGAGGTCGAGCGCGTGACCTACCTGCGTCTCGAGTACGTGGGCCCGCGCGCGCTGTACCTCGTGGCGAGCGTGGACCTGCGCGGCGACGAGTCGGAGACGTCGGTCGCGCGCCGCCTCGACGACCTCGAGCGCCGCGTGACGTCCGTGCCGCTCATCGCCGGCGCGGTGTTCACCGTCTCGGCGCCCGAGGAGCCCTCGATCGCCTGACCCCACCCCGCCGAACCCCCGTCTCTTTTAAAAAAAAAAACCTGCCCACCAAAATTTTGGTTTATATAAACGTGGTGGGCGGTTAATTTAA
>NZ_JBHXIC010000111.1:0-12478 GCF_042723955.1 Cellulosimicrobium cellulans | reverse complement strand
CCACCACCCACCCCGCCCACCCAAGGCGACCAGACCGCCGTCGAGCACAAGAACCACGGTTCTACCCCGGCAAACCACGGTTCTACCTCGCGCGACCACGGCTCTCCCGCGGCGGTGGGCGCTCTGCCGCAGGGGGCGAGACGTCCGGCCTGCACGGCTCGGGACGTTCGTCCCGGGAAAGTGTGACGCACGCCCGTGACGCACCGCACAGTTAGTGCACTCTTTCACAAGCGTAGAATCGGAGCGTGTCGAGTCGAGCGAGCAACCCCGCAAGCAGCGCAGACCAGATCGACGTAGCCCTCATCGGCGGTGGCATCATGAGTGCCACGCTGGGAGCTCTCCTCAAGGTCCTGGAACCCTCCTGGACCGTGCGCATCTACGAGCGTCTGGACGCCGTGGCGCAGGAGTCGTCGAACCCGTGGAACAACGCCGGGACGGGTCATGCCGCCCTGTGCGAGCTGAACTACACGCCGGAGAAGGCGGACGGCTCGATCGACATCACCAAGGCGGTGAAGATCAACGAGCAGTTCGAGGTGTCGCGCGAGTTCTGGCACCACCTGCTCACGACGGGCGCCCTCCCGCAGCCCGCGAGCTTCATCTCCCGCACGCCGCACATGACGTTCGTGCGCGGCGCGGAGAACGTCGACTACCTGCGCCGCCGGTTCGAGACGCTGCGCCAGCACCCGCTGTTCAGCGAGCTCGAGTTCAGCGACGACCCCGCCGTGATCGCCGAGTGGGCGCCGCTCCTCGTCGCGGAGCGCGACGGCGACGAGCCGGTCGCGGCGACGCGCGCGACGAGCGGCACGGACGTCGACTTCGGCGCCCTCACGCAGCAGCTCGTCGACTACCTCGTCGCGCAGGGCACGCAGCTCTACCTCGAGCACGAGGTGAAGAACCTCAAGAAGACGAAGGACGGCCGCTGGCGCCTGACGGTCAAGGACCGCTCGTGGAACGCCCCGAAGCGCCGCTCGACCGTCGAGGCGCGATTCGTGTTCGTCGGCGCCGGCGGCGGCGCCCTGCCGCTGCTCCAGGCCGCGGGCATCCCCGAGGCCAAGGGCTACGGCGGCTTCCCGATCAGCGGCGAGTTCCTGCGCACCGACAGCCCCGAGCTCGTCGCGCAGCACCAGGCCAAGGTGTACGGCAAGGCCGACGTCGGCTCGCCGCCCATGTCCGTCCCGCACCTGGACACGCGCGTCGTCGAGGGCAAGACCTACCTGATGTTCGGCCCGTACGCAGGGTTCAGCCCCAAGTACCTCAAGAAGGGCAAGTACCTCGGGCTGTTCACGTCGCTGCGCCTGCACAACCTCGGCTCGATGATGGGCGCGGGCCTGAAGAACCTCGACCTCACCCAGTACCTGGTCGGCCAGCTCCTCGCGAGCCCGGAGACCAAGTTCACGGCGCTCCAGGGCTTCATGCCGACGGCGCACCCCAAGGACTGGGAGACCATCACCGCGGGCCAGCGCGTCCAGGTGATCAAGAAGGACAAGGACGGCAAGGGCGTCCTCGAGTTCGGCACCGAGGTCATCGCCGCGGGCGACGGCTCCATCGCGGGCCTGCTCGGCGCCTCCCCGGGCGCCTCGACCGCGGTCCCCGCGATGATCGACCTGCTCGAGCGCTGCTTCCCCGCACGCTTCACCAAGTGGCGCCCCGAGCTCGCGACGATGATCCCGAGCCTCGGCCAGGCGCCGTGGGAGGCCGAGGAGCTCGAGGGCCTCGACCAGCTCACGGGCGGCGCGGACGTCGACGCGGTCGGCTCGCGCGCCTGACCACGATCTGACGCCCCTCCCCCGCGACGGCCCGGACCTCCACGAGGTCCGGGCCGTCGTGCGTCTCTGCGCGAGCCGGTCAGCGCGGGAGCCGCACGCGCCGCCCCGCCCGGGACGGTGCCGGCTCGGCGTGCGTCGCGGGAGCCGGCGGGAGTCCGCGGACGCCGTCCCGCACGTCGGGGTTCGGGACGACGCGCCGCAGCACGAGCTCGGCGGCGACCTCGTGCGGGTCGACATGCCCGCCCTGCACGTCCGGGCGCGAGGCCGCAGCCCGCAGGTCGGCGTCGAGACGCTGCGCGTCGCGGTCCCAGCGCTCGCCGTGGACCGTCCGGTCGCCCCAGGCGCCACCGCCCGGCCACGCGCCGTCGGACCCCGCGGGGAACCACGGCCGCGCGGGGTCGTCACGCCGCACCGCGAGCGCCGCGACGGTCGGGCCGACGACGAGGAGAAGAACCACCACACCCCAGAAGATGTCCATGCCTCCACCCTGCCGTCGCACGCGCGGTGCGACGAGTGGCAGGACCGACACCTCTCGACAAGATCCCGCCACGGGCGTAGCGTGCCGCGCATGGTGCGTTCCGTCGCGGCCGTCGTGTGCGACGGCCTGGCCCCGTTCGAGTTCGGCGTCGTGTGCGAGGTCTTCGGCCTCGACCGCAGCGAGGACGGCGTCCCGTCGTTCGACTTCCGCGTGTGCGGACCGGTGGCCGGGTCGCCCGTCCGGACGTCCGTCGGCGCGCAGGTGGTGCCCGAGCACGGGCTCGACGCGACGGACGACGTCGACCTCCTCGTCGTCCCGGCGATCCGCATCGGCTCGCACTACCCGCCCGAGGTGCTGGACGCCGTGCGGCGCGCGTCGGACCGCGGCGCGCTGCTGCTCAGCGTGTGCTCGGGCGTCTTCCTCCTCGCCGCGGCCGGCGTGATCGAGGGGCGCCGCGTCACGACGCACTGGATGCACGCCGACGAGCTGCGCCGCCTCTACCCGGGCCTGGACATCGACCCGGACGTGCTGTTCGTCGACGACGGCAACCTCGTCACGAGCGCCGGGACCGCCGCGGGGATCGACGCGTGCCTGCACCTCGTGCGGCGCGAGCTCGGGGCGAAGGTCGCGAACACGATCGCGCGGCGGATGGTCGTGCCGCCCCAGCGCGAGGGCGGGCAGCGGCAGTTCATCGAGCGCCCGGTCCCCGAGTGCGAGGAAGACTCGTTCGCCGAGCTGCTGGAGTGGATGACCGAGCACCTCGACGAGCCGCTCACGGTGCGGGACCTGGCGCGGCGCGCCCACACGTCGGAGCGCACGTTCGCGCGCTCGTTCGTCGCCCAGACCGGGACGACGCCGCTCGCGTGGCTCACGTCGCAGCGCGTGGGGCACGCGCAGTCGCTGCTGGAGGAGTCGACGCTCGACCTCGAGGAGGTCGCGCGGCGCTGCGGGTTCAGCTCCGCAGCGCTCCTGCGCCACCACTTCCGTCGCGCCGTCGGCATCACGCCGACGGAGTACCGCCAGACCTTCCGCTTCGCCGCCTGACCTCGACGGCGTGGGTCGCTCCTTCGCGACTCCTTCACCCGCCCCCCTCGCGCGTGCAACCTACGGTCCCGTAGGGTGAGGGGCATCTGCACCACGAGCACCCGCTCACCTCCGCGGCTGGGAAGTCGACACCGACACCCCTGCGAGGACACATGACCTCTGCCGCAGTGCGCCCGGGCTTCCGGGCCACCCGCCCCCGCACCGACGAGCCGGGCGCCGTGACCAGCACCTACAGCGCGCTGTCGCGCACCGTGCGCGACGCCGGACTGCTCCACCGCACGCACGGCTACTACCTGTGGACCCTCGCCGTCCTGACGCTCGCGCTCGGCGGCGCCGTCGCCGGGTTCGTCCTTCTCGGCAACTCGTGGTTCCAGCTCCTGATCGCCGGGGCGCTCGGCCTGATCTTCACGCAGTTCGCGTTCGTCGCCCACGAGGCGTCGCACCGCCAGGTCTTCGCGTCCGGCCCGGCGAACGACCGCCTGGGTCGCATCCTCGCGAACGGCGTCGTGGGGATCAGCCACTCGTGGTGGATGAACAAGCACACGCGCCACCACGCGAACCCCAACCAGCGCGGCAAGGACCCGGACATCGCCCCGGACGTCGTCGTCTTCCTCGACGAGGACGCCGCCGCCGCGAAGGGCTTCCGCTCCGTGATCAACCGCTACCAGGGCTGGCTCTTCTTCCCGCTGCTCACGCTCGAGGGCCTCAACCTGCACGTCCAGGCGTACCGCTCGCTCCTCGCGGGCGGCCGGACGCGCGGCAACCTCCGGGCCCGGGTCGTCGAGCTCGTGATCCTCACGCTGCGCCTGTCGCTCTACGTGGGCGCGATCTTCTGGTTCCTGCCGCTCGGCATGGCCTTCGCGTTCCTCGGCGTGCAGCTCGCCGTGTTCGGCGTCTACATGGGGGCGTCGTTCGCGCCCAACCACAAGGGCATGGCGATCATCCCCGAGAACACGAAGATCGACTTCCTCTCGAAGCAGGTCCTCACGTCGCGCAACATCCGCGGCGGCTGGTGGATGAACATCCTCATGGGTGGGCTCAACTTCCAGATCGAGCACCACCTGTTCCCGAGCATGCCGCGGCCCCACCTCGCGCGGGCGCGCGAGATCGTGCGCGAGCACTGCGCGAACCTCGGCCTGCCCTACACGGAGACGAGCCTCGTGCAGTCCTACGGCATCGTCGTGCGGTACCTCAACCGCGTCGGGCTCTCCGCGCGCGACCCGTTCGACTGCCCGATGTTCCGGCAGCTCCGCAAGGTCTGACCGGCGCCGAGGCGCGCCGCCGGGGACCGCCGGGCCCGACGGCGCGCGCCCGGGTCAGGCCGACGCCGCGTGCCCGTGCCGCCAGTACCCGACGAAGTCGACGTGCGTCTTGGGCACGCCACGGTCGTTGACGAGGTGGCGGCGCACCCCGGTCGCGAGCGTCGACTCCCCCACCGCGTACGCGTAGACGGGCCCGGACGGCAGGTCGGCCGACCGCACGGCCTCGAGCGCCAGCGCGCCGGGCAGGAGATCGTGCGGGTCGGTGCCCGCGGGCGCCGCATCCTCGCGCACGACCCAGCGGAGCTCGACGCCCGCCGGCACGCGGAAGTCCTGCGCGTCCGCCGCCTCGGGGATCTCGACGATCGCGAGGCCGCGTGCGTCGTCGGGCAGCGACTCGCAGATACCTGCCACGGCGGGCAGCCCGGTCTCGTCGGCGACGACGAGCGTCCAGTCGTGCGGGACGCTCGGGTTGTAGCCGATCCCCTGGTCGAGCAGACCGACGCGGTCCCCCGGCTGCGCGGAGAGCGCGAACGACGACGCGGGGCCGGCGTCGCCGTGGACGACGAAGTCGACGTCGATCTCGCGCAGGTCGGGCCGAGCGGCGCGCACCGTGTAGTTGCGGACCCAGGGCCGACGCGCCTTGGGCGTCGCGAGGTACTGGACGTACCACATGCCCGAGGTGCGCGTCGGCAGGCGCAGGGAGTCCTGGTCGTCGCGGGTCAGGAAGAGCCGGAACCACTGGTCGAAGCCCATCGGCGTGAAGAGCTCCATGTCGTCGCCACCGAGCGTGACCCGCACGATGTTGGGGCTCACCCGCTTGCTCCCGACGACGCTCAGCGTGACGACATGGGCGTCGGCGGGCTTGACCGTCTTGAAGGTGGCCACCGGTGGCTCCTCGGGGTGCGGCCCGGCATGCCGGGCGGGCGACGGCCCCGCGGGCGCGGGACCGTAGGAAAGGCTAGCCTCACTTGACGCCCGCGTCGATGTGGTCGATCCCACACGCCGCACGCCCGTCCCCGTACCAGGGCACCGGTGGCCGGTGTCATGCTCGGGGCGTGGAACTCCCTGTCGTCTGGTCCGTCGTCCTGCTCGTCACGGCCGCGTGGAACCTGCTCATCTGGCCCCGCTTCCTCCAGCGCATCGCCAAGGACCCTCGCGCGCGCGACGCCGACGGGCGTGTGACGCGCTTCCTCACGGTGCACGTCGTGCTCATCGCGGTCTCGCTCGCCCTGGCCCTCGCGATCGGGGTGCTGGGCATCCTCACGCTCGTCTGAGCCCGGCCATCCGCTCCGGGTTCCGGAAGAGCAGGACGCGCACGACGCGCTCGCCGTCGTACTCGACGGTCGCGGCCATGACGGGTTCTCCGTCGACGGTCCACACGCCGCCCAGGGCACCGTTGACGAGCGCGGGCTCGAAGGCCATCGCCGTCGTCTCGGGCTTCGCCGAGAGACCCACGAGCATCCGTGCCACCTTGTCCGCTCCTGTCACGGGCCGCAGGGCCGCGCGCGCCTTGCCGCCGCCGTCGCTCACCACGACGACGTCCGGCGCGAGGATCTCGACGAGCGCGGCCGTGTCGCCCGTCGCGCACGCGGCCATGAACCGCTCGACGGCGGCGCGCTGCGCGTCGTCGGGCGGGATGAACCGCGGGCGCCGCGCCCGCACGTGCTCGCGCGCGCGGTGCGCGGTCTGGCGCACGGCCTCGGGCGAGCGGTCGAGGCCGTCGGCGATCTCCTCGTAGGGGACGTCGAACACCTCGCGCAGCACGAACACGGCGCGCTCGAGTGGGCTCAGCGTCTCCAGCACGACGAGCAGCGCCATCGACACGTCCTCCGCACGCTCGACCTCCAGCGCGGCGTCCGGCGTCGTGAGGAGCGGGTCGGGCAGCCACGACCCCACGTACGTCTCACGGCGCCTCCGCAGCGTGCGCAACCGGTCGAGCGCGAGCCGGGTCGTGACGCGCACGAGGTACGCGCGCGGGTCCAGGACGCCGGACCGGTCCGCCGACGACCAGCGCAGCCACGCCTCCTGGACCACGTCCTCGGCGTCCGCGGCGGAGCCCGTCATCTCGTACGCGACCGTGAAGAGGAGCCGGCGGTGCGCGGCGTACGGCGCGAGGGCCGGGCCGGGTCCGCGAGAGTCCGCGACGCCGTCGGGCGGCCGGTGCTCTGCGCGGTCGCTCACCCGGCCAGCCTGCCAGCCGTGCCTGCCGCGCGCAGCCCGCCGGCGAGCGGGACCTCGCACCGGTCGCTGAAGCCCTGGCTGGACAGGCCGAGGGCCGCGTTGATCCGGCTGCGCAGGTTCTCCAGCGCGACGACCGCGGTGAGCTCGACGAACGCGGGCTCGCCCAGGTCGTCGACCAGCGCGGCCGCGAGCTCGTCCGTCACCGTCGGCGGCGTCGCGGTGGCCGCCTCGGCGTACTCGAGCACGCGCCGTTCGAGGGCGGTGTACGCGTCGCTCTCGCGCCACGCAGGCACGTCGTGGAGCTTGCGGGGGTCGACGTCGCCGTGCTCCGACTCCCAGTAGCCGAAGTCGACGCACCACGAGCAGCCGATCTGCACCGCGGTCGCCATGACCGCGAGCGCCGAGAGCGTCGGGTCGAGCGTCCGCCAGCGCGCGACGCCCGCCTCGAGGAGGCAGTACGTCGTCGCGACGCGCGGGTTGTGCCCGACGGCGGCGAGCGGCTCGAGCACGGCGCCGTACCGGCGCCGCGAGAGCGTGGCGAGCGTCCGGTTGAGCGGGGTCCGGGGCGGGTCGAGCGAGATGCGGGCCACGAGGGTCTCCTTCCGTCAGCCGGCGCGGTGCGCCGGTCGAGCGCGGGTCGACCATCCAGACGCCCGCGACGGGCCGCGCGTGACATGCCCGCACGTGACCTGCGTCACGGCCGGTGGGCGCGCTTCTCGTTGCCGCGCCGGTAGTTCCCCGTCGCCCGGGCGAGCAGGAGCTGGACCTCGCCCTCGTCGTCGCGCGCCTCGGCCCGCTCCAGGGCCGTGACGAGCCGGTCGGCCGCGGTCCCCGCGACGGTGACGACGACGCGCCCGCCGCGCGCGACCCGGACGCGACCGTCCTGGGTCACCTGATGGTCGAACGGGTCGGGGAACGGGTCGGGAAGGGTACGGTCGCTCGCCATCCCGCCACGCTAGGGCGCGTCGGACGGGACCCGCACGACCTTTTGCCCCGCTCGCGGTCGCACGAGGTTCGCGAGCGGCGAGTAGCGGGGCACCCAGCGCGCGAGGGCCGCCGCGGACGCCGCGCCGAGCACCGACGTCGCCCAGACCCCCGCCGCGAGCGACCCCAGGGCGGCTCCGGCCGACAGCACGAGGGGCCCGAGCGCGTCGCCCGTGTCCTGGAAGAGCCGCCACACGCTGAGGAAGGTCGGGCGCACCGCTGCGGGTGCGACGTCGGCCCCCAGCGTCATGACGATGCCCGACCCCATCCCGTTGCCGATCCCGAGCAGCGCCGCGACGACGGTCACCGCGCCCACCGTGTGGGCGAACGGCAGGAGCGAGAGCCCGGCGGCCATGGTGAGCATCGACGGCACCGCGACCCACAGGCGCCCGAACCGGTCCATGCCCTTGCCCGCCGGGTAGAACAGCAGCATGTCGAGCGCGCCGGAGACGCCGAAGACCAGCGACGTCACCTCCGCGTCCAGCCCGAGGTGCTCGCCCCAGAGCGGGATGACGGTCTGGCGCGCCCCGCGTACGGCGCTCACGAGGAGGATCGCGACGCCGAGCGTCGCGAAGAGGCGCCGGTGCTCGCGTGCCACGCCGGCGATGGTCACCCGCGGTCCCGCCGCGGGTCCGAGAGCGCGCGTCCGCCCGCGGCCCGGCTCGCCCTGCGCCGTCGGCTCCGGGCGCACGACGGCGAGCACCGCCACCGCGGCCAGCGCGGCCACGGCGCCGAGCCAGTAGGCGCCGCGCACGTCCGTCGCCGCGATGACGGCGGCCCCCGCGAACGGGCCGAGGAACAGCCCGATGCGGTGCACTCCGGCGAGCGTGGACAGGACGCGCGCCCGCCGCAGGGGCGGCGTGATCT
This sequence comes from Cellulosimicrobium cellulans, assembly GCF_042723955.1. Classification (GTDB taxonomy): domain Bacteria; phylum Actinomycetota; class Actinomycetes; order Actinomycetales; family Cellulomonadaceae; genus Cellulosimicrobium; species Cellulosimicrobium cellulans_H. The sequence continues at coordinate 3,896 of NZ_JBHXIC010000111.1, read as the reverse complement.
CCGTGAGGTAGGCCTGGCGGGCGAGGTTGAAGACGGCGGTCGACGCCCCCAGGGCGAGGACGCCCGCCGCCAGTCCCCCGAGGTTCGGGCTGAGCGCGATCGTCGCGAACGCGCCGACGGCGACACCGCCCGCGAGCAGCATGGCCGCCCGGTCACCGACCCGCTGCGCGAGCGCCCCGGCCGGGAGGTCGAACAGGATCTTGCCGATCGGGACGAGCGCGGCGACGAGGCCCGCGACCGTGAGGCTCGCCCCGCGCCCGGTCGCGGTGACCGCGACGACGGGCAGCATCGCGCCGATGCCGATCTCGAAGACGAGCGTCGGGACGAACGCGCCGAGGACGACGCTGCGGAGCGGGAAGAGCGGCGCGTCGGTGCCCGCGGGGGCGGTCACCGCACCTCCGCCACGACCTCGACGCCCGGCCGCTCGCCGTCGGGTCGCGCGACCTCGACGCCCCGGCACGCGGGCGCGTCGGCGAGGAGCTCGAGGAGCTGGGGCGCCGCCGGGGCCCCGCTGTCCCACCGTCCGGTCACGACGGAGACGACCCAGCTCGGCGCGCCGCCCTCGGGCAGCGCGAGCGTGACGAGGCGCGCCGCCTGGGGCTTCGCCGCGACGTGGCGCGGGACGAGCGCGATCCCGAGACCCCGGTCGACGAGCTCGAGCAGCGTGTGCACGTCGTTGACCGAGCACCGCACGCGGCGGTGCACGCCGTGCGCGGCGCACGTGGCGTCGTTGACGGGACGCGCGCCCCACGACGGGTCGAAGTCGACGAACTCCTGGCCCGAGAGGTCGGACCAGTCGACGCGACCGCGCGTGGCGAGCGGGTGCTCCGGCGCGCACACGAGCACGAGCGGCTCGCTGCCCAGCACGGTCTGCGACAACGACCCCAGGTGCTCGGTGGTGGCGACGAACGCGACGTCGAGGTCGCCCTCGCGCACGCGCGCGAGGAGGTCGTGGGAGCCGGCCTGCGCGAACTGGATCTCGACCTGCGGGTAGCGGCGATGGAAGCGCTCGAGCAGCGCCGTGACGTCGAGGACCCCGAGGCACTGCTCCGAGCCGACGCGCAGCGAGCCGGACAGGGCGCGCGTCGCCCGGACGACCGCGTCGCGACCGGCCGCGGCCTGGGCGAGCATGGACCGTGCGTGCGGCAGCAGCGCCAGGCCGGCCTCGGTGGGCTCGACACGGCGGGTCGTGCGCGTGAACAGGCTCGCGCCGAGCTCCTCCTCCAGGCTCCGTACCGCGGCGGAGAGCCCCGACTGCGAGACGCCGACGAGCTGCGCGGCGCGCGTGAACTGCCGCTCGTCGGCGAGCGCGACGAGGTACTCCATCTGACGCAGATCCATTAATCACTCACTCTTCTATAAATGACAACCGCTAGTCGTTGGACTTCTAGGTTATCGCTTCCTACGCTCGACACGTCCGGACCGGCCCCGCCCGCGAGCCCCCGGCGACACCCCCGCCATTCCCCGACCCGTGAGGGAGCACCATGCAGCAGCGCACGCTCGGAACCCGGACGGTCTCCGCGATCGGCCTCGGCGGCATGCCGATGTCGATCGAGGGCCGCCCGGACGAGGCCCGGTCCGTCGCGACGATCCACGCCGCGCTCGACGCGGGCGTCACCCTGATCGACACGGCCGACGCCTACCACCTGCACGCGCACGAGGTCGGCCACAACGAGGAGCTGATCGCCCGCGCGCTGCGCTCGTACGGCGGAGACACGAGCGCCGTCCTCGTCGCCACGAAGGGCGGTCACCTGCGCCCCGGCGACGGCACGTGGACGCAGAACGGTGACCCCACGTACCTCAAGCAGGCCGCGAAGGAGTCGGCGCTCCGGCTCGGTGTCGACGCGATCGGCCTCTACCAGTTCCACCGCCCCGACCCCGCGGTCCCCTACGCCGACTCGATCGGCGCGCTCGTCGAGCTGCTCGACGAGGGCGTGATCCAGCAGGCCGGCATCTCCAACGCCGACGTCGCGCAGATCGACCTCGCGCACGAGATCCTCGGCGGCCGGCTCGCGTCGGTGCAGAACCAGTTCTCGCCGCGGTTCCGCTCGAGCCAGGGCGAGCTCGAGCACTGCGCGGCCCTCGGGATCGCGTTCCTGCCGTGGAGCCCGCTGGGCGGCATCGCGGGCGCCGCCGAGCTCGGGGCGCGGCACGCCGTCTTCCAGGACGTCGCGACCGCCCACGACGTGAGCGTCTACCAGGTGACGCTCGCCTGGGAGCTCGCGCTCGCGCCCGTCGTCGTCCCCATCCCCGGAGCGTCGCGACCCACCTCGATCCTCGACTCGGCCGGCGCGGCCGACCTCACCCTGACCGCGGAGGAGGTCGCGCGGCTGTCCGCCGCGTGACGCCCTCGCCGACGACCCACCCCACGAAGGAGCTCCACCGATGAAGACCTTCACCCTTCCCGGCACCGACCTCGTCGTCCCGAACGTCGTGCTCGGCCTCATGCGCATCCAGGAGAAGACCGACGACGAGGTCCGCACGCTCGTGCGCACCGCGCGCGACGCGGGGATCACGTTCCTCGACCACGCCGACGTCTACGGCGCCGACCTCCACGGCTGCGAGCGCCGGTTCGCCGAGGCCCTCGACCTCTCCCCCGCCGAGCGCGGTGAGTGGGTCATCCAGTCCAAGGCCGGCATCGTGCGCGAGGGCCCGTACTTCGACTTCTCCTACGAGCACCTCGTCGCGTCCGTCGAGGGCTCGCTCGACGCGCTGCGAACGGACTACCTCGACATCCTCCTGCTGCACCGCCCCGACGCCCTCGTCGAGCCGGAGGAGGTCGCACGCGCGTTCTCCGACCTGCACGCGGCGGGCAAGGTGCGCGCGTTCGGGGTGTCCAACCACACGCCGGGCCAGATCGAGCTCCTGCGCCGGTACGTCGACCAGCCGATCGTCGCGAACCAGCTCCAGCTCTCGATCACGCACGCGCCGATCGTCGCGCACGGCGTCACGGCGAACATGCAGAACCTCGACCAGTCCGTCGCCCGCGACAACGGGACGCTCGACTACTGCCGCCTGCACGACATCACGGTCCAGGCGTGGTCGCCGTTCCAGGCGGGGTTCTTCACCGGCGTCTTCCTGGGGTCGGAGAAGTACCCCGAGCTCAACGCCGTGATCGACCGTCTCGCCGACCGCTACGGCGTCCCGCCCATCGCGATCGCCACCGCCTGGATCACGCGGCACCCGGCACGGATGCAGGTCGTGCTCGGCACCACGAACCCGGAGCGCGTCGCGGGCGCGGCCCTCGGATCGGACGTGCCGCTCACGCGCGCGGAGTGGTACGAGCTGTTCCGTGCCGCGGGCTACACCGTCCCCTGACGGCTGCGCCGGGCGGCCCGTGCCGAAGGTCACGCACGGGCCGTCCGGGACGCCCTGTACGGCGGTCTAGGCTCGTGCCGTGGCGACCTTCTCGGCAGTGACCCGGCAGCACATCCTCCAGGCGATCGCGGACTGGGACGACCGGGGCCGGGACGCGTTCCTCGGGGTCTACGGGTTCACCGCGGCCCCCGGCACCCCTCTTCTCCACGAGGACCGCGCGTACGACGCCCAGGCGATCCTCGGCGTCGCGCACCGGTACGCGACCGGCCGCGTCGCGACGGCCGAGGAGTTCCGCAACAGCCCCGTGACCGTCGCGGACCTGCTGCGCAAGCGCGGCTTCGACGTGCCGGGCGCCGCGCCCGTGGCGCCGGCGCCCGCACGTCGGACCGCGGCGAAGGCCGCGACCGCACCCCGTACCCCGCGGCGCACGTCGACGCCGCGCGCGTCCGAGCCCGAGAAGCCGCCGGCCGTGTGCCCCACGTGCTTCACGGTGCTGCCCGCGACGGGCATCTGCGACGACTGCGGCTGACCGGGTCTCCCCCCACGCACGACACCGGCGGAGAGAGAGGTATGTAAAG
>NZ_JBHXIC010000110.1:0-12636 GCF_042723955.1 Cellulosimicrobium cellulans | reverse complement strand
TAAAACAACCCCCCCACCCGTAAAAAAAACCAAAAAATTCCGGCGGACGCGTCATTTGTTAAAACGAGCCGGCGTCCGGGGCGCCCGGGGCCGGTCGCTCCCCGGGGTCCTGAAAGCGGCTCCGACGAGTTTCGACATCGTTGTCAATCCCACGGACCTGGTCATGTTTGCGTTCACATGTTAGCGTTCACACGCGCGTCCGATGGCGGACCCGCGACCGGCGTCGACGCCGGGCACGACGACGAGGAGTCACCGATGACCTCACGCCACGAACCACCCCCGACGCCCGCGGAACCCCGCGCCCGACGCCGACGCCGCTCGCTCGCCGCGCTGCTCGGCCTCGCGCTCGTCGCCCCGCTCGCGCCCGTGGCCGCGGCGGCCGCCGGCCCGATGCCCGCGGCGCCCGCGCCGGTCCCCGCCGCGGCCGAGCCGACCGCGGACGGGCTCCGCCTGTGGCTGCCGCTGGACGAGACCGAGGGCACGGTCGCGCACGACGCCTCCGGCAACGGGCTCGACGGGAGCCTCACCGGCTCCGGCGGCGGCTGGCAGCCCGGTCAGGGCCTGACCTTCGGCGGGTCCAACCACGTCGACCTCCCGGACGACCTCCTGGCCGGCTACGACGCCGTGACGGTGAGCGCCGACGTGTGGGTCGACGCCACGCTGACCGGCAACTACTTCTTCTACACCCTCGGCAACCCGGCGGTCGGGAGCCCCCAGTCCGGGAACGGCTACCTGTTCTCGACGGGCAACGCGAACTACCGCGCGACGATCTCCGACCTCGCGTGGGGCCGCGAGCAGAACACGGCCAAGACCCCTGCGGGCGCCCTCCAGCGCGGCGTGTGGAAGACCGTCACCTACACGCTCGCGGGCGGCACGGCGCGGCTGTACGAGGACGGCGCGCAGGTCGGGCAGAACACCGCGGTGACGATCACGCCCGGCGCGATCGGCGGCGGCACCACGACCGCGAACGCGCTCGGGAAGTCGGCCTACGCCGCCGACAACCTCTTCAAGGGCCGCATGAAGGACTTCCGGCTCTACGACCGCGCGCTCACCGCGCAGGAGGTCGCCGACCTCGCGTCGGACGCCGCGCAGGACGCCGTCGCGGCCGACGCCGCCGCGCTCGACCTGGGCGACACGAGCGCCGTCGTCACGGACCTCGCGCTGCCCGCGAAGGGCGTCGGCGGCTCCGCCGTCACGTGGGCGAGCTCCGACGAGGGCGTCGTCTCGGCGAGCGGCGCGGTCACGCGCCCCGTGGGCGACGAGCCCGCGACCGCGACCCTCACCGCGACCGTGACGCTCCGCGGCGCGACCGAGACCCGCACGTTCGAGGTCACGGTCCTGCCGGGCGACGGCGACCAGGCCAAGGCCGACGCCGCGGCCGCCGCAATCGAGGTGACGAACCTCGACGACGTGCGCGGCAACCTCACGCTGCCCACCACGGGCCAGCACGGCGCGAGCGTGGCCTGGGCGACGTCGTCGGGCACGATCACGCCCACCGGCGAGGTGACGCGGCCCGCGCACGGCGAGGACGCGGAGACCGTGACCCTCACGGCGACGGTGACCGTGGGCGCGGCCACCGCGACGCGCGAGCTCGAGGCCCACGTACCGGCGCTGCCCGAGCAGGAGGACCTCGCGGGCTACCTGTTCTCCTACTTCGTCGGTGAGGGGACCGCCACGGGCGAGCAGGTCTACTTCGGCCTCAGCCAGGGCAACGACCCGCTGAAGTACCAGAACCTCAACGACAACCAGCCGGTCCTCACCTCGGAGCTGGGGGAGAAGGGCCTGCGGGACCCGTTCATCATCCGGTCGCCCGAGGGCGACAAGTTCTACCAGATCGCCACCGACCTCAAGATCTACGGCAACGGGAACTGGGACGCGTCCCAGCGCACGGGCTCGAAGTCGATCATGGTGTGGGAGTCCACGGACCTCGTGAACTGGACCGACCAGCGCCTCGTGCAGGTCTCGCCCGACACCGCGGGCAACACGTGGGCGCCCGAGGCGTACTACGACGAGGCGATCGGCGCGTACGTCGTGTTCTGGGCGTCCAAGCTCTACGCGGAGGACGACCCGAACCACACGGGCAACACGTACAACCGCATGATGTACGCCACGACGCGCGACTTCGTGACGTTCAGCGAGGCGCAGGTGTGGGTCGACCCGGGCTACTCGGTCATCGACTCGACCGTGACGCAGCACGACGGCCAGTACTACCGCTTCACCAAGGACGAGCGGAACAACACGTCGTCCACGCCGTGCTCGAAGTTCATCCTGGCCGAGAAGGCGGCCGAGCTGCGCTCGACGGACTACGACTTCATCACCGACTGCATCGGCAAGGCGAACTCGCTCGGCGGCGGGATCAACCAGGGCGAGGGCCCGACGATCTTCAAGTCGAACACCGAGGAGAAGTGGTACCTGTTCATCGACGAGTTCGGCGGCCGCGGCTACGTGCCGTTCGAGTCGACCTCGCTCGACGCGGCCGAGTGGACCATGTCCACCGACTACCAGATGCCGTCGCGCCCGCGCCACGGCACGGTGCTCCCGGTCACGCAGGCCGAGTACGACCGCCTGCTCAAGACGTACCAGCCCGACGCGTTCGTCGAGTCCGTCGAGGACGTCGCCGTGACCGTCCAGACCGGGTCCGCCCCGGTGCTGCCCGCGACCGTGACCGCGACGTACGCCGACGGGTCGACCGGCCCGGCAGACGTCACGTGGGACGCGGTCGACCCGGCGTCGTACGCGCAGGCGGGGTCGTTCGAGGTGCTCGGGACGCTCGGCGGCGGCGTGAGCGTGCGCGCCCGCGCGGTCGTCACGGTGACCGACGACGTCGTCCCCGTCGAGGGCGTGAGCGTCACCCCCGAGTCGCTCGAGGTGGGCGTCGGCGGGACGCGGCAGCTCACCGCGACCGTCACGCCGGCCAACGCGACGGCGCGCGCGATCACGTGGGCGTCGGACGACGCGGACGTCGCCACGGTCTCGGCCGACGGCGTCGTCACGGGCGTCGGCGAGGGCCACGCGCTCGTCACGGCGACGACCGCCGACGGGTCGCACACCGCGTACGTGGCGGTCGAGGTGACGACGGAGATCCCGGGGCGGGGGGGGGGGGGGCGGGGCGCCCGGGGCGGGGGGGGGGCGGGCGCGCCCACCCGCCCCGCGGCGGCGGGGGGGGGGGGCGGGGCGCCCCCCCCCCGCGGGGGGGGTGGTGGTGCCGAGGTTAACCCGGGGGACGGTGGGGCGACCGGCGCGCCCCGCGACGAGCGGGACGTCGGCCGCGAACTCCGCGCCGGGGTCGTCGTTCGGGCCGGCGACGCTCACCAACGGCGCGGCGTTCTCCGGGACCGGCGAGGGCGTGACGCTCGACGGGACGAACGACTACGTCGACCTGCCGGACCACCTGCTCACGGGGCTGACCGACGTCACGATCGGGCTCGACGTCAAGGTCGCGACGGACCAGGCGACGCCGTACTTCATCTACGGCCTCGGCAACACGAGCGGGACGGCGGGCGACGGGTACCTGTTCACCACGGGCAACGCGTACCGCACGTCGATCGCGACGGGGAACTGGACCACCGAGCAGACCGTCACCAAGAACGCCAACCTCCAGCGCGGGGTGTGGAAGCACCTCACCTACACGCTGTCCGGCACGACGGCCGTGCTCTACGAGGACGGCGTCGAGGTGGGTCGCCAGACCGGCGTCACCATCGACCCGAAGGACGTCGGGAACGGCTCGACGCTCGCCAACTACATCGGCCGCTCGCTGTACTCGGGCGACCGCTACCTCAAGGGCTCGGTGCGCGACTTCCGGGTCTACGACCGCGCGCTCACGGCCGACGAGGTCTACCAGGTCGGGGCCGACCACACGGCCGTCACGGGCGCCGAGCTCGACGCGCTCAAGGTCCCCGCGATCGTCGACGGGGCGAGCTCGACCGTGACGCTCGCCGTCGAGCCGGGCACGGACGTCTCGGCGCTCGCGCCGGTGCTGACCGTGTCGCCGCGCGCGACGGTGGCGCCTGCGAACGGCTCGGTGCAGGACTTCACGCAGCCCGTGGAGTACACGGTGACCGGGCCGGACGGGTCGTCGCGCACGTGGAGGGTCCAGGCGAAGCAGATGGGCAGCCCCGTGCTCCCCGGGACGTACGCGGACCCGAACATCGCGCAGTTCGGCGACACGTTCTACCTCTACGCCACGACCGACGGCACGCCGGGCTGGGGCGGCAAGGACTTCTACGTCTGGAAGTCGACCGACCTCGTGACGTGGGAGCGCTCGGAGCAGCCGTTCCTCACGCTCGACGGCGCGAACGGGAACGTCCCGTGGGCGACCGGGAACGCGTGGGCGCCGACGATCATCGAGCGGGACGGGAAGTACTACTTCTACTTCTCCGGCCACAACCCGACGTACAACCGCAAGACGATCGGCGTCGCGGTGGCCGACAGCCCCGAGGGCCCGTTCACCGCGCAGCCGACGGCGATGATCACGAACGGTGAGGCGGTCACGTCCGGCCAGGCGATCGACCCGGCCGCCTTCCGCGACCCGGAGACCGGCAAGCACTGGCTCCTGTGGGGCAACGGCGGGCCGTCGAACGGGCCGGTCATGGCGGAGCTGAACGACGACATGACGTCGATCAAGCAGGACACGCTGCGGCGCATCCCCGGCCTGACCGACTTCCGCGAGGGCCTGTTCCTCAACTACCGGGACGGGATCTACCACCTCACGTACTCGATCGACGACACGGGCTCGGAGAACTACCGGGTGGGCTACGCGACGTCGGACAGCATCGACGGACCGTGGACGTACCGCGGCGTGATCCTCGAGAAGGACGCCTCGCAGGGCATCCTCGGGACCGGGCACAGCTCGATCCTCAACGTCGAGGGCACCGACGACTGGTACATCGCATACCACCGGTTCGCGATCCCCGGCGGCAACGGGACGAACCGCGAGACGACGATCGACCGGCTCACGTTCGGCGAGGACGGCCTCATCCAGAAGGTCACCCCGACGCTCGAGAGCGTGGACCCGGTCGACGTCACGCCCGCACCGGCGGTAGAGCTGACCGTCGAGGCCACCCCGCGGTGCCTCGCGGGCAAGGTCTACGTCGCGGTGCGGGCGACGAACGCGGGCGATGTGCCCGCGGACGTCTCCCTCACGACGCCGTACGGCACGAAGACCGTCACGGGCGTGGCCCCGGGGGCGAACGCGTACCAGTCGTTCGCTGCCCGTGCGACGTCGGTCCCGGCGGGCACCGTGACCGTCACCGGCACGGCGGTGCTCGACGGCGCCCCGGTCACCACGCCCTACGACGTCACCTACGACGCCCACACCTGCGGCTGACCCCGCGCGTCGCCGAGGCAGTACCGCAGTCCGCCGAAGTAGTACCGGAGTTCGCCGAGGTAGTACCGGGGTCATCACCCCGGTACTACCTCGGCAGACCAGGGTTCTACCTCGGCGAACCGGGGTTCTGTCCCGGCGTCTGGATCTTCATCTCGACGAGGAGAGGAACACATGGAACTGACACACCGAGGGCGTTCGGCGCTCGCGGCCGGGCTGGTCGGGGCGCTCGCCGTCTCGGCGCTCGCCACGGCCGTCGCGGCGCCCGCCGCGGCGGACGTCGGCGGCCCGACCGACACCGGGCTCGTCGCCTGGTACCCGCTCGACGCTTCGAGCACGACCGGCGGCACGACGGCGAACCTCGCCGAGGGATCGACGTTCGGCCCGGCCACGCTGGTCGGCGGCACGGCGACCGCCGACGGCACGACGCTCGACGGGACCGACGACTACGTCGACCTGCCCGACCACCTGCTCGCGGGCCTCACCGACGCGACCGTGAGCCTCGACGTCCTGGTCGCGCAGGACCAGGCGACCCCGTACTTCATCTACGGGCTGGGCAACTCGAGCGGGTCGAACGGCAACGGGTACCTGTTCACGACCGGCAACGCCTACCGGACCTCGATCGCGACCGGCAACTGGTCCACCGAGCAGACCGTGACCAAGGGCTCCAACCTGCAGCGCGGTGTGTGGAAGACGCTCACGTGGACGCTCTCGGGCACCACCGCGACGCTCTACGAGGACGGCGTCCAGGTCAAGCAGGCCACGAACGTCACGACCGACCCCGGCCAGATCGGCGGCGGGCAGACGACGGCCAACTACGTCGGCCGCTCGCTCTACTCCGGCGACCGCTACCTCAAGGGCCAGGTGCGCGACTTCCGCCTCTACGACCGCGCGCTGAGCGCGGCCGAGGCGGGCGAGCTCGCGGCCGAGACCTCCACGGCGGCCGCGGACGCCGACCTCGCCGCGCTCGACCTCGGTGACACGAGCGCCGTCACCGCGGACCTCGTGCTGCCCACCACGGGCGCGCAGGGCTCGCTCGTCACGTGGACGTCGTCCGACCCGGGCGTCGTCAGCGCCGCGGGGAAGATCACCCGGCCCGCCGCGGGCGAGGACGACGCGACCGTGACGCTCACCGCGCTCGTCGCGCGCGGCGCCGTCGCGCGCACCGCGCAGTTCGACGTCACCGTCCTCGCGCACCTCGCGCCCGCCGACGCGGCCGCGTGGGACGCGAGCCACGTCGTCGTGCCGCACCTCGACGACGTGCGCGGCAACCTCACGCTGCCCGCCGACGGTGCCAACGGTTCCACCCTCACGTGGGAGACCTCCGACCCCGCGACGGTCTCGGCCACGGGCGAGGTGACCCGACCCGCGCACGGCGAGCCGGCCGCCGTCGTGCAGCTCACCGTGACCGCGACCAAGGAGGGCGCGACGGCGACGCACACCTACGACGCGACGGTCCGCCCGCTGCCCGCGGAGGCCGACTACGAGGGCTACTTCTTCCCGTACTTCGAGGGGGAGAGCACCGCGGACGGTGAGTCGGTCTACTTCAGCGCGAGCAACGGCAACGACCCGCTCGACTGGGTCGAGCTCAACGACGGCGAGCCGGTGCTCACGTCGACGCTCGGCGAGAAGGGCCTGCGCGACCCGTTCATCATCCGCTCGCCCGAGGGCGACCGGTTCTTCCTCCTCGCGACCGACCTGCGCATCTACGGAGGCAACAACTTCGGCAACGCGCAGGAGCGCGGCTCGCGCGCCCTGATGATCTGGGAGTCGACCGACCTGGTGCACTGGTCCGACCAGCGCATGGTCACGGTGTCGAGCGCGTACGCGGGCAACACGTGGGCGCCCGAGGCGTTCTGGGACGCCCAGCGCGGCGAGTACATCGTCTACTGGGCCTCGGCGCTCTACCCGACGACCTCGACCGACGGCCGCCGGATCGCCGACTCCTACCAGCGCATGATGTACGCCACGACGCGCGACTTCGTGACGTTCTCCGAGCCGCAGGTGTGGATCGACGAGAAGCGCGGCAACGGGCTCGGGATGATCGACTCGTCGATCGTCGAGAACGACGGCACGTACTACCGGTTCACCAAGGACGAGGCGTACATGATCCCGCGCCTCGAGAAGTCCACGGACCTGCGCTCGACCGACTGGGACCTCGTCGCCGAGAAAATCGGCTACGGCCAGCCCAACCCGTGGGGCGGCACGCTCACCGCGGGCGAGGGGCCGACCGTCTTCAAGTCGAACACCGAGGAGAAGTGGTACCTCTTCGTCGACCAGCCGAGCTATCACGGTGGCCAGGGGTACCTGCCGCTCGAGTCCACCGACCTCGACTCCGGCGTCTGGACGTCGGTCGACGCCCACCTGCCGAGCAGCCCGCGCCACGGCACCGTCCTGCCGATCACGGCCGCCGAGCACGCCGCGCTCCTCGCGGCGTACGGCGAGCAGGAGCCGGCGCCCGAGCTCGACCTCGCGGTCGAGGCGACGTCCCGCTGCCTCGCCGGCAAGGCGTACGTCGCGGTCCGCGCGACGAACGGCGAGGACGTGCCCGTGACCGTGACGCTCACGACGCCGTACGGCGAGAAGGCGTTCGCCGACGTCGCGCCGGGCAAGAACGCGTACCAGTCGTTCGCGGCGCGAGCCACGGCGGTCCCCGCCGGGACCGTCACGGTGACCGGCGTCGCGACCCTCGACGGACAGGAGGTGACGACCACGCGCGAGGCGCAGGTCGACGCGCTCGGCTGCGCCTGACACACCCTCGCGAGGGAGAACCCTGGTCGCCCGAGGTCGTACCGCAGTCCGCCGACGGAGAACGCTGGTCAGAACCAGCGTTCTCCGTCGGCGGACCGGCGTACCACCTCGCCGCACCGCGGTCCCTCCTCGCGACACCGCACGAGCGTCGGACGCGGGGCTTCCCTCCTTGCCGCCGACGACGCTTCCACCACTCGACGACGAGTGAGAAGGAGCGACAGCTCATGCACGTGCACGACACCAGCTATTCGCGACGGGCCGTCCTGCGGCTCGGTGCGCTGGCCGCCGGGGCGACCGGCGCCGTCGCGCTCGCGGGCGGCGGCAGCGCGCTCGCCGCGCCACCGGTCCCGGCCCTGACGGTCCCGAGCGGGCCGCCCGTCAGCCGGGCCTTCCTGCGGTCCCTCGACCGGTCGGTGACCCTCGACGGCTGGGCCGCCGAGCCGTTCCCGATGTCCGACGTGACGCTCGCCCCGAGCGTCGCGACGCGCTCGCAGGACCAGATCCTGCACCTCGCGCGCGAGTACCCCGTCGACCGCGTCCTCGCCGTGTTCCGGCGCAACGCGGGGCTCGACACGAAGGGCGCGTCCGCGCCCGGCGGCTGGGAGGGGTTCGGCCACGCCAACGAGCAGCCGTGGGGTCCCGACGACTACCCGGGCCGCGCCAGCACCCAGACCGCCAACCTCCTGCGAGGGCACTACGGCGGTCACTTCCTGTCCATGGTGGCGCTCGCGTACGCGAGCACGGGCGAGACGGTGTTCCGGGACAAGGTGGACCAGATCGTCGAGGGTCTCGGCGAGGTCCAGACGGCGCTCGCGGCCATGGGCCGGTTCAGCCACCCCGGGTTCCTCGCCGCCTACGGCGAGTGGCAGTTCAGCCAGCTCGAGAAGTACGCGCCGTACGGCGAGATCTGGGCGCCCTACTACACGTGCCACAAGATCATGGCCGGCCTGCTCGAGGCCTACCGCCTCGCGGGCAGCGACCAGGCGCTCGAGCTCGCGTCGTCGATGGCGGCGTGGGTGCACAGCCGCCTGTCGGTGCTGCCCCAGGCGCAGCTCGACCGGATGTGGGGCATCTACATCGCGGGCGAGTACGGCGGCATGAACGAGGTGCTGGCCGACATCGCCTCGATCACGGGCGACGACACGTACGTCGCCACGGCGAAGCTGTTCGACCTCAACACGCTCGTCGACGCGAGCGCCGCGGGTACGGACACGCTCAACGGCAAGCATGCGAACCAGCACATCCCGCAGTTCCCCGGCTACCTCAAGGTCTACGACCTCACGGGCGAGGAGCGGTACCGCCAGGCCGTCGAGGGCTTCTGGGGCATGGTCGTGCCCGGGCGCACGTACGCGCACGGCGGGCACGGCGAGGGCGAGCTGTTCGGGCCGCCGAACACGGTCGCGGGCGACATCGGCGCGCGCAACGCCGAGACGTGCGGCACGTACAACATGCTCAAGCTCTCGCGGCTGCTGTACTTCCACTCGCTCGACCCGAAGTACATGGAGTACTACGAGCGCGGGCTGCTCAACCACATCGTCGGCTCGAAGAAGAACACGCAGTCCACGACGAGCCCGGACGTGACGTACATGTACGGCGTCAACCCGGGCACGCGCCGCGAGTACGGCAACACCGGCACGTGCTGCGGCGGCACCGGGCTCGAGAACCACGTGAAATACCGCGACTCGGTCTACTTCCGGTCCGTCGACGGCGAGGTGCTGTACGTCAACCTCTACCTCGCTTCGACCCTGACGTGGGAGGAGAAGGGCTTCGAGGTCGTCCAGGAGACGCAGTACCCCAAGGTGGGCGCGACCCGCCTCACCGTGAACGGCTCGGGGCAGCTCGACCTGCGCCTGCGCGTGCCCGGCTGGGTGCGCAAGGGCTTCACGGTGACGGTCAACGGGGTGGAGCAGGAGCTCGACGCCGTGCCGGGGACGTACGTGAGCGTGTCGCGCTCGTGGTCGCCCGGCGACGTCGTCGAGGTGACGATGCCGCTGAGCATCCGCGCCGTGCCGACGATCGACAACCCCGCGATCCAGAGCATCGAGAACGGACCGACCGTCCTGCTCGCACGCAGCGCGTCGCGCGAGTACCTCACGGTGTCGCTCTACGCCCACATGGGCCTCGACGGCACGCTCGAGGGCGCGTTCACGGACCTCGGGAACGGGTACTTCCGCCTCGGGGACCTCACGTTCGAGCCCGCGTGGTCGGGCGACGACACGCAGTACCACATGTACGTCGAGCGCTCCGAGCCGCGCGTGGTCTTCGCGGGGCTCGACAGCGGCGTCGCCAACGCCGCGCGGCCGAACGGGACGACGTTCCTCGACGTCGTGTGGGGCGACGGCGGCTTCGCCGACCGCGCCGCGTTCCTCCAGAAGGTGCAGCGCACGGTCGAGCAGTTCACCGCGGACGGCCTGCTGAGCCGCCGCGACGGTCAGAAGGTCCTGGTCACGGCGGGGAAGGCGAGGCTGGCATGAGCGCGCGCACCACTTCATCGCGGGGGGCGGGCTCGACCGTGCTCATCCCGCTCGGGGAGCAGGCGGTGGGACCGCGGGCCCGACGGCGCGTGGTCGCCACGGCGACCGCGCTCGCCCTGGCCCTCACGGGCGCGGGCGTCGGGGCGTGGGCCGCTGCCGGCGGCCCGGGGACCGACGGACTGACCGCGGCGGCCGACGAGGCGCCGTCGAACGTCGCGCTGCTCGGCACGCCCGAGGCGAGCTACACCGCGTCGTGGAACAAGGTCGAGGCCGTGAACGACGGTGCGGGCGTGAGCACCGGAGGAGCGCACGACGCGACGTGGGCGACGTGGAGCGGGGACCGCCCCGCGTCGCAGTGGCTCGAGTACTCCTGGCCCGCGCCCGTCACGGTGGACCGCTCCGTCGTCCGGTTCTGGTCGGACGGCACGGACGCGAACGGGGACAACGTGCGCGTCCCGGCGTCGTGGACGCTCCAGTACTGGAACGAGGCCGCCGGCACGTTCGTCGACGTCCCGAACCCGAGCGGCTACCCGACGGAGCGCCTCGAGACCAACGAGACGACGTTCGACGCCGTCACCACGACGCGCCTGCGCGCGACGTTCGCCGCGCTGCGGGGCACCACGGCGACGACCTACTCGGCCGTCGGGGTCTCCGAGTGGGAGGTCTGGGGCACGGGCGGGGTCGAGGAGCCGGAGCCGGTCGACCCGAACGGGCCGATCGACTACTCGCCCGTCCACATCCCCACGGACGTCGGCGTCCTGCCGGACCTCCCGGCCGAGATCGACGCGATCTTCACCGACGGTCGCGTCGAGACGGTCGCGGTCGACTGGGAGGACGTCACGGCCGAGGACGTCGCCGCGGCGGGAGCGTTCGAGGTCAGCGGGACGGCCGAGGAACTCGTCGAGCCGGTGAGCGGCACGGTGCACGTGCGCGACGGCGAGCCCGGTGCGATCACGGCCGTCGACAACGTGAGCGTCGTGACGCTCGCGGGCACCGCCCCGGCGCTCCCGGCGACCGTCACGGCCGAGTACGAGGACGCGTCGAAGGACAGCCGCATCCCCGTGACGTGGGACGCCGTCGACCCGGCGGACTACGCCGAGCCCGACGGCCTGTTCTTCGTCGACGGTGACGTCGAGGGCACGGACGTGCCGGCCGAGGCCGTCGTGTTCGTCGTCGCGCCCGACACGGGCGAGGACACGACGCCGCCCACGGTGACCGTGACGGCGCAGCCCGGCCCCGCGACGTCGGGCTGGTACGTCCAGCACCCGACCGTCACGGTCGTGGCCTCCGACAACCGCGACCCCGCCCCGGCGGTCGAGGTCTCGGTCGACGGCGGCGCGTGGGCTCCCTACGACGGCCCGTTCGCGGTCGACGAGGACGGCGTGCGCACGGTCGAGGCGCGCGCGACGGACGCGGCGGGCAACGTCGGGACGGGCTCGCGCGAGCTCCGCGTCGACTCGGTCGCGCCGGTGACGGTCGCGACGCTGCGCGAGGTCGGGAGCAGCGTCGAGATCACCCTCGCCGCCACTGATGCGGGCTCGGGCGTGGACAAGGTGCAGTGGGAGGGACCCGGCACGTTCTGGGGCACCTACACCGAGCCGTTCACGCGCGCGCTCACCGACGAGCCGCAGGTCATCGAGTTCGCCGCGACCGACGCGGCGGGCAACGAGGAGGTGCGCCAGCAGGTCGTGCTGCCCGCGCTCGGCGACGAGCCGGAGCTCGACCTCGCGGTCGAGGTCTCGCCGCGCTGCCTCGCGGGCAAGGCGTACGTCGCCGTGCGCGCGACGAACGGGGAGGACGTCCCGGTCTCGGTGACGCTCTCGACGCCGTTCGGGCAGAAGGCGTTCGCGGACGTGGCGCCCGGCAAGAGCGCGTACCAGTCGTTCGCGGCGCGCGCGACGTCGGCACCGGACGGCACCGCGACCGTCACGGGCACCGCGACGATCGACGGCCCCGACGGACCCCGGGAGGTGACCGCCACGGTCGACGCGCCGTTCGACGCGCTCGACTGCGGCTGACGCCGAGCGAGAACCCCGGTCGCCCGGACGGGTGACCCCAGACCCCCGGGCGGTGTTGCGGGCCCCCCCC
>NZ_JBHXIC010000109.1:0-12787 GCF_042723955.1 Cellulosimicrobium cellulans | reverse complement strand
TCGAGCGGTAGGAGAAATCGCTGGTGCTGAACGGTGCGACGGGGCGACGATCGACGCGTGACCGCACCCGATACTCCGACGACCACACCCGTCGAGCGCGCGCGGGTGGGGGCGCCCCGCCCCCGGCCGCGCCCCCCGCGGCCGCGGCGGCGGCCAGCCACCACCACCGCGACGCGTCGTCGCCCCGGCCCGTGGTCGTGACGAACGGCATCATGACGCCGAGCGTCGCCGCGCCCAGCAGCGTCAGGCCGACGAGGTCCAGGCGTCGCCGGCCCCGTGCCGTGCGCGCGTCGTCGAGCGGTGGACCGGGCACGAGCCGCCACGCGAACGGCAGCAGGACGGCGACGACCGGGAGGTTCACGAGGAACACCCACCGCCATCCGTCCTCCGAGCCGGCCGCCGCGATGATGAGGCCGCCCAGCAGCGGGCCGAGCGCCGTCGAGACGCCGATCGTCGCGCCGAACATGCCGAACGCCCGGCCGCGCTCGAACCCCGAGAACTGCTGCTGGATGAGCCCGACGACCTGCGGGTTGAGGAGGCCCGCGCTCACGCCCTGGAGCAGCCGCGCGACGCCCAGCCACGTGTCGGTCGGCGCGAGCCCGCACGCGAGGCTCATGAGCGCGAAGCCCACCAGGCCCGCGATGAACAGCGCGCGCCGGGCGCCCGCGTCACCGAGGCGGCCGGCCGGCACCAGGGCGAGTCCGAACGCGAGCGTGTAGCCCGCGACGACGAGCTGGAGCTCGGTGGGCCCCGCGTCGAGCGACGACTCGATCGACGGCAGCGCGACGTTGACGATCGAGACGTCGAGCGTCGTGACGAAGCCCACCGCGAGGCAGACGGGCAGCACGCGCCAGCGGTTCGGGTCCGGTTCGGCGCGCTGCGGGCTCACCGCTCCGTGGTACCACCCGGGCCCGGGGCCGCGCGCGTCGGGAGCCGTGTCCGGAGCGCGCCGAGATCGGCCGGAGCGTCCGAGATCGACCTTCTGGAGGTCGATGTGGCGACGCACGGGCCGATCTCGCCGGGGTGCGTCCGGCGCTGACCTAGGGTGACGCCGTGTCCTTCGACCGCTACGGCTCCGACGTCCTCGGCGGCACGCCCGCCCCCGCCCACCACCGCGCGCAGCCGGTGTCCCGACCGCAGCCCGCCGAGCGCGGGCTCGTGGTCGAGGAGGTGCAGACCGGCTGGGTCGGCGCCGTCGTACGGGTCGAGAAGTCGGGCGGCATGCACGTGGTCGTGCTCGAGGACCGCGCCGGCCGCACGCGGACGTTCCCGCTCGGGCCCGGCTTCTGGGTCGACGGCGAGCCGGTCGAGCTCACCGCGCCCGTCACGTCCCGCGCCCCCGCCGCGCCGACGCGGACCGCGTCCGGCTCGCGGGCCGTCGTCGGGCAGCGGGCGCGCGTGGCCCGCGGCAGCCGCATCTGGGTCGAGGGCAAGCACGACGCCGAGCTCGTCGAGAAGGTGTGGGGCGACGACCTGCGCGTCGAGGGCGTCGTCGTCGAGCCCCTGCACGGCGTCGACGACCTCGCGGCGGCGCTCGCGGACTTCGGCCCGACGCCGCAGCGGCGCGTGGGCGTGCTCGTGGACCACCTCGTCCCCGGGAGCAAGGAGCGGCGGATCGCCGACGAGGCGCTGCGCCGCTCCCCCGCGGGCACCGTGCTCGTGCTCGGGCACCCGTACGTCGACGTGTGGCAGGCGGTGAAGCCCGCGCGCGTCGGGCTCGAGCGCTGGCCCGTCATCGAGCGGGGCACCGAGTGGAAGCGCGGCATCCTGCGCGAGCTCGGCTGGCCCGCGGACTCCGCCGAGGACGTCGGCCGCGCGTGGCAGCGCATCCTCGGCACCGTCCGCACGTACGCCGACCTCGAGCCGTCCCTGCTCGGCCGCGTCGAGGAGCTCATCGACTTCGTCACGGCACCCTGAGCGGCTGCGTGCCTCGGCGGCCGTACGCACCGCGCCCCGGCACCGACGAGTCGGAACCGGGGCGCGTCAGGGGTCCGGCCGTCAGGCGGCGGGCACGCCCCCCGTGAGACGGCGGTAGGCGAAGCCGACGGCGACGTAGCTCAGCGGGATCGTGACGAACAGGCCGAGGCCGCACGGGATCGCGCCGAGGATGTTGATGCCGAACAGCGCGAGCAGGAGCAGGAACATCTGGCCGAAGTTCTTGGCCACGAGCGAGAAGCTCGTCCGGACCGCCGTGATCGCGTCGACGCCCTGGTCGAGCGCGACGTAGTAGACGAACGCGGAGAAGAGCAGCACCGCGAGGCCGGGCAGGATGCACAGGAAGAGCCCGACACCCGTGAGGATGCCGACGATCAGCGCCGCGAGCAGCACGTTGACGACGTTGCCGATGCGGAAGAACGCCGCGACGTCCGGGCGGCGACCGTCCACCTCGTCGAGCGCGCCGCGCGTGAAGAACGCGGTGATGAGGTAGCCGATGACCGTGCCGACGATCGAGAGCAGGACGCTCGTGAACGTGATGCCGCTGACGGCGGCGAAGTTCGTGTCCGTGAAGTCGTACTGGTCCTGGAACTGGTCGAACCCGCCCGTGATCCAGCTCCAGGCCACGTTGACCGCGATGAAGATGAGCGCGACGAGGATCCACGGCCCGAGGTTCGAGGTGACCCTGCGCCAGCCGTAGGAGATCGCCTCACCCACCGCGAAGGCGGGTCCCGTGTACCCGGGCTGGGCGCCGTAGCCGCCCGCCCCCTGGGGATAGGAACCCGGCGGCGGCGGGTAGGCGCCGGACGGGGGCGGGTAGGCGCCCGGCGGCGGGGCGGCCGGTCCCGGGGACGTGGGGTCGCCCGGCGCGCCCGCGGGTGCGCCGTACGCTCCGGGCGCACCGTACGCGGGCGGGCCCGACGGCGGCGCGGCCGGGTCCTGCGGGGCACCCCAGGCCGGCGGGCCCGACGGCGGCGCGGCCGGATCCTGCGGCGTCGCCCCACCCGGGCCGTACGGCGAGGCCGGAGGCGTGTCGGGGCCCGTGGGGGGCGGGCTCGCAGGCTGGTCGGGCGCCGGACCGGCAGGCTGCTCCGGGGTGCCGGAACCGTCCGTCGGCGTCGGCTCGTCGTCGCGGGGCGGCTGACCGCCCGGGTTCGTGGGGTCCGTCATGATGCACCTCGTTCCTCGTCGTCACGTGCTGCGGGCAGCACGCGTCCTCGACGTGCTCGGTCCTATCTTGGCTGCTCAGAGGCCTGGGCGCGCGGCGAGCGCCGCGGCGCCCACCCTCCTCAGACGGGCTGCTCGGCGTTGAGGCGGCGGTACACGTACGCCGTCGCGATCTGGGCGACCGGCAGCGCGACGAGGAGGCCGACGTAGCACAGGAGCGTCCCGACGAGCTGCGCGAGGTACACGCCGAGGAACAGCAGCACGACGGTGCCGAGGTTCCTGCTCACGACGGTGAAGCTCGCCTTGAACGCGTCGAAGACGCCGAGCTTCTTGTCGATGACGTAGAACAGCGTGAACTGGGCGAAGAAGACGAACACGATCGGTCCCACGATCGTGATGGCCAGCACGCCCGTCGCGAGCCCGATGAGCAGGGCGGCGAGGATCACGGTGCCGAGGTTCGGGTACCGGAAGAAGTCCGCGTACTCGAGCTTCTTGCCCCGGGTGACCAGGAGCGACACGTTGACCACGGCGGCCTGGACGAGGAACCCGAGCACGACGAAGACCGCGACGAACAGGAACGTCCCGAACCCGAACGCGAACCCGCCGGCGGTGCTGACCTCGCCCGTGACCGGGTCGACGGTCGTCTGCGCCGTCCCGACGAGGATCGCCCAGAAGGCCACCGACAGACCGGCGAGAACGGCGACGTACGTGAGGACGCCGCCGAGGATGACCCCGACGTTCTGCGTGAACCTGTTCCAGCCGTAGGAGAAGGCGTCCTGGACCTGGATCGTCTGCCCCGGGTAGCCAGGCTGCCCGTACGGCGCCCCAGGCGGCGGGTAGCCGGGCTGCCCGCCGTACGGTGGCTGCCCCGGCGGCTGCTGGCCGTACGGCTGTGCGGGCGGCGGCCCCGCAGGCGACGGGTACGCGCCTGCCGGCGGAGCGCCGTACGGCTGACCGGGCGGAGGCCCGGCCGGGGGCGGGTACGCACCCGTCGGTGGGGCGCCGTACGGCTGACCGGGCGCCGGCCCGGCGGGGGGCGGGGACGCGGACGGCGCGGGTGCAGGCGGCGGCTGCGGCGCGGTGGGCTCGGTCGCGGCGGGCTCCTGGCGCGGGACCGACGGATCGGCCGCCGCATACGGGTTCTCGGGCGCCGGGGAGGCGTCCGACGGGAGCTGTGGCTCGTTCTCGTCGCGCGGCGGGCCGCCCGCGGTGCTCTCGCTCATGGGTCTCCTCGGTCGGTCGACGGGCCACGGCCGAGCCGCCCCGCGCCGGATGTGGACGTCGTGTGTCGATCGCACATTTCGCGGTCGTGCTCCACCTTGTCGGGATTCCGGCGACGGCGCTAGAGGAAACGCCGGGCGGACCAGCCCGTACGGCAGAAGTCACCCGGTGCCTCGACCCGGGCGGGGTACGGCACGACGGCCGCGGAGGAGTCAGCGGGTCGCGGAGCCCAGCGCCGCCGCGCGGGTGAGGCCGTCGACGACGACCGCCGTGTACGTCGTCGCGCCGGCGTCCGTGGGGTGCACGCCGTCCGGGCCGAGCACGGTGGGGTCCGCGGCCGCCGCGGCCGACCAGTCCGCGACGACCACGCCGGGGTGCCGTCCCGCGGCGGCGACGATCTCGGCGTTGGTGCCCGGGACCCACGGCCGGTCGGCGTACCCGGTGACGAGCACGACGCGGTGGTCGGGTCCGATCGCGGCGAGCAGCTCGTCCATCGCCGCGGCGCTCGCGGTGCTGTTCGTCCCGAGGGAGACGACCACGTAGGGCCGCAGCGCGCCCGCGTCGCGCGCGGCGGCGACCGCCGCCGGTCCGTCCTTGACCTGGCGCGAGACCGCGCCGTCGACGTAGGCGCCCGGGAGCGCGGACAGCAGCGCGGGCGCGCTCGCGAGCGTCACCGAGTCGCCGACGACGGTGACCTGGTCGCCCGTCGGTGCGGCGACCGGCGCTGCCAGCGCATCGTCGGACCCGGGCTGCGGTGCGGGCGAGGCGGCCGGGTCCGGTCCGGCTCCGTCTGCCGGTGCCGCCCCCTCCGGGGCGTCCGTCTCCGGAGCGGCCTCCGCCGGGGCGTCCGACGCGGCCTGCGTCGCCCGCGCGGCCTGCTCCCCCGCTGCGATCTGCTGCTCCACGCTCGTCGTGGCGGGTGCCGTGACGACCCCGGCGGCGGAGAGGCCGACGACGAGCGCGCACGACGCCGCGAGCGCCCAGCCCCGGCGGGAGAGGACGCGCGGGCCGGCCTCGTCGGACGCCGGCTGGAGCCGGCGCGCGAGGTCGCGCGCCGCGCCGCGCAGCCCGCGCCGCAGGACGGGGCGCTCGACGTACCGGAAGGAGAGCGCCGCCGCGACGACCGTCACGACGAGCGTCACGACGACGACCACCGGGTGCACCGTGCCCGGCGGCACGGGACCGACCACGGTCCCGAGCGAGGCCGCGGCGAGCACGAGCACGGGCCAGTGCCACAGGTAGAGCCCGTACGACCGCCGTCCGACCCAGCCGAGCGGGCCGCGGTCGAGCTGTGTGCCGAGGCCGGGTAGGCACACGACGGCGTTGAGCACCGCGGTCGCGGCGACGGCGCACACGAGCAGCCCGCCGCGGTAGGCGAGCGCGTCGTCCCAGCGCATCGTCGCGACCGCGGCCCCGAGCACGACCGCGCCCGCCACCCCGGCGACGAGCACGGCGAGCCGGCCGCGCGCCGTGCGCACGCGCGGACCGCCCGGCAGGAGGGCGTGCACGTCGGCGCCGGACCGGGCGTCGCCGTCGGGCCGCTGGACGGCGCGCACGTGCCAGAACGCGAGCGCCGCCCCGGCCATGAGCGCGAAGAGGTGGGTGTCGGTGCCGACGTAGACGCGCGTCGGGTCGGTGCCGGGCGCGTAGAGCAGCGCCATGAGGGCCGCGGACGCCAGCCCCAGACCGACCACGATCCACGGCGCCCGACGGCGCAGGGGCCGCACGACGCTCAGGAGCACGACGGCGAGCGGCCACAGGAGGTAGAACTGCTCCTCGACCGCGAGCGACCAGAGGTTCCCGAAGAGGTGCGGGAGCAGGGCTCCCGAGTACGTGGCGCCGCTCGCGACGTCGACCCAGTTGCTCGTGAACGTCGCGGCGCCGAGGAGCTGGGGGCCGATGCCGACGAGGACGTCGCCGCCGACGACCGCCGCGACCGCCGTGCACACCACCACGACCAGCCCGAGCGCGGGGAGCAGGCGGCGCGCCCGGCGCGCCCAGAAGGAACGCAGCCCCACGTGGTGCCGGTCGCGGTGCTCGCGCACGAGCAGCGTCGTGATGAGGAAGCCCGACAGCACGAAGAAGACGTCGACCCCGACGTACCCGCCCGGGAAGGTGGCAGGGGCGAGGTGGAACGCGACCACGACCACGACGGCCAGCGCCCGCAGCCCGTCGAGCCCCGGCATCCGGCGGTAGCGCACGGTCGGGCGTCCCGGCCGTCGACCCGCGCCGGGAGCGCGCACGTGCCCGACGACACGAGGCGTCTCGAGCGTCGGGCGGCCGACCCCCGCAGGGGTCGTCCCGGGTCGAGATGCCTCGTGGGTCGTCGTCACTCGTCCGTGATCTCCCGTACCACCGTGTCTGCCAGCAACCGTCCGCGCAGGGTGAGCACCGCACGTCCCGCGATCGCCGCGCGGCCGTCGAGGAGCCCGTTCGCGACGAGCCCGGCGACGGCGCGCCGTCCGGCCGGGGACAGGACCGCGAGGTCGAGACCCTCGTGCAGCCGCACGCCGAGCATGGCCTGCTCGAGCCGGCCCTCGTCCCGCGTGAGGAGCTCGCGTCCTGCGGCGGGGCTCGTGCCCGCCTCGAGCAGCGCCGCGTAGCGGCGCGGGTGCTTCACGTTCCACCATCGCACGCCGACCCTCGCGTCCCGGACCGACGCGCCCGTGTCGTCGGTCACGGTCGTCGGGCCCGCCGCCGGACCGGTCGGCGCGTGCGCGACGGCCGACGGCGCGGCGACGTACGAGTGCGCTCCCGGACCGACCCCCCACCAGTCGTCGCCGCGCCAGTACGCGAGGTTGTGGCGGCAGCGGTCGTCGTCGGTGCGGGCCCAGTTGCTCACCTCGTACCAGGTGAGCCCGGCGGCGGTGAGGAGCTCGTCGGCGAGCTCGTACTTCGTCGCCTGGTCGTCCTCGCTCGGCAGCGCCACCTCGCCGCGGCGCACCTGGGCGGCCATCTTGGTGCCCGCCTCCACGACGAGCGCGTACGCGGACACGTGGTCGACGCCGGTCGCGAGCGCGGCGTCGAGGCTCGCCCGCCAGTCGTCGAGGCTCTCCCCCGGCGTGCCGTAGATGAGGTCGAGCGAGACCTTCAGGCCCGCGTCGCGCGCCCAGCGCACGACGTCGGGGATCCGCCGCGGGTCGTGCGTGCGCTCGAGCGTCGCGAGCACGTGCGGGACGGCGGACTGCATGCCGAACGAGACGCGCGTGAACCCGGCCGCCGCGAGCTCCGCGAGGGACTCGGGCGTCACCGAGTCGGGGTTGGCCTCGGTCGTCACCTCGGCGTCGGGCGCCAGGCCCCACGCGGCGCGCACGCCGTGGAGCAGGCGCGCGAGGTCGCCCGCGGGGAGCAGCGTAGGCGTCCCGCCGCCGACGAACACCGTCGAGACCGGGCGCTCGGGCAGGCCCGCGTCGCGCAGGACGCGCGCCGCGAGGTCGATCTCGCGCAGCGCCGTGCTCGCGTACGACGCCTGGCTCGCGCCCCCGCCGAGCTCGGAGGCCGTGTACGTGTTGAAGTCGCAGTACCCGCACCGGACGGAGCAGAACGGGACGTGCAGGTAGACGCCGAACTCGCGCGACGCCGTCGGGCCCGACGTGCCCCCGCCGTCCGCGGCCGCCCCGCCCGCCGCGACCCACGCGGGGAGCGAGCCGTCGGGCGGGACCGGCTCGCCGTCGGGCAGGGCCGGGCTCACTTCTTGGACTTGTCCTTGGCGTCCTTGCCGCCCGCGGCGTCGGAGGAGAGCGCGGCGATGAAGGCGTCCTTCGGGACCTCGACGGACCCGATGTTCTTCATGCGCTTCTTGCCCTCCTTCTGCTTCTCGAGCAGCTTGCGCTTACGGCTGATGTCGCCGCCGTAGCACTTGGCGAGGACGTCCTTGCGCATCGCGCGCACGGTCTCGCGGGCGATGACGCGCGCGCCCACGGCCGCCTGGATCGGCACCTCGAACTGCTGGCGCGGGATGATCTCCTTGAGCTTGGCGGTCATCATCACGCCGTAGTCGTACGCCTTGTCCTTGTGCACGATCGCGCTGAACGCGTCGACCTGCTCGCCCTGGAGCAGGATGTCGACCTTGACCAGATCGGCCACCTGGTCGCCCGAGGGCTCGTAGTCGAGCGACGCGTAGCCGCGCGTGCGGGACTTGAGCTGGTCGAAGAAGTCGAACACGATCTCGGCGAGCGGCAGCGTGAAGCGCAGCTCCACGCGGTCCTCGGACAGGTAGTCCATGCCGAGCATCTGGCCGCGGCGGTCGTTGCACAGACCCATGACGGTGCCCACGAACTCGCTCGGCGCGAGGATGGTCGCGCGCACGACGGGCTCGCTGACCTGCTTGATCTTGCCGCCCGGGAACTCCGACGGGTTCGTCACCTTGACCAGCGTGCCGTCCTCGAGCGTCACGTCGTAGACGACGTTCGGCGCGGTCGAGATGAGGTCGAGGTCGAACTCGCGCTCGAGGCGCTCGCGCACGATCTCCAGGTGCAGCAGGCCGAGGAACCCGACGCGGAACCCGAAGCCGAGCGCGACCGACGTCTCGGGCTCGTAGTTGAGCGCCGCGTCGTTGAGCTTGAGCTTGTCCAGCGCGTCGCGCAGCACCGGGTAGTCGGTGCCGTCGATCGGGTACAGGCCCGAGAAGACCATGGGCTTGGGGTCCGAGTACCCGCCGAGGGCGTCCGCCGCGGGCTTCGCGGCGTTCGTCACCGTGTCGCCGACCTTCGACTGGCGCACGTCCTTCACGCCCGTGATGAGGTAGCCGACCTCGCCGACGCCGAGTCCCTTCGTGACGATCGGCTCGGGCGAGATCACGCCGATCTCGAGCAGCTCGTGCGTCGCGCGCGTCGACATCATGACGATGCGCTCGCGGGGGTTGAGGTTGCCGTCGATCACGCGCACGTACGTCACGACGCCGCGGTACGTGTCGTAGACCGAGTCGAAGATCATCGCGCGCGCCGGGGCGTCCGCGTCGCCCACCGGGGCGGGCACGCGCTCGACGATGCGGTCGAGAAGCACCTCGACGCCCGCGCCCGTCTTGCCGGAGACCTTGAGCACGTCGTCCGGGTCGCCGCCGACGAGGTTCGCGAGCTCCTCCGCGTACTTCTCGGGCTGCGCGGCCGGCAGGTCGATCTTGTTGAGCACCGGGATGATCTCGAGCTCGTTCTCCATCGCGAGGTACAGGTTCGCGAGGGTCTGCGCCTCGATCCCCTGCGCCGCGTCGACGAGCAGCACGGCGCCCTCGCACGCGGCGAGCGAGCGCGAGACCTCGTACGTGAAGTCGACGTGACCCGGGGTGTCGATCATGTTCAGCGCGTGCGGGGTCTCGACCCCGTCCGCGACGACCGCCCACGGCATGCGGACGGCCTGCGACTTGATCGTGATGCCGCGCTCGCGCTCGATGTCCATGCGGTCGAGGTACTGGGCGCGCATGGCGCGCGGCTCGACGACACCGGTGAGCTGCAGCATGCGGTCGGCCAGGGTCGACTTGCCGTGGTCGATGTGCGCGATGATGCAGAAGTTCCGGATCAGCTCGGGCGGCGTGGCCGCGGGCTGGATGCGGGTGCTCAGCTGGGCGCTGGGGATCGGGGACAACGCGGGTGCGCTCCTGGGAGTGGCGTGCGGGTCGGGCCGCGCGCTCGGGGGCGGGCGCGCCGACGGTCGCTCTCGGGCGGGCGGGAACGTCCATTGTCCCACGTCCGGCGTCGCGCACCCGCCCGCCCTGCGGGGCGCCGCGCGGCGACCTAGCGTGGAGGGTCCCGGCGGCACCGGGCCGCCCGGTGACGAGAGGAGCGCTCATGGCCCAGGACACCGCGCACCGGACCTCCGGCCCCGGCGGCCGGCGCGTGCTGGCGATCGTGACGAACTACGGCGTCGAGCAGGACGAGCTCGTGGTCCCGCTCGAGCACCTGCGCGGCGAGGGGGTGGAGGTCGACGTCGCCGCGGTGTCCGCGGACGACGTGCAGACCCTGGTGGACGACAAGGACCCCGGCCGCACCGTCACCCCGACGCTCACGCACGCCGACGCTGACCCCGCCGAGTACGACCTGCTGCTCGTGCCCGGCGGCACGATCAACGCCGACGCGCTGCGCCTGCAGGACGACGCGGTGAGCCTCGTGCGCGCGTTCACGACGGCGGGCAAGCCGGTCGCCGCGATCTGCCACGGCCCCTGGGCGCTCGTCGAGGCGGCGGCGGTCGAGGGCAAGACGCTCACGAGCTATCCCTCGCTCGAGACCGACGTGCTCAACGCGGGCGGGGCGTGGGTCGACCGGCCCGTCGTGCGCGACGACGACGGCTACACGCTCGTGACGTCGCGCAACCCGGGCGACCTCGACGACTTCCTGCGCGAGGTGGACGCGGTCCTCGCCGACTGAGCGGTCCTCGCCGGACCGGCGGTGCGTCCGGACGCGAGCCGGGTGCTGACGCGGTCCACCCGGCGCGGGCATACTCCCGCCATGGACGACGCCCTGGACCACCTCGCCCTCCTGTCCCGGCTCCAGGACGCGTTCCTCGCGGACGTCCCCGACGCCGACCCGGGCGCACCGGTCCCGGCGTGCGGCGACTGGCGCGTCCAGGACCTCGTCGAGCACGTCGGGAGCGTCCACCACTGGGCAGCGGCGCAGGCACGGCGTCGGCCGGAGACACCGCTCGAGGTCGGCCCGTTCGACCTCGCCCCGTTCTACGCCGAGCACGCGGCGGAGCTGCGCACGACGCTCGCCGCTCTCGAGCCGGACGCCCCGGCATGGACGCTCCTCGCACCCGACGACCCCGCCTCGACCGTGCGCTTCTGGCACCGCCGGCAGACGCACGAGACGCTCGTGCACCTGCACGACCTGCGCAGCGCCGGCGGTTCCACGGTGGACGACGTCGACCCCGCCGTCTGGGCGGACACCGTGGACGAGGTCGTGACGGTCATGGCGCCTCGCCAGGTCCGCCTCGGCCGCGCGGCGCCGCTCGCCCTGCCCGTCGCGCTCCGTGCCACCGACGCCGGGCGGTCGTGGGTCCTCGGCGACGGCGCGCCGGCAGCGACGGCGTCCGCACCCGCGCGCGTGCTCGCGCTCCTGCTGTGGGGACGGCTCGAACCTGCCGCGGCCGGCGTGGTGGTGGACGGCGACGCCGACGCGCTGACCGTCGCGCTCGCCGGGCGCATCACGCCCTGACCGCCCTGACCGCGGTGTGGCACGCCCGGTAGGGTGCGCGCGTGGCACGCAACCGATGGCTGGGACTACTCACCGACGCGGCACGCGCCGTCGTCTCCGGGCTCACGCGCTCGTCGCAGGGCTCGCAGGGCGGCACGGGCACCGCGGCGACGCGCGCGCCCGGGAGGGAGCGGACGCCGTCGGACCGGACGCCGTCCCCCCGCCCCGGCCCGCGCCCGACGAGCCCGGCCCGCCCCGGCGCTCCGGTACGCCCCGAGGGTGGCGGCGGCCGGACCGGCGCGTACCCCGGCGACTACGAGGGTCGCGTGCGCGCGCAGTACGCGCCGCGGCTCGACGGCGACCCGGACCCCGGGGAGATCGTCTGGACCTGGGTGCCGTTCGAGGAGGACTTCTCGCAGGGCAAGGACCGGCCGGTGCTGCTCGTCGGGTCCGACGGCGAGTGGTTGCTGGGCGTCATGCTCACGAGCAAGGACCACTCGCGCGACGCGCGCGACGAGGCCCGGTGGGGGCGCTACTGGCTCGACATCGGGTCCGGCCCGTGGGACACGAAGGGCCGCGACAGCGAGGTCCGCCTCGACCGGGTGATCCGGGTCGACCCCGATGCCGTCCGCCGCGAGGGCGCCGTCGTGGGGCGCGAGGTCTTCGACCGCGTGGTGGCAGGCATCTCGCAGCACCGCTGACCCCGCGGTCCCGGAGCGCGACAGGGGACGCGACACGGCGACCTCGCGGCGTCGTCCGGCGGGAACTCCTGCGGATTGGAGTTCGGGCCACGACCGCTGGTAGTCTTGGTGGTCGCGTGTCCGCCCAGGTCGGCGGGCACAGCCCCAGCACCTCTCCACGGGTTCCCCACCCCAGTCCCGGAGCTGGAGCCGCCCTCTACGACCTATCCGCTCGCTCCGGCGAACAGAACCAGAGAGTCCACACGTGGCAAACATCAAGTCCCAGATCAAGCGCATCCGTACGAACGAGAAGGCTCGCCTGCGCAACAAGGCGGTCAAGTCCGAGCTCAAGACGTACGTGCGCCGCGTGCGCGAGGCCGTCGCCGCGGGCGACAAGGACGCGGCGAGCACCGCGCTCCAGGCTGCGTCGCGCAAGCTCGACAAGGCCGTCTCGAAGGGCGTCATCCACGCGAACCAGGCCGCGAACCGCAAGTCGGCCATCGCGAAGGCCGTCAACGCTCTCTGAGCGCACGGTTCGCCCGCGCCGGCGTGACACGCTGAACGTCACGACGGCCGCACAGGCTTCCCACGGAGGGGGGGCCCCCCCCCCGCGGGGGCGGCCCCGCGGGGGGGAGCCCCCCCGGGGGGTACCGGGCGCGC
>NZ_JBHXIC010000108.1:288-12903 GCF_042723955.1 Cellulosimicrobium cellulans | reverse complement strand
GGGGGGGGGGGGGGGGCGGCGGGCGGGGGGCGCGCGCGCGGGCCCCCGGCCCGGGGGGGCCCGGGGGCCCGCGGCGGCGGCGCGCCCCGCCCCCCCAGTATCGCGCGCCACGCCCCGCCCCCGGCCGGCGCCGCGGCCGGCAGAAGATGCGCTACCGCGGCAAGGAGGTGGCGTGGGGCTACGTCTTCATCGCTCCCGCGCTCCTGCTGTTCCTCGTCATGGGCGTGTACACGCTCTTCTTCGGCGCCCAGCTCTCGTTCGTGCGCTGGAACGGCCTCACGCCCACGTGGGAGTGGGTCGGGCTGAAGAACTACGCCGACCTCCTGTGGGCGAGCCCGATCTACGCCCCGGTCGTGCACCGCGCCGCGCTCAACACGCTCGTCGTGATGATCGCGGTCCCGATCCTCATCCTCGCGGTGTCGTTCCCGCTCGCGATCGTGCTCAACCAGGCGCGCCGGTTCGCCGGCGTCCTGCGGTCCGTGTACTTCGTCCCGTACGTCACGGCCGGCATCGCGGTCTACATGGCCTGGCAGTACGTGCTGGAGCCCAACGGCGCGATCAACCTCCTGCTGCGCGCGCTCGGCCTCGGCAGCCTCGCGCAGCCGCAGGGCTGGCTCGGCAACCCGTCCACGGCGCTGCCGACGCTCATCGTCATCATGGTCTGGTCCGGGGTCCCGGTCGCGATGCTCCTCTACCTGACGGGCCTCCAGTCGATCGACTCGTCCGTCCTCGAGGCGGCCCAGCTCGACGGCGCGGGGTGGTGGCGCACCAACTTCTCGGTGGTGCTGCCGCTCCTCAAGGGCACGACCGCCGTCATCATGCTGCTCAACGTGCGCGACGCGCTCCAGGGCTTCCAGATCTTCCTCATCATGACGAACGGCGGCCCGGCCGGTCGCACCAACGTCCTCGGCCTGGAGACGTACGACCTCGCGTTCCAGCAGCAGCTCGCCCCGACCCTCGGCCTCGCGAGCGCTCTCGGCTGGCTCCTGTTCTTCGCCGCGCTCGCCGTCGCGATCGTCAACCAGCGCGTCACGAGGGAGAAGTGATGACCACCGTCGCCGACCGCACGCAGCTCCCCGACGTGCCCGCCCTCACCCCGCGCCGTCGCGGCACCCCCGCCAAGGTGGTCGTCGCGCGCGTCGTGGTGGGCGTGCTCCTCGTCGGGTACGCCGTCGTGAGCCTGTACCCGTTCCTGTGGATGGTCTCGGCCGCGTTCAAGACGCAGCAGGAGATCGTCATGGGCGGGGGCAACCTCGTCCCCGCCGAGCCGACCCTGTCGACCCTGGTCGACACGTGGAGCCGGCTGCACTTCTTCGACTACTTCCTCAACAGCGTCAAGGTGACGGGCCTGACGACGCTCGGCGTCGTCGTCGTGTACTCGGCCGCGTCGTACGCGTTCGCGGTGCTGCGCTTCCCCGGGCGGCAGGCGTTCTTCCGCCTGTTCCTCGTGCTGCTGTTCGTGCCGGGCGTCGTGACGCTCCTGCCGATCGTGCTGCTGGAGAACCAGCTCGGGATCCTCGGCACGCACCTGGGGCTCATCCTGCCGTTCGTCAACGGCACCGCGCCCCTGTCGATCCTGCTGCTGACCAACGCGTTCCGGTCCGTGCCCGGGGAGCTGCGGGACGCCGCGCGGGTCGACGGCGCGGGCGAGCTGCGCATCTTCGCGCGCGTCTACGTGCCGCTCGCGCGGCCCGCGATCATCACGATCGCGCTGCTCACCGCGATCCCCACGTGGAACGAGTACCTGCTGTCGCGGGTGTCGCTCAACGACCCGTCGACCTTCACGCTCCCCATCGCGCTCCAGCAGCTCCAGTCGTCGAACGTCGTCCAGTACAACCAGCTCATGGCGGGCGCGCTGATCGTCGTGATCCCGGTGATCATCCTCTTCCTCGCGACGCAGCGGTACTTCGTCAACGGCCTGGTGGGTGCCGTGAAGGGGTGACCCCGGGGGCCTCTCGGCCCCGACCGCGCAGCACGCACCACCGCACAGATCGGAACCACGCCATGCACTCCACCACGTCCACCGACGCGCCCACCGGGCCCGCCCTCCTTCCCGGGGCCATGCTCCTCGTCACGGGGGCCGCCGGGGTCATCGGGCGGGTCGCCGTCCCGCGTCTCGCCGCCGCGGGGTACCGCGTCGTCGCGACCGACCGGGCGCCGTTCGACGCGCCGGCGGCCGTCGCGAGCCTCGTCGGCGACACGCGCGACGCGACCTTCGTCGACGCCGCGCTCCGTGCGGGTCAGGGTCCGGACGCGCCCGTCGTCGACGGCGTCGTGCACCTCGCGGCGATCGCCTCGCCGGGCCAGGTGCCCGACGACGAGACGGTCGCCCAGAACGTGCAGGGCGCGTTCTGCGTGCTCGACGGCGCGGGCCGGGCGGGCGTGCGCGTCGCCGTCGCGGCGTCGTCGTTCTCGGCGTACGGCTACCCGTGGGCCGGACGGCATCTCTCGCCCGCCTACGTCCCGGTCGACGAGGCGCAGGAGTCGGTCGCGGTGGACGCGTACGCGCTGTCGAAGCTGCTCTCCGAGCAGGTGGGGGAGTACGCCACGCGGCGCTACGGCCTGCCGACGACGATGCTGCGCATGCCGTTCGTCGGGTCGGGCGACCGGCTGCGCGAGTGGGTCGACCTCGCGCACCGCGACCCGGGCGCGATCCGGCAGGAGCTGTGGACGTGGCTCGACACGCGCGACGCGGTGGACGTGGTGCGCGCGATCCTCGAGTCGGGCGTCACCGGCCACCACGTCGTGAACGTCGCGGCGCCCGACACGACGAGCGACGTCCCCACGGCCGAGCTCCTCGAGCGCTTCCACCCGGGCTCCCGCGTGACGCGGCCGCTCGACGGGTTCGCGTCCGTCATCGACACGACCGCGGTGCGCGAGCTGTTCGGGTTCGTCCCGCGCCACGACTGGCGCACGGGCGACGCGCTCGACCCCGCGAGCGAGGCGCCGGCCGAGGGGGTGAGCGCCTGACCCCCTGAGCACGCACGCGTCAGTCAGTCCGAGAACAAGGGTGTTGAGGATGAGCATGCATGCTGGAGCAGGACGGGTCGTCGCCACGGGCGCGGCCCTCGTCATGGCGGTGACGGGGCTCGTGGCCCCCGCCGTCGCGAGCCCGGTGGTCGACGTCGACCGCTACCCGGTCGGGGTGGGCGCCGACCTGTCGACGACCCCGCGCACGCACGGGATCGCGGTCGCGACCGCGCCGACGACCGGCGCGCAGGAGACGGGCGAGGAGGGCGTTCGCGCGTTCTGGCGCACCGACGCCGCGGCCGGCGCCGAGCGGATCGCGCTCGACGTCGCGGACGCGTACGTCGGGCGCCTCGCCGACGTGCCCGGGTACCTCGTGGTGGACCACCGCGCGGGCGAGCAGGTGGTCGCGACCGCGGCCGACGGCTCGGTGCTCGGTGCGGGCGCGGGCGCGCCGGAGGCGGACGCCGACGGCGACGGCTGGACGTCGACCGTCGTCGCGCTCCCCGCCGGGGCGCTGGAACCGGGGACGCAGGCGGGCGGAGACCCCGAGGTGTCGCTCGCCGCGGCCGAGGGCGAGCTCTCCGTCACGTCCGTCCGCGTCGTCGCGCAGGGCACCACCGTGGACCTCGGCCCGACCGTCGCCGAGCGCGGCATCGCGGTGCGCGCGGGCGACGCGACGGCGGGACTCGTCACGGGGGCCGCGGACGGCCGCGGGTACTGGCAGACCGGCCGGGCGCAGGGCACGAACTTCGTCTACGCCAACGTCTCGGACGCGTACGCGCTCGACACGCGCGACCGCGTGCTCGTCGACGCGACCGTGCAGCAGGGCGGCGGCGACATGTTCCTCCAGTACGACTCGCCGGGCGACACGATCCCGCACATGTTCAAGCCGTCGCCGCGCCTCGCGCTCGGCACCGACGGCACGTGGGTGTCGCGCTCGTGGCTGCTCGACGACGCGATCCTCACCAACCGCTCCAACGGCTCCGACTTCCGGCTCTCCGTCGAGGGGTCGCCGCAGGACGTGCGGATCGACTCGCTCGCGGTGACCGTCGTCCCGCGCGAGGTCGACCCGGCGATCGCGCTGCGGCGCCTCGTCGAGCGCGCCGACGTCACGTACGCCGCCGCGCGCGAGGGCGAGCGCGACGGCCAGTACCCGGCGGGCTCGCGCGCCGGGCTGCGCGCCGCGATCGACGCGGCCGACGCCGTCGCGCAGGACCCCGACGCGAACGGCGACGCGGTCGACGCCGCGACGACGGCCCTGGAGGACGCGCTCGAGGACTTCCTCGGGTCGCAGGTCACGACCGACGTCGCGCGCGGCAAGCCCGTGACCGTGAGCTCGGGCGGCCCGGCCGCCGCGGCGACGGACGGCGACCGTGGCACCGCATGGACCTCCGCCCGCGACGGCGACGCCGAGTGGGTCCAGGTCGACCTGGGCGCCGTCACCGAGATCGACGAGGTGCTGGTGCGCTGGACGCCGGACTACGCGCACGTCTACCGCGTCCAGGTGTCGACGGACGGCACGACCTACGACGAGGTCGCGAGCGCCGGCGCGATCGACGCGACGGGGGTGCGCACCCGGTTCGAGCCCGTCGACGCGCGCTACGTGCGCCTCGCGCTCGACGAGCGGGCGACGCAGCGGGCGACCTTCGCGCTGACGGACCTCGAGGTGCGCCGGGCCCCGGCCGTCCCGGTCGACCCACGCCTCGTCGAGACGGTGTTCCCGACGGAGGACGTCGTGGTCGCGGACCAGGTGGTCACGGACTTCGGCGCCGACCCCACGGGCGAGGCGGACTCGACCGCGGCGATCCAGGCCGCGCTGTACGCGTGCCAGGACGCGACGGGCGGCACGGTCTGGCTCCCCGCGGGCACGTACCGCGTGACGGGCACGCTCGAGGTGCTCCCGCACTGCACGCTGCGCGGCGACCACCCCGACCGTGCGGTCTCGCCCGACGCCGACCCGCTCGACGGGACGGTCGTCGTCGCGGACCTGCCGTCGGGCGCCGACGGCCCGAGCCTGTTCCGCGTGGGCGGCAACGCGGGCGTCGTCGGCGTGACGACGTACTACCCCGGCCAGGACGCGGCGGACCCGGTGCCCTTCGGCTTCACCGTCGAGCTCCCGGGCCGTGCGTGGCAGGGCGAGCAGAACTACATGATGAGCAGCGTCGAGCACGTGACGATGCTCAACTCGTACCGCGGCATCGGGATCTCCACGATGGCGCACGACCGCGGCGAGGGCGGGCCGGGCTCGCAGGTGCACGAGATCGCGAACGTGCGCGACGTCGTCGCGACCGCGCTGTTCGAGGGCGTCGTCGCGTACAACGGCGCGGACGTGGGCACGTGGCAGGACGTCACCTTCGACAACGGCGTGTGGGCAGGGGCGGGCGCCGCGTACGACGCCCCGGAGCGTGCGGTCCTCGACGCGTGGACGCGCGAGCACGGCACGGGCCTGGTGCTCGGCGACCTCGAGTGGGACGAGTTCTCGGGGGTCTCGGTCGCGGACTACGCGGTCGGCATCCGCATCGTCAAGGGCCAGCGCGCGAGCTTCACCGGCTCGTTCCTCGACACCGAGGTGCGTCGCACGGACGTCGCCGTCCAGGTCGAGGTCTCGGACGACCGCTGGGGCACCGCCTTCGCGGGCGGCACCCTGGAGGGCTCCGAGGCCGCGGTCCGCAACACGTCGGGCGGCTACGTCAAGCTCACGGGCACGGACGTGACGGGTGCCCTGGAGGGGACGGTCCACGTCCTCGACGGTCCGGACGGCGGCGTGCCCGCGAGGCCGGAGCCGGTCCTCGCGCCGCGTCCCGCCGATCGGCTCGTCGACGTGACGAAGGCGCCGTACGACGTGCCCCGCACGCCCGGCCGGTTCTCCGACGTCGACGTGACCGGCGCCGTCCAGGCGGCGCTCGACGACACCGCGGCCGCGGGCGGCGGCGTCGTGTACCTGCCCGCGGGCTGGTACACCGTGCGCGGGCACCTCACGGTCCCCGCGGGCGTGGAGCTGCGCGGCTCCGCGGGCGTGGCGAACCGCGACTCGCTCGAGCTGAGCGGCGGCACCGTGCTCCTCGCGTACGAGGGCGGCGTGGCGCCGGCGGCGCCGGGCGAGCCCGACCCGTCGGTCGGCGAGACGGCGTTCGTCACCCTCGCGGGCGAGGACGCGGGCCTGCGCGGTCTGCGGGTCTTCCACCCCGAGAACAACCCGGCCGGCCCGGACGGCGTCCGGTCCTACCCGTTCGCCGTGCGCGGCGACGCGCCGGGGGCCTACGTGGTGAACGTCGGCCTGACGAACGCGTGGAACGCGATCGACCTCACCGCCGCGGCGGACGGGTTCCTCGTGCGGCGCGCGGTCGGCCTCTTCCTCTCCGAGGGCGTGCACGTCGGCGCCAACGAGGGCGGCACGGTCGAGAACGTGCTGTCCAACGGCAACGTCATCACGCGCCTCGCGTACGGGCTGCCGGGCTGGGTCGAGGGGGCCGACCTGTTCGGCCAGGTCATCGACCCGGTCGCGCGCGAGCGCGAGGTGCTCGTCCGGGCCACCGGGTCGCAGGACCTCACGGTGCTCAACACGTTCGCGTACGGGACGCACGACGGCATCGTCGCGAGCGACGGCGCCACGGTCCGCGCGTTCAACCTCGGGACCGACAACCTCGGCCCGGGCGGGCACACGGTCGACGCGGACGCGTCGAGCGCGGTGAGCGTCGTCAACCTCATGCGGTTCAACGGCACCACGAGCCGCGGTCCGGTGACGATCGTCAACCCCCTCGCCATCCACATGGCGACGTCGGCGCTGGGCGTCGCGGCGGACGCCGCGGAGGGTGCCGCCGGGACCGTGCGCGTCGAGGGCAACGAGGCGGAGCCGGGCCGGTACGAGACCGGGAGCGCGGTGGCCGTGGTCGCCGAGCCCGCCGAGGGGTCGGCGTTCGCCGGCTGGCGCGACGCCTCCGGCGCCGTGGTCTCCCGCGACGCGCGGTACGCGTTCGCCCTCGCGGCCGACGCGTCGCTCACGGCCGCGTTCGTCGTCGCCCCAACGACGGACGTCGAGGTCGAGGCGGCCGGGCGGTGCCTCGCGGGCCGTGCGTACGTCGCGGTCCGCGCCCACAACGGGGGCGACGACCCCGTGACGGTGCGCCTCGCCACGCCGTTCGGGGAGCGCACGGTCGACGACGTCGCACCGGGGAAGAGCGCCTACCAGTCGTTCGCGACACGGGCGACGACGGCAGAGGCGGGCGCGGCGCAGGTCACCGTCACCGCGGGCGGCGGCGACGTCGTCCTCACGGCGCCGTACGCCGCCGTGCGCTGCGGCTGACGCATCCCGGCCGAGCACCCGCGCGGCCGGCACGACGGCGGGGCCCGGGGCGACCCGGACCCCGCCGCCACACGGACGGGCCCGCAGGGGAGCCCGCAGGAGAGGACACGAGACATGACGGCAGCGGGCGACGGACCCGGGACGATCCACGGGGCGGACCCCGGCGAGGTCCGGCGCCGCGCCGGGTGGCTCGGCCAGGTCGCGCGCGTCGAGCAGCTCGTCGACGCCGACGGCCCGGCCCGCGGGGCGCGCCGCGTGCGCGTCGTGACGGGCGGTGGGCTGGAGCTCGACGTGCTGCCCGACCGTGCGCTCGACCTCGGCCAGGTGACCGTTCACGGCGTCCCGCTCGCGTGGATGGCCCCCGCGGGGCTCGCCGCGCCCGGGCTCTACCAGGGCGACGACTTCGGCGCGACGTTCGGCGGCGGGCTGCTCGTCACGTGCGGCCTCGACCACGTCGGGTCGCCCACCGTGGACGACGGCCGCCGGTTCCCGCAGCACGGCCGGCTCACGTCCATCCCGGCGAGCGTCGAGCGCGCCGCCGTGGTGGGCGACGAGGTCGTGGTCGAGGGCGTCGTGCGGCAGGCGTCGCTCCACGAGGAGCACCTCGTGCTCCGGCGCCGGGTCCGCGCGGGCCTCGGCACGACGTCCGTCACGGTCGAGGACACCGTGACCAACGAGGGCTGGCGCCCCGAGCCGCACCTCGTGCTCTACCACGCGAACCTCGGGTGGCCGCTCGTCTCCGAGGCCGCGGAGCTCGACGTCTCGTCGGAGCACGTCGAGCCCGACGGGCCGGACGCCGTCGGCGACCCGTGGCGCGAGATCACCGCGCCCGCCGACGGCTACCGCCAGCGCGTGCACCGGCACGACCTCGCGCCCGGGACCGGGCGCGCCGTCGTGACGAACCGCGAGCTAGGGCTGCGCCTGACCGTCTCGTTCCCGACCGCGACCCTGCCCGTGCTGTACCAGTGGAAGATGTTCGCCCCTGGGCAGAACGTCCTCGGGCTCGAGCCCATGAACGCCCCCGCGATCGGCGGGCGCGTCGCCGCGCGCGAGGAGGGCGTCCTGCCCGTCCTCGCGCCGGGCGAGTCCGTCTCCTACGCCGTGCGGTTCGACGTCGAGCGCTTCTGACACCCCCACCCGGACGACCCGCACCGCGAACCCCGCGAACCGTCCTCGACCCGCCAGCCCACGCCCCGCGCGAGACCGCCCAGGAGGCCGTCGCATGACCGACCGCACGTCCCCGCCCACCGCCCTCGTCGTCCGCGGCGGCTGGTCCGGGCACCGCCCCGAGGAGACGACCGACCTGTTCGTCCCCTTCCTCAGCGCGCAGGGCTACGTCGTGCGCGTCGAGCCGTCGCCCGCCGTCTACGCCGACGCGCGCACCATGGCGCAGGTCGACCTCGTGGTGCAGAGCGTGACCATGAGCGAGATCAGCACCGAGCAGGTCGCCGGTCTCGTCGCCGCCGTCGAGGCGGGCACGGGACTCGCGGGCTGGCACGGCGGCATCGTCGACTCCTACCGCGCGAGCAGCGAGTACGCGCACCTCGTCGGCGGGCAGTTCGCCCACCACCCGCGGCGCACTGCCGGACCTGACGCCCCGCTCGGGCCGCTGCGCGGCGACGAGACGGACAGCTTCGTCACGCACGCCGTGCGCGTCGTCCCGGAGCAGTCCCACCATCCCGTCGTGGCCGGGCTCGACGACTTCGAGATCACCACCGAGCAGTACTGGGTCCTCACCGACGACTACGACGACGTCCTCGCCACCACGACCGTCGAGGCCCGGCCCGAGGACCCCTGGCACGACCCGTCGACCTCGCCCGCCGTCTGGACGCGGCGGTGGGGCGCGGGCCGGGTGTTCGTGTGCACGGTCGGGCACCGGCCCGAGGACATCGAGCACCCGACGGTCCGCACGATGGTCGAGCGCGGGATGCTCTGGGCGAGCCGGCAGGAGCACGCGCTGTGACCGCCGAGGCACCGACGCGCGACGTCTCCGCCGGCGCGACCGGCCGCCCCGCGGGCGTCGGGATCGTCGGCTGCGGCGCGATCAGCGGCCAGTACCTCGAGACCCTGCCCCGGCTCGGCGGCCTGCGGCTCGTCGCCGTCGCCGACCTGGACCCGGGGCGCGCGGCCGCCGTCGCGGCCGAGCACGGCGTGCGGGCCCGCACCGTCGACGCGCTCGTGCGCGACCCCGAGGTCGACGTCGTCCTCAACCTCACCACGCCCGCCGCGCACGAGGAGGTGGCGCTCGCGGCGGTCGCGGCCGGCAAGGACGTGTACGGCGAGAAGCCGCTGGCCGCCGACCGTGCGGCCGCGGCCCGGGTCCTCGCGGCCGCCGACGCCGCGGGCGTGCGCGTCGGGTGCGCGCCCGACACCGTGCTGGGCACCGGGGTCCAGACCGCGCGTCGTGCCGTCGACGACGGTCTGCTCGGGACGCCAGTCGCCGCGACCGCGACGATGGTCACGGCCGGCCACGAGCGCTGGCACCCGCACCCCGACTTCTACTACCGCCCGGGCGGCGGTCCCCTGCTCGACATGGGCCCGTACTACGTCACCGCGCTCGTGCACCTGCTCGGCCCGGTGACGTCCGTCGTCGGGGCCTCGAGCCGGGCGCGTGCGACGCGCACGATCGGCTCCGGCCCACGCGCGGGCGCGGAGGTCCACGTCGAGGTCGACACCCACGTCACGGGCGTCCTCCTGCACGCGTCCGGCGCGCTCTCGACGCTCGTCATGAGCTTCGACGCGCCGGCGAGCCAGGCACCGCCGATCGAGGTGCACGGCACGCTCGCCTCGCTCGAGGTGCCCGACCCGAACGGGTTCGACGGCGTGGTCCGCGTCCGCGAGGTCGCCGGGGACACGTGGCGCGAGCTCCCGGTGGGCGCCGGCTTCCGCGGCGCCGGCCGCGGGTACGGCCTCGCGGACCTCGTCGCCACGCCCGACGGCGTCGAGCCGCGCGCGAGCGGCCGGCTCGCCCTGCACGTGCTCGACGTCATGGAGTCGTTGCTCGACGCCGCGCGCACGGGTGCGCGCGTGGAGGTCGGCGCAGCCGCCGACCGCCCGCGTGCCGTCCCGTTCACGACCGTCCTCGGCGAGAGGGGGTAGCCCACACCGACGCTCCTGCACGAGACGTGACCGACCGTGCCGGGCCGTGACGACGACGTCAGGCCGGCACCCCCAGAGAAACGGACTTGAGCACATGAGCTTCACCCGACGTTCCTTCCTCGGCCTGACGGCCGCCGCCGCGGCGACCGCCGTGGTCGGGACCCCCGCCTCCGCCGGTGCCGCAGCCACCCTCCCGGGCGCCGCCGTCGCGGTGAGCCCGCCCGGCGACGTCGTCGGCAAGATCACCGCCGGCTACCAGGGCTGGTTCGCGTGCCGGGGCGACGGTGCCCCCATCGACGCGTGGTGGCACTGGGCCCGCCAGGCCGACCAGGCGCCGTCGACCACGAACACCGTGATCAAGTCGTGGCCCGACGTCCGCGAGTACACGGCGACGTACCAGACCGCTTTCCCCGCGCTCGGCGACGGCCGCCCCGCGCGCCTCTTCTCCTCCTACGACCAGCAGACGGTCGACACGCACCTGCGATGGATGGCAGAGAACGGCATCCACACCGCCGCGCTCCAGCGCTTCAACCCGTTCGGCGGCGAGGGCCCGACGCGCGACGTCATGGCGAGCCGCACCCGCACGGCCGCCGAGCGGGCGGGCGTGAAGTTCTACGTCATGTACGACGTGAGCGACTGGTACGCGATGCGGAACCAGATCACGCAGGACTGGACGACCAAGATGTCCGTCCACGTCGCCTCGCCCGCGTACGCGCGGCAGAACGGCAAGCCGGTCGTGGGCATCTGGGGCTTCGGGTTCGACGACGCCCAGCGTCCCTTCACGCCGCAGGAGTGCCAGGAGGTCGTCGACTGGTTCAAGGCCCAGGGGTGCTACGTCATGGGCGGCGTGCCGACGTGGTGGCGCGAGGGGACCGGCGACTCCCGGCCCGGCTTCGCGGACGTGTACCGGTCGTTCGACATGATCTCGCCGTGGCTCGTCGGCCGGATCGGGACGCTCGCGGGCGCGGACGACTTCTACGCCCGCGCCACCGTGCCCGACCTCGCGGAGTGCACGCGGCTCGGCATCGACTACCAGCCGTGCGTGCTGCCCGGCGACCTCCAGGAGGGTCAGCGCGCGCACGGCGACTTCATGTGGCGACAGTTCTTCAACCATGCCCGGGCGGGTGTCGCGAGCGCGTACATCTCCATGTTCGACGAGTACAACGAGGGCAACCAGATCGCGAAGACGGCCGCGACCGCGGCGGACGTGCCCGCCGGGTCGGGCATGCGCGCGCTCGACGAGGACGGCACCGCGTGCTC
The DNA here is from genome assembly GCF_042723955.1 of Cellulosimicrobium cellulans. Taxonomy (GTDB): domain Bacteria; phylum Actinomycetota; class Actinomycetes; order Actinomycetales; family Cellulomonadaceae; genus Cellulosimicrobium; species Cellulosimicrobium cellulans_H. The sequence goes on along the minus strand of NZ_JBHXIC010000108.1, from coordinate 1,271 downwards.
CCCGGACTACTACCTGCGCCTCACGAACGACGGCGGTCGGATGCTGCGCGGTGAGCTCGCCCTGACGGCCGTGCGCCCGACGCCGCCGGTTGTCGGCGGCGGGCCGGGGCCCGTGACCGGCCTCGTCACCCTCCGGGCGCGCGCGAACGCGCAGTACGTCCAGGCCCGGCAGACCGACGGCGGCACGCTCGTCGCGGCCGGACCGACGGTCGGCGCGTGGGAGAGGTTCCGGCTGGAGGAGCTGGGCGGCGGGGTCGTCGCGCTGCGCGCCGACGCCGACGGCCGCTACGTGTGCGCCGAGGACGCGGGCGCGCAGCCGCTCGTCGCGAACCGCGTCGCCGCGGGCGCGTGGGAACGGTTCCGGCTCGAGGACGTGGGCGGCGGCGCGGTCGCGCTGCGCGCCGAGGTCAACGGCCGCTACGTGTGCGCCGAGGGCGCGGGCGGCCAGCCGCTCGTGGCGAACCGGACCGCCGTCGGGCCGTGGGAGACGTTCGACCTCGCCCGGCTCTGACAAGACGCGGGCCGGCACCGGCATGGTGCCGGTCCGCAGCGAGTGGCGTCAGGGTGCGGGCTCGACCTCGCGCGCCTCACCACCCGTTGGCGCTGCGGCGGATGACGTCGCGCCGCAGGTCCAGCAGCGCGGCGCGGGCGCGGCGGCGACGGTCGACAGGGTCCACGGTGAGCTCGTCGCCGGGGTTCGCCCGGCGCTGCGGCTCGTCGCGGGAGCCGAGGTCCACGGTCACGCCGTGGTCGATCGGGTGGCGCGTGGCCGTCGTCGTGGTGGAGGGCGTGGTCGACGGGGCGGAGAAGAGCGGGCGGTTGTCCGGCACGGGGGCCTCCTCGGGACGCGGTCGCGCTGTGCGGCCGCGAGGTCGGGACGGATGCTGGTGGGGGGGGGCGGGCGGGCCGCGGCCCCCCCCCACGGGGCGCGCGCCGGGTGTCACGCCGCGGGCGGGCGTGGGGGCGCGGGGTCTGAGCGGCAG
>NZ_JBHXIC010000108.1:0-278 GCF_042723955.1 Cellulosimicrobium cellulans | reverse complement strand
GGGCGGTTGCCTCGGGTCGGGCCCCGCCCAGCGGGGTACCGGGGCCGCGCGGGCCCGGTCCCCGCCCCGGCGGCCGGCGGGGGGGGGGGGGGGGGGGGGCGGGCCCCCCCCCCCACCCCCATCGTGCGACCGCGACGTTTCCCCCGGTCGTCCGAGGCGTTTCGGTCGTGTTGCAGCCGATCCGCCACCCCGTGAGACGCCTGGTCCCGGCGCCGGGGGCGGACCACATATCGGTGTTGTTGAGCGGCTATAAGACCACCGGGGCGAGAGGCGCGGGG
>NZ_JBHXIC010000107.1:3841-12920 GCF_042723955.1 Cellulosimicrobium cellulans | reverse complement strand
GGGGCGGGGGCGGGCGCGCGCCCGCCCCCCCGCGCCGCGCGCCCTGCCCGCCCCCCCCCCCCCCCCCCGGTCGCGGGGGGGGGGGGCCGCGCCGCCCCCCCCCCCGGTGGGCGTCAGCCCTCGGAGCGGGCGAGCGCCGCGTTGTAGGTGTCGATGAGCTGCGTGCCACCGAGCCCGTCGATCTCGGACACGTAGGCGTCCCACTCGCTCAGCGGACGCTGACCGGTGACGAAGCCCGCGGTCGCCGCCATCACGGCGTCCTTGATCTGCGTGTCCAGGAGCGACGTCTGCTCGAGCTCGAGCTCGTCGAGGCTCGCGGCCGGCTTGACCGGCAGCATCTCCTTGCGCTCGAGCACGGCGTCGGTCCACGCCTTCGTCTCGTCCGTCATGACGGACTGGAGCAGCTCCTTCGAGGAGCCGTTGGCGAGCAGGAACACGCCGTTGCTGTACCCGAAGTCGGCGTTGAGCTTCTTCGGTGCGTCGGGGTTGAGCGCGTTCCAGCCGATGTCGGCCGGGAGCGTGCGGGTGCCGCCCTCGTTGCTGTACGTCTCGCCCTCGACACCCCACTGGGCGAACTCGATGCCCTCGTCGGAGTAGTACAGCCAGTCGACGAACTGGAGCAGGGCCTTGAAGTACGGCTTCTCGGCCGCCTCGCTCGAGATCATGAGGCCGGACGACAGCCGGCTCCCGGCGAGCATCCCGCCGAACGGCCCGTCGGGCAGCACGATCATGCGCAGCGTGACGTCCTTGCCCGCCTCCGCCAGCTTGCTGCGGTAGGCCGTGATCTCCTGCGTGTTGCCGGAGATCGCGGCGGCCTCGCCGTTGACGAACTTCTGGATCGCCTGGTCGTCGTTCTGCGTGATCTCGGGGTCGAGCAGGCCGTCGGAGGTCAGGCCGGCGACGTACGTGATCATGTCCTTGTACGCGTCCGTCGTGCCGGTGAGCTGGAACTCGCCGGACTCCTCGTCGAACCACGTGTTGGAGTAGCCCCAGCCACCCTCGGTGCCGTAGTTCGGGGCGATGTACTGGAGCATCGCGCCGAGCGGCTGCGTGTCGGTCCAGCGGTCGGTCATCGCGTACGACAGGTCGGGGTTCGCCGCCTTCACCGTCGCGAGCTGCTCCGCGAACTCGTCCCAGGTCCCCGGCTCCTCGGTGATGCCGGCCTTCTGGAACAGGTCGTCGTTGACGACGACCGAGTATTGCACGTCCGGGATCTCGCGCAGGCCCGGGAGGAGGTAGTACTTGCCGTCCGCCTGGCGCTTGGCGTCGAGTTCCTCCCCGAGGCCCCACTTCTCCACCTTGTCGGCGAAGTTCGGCATGTACTCGAGGTAGTCCGAGACGGGCAGGATCGCCCCGCCGGAGACGAACTGGACCTCCTGGCCGGGGTAGGTCACCGGGATGAGGTCGGAGGCGTCGCCGGCGCCGATGAGCAGCGCCTTCTTGTTGTCCCAGTCGGCCAGCGGGACGTCGGTCCGCGTGAAGGTGACGTTCTGGTTGGCCTCCAGGTTCTGGAAGATCGACCAGTCCTCCTTCACCGGGTAGTTCGGGTGGTCGCGGTACATCAGCGAGAAGTCGACCGGCTCCGTGGCCTGGAAGGTCGTGCCGACCTCGAAGTCCTCCATGGCGCCCACGGAGTGCTCGGCGTCGATCGTCACGGCGCCGCCCCCGCCCTCCTCGGGATCGGGCGTGTCGCCGCCCCCGCCGCTGCAGGCGGTCAGGACCAGGGCCAGGGTGGTCGCGGTCGCCACGGTGGCGACCGGGATCCGGATCGTTCTCATCTCTCTCCTCGGGTTCGAGCTTCGTCGCTCTGACGTCGCTGAGGTGCGGGTGGTGCGGTGCGGTGGTGCGGGTCGTGCGGTGCAGGCGGTGGCGCGGTGCAGGCGGTGGCGCGGTGCAGGCGGTGGCGCGGTGCAGGCGGTGGCGCGGTGCAGGCGTTGGCGCGGCTCAGCCCTTGACGGAGCCGAGCATCACGCCGGAGACGAAGTACTTCTGCACGAACGGGTACAGGCAGACGATGGGCAGGACGGTGAGCAGCATCGTCACGGACTGGATGTTCGAGCCGATCTGGACCGCCTCCTGCGAGCCGGGCCCGGTCGCCGCGGCGATGAGGTTGCGCAGGTAGACGGTGACCGGGAAGAGCTCCTTCTTGTCGAGGTACAGGAACGCCCCGAACCACGAGTTCCAGATGCCCACCGCGTAGAAGAGCGTCATGGTCGCGATGACCGCCTTGGACAGCGGCAGCACGATGCGGCCGAAGATCCCGTACGTCGACAGCCCGTCGATCGCGGCCGCCTCCTCGAGCTCGGTCGGGAAGTTCTCGAAGAACGACTTCATGACGAGCAGGTTGAACACGGAGATCGCGCCCGGCAGCACGACGGCCCACATCGTGTTCCGCATGCCCAGGACGTCCGCGACGAGGATGTAGTTCGGGATCAGGCCGCCGCCGAAGAACATGGTGAACACCGCGATGCCGATGAACGCGTTGCGCCCCTTGAGGTGGCGGCGGCTGATCGCGTAGGCGTACGTCGTGGTGAGCGCCATGGCGATGATCGTGCCGACGACCGTGTAGACGACCGTGTTCTTGTAGTTCGTCCAGAACATGGCGTCGCTGAGCACGTACTGCAGCGTCTGGACGTTGAACCCGCGCGGCACGAGGTTGACGTTCCCCGCCGCGATCTGACCCTCGGACGAGAACGCCTTCGCGACGAGGTTGACGAACGGGTAGAGCGTCACGACGCACACGACGGCGAGGACGAGCCCGTTGACCACGCGGAACGCGCGGTAGCCGCCCGTGTCCTTGATCGTGCCGCCCTCGCGGCGGACGGCGGTGAGGTCCGGCGTCGCGGACAGAGGGTCGGTCACCACAGCGAGGCTCCAGTCAGGCGGCGCGAGACGGCGTTCGCGGAGAGGACGAGCACGAGCCCGATGAGGGCCTCGAACAGCCCGATCGCGGTCCCGTAGGAGAACTGCGCGGACTGGATGCCGACGCGGTACAGGTACGTCGAGATGACGTCGCCCGTGGAGTAGATCAGCGGGTTCTGCAGCAGCAGGACCTTCTCGAACCCGACCGCCATGAAGGAGCCGATGTTGAGGATGAGGAGCACCATCATCGTGGGGCGGATGCCCGGCAGGGTGATGTGCCACGTCTGCTGCCAGCGGTTGGCGCCGTCGATGCGCGACGCCTCGTAGAGCTGGTCGTCGATCGTCGTGAGCGCCGCGAGGTAGAGGATCGTCCCCCACCCGACGGTCTGCCAGACCTCGGACGACACGTAGATGGTGCGGAACCACTCGGGCTGCTGCATGAACGCGACGGGGTCTCCCCCGAACGCCTCGACGATCTGGTTGACCGTGCCGTTGACCGAGGTGAGCTGGAGCACGAGGCCCGCGACGATGACGATCGACATGAAGTGCGGGAGGTAGGAGACCGTCTGCACGATCTTCTTGAACCGGCGCGAGCGCAGCTCGTTGAGCAGGAGCGCGAAGACGATCGGCAGCGGGAAGCAGATCAGCAGCGTGAGGAGCCCGAGGATGACGGTGTTCCAGAACACCTGCCAGAACTGTGCGTTCTGGATGAACATCTCGAAGTACCGGAAGCCGACCCACTCGTCGCCGAACACGCTGCCGCCCGGACGGAACCGGCGGAACGCGATGACGTTCCCCAGCATCGGGAGGTAGCGGAAGACCAGCAGGAACAGCACGGGCACCACGAGGAACGTGTACAGCCGCCAGTCCTTGCGCAGCGCGACGCGCCACGGGACGACGCCGGCCTTGCGTCGGCGGGCCTGCCGACGTGCGCGGCCGCCGTCGCCCGCGGGCTCGCCGGGCCGCGCGTGCTCGGCCGCTGCGACGGCGCTCGCGACGGTGGTGGCCTCGCCGACGTCGACGGGGCCTTGGTCCAGGGTCATCCCACGCTCACCTCCTCGTGATCGTTCTCGCGGTACGTGCCCGGCGCGGCCGGGTCGGTCGCGGGCCCGGAGACCCGCACGTCGGTGACGAGGCGGCGCGTGTGGTCGACCTCGCGCTCGGGTCCCACGAGGCGCAGCGGGAGCGTCGCGACGACGTCGGCGCTGGACCGCGCGACGCGCAGCTCGACGTCGCCGGGCTCCACGACCCGGCGCCCGTCCGCCCCGGTGAAGGACGTGACGTCGGCCGGCACGACGAACGACACGGTCGCGGCCTGGCCCGGGTCGAGCGCGACGCGCGCGTACCCGACGAGGCGCACGACAGGCCGCGTCACCTGCGCGACCGGGTCGTGCAGGTAGAGCTGCACGACGTCGGCGCCCGGGACGGTCCCGGTGTTGCGCACGGTGACCTCGACCCGGGCCTCGCCCTCGACCGACCAGGGGGCAGGCCCGCCCGCCGCGGCGCCGACCACCTCCGCGCCCTCCCACGCGAACGTCGCGTAGGAGAGGCCGTGGCCGAACGGGAAGGCGGGCGTCGGGTCGACGCTCGAGACGCCGGAGCGCAGGCCGAGCGGCGCCGAGAGGTACGTCGCGGGCTGGCCGCCGGGGTCGCGCGGGACGCTCACGGGCAGCCGGCCCGACGGCGACACCTCGCCGGCGAGCACCTCGGCCACCGCCCGACCGCCGAGCTGGCCGGGGAAGAACGCCTGGACGACCGCCGCGGGCGGCGTCGGCTCGTCGAGGAGCACGCCCAGCGCGTACGGCCGGCCGGTGAGGAGCAGCAGGACGACGGGCGTGCCCGTGGCGAGCACCGCACGCACGAGGTCCTCCTGGACGCCGGGCAGCCGCAGGTCGGCGGCGTCGCAGCCCTCGCCCGAGGTCCCGCGCCCGAACAGCCCGGCCCGGTCGCCCACCGCCACGACGCACACGTCCGCGCCACGCGCCGCCTCGACGGCCGCCGCGAAGCCGGTCGTGTCCGTCCCGGTCACGTCGCAGCCCCGGGCGTGCACGACGTCGAAGCGCGACCCGAGCTCGGCGAGGACCGTCGGGATCTCGATCCCGGTCTCGACCTCGGGGTGCTGGGCGCCGACGTGCGCGGGGAAGGAGTAGCAGCCGAGCATCGCCATCGGGTCGTCCGCGAGCGGGCCGACGACGGCGAGGCGCGCCCCGGTCGCGAGCGGCAGCGCGCCGCCGTCGTCCGCGAGCAGCACGACCGCCTCGCGCGCGAGGCGCAGCGCGAGGTCGCGCCCCGCCGCGTCGTCGAGCTCGAGGCCCGCGCCGCCGTCGGGCACGGGCTCCCAGCCGGGGTCGAGGAGCCCGAGCTCGACCTTCTGCCGGAGCACGCGGTGCAGCGCCTCGTCGACGAGGGACTCCTCCACGTCGCCGCGGCGCACGGCCTCGACGAGTGCGGGTCCGAACGCGTCGACCGTCGGGAGCTCGACGTCGACGCCGGCGCGCAGCGCGAGGCGCGCGGCGTCGGTCCCGTCGGCGGCGACCTTGTGCAGCGTCTCGAGGAAGCGGACCCCGAAGTAGTCCGCGACGACCGTGCCGTCGAAGCCCCACGTCTCACGAAGCAGGCCGGTGAGGAGCCCCCGGTCGGCGGCCGACGGCATCCCGTCGACGTCCGTGTAGGCGTGCATGACGGAGCGCGGACGGCCGTGGCGCACGGCGGTCTCGAACGGCGGCAGGATGACGTCGGCGTACTCGCGCGGGCCCATCGCGACGGGCGCGAGGTTGCGGCCCGCCCGCGAGGCGGAGTAGCCGGCGAAGTGCTTGAGCGTCGCGACGACGCCGGCCGACTCGAGCCCGCGCACGTAGGCGGCGCCGACCGTGCCGACGAGGTACGGGTCCTCGCCGATGGTCTCCTCGGTGCGGCCCCAGCGGTGGTCGCGCGCGACGTCGAGCACGGGCGCGAGCCCCTGGTGCACGCCCGCGGCCCGCATGCTCGCGCCGATGCGCGCGGCCATCGCCTCGACGAGCTCCGGGTCGAAGCTCGCGCCCCAGGACAGCGGGACGGGGTAGGCGGTCGCGCGCCAGGCGGCGAACCCGGCGAGGCACTCCTCGTGCACCTGGGCGGGGATGCCGAAGCGGCTGGCGGCGACGAGGTCGCGCTGCGACCGCTCCAGCGAACGGGCCCCGGCCTCGGGGCTGACGGGCGCGGTGCCGTAGGGGCGCGTGAGCTGACCGAGCCCGTGCTCGATGACGGACTCCCAGGTGGGGACGTGGCCCGTCATGTCGGCCTGGTGCGGCGCGACGCCCCCGCCGGAGGCGTCCGCGCCGACCCACACGCCGACGAGCTGGGCGAGCTTCTCCTCGAGCATCATCGCGGCGGCGAGCGCCCGGGCGCGCTCGTCGGCGCCCCGCCGCGCGTCGCGCCACGGCTCCGTGGTCGTCGCCTCGTGCCGCGCGGGGGCGGTCGGGGTCGTCTGCGTCGTCAATCGTGGTCCTCGGTTCGGTCACGTCGTCGTGCCTCGCCCGGTGGTCGGGCGTCCACGGCATCGTGGTCTTCGAAAGTATCGGTAACAGTTCCGATACCCATTGGTCCGGGACGCTAGACCGGCGAGCGATGCGTCGTCAAGCGAGACTCGGGTCACAGTTCGGTGACGGTCGCTCGCGGCGGCTTCGTCGCCAGGACGCCTGAGATACCAGCGAGGATCACCCGTCTCAGCAACGGACGAGCGCCGCGCACAAGTGCTACGGTTCGACTCGAAAGTTGCGACCAGCACGAGGAGCGCCATGCCAGCGCAGGACCGAGGCACCGCCACGGGCGGCCCCGCGACCATCGCGTCGATCGCCGCGGAGGCCGGCGTGTCCGTGCCCACGGTGTCCAAGGTGCTCAACGGCCGCCCCGACGTCGCGGCGGCCACCCGGGCGCGCGTCGAGGCCGCGCTCGAGCGACACCAGTACCGGCGCCGCCGGTCCGCCCCCGCGACGCCGACGCCCCTGATCGACCTCGTGTTCCACCAGCTCGACTCCGCGTGGTCGATCGAGATCATCCGGGGCGTCGAGGAGGCGGCGGCCGCCGCCAAGGTGGGCGTGGTGCTCTCCGAGCTCGGCGGCGAGCACCGGCCGCCCCAGGACTGGCTCGACGCCGTCCTTGCGCGCCGCCCGCTCGGCGTCCTCCTCGTCCTGTCGAGCCTCGACCAGTCCCAGCGGCACCAGCTCGAGTCCCGCTCCATCCCGTTCGTCGTCGTCGACACCGAGGGCGAGCAGCCCGCGGGCGTACCGACCGTGGGGTCCAACAACTGGAGCGGCGGCCTCTCGGCGACGCGCCACCTCTTGGGCCTCGGCCACCGGCGCGTCGCGATCATCTCGGGCCCCTCGGACGTGCTGTGCAGCCGCGCCCGCATCGACGGCTACCGCAGCGCGCACGACGAGGCGGGGATCGTCGTCGACCCCGGGCTCGTGCGCTACGGAGACTTCTACGTGGACGGCGGGTACGAGCACGGCAAGGCGCTGCTCTCGCTCCCCGACCGCCCGACGGCGATCTTCGCCGGGTCGGACATGCAGGCCCTCGGCGTCCTGCGCGCCGCGCGCGAACTCGGTCTGCGGATCCCCGAGGACCTGTCGGTCGTCGGCTACGACGACCTCCCGCTCGCGGGCTGGATCGGCCCCGAGCTGACCACCGTGCACCAGCCGCTGCACGAGATGGCGGGGACGGCGACGCGCATGCTGCTCGACCTCGCGAAGGGCGGCCGGCCCATGAACCAGCGCCTCGACCTCGCGACCGAACTCGTGGTGCGCGAGAGCACGGCACCGCCGCAGACCTGACGCTCCACCCTCACCCGCGCGGCCCTGTCACCGCTGTCGCGTTTGTCCCACGATGTAAAACGTTATCGATAACGATTGCCACAGCGTCGCCGTGTGACTAGCGTCACTCGCGCACGTTGTTCGCGCTGGTGGGCCAACGGAGGTCCACCCCGGGAGGAAGAGGATCGACGATGACCCGAGCACTACCCTTGCGCAGCACGAACGGCAGGAGGTCGGCCGCCCTGGCCGCGCTCGTTGCCGTGCTCATCACCACCGGAGTCGGCGTGGGCTCCGCCCAGGCAGCCGGCTCCACCCTCGAGGCCGCGGCCGCCGAGTCCGGCCGCTACTTCGGCACCGCCCTCGCGGCCGGCAGGCTGTCCGACTCGACGTACTCGACCATCGCGAACCGCGAGTTCGACATGATCACGGCCGAGAACGAGATGAAGATGGACGCGACGGAGCCGTCGCAGAACAGCTTCAACTACTCCCAGGGCGACCAGATCGTCAGCTGGGCGACGAGCCGGGGCAAGCAGGTGCGCGGGCACGCCCTCGCGTGGCACTCGCAGCAGCCGGGCTGGATGCAGAACATGTCGGGCTCCGCGCTCCGCCAGGCGATGCTCAACCACGTGACGCAGGTCGCGACGCACTACCGCGGCAAGATCTACGCGTGGGACGTCGTGAACGAGGCGTTCGCCGACGGCGGCTCGGGCGCGCGCCGCGACTCGAACCTGCAGCGCACCGGTAACGACTGGATCGAGGCGGCGTTCCGCGCTGCCCGCGCCGCCGACCCGGGCGCCAAGCTCTGCTACAACGACTACAACACCGACAACTGGAGCCACGCGAAGACGCAGGCCGTCTACTCCATGGTCCGCGACTTCAAGGCGCGGGGCGTGCCGATCGACTGCGTCGGCTTCCAGGCCCACTTCAACTCGGGCAACCCGGTGCCGAGCAACTACCACACCACGCTCCAGAGCTTCGCCGACCTGGGCGTCGACGTGCAGATCACCGAGCTCGACATCGAGGGCTCCGGCTCGTCGCAGGCCGAGCAGTACCGCGGCGTGGTCCAGGCGTGCATGGCCGTGTCACGCTGCACCGGCATCACCGTCTGGGGCGTGCGGGACACCGACTCGTGGCGCGCGTCCGGCACGCCGCTGCTGTTCGACGGCAACGGCAACAAGAAGGCCGCCTACACCGCCGTGCTCGACCAGCTCAACAGCGGTGGCGGGACCCCCGGCGGGCCCGGGGAGAACCCGGGCGGGGACGGCTCCTGCACCGTGACCGTGACGCGGGGCGACTCCTGGGGCGACCGCTTCAACACCACCTTCCAGGTGTCGGGCGCGTCCGACTGGACCGTGACCATCCGCACCGGCTCCGGCCAGAGCCTGCAGAACTCCTGGAACGCCGCCGTCTCCGGCACGAGCGGCACG
>NZ_JBHXIC010000107.1:0-3743 GCF_042723955.1 Cellulosimicrobium cellulans | reverse complement strand
CTCGGGCGCGTCCGACTGGACCGTGACCATCCGCACCGGCTCCGGCCAGAGCCTGCAGAACTCCTGGAACGCCGCCGTCTCCGGCACGAGCGGCACCCTCACCGCGACACCGAACGGGAACGGCGACGCCTTCGGCATCACGCTCTACTCGAACGGCAACACCACGCTCCCGACGGCCACCTGCTCGGCCTGACGGGGAGGCGCCGGGGTGGTGGGACCCCGTCCGTCCCGCCACCCCGGTGGTGCGCCGCCGAACTCCCCGACCGCACGCCGATCGGGCCGCGAGCCCGACCGGGGCCGCGGGTCCCGCACCGCTCAGAGCCCTGTCTCGGCGTAGAAGTCCTCGATGTGGGCGCGGACCTCGCGCGCGGCGCGATCGCCGTCGCCCGCCGTCACGGCCGCCAGGACGGAGCGGTGCTCGGTGCGCAGGCGCGCCGCGGACCGCTCCCACGACGGCAGGGTCGCGCTCCCCTGGGCGACGTACGACTCGATCGCCCCGCGCAGCCCGGTCATGACCGCCTCGACGAGCGGGTTGCCCGCGAGCCGCACGAGCAGCACGTGGAACGACGCGTCGAGCTCGCGGAACCCCTCGGCCGCGAGCGCCGGGTCGTCCATGCGGTCGAGCAGCGCGCGCGCCGCGGCGAGCGCCTCCGAGATCTCCGGCGCGTCCGGCCCGGGGCCCGGCCCCTGCTCGCCGATGCCCCTCTCGCCAGCGCCCCTCTCGCCGGCGCCCCTCCCGGCGGCGACCCGCTCGGCCGCCGCGCGGACGGCCCACGTCTCGAGCAGCACGCGCGTCTCGACGACGTCGCGCACCGCGAGCGTCCCCGACGCGACGTGCAGCCGCACGGCCGCCCCGAGGCCCGCGGCGGGCCGGTCGACGACGGTCGCCCCGGCGTCGGGCCCGGAGCCCACGGCCGTGCGCACGATGCCCATGGCCTCGAGGACGCGGATCGCCTCCCGCACGGAGGGGCGCGAGACGCCGAGCTCCTCGGCGAGCGCGCGCTCGGCCGGGAGCCGCTCGCCGAGCGCCCAGCGGCCCGCGGCGAGGTCCGCCTCGATGCGGGCGAGGACGCGTTCATGGGTGCGCACCCGCTCAGGGTAGGCGACCCCGGCGCGCTGTGGTCAGACCACACGCCTCTCCTGGTCTACAGTGGACGACCTGTGGTCAGACCACAGCCGCGGCGCCTCACCGCGGCGGTCTCGGCAGGCGGCACGGACGCGGCCCGGCGAGACTGGACCGACTCGCCCTCCCCCGGAGCAACGATGCGCATAGCCCTCACCGCGACCTGCATCGGCGACGTGATGTTCCCCCAGGCACCGCGCGCCACCGCCCTCCTCCTCGAGCGCCTCGGGCACGAGGTGTTCTTCCCCGAGCGCCAGGCGTGCTGCGGCCAGATGCACGTCAACACCGGGTACCTCGACGAGGCGGTCCCGGTGGTGCGCAACCACGTCGAGGCGTTCTCCCCCGTGCTCGACGGCGAGTGGGACGCCGTCGTCGTCCCGTCCGGGTCCTGCACGGGATCCGTACGGCACCAGCAGGCGATGGTCTGCCGACGGGCCGGGCTCGACGACCTCGCGCGCACCGCCGACGCGGTCGCCGCGAAGACGTACGAGCTGTCCGAGCTGCTCGTCGACGTGCTCGGCGTGACCGACGTCGGCGCCTCCTTCCCCCACCGGGTCACCTACCACCCGACGTGCCACTCGCTGCGCATGCTCCACGTCGGCGACAAGCCGCTGCGCCTCCTGCGCGCGGTCGAGGGCATCGACCTCGTCGAGCTGCCCGCGGCGGAGGCGTGCTGCGGGTTCGGCGGCACCTTCGCGCTGAAGAACGCCGAGACGTCGACGGCGATGCTCGCCGACAAGATGACGCACGTGAAGTCGACGGGCGCCGAGGTCCTCACCGCCGGCGACGCGTCGTGCCTCATGCACATCGGCGGCGGCCTGTCGCGCATCCGCGCGGGCGTCCGCACGCTGCACCTCGCGGAGATCCTCGCCTCCACGAAGGACGCGCCCGCCCCCGCCGGGGTCGGCCCGTCGACACGTGGGGGTGCCCGGTGAGCCGCACGTTCCTCGGCCTGCCCGTCCGGCGCGGCGCGCGCACCCTGCCCGACGACGTCGCCCACCCGGGCGGCCACGGCACGTCGGCGGGTGCCGGCGCGGCGTCGGACGCGTTCGGCGACGTCCCGCGCCCGGACGCCCCGCTGCGCTGGGGCGGGTCGTTCCCCGACGCGGCGCGCGAGGCGCTCCAGAACACGCAGCTGCGGCGCAACCTCGCGCACGCGACGTCGACCATCCGCGCCAAGCGCGCCGCCGTCGTCGGCGAGGTGCCGGACTGGGAGGCGCTGCGCGACGCGGGGTCCGCCATCAAGACCGACGTCATGGCGCGCCTGCCCGAGCTCCTCGAGGAGCTGGAGCGCAACGTCGTGGCGCGCGGCGGGGTCGTGCACTGGGCGCGCGACGCGGACGAGGCGAACCGGATCGTCGCGGACCTCGTCAAGGCCAAGGGCGTCGACGAGGTCGTCAAGGTGAAGTCCATGGCGACGCAGGAGATCGGGCTCAACGAGGCGCTCGCCGCCGAGGGCATCGCGGCGTACGAGACGGACCTCGCGGAGCTCATCGTGCAGCTCGCCGACGACATGCCGTCGCACATCCTCGTGCCCGCGATCCACCGCAACCGGGCGGAGATCCGCGAGATCTTCCTCGCCCGCATGGGTGACGCCCCGCCCGACCTGTCGGACGTCCCGCGCGAGCTCGCCATGGCGGCGCGCGCCCACCTGCGCCGCAAGTTCCTCTCGGCGAAGGTCGCGATCAGCGGCGCGAACTTCGGCGTCGCGGACACGGGGACGCTGACCGTCGTCGAGTCCGAGGGCAACGGGCGCATGTGCCTCACGCTCCCCGAGACGCTCATCACCGTCATGGGGATCGAGAAGGTCGTGCCCACGTACACCGACCTCGAGGTGTTCCTCCAGCTCCTGCCGCGCTCGTCCACCGGGGAGCGCATGAACCCGTACACCTCCCTGTGGACGAGCGTCACGCCCGGCGACGGACCCCAGGAGTTCCACCTCGTGCTGCTCGACAACGGGCGCACCGACGTCCTCGCCGACGAGGTGGGGCGGGCCGCGCTGCACTGCATCCGCTGCTCGGCGTGCCTCAACGTGTGCCCGGTGTACGAGCGCGTCGGCGGCCACGCGTACGGGTCGGTGTACCCCGGCCCGATCGGCGCGATCCTCACGCCACAGCTCACCAAGTCCTCCGGCGGGCTCTCCGGCCACCACGACCCGAACGCGTCGCTCCCCTACGCCTCGACGCTGTGCGGCGCGTGCTACGACGTGTGCCCCGTGAAGATCGACATCCCGTCGATCCTCGTCGAGCTCCGGGCACGCGAGGTCGACGCCGACCGCGGCCGGCCCACCGGGTGGGGCGCGGCGATGAAGGCGGCCTCGTTCGTCATGTCGGACGCGCGGCGGTTCGAGCTCGCGGAGAAGGCGGCGGGGCTCGGGCGGCTGGTCGCTGGGCCGAAGGGCCGGATCTCGACCCTGCCACCGCCCGCGTCGGCGTGGACCCGCTCGCGCGACCTCCCGGCACCCGCGAAGCAGACGTTCCGCGACTGGTGGCGCGACCGCCCCACTCCCGCCCCCGCCGCCCCGCTCGCCGAACCCGGGGTGGCCGCGCGCCCCGGCGGCGCAGCCGCGGGGAGTGGGGGGGTGGGGGGGGGGGCGAGCCCCAAACCCGGGGGACGGGCC
>NZ_JBHXIC010000106.1:5916-13149 GCF_042723955.1 Cellulosimicrobium cellulans | reverse complement strand
CCCTAGCCGTCCGGCGCGGCGCGCGCCGCCCCCCCCCCCCCCCCCCCCCCCCCCGCCGCGCCCCCCCCCCCCCCCCCCCGGGGGGCCCCCCCCCCCCCGGGGCCCCGCGTCTCCACGGACACGGGTGCGGCGTGTCGCCGTGCGTAGTACCGCGCATCGCGCGGTAGTGTGTATCGCGTGAGCCCGCCACGTCCGGCGGGCCGAGTGCCGGGACGGACCAGGGCCACGCCCGACGGAGGGTCGGATGGACACCACGCAGCTGCTCAAGGGGGTGCTCGACGCCGCGGTCCTCGCGGCGGTCGAGGCCGAGGACGGGTACGGGTACGACGTCGTGCGACGCCTGCGCGCCGCGGGGCTCGACGACGTCGGGGACGCGTCGGTCTACGGGACGCTGCGGCGCCTGTACGCGAGCGGGGCGCTGACGACGTACGTCGTGCCGTCCGACGCCGGGCCGCACCGCAAGTACTACGGGATCAACGCGCAGGGCCGGGCGATGCTCGACCTGCACCGCAAGGAGTGGCAGACGTTCGCGGGCACCGTGTCCGCGCTGCTGCGGACCGGAGAGGTGGCCGCCTGATGAGCACGACGACGTCCGCGCAGCAGCCCGCCGGGGCACCCGTGGGCCTGGCCTTCTACGGGCACGTCCACGCGTACGCGCAGCAGGTGCGCGCGCATCTCGCCGACCTGCGCCCGGAGCAGGTCGAAGAGCTCACCGACGGGCTCGAGGCCGACCTCGCCGAGGCGGTCGTCGACGCGCCGGGCGCGCTGCCGAGGCGCGGAGCTTCAGCAGGCGCGACCGGCGAGGGTTCCGCCGCCGCGGCCGCCGACCCGGGCGCGCCCCTCGCCGCCGGTCCCGACGACACCGGCCTCGACCTCGTCGCGCTCTTCGGCCCGCCCGCGGAGTACGCCGCCGAGCTGCGCGCCGCCGCGGGGCTCCCGCCCGCCGCCGCGCAGGGCGGAGCGCGCCGCGCCCGCATCGGGCTGCGCGGGCGGCTGCTCGTGCTCGGCGGGATCCTCTCGTCCGGGTGGCGCTCACTGTGGCGGCCCGTGACGTCGACCCCCCAGTGGGCGTCCGTCATGGAGTTCCTCCGGACGCTGACGCCCGCGTGGTGGATCCTGCGCGGCTGGGTCGCCTCGACGCTGCTGCTCTGGATGTTCGGCGGGTACCAGATCGCGATGCTGCCTCCGGACCTGTCGGCCCGGGTCGTCGTCCTCGCGGCCGTCGTGGTGAGCGTGCAGTGGGGGAGGGGTCGGTGGCTGCCCACGACGTGGCTGCCGAAGGTCGTGCGCCCGCTGTCCGTCGCGGCGGCGGTCGTCGCGGCACCGCTCGTCCTGCACGCCGCGGCGGCCGGGGCGTCCTCCTCCGTCTCGGGCTGGGAGAGCGGCTACCAGCAGGGTGTGGCTGACGGGCGCGTCGGGGTGAACCAGGTCGCGTACGACGGCGGAGGGCCCGGCGGTGACGGCGTGTGGGTCGACGGGATGCAGGTGTCCAACCTGTTCGTGTACGACGCGGCGGGTGACCCGGTGCGCGACGTCCAGGTCTTCGACGACCGCGGCCGGCCGGTGCGCACGGTGACGGAGGACGGTGCGTACGGATCCTGGTCCGTCCCGGACGTCGAGGGGGAGTGGTACTTCCAGCCGACGCTCTCGACGGACGGGCGTGAGCGCTGGAACGTCTACCCGCAGCGCGCGGTCGCCGCAGAGGACGTCGAGTACGCAGACGGCGACGGGCGGCCCGTCCCGGCGACGGGGACCCGCACGCACGAGATGCCGTGGCCGTTCCTCAAGGCGCCCACCGCGGTGCCGTCGAGCGCGGGTTCCGGCGAGGCGGCGTCGGGCACCGAGGAGCCGGGCACCGGCGACGCCGGCGACCCGGGCGGCCCCGCGCCGTCGGGCGACGCGCCGGACCCCGCGGACGGCACGGTGCCCGAGCCCGCGCCCACGCCGCCGGCGGGCGGCTCCCAGCCGCAGCCGGCGGGCCCGACTCCCGTCGTCGGCGCGATCGGCTGACCGGGCGACGCTGAACCTGGGCCGCTCCCCAGCTTGTCGCCGTGGGGATCGACCCGGGGCTCCGCGCCTTCCGCACCGGGCGGAATGTCGCGTCTGCCCCCTGCACGGCGTGAGCGTGGGGCGCGTCACGCCCGTCTGGCGGACGCTCCGGCTCGCCAGTGCCGCGAGCGGTAATACTCTGGAACCATGCCTCAGAATGACCTGACCTCGGTCAGCCGTGCCCAGACCGCTTCGCCGCGGCCCCGCAAGGTGCCCCGCGTCGTCGTCCTCGGCGGCGGCTCCGTGGGTCTGTACGCCGCGCGCCGACTGCGCAAGAAGCTCGGTCGCCGCGAGGCGGCGATCGTCGTCGTCGACCCGCGCCCGTACATGACGTACGCGCCCTTCCTCCCCGAGGCGGCCGCGGGCTCGATCGACGGTCGCGACGTCGTCGCGCCGCACCGCCGCGCCCTGAAGGGCGTCGACGTGCTCCAGGGCAAGGTCGTCGCGATCGACCACGGCGCGCGCCGCGTGACGATCCACCCGGAGGAGGGCGACGACTACTCGGTCACGTACGACCACCTGATCGTCGGCCTCGGCTCGGTGTCGCGCACGCTCCCCATCCCCGGGCTCGCGGAGAACGCGATCGGCTTCAAGAACGTGGAGGAGGCCATCGCGGTCCGCAACCACGTGCTCAACCGCATGGACGTCGCGTCGTCCACGTGGGACGAGCAGCTGCGCCGTCGCATGCTGACGTTCACGTTCGTCGGCGGCGGGTTCGCGGGCGTCGAGGCGATCGCCGAGATCGAGGACATGGCGCGCTACGCGACCCGCAACTACGCGACGATCGAGGAGAAGGACCTCCGCTTCGTCATGATCGAGGGCGCCGGGCGCATCCTGCCCGAGCTCAGCGAGCCCATGGCGGGCTACGCGCTCGAGGAGCTGAAGAAGCGCGGCATCGAGTTCCACCTCAACACGTTCCTGTCGTCGTGCGTGGACGGTCACGTCGTCACGTCGACGGGCGTCGAGTTCGACTCCGACACGATCGTGTGGACCGCGGGCGTCAAGGCGAACCCGGTCATCAAGGAGGCCTCCGACCTCCCCGTGGACAAGATGGGCCGCGTCACGGTGCTCCCGACGCTCCAGGTCGCGGACGCCGACGGCAACGTCGTCCCGAACGCGTGGGCCGCGGGCGACTGCGCCGCGGTCCCGGACGTGCTCAACCCGGGCAAGTTCTGCCCGCCGAACGCGCAGCACGCGATCCGCGAGGCCACGCGCCTGGCCGACAACCTCGCGCTCGAGCTGCACAGCGAGAAGCCGGTTGAGTACCGCCACAAGAGCGTCGGTACGGTCGCGTCCCTCGGCCTGTACAAGGGCGTCGCGGAGCTGTTCGGCGTGTTCAAGCTGCGCGGCGTGCTCGCGTGGCTCATGCACCGCAGCTACCACGTCATGGCGATGCCCACGGGCAACCGCAAGATCCGCATCTTCATCGGCTGGATCGGGCAGTTCCTCCTGGGCCGCGAGCTCGTGTCGCTCGGCTCCCTGCACGACCCGCGCGCGGAGTTCCGCGCCGCGTCGGTCCCGCCCAAGAAGGACGGCGAGCCGGTCAAGCAGACCGCGCAGGGCTCGGCGGCCGCGGCGGAGTCCGGCACGGGCACCGTCGACGCCGACGACCGGACGCCGGCGGCCAAGGCGTCCTGACGCCCGTCCGCACCCGCCGGGGATCCCCGGCACCTGCCCGACGACGAGGGGGGGCCCGCCCGGGGCGCGCCCCCCCCCGCGGGGGGGGGCGGGGCGGGCGCCCCCGCGCGGGGGGCCGGGGGGCGCACCCCCCCCCCCCCCCCGGCGCGGGGGGGGGCGCGCGCGGCCCCCCCCCCCCCGCGGCGTCCGGGCCGGTCGACGCCGACGGCCCGGGGAGCGCCGCGATCGCGGTAGATTCGGCCCCGCGCCCCCATGGCCCAACTGGCAGAGGCGGCCGGCTTAAACCCGGCGTGTTCCGGGTTCGAGTCCCGGTGGGGGCACCGAGGCTAGGAGAGCCCGGTCGGGCCGTCGGGCTCCGGCGGCGGCGCGGCCTCCTGGCCGAGGATCACGACGGTGCCGTCCGGGTCCTGCACGCGCGCGACGCGCTCGCCCCACGGCTGGTCCGTGGGCGGCTGGAGCACCGGCACGCCTGCCGCGGCGAGGTGCTCGACGGCGCGGTCGCAGTCGTCGACGTACACCCACAGCGCGGTGCGCGCGACGCCGTCCGGCATCGTGCCGTCGTCGCGCCCGATCCCGAGCGGCGACCCGCCGACGTGCACGCTCACGTACACGGGCGGTCCGTCGTCGGGGAACGCGTACTCGACGGTCCCGCGCAGCAGGTCGCGGTAGAAGACGAGCGACCGCTCCACGTCGGCCACGGAGAGGATCGGGAAGAGGCTGCGGAACATCGGCCTGGCTCCTCGGTGCGCACGGCTGGGTGTGCTCCCATCGTGCGCGCCCGACGCCGGTCGCGCGCCCCGGACCGGGTATCGCCCGCCGTCGGGACGGTCCGCCCCGGTCCGCGTCAGGCGGCCGCGTGCCCCAGGGCGCCGTCGAGGAACGCCCGGACGTCGGCGAGCTCGCGCGCGTCGATGCCGTGCGCGAGGCCGGGGTACACGCGCTCGACGAGCGTCGAGCGGTCCGGCAGCCACGCGGCGGTGCGGTCGACCGCGTGCGGCGCGATGACCCGGTCGTCGGCGCCCCGGCCCCAGAAGACGGGCGGGCGCGACGCGGCGAGCGCAGCGTCGGCGGGCTGCTCCGCGGCCTGGACGAACCCGCCGAGGACGACGGTCGCCGCCACGCGCTCGGGGCGCGTGCGCAGGAGCTGCGTCGCCATGAGGCCGCCCTGGGAGAACCCGACGGGCACGACCCGCCGCTCGGGCCCGAGCTCGGCGTCGAGCCACGCCCAGACCGCCTCGGTTGCGCGCGCGACGGGCTCGGGGTCGGGGTCGCCGGGCGTGACGATCGGGAACCATGCGAAGCCGCCGTGGGGGAGGGCGAGCGGGGCGCGCAGCGAGACCCAGGGCGCACCGAGGTGCGGGCCGAGCCCGGCGAGGTCGTGCTCGTGCGAGCCGTACCCGTGCAGCAGCACGACGACGGGCCCGGTGGCGAGCGGGCCCGCCGGGTCCGCGTCGGACCGGACGGCGACGAGGGAGGCCGGGGCGCTCATCGCGCGAGCAGCTCGTCGGTCGTCGTGCCGGGCACGGTCAGCGTGACGCGCGTGTCCCACGGGTCGTGCACGACGACGGAGCGGCCGTCGTCGGCGTGCTGCAGCCCGCGGGAGCGTAGGCGGGCGACGAGCGCGTCGAGGTCGTCGCGGCCGGGCACGGTGATCGCCACGTCCCCGAGACCGAGGCTCGCGGCGCGCGGCCCGGCGCCGGCGCTGTTCCAGACGTTCATCGCGACGTGGTGGTGGTACCCGCCGGCGGACGCGAACAGGGCGCCGCTGTACTCGGTGACCGTGGCCTCGAACCCGACGGCCTCGACGTAGAAGTCGTGGGCGGTCGCGATGTCGCCGACCTGGAGGTGGACGTGCCCCACGCGCCCGGCGAGCGAGGGCCCGGCGTCGAGCGCGTCCTGGGAGAGGTTCGCGCGCAGGTACGCGTTCGGGTCCAGGTACTCGGTGGCCATGAGGATCTGCCCCCGCTCGCGCACCCACGTCTCGCGCGGGCGGTCGGTGTACAGCTCGACGCCGTTGCCCTCGGGGTCGGTGAAGTAGAACGCCTCGCTGACGAGGTGGTCGCTCGAGCCGACGAACGACCCCCGGCGGTCCTGCGCCGCGCGGTAGACGGTCGCGGCGAGGCTCGGGGCGTCGTCGAACAGGAACGCCGTGTGGAACAGGCCGGCCTGGCGCCGGTCGACGGCGGGCAGCCCGGGCGTGTGCACGAGGCGAAGCATGGGCGTCATGCCGCGGCCGAGCACGCGGTGCACCTCGGTGCCGCGCGAGCGCTCCTCGAGCGGGGCGAGGGCGAACGCGCCCGTGTAGTAGGACGTCATCTGCTCGAGGTCGCCGACGCGCAGCGTGACGGCGTCCATGCTCGTGGACGGGGACAGGAGGCGGTCGGTCGGCGCGCCGGGGGTGCTCGTGGTCATGTCTGCTCCAACTTGTTGTCGCTACAACTATATTCCCACACGCCCTCGGATGCTCGTGACGTCGGCCGCGCTCCCTTGCTAGGGTCGCGGCGAACCACGCGGGGCGTCCCGCCCGGGCAACCGGGCCGAGGGACTGAGACGAGCGGTACGGCCGCGCGGACCCGTCGAACCTGATCTCGCTAGCACGAGCGGAGGAACGTGGGCATGACGACGCCTGCTGCCATCACCCTGAACCCTGTCCTCGCGGACGACCCGACCGCGCTCGTCCGGAAGGGGGAGACCGGCTTCACGGTCGACCTCGCCCGCCGGTACGCGCACCTCTTCGACGAGTTCTACGACCACCCGTTCCTCGCCGGTCTGCGCGACGGGTCGGTCGAGCCCGCCGCGGTGCGGCACTACGTCGGCCAGGACCACCAGTACCTCACGGCGTACCTGCGCTGCTACGGGCTCGGCATGGCGCTCGCGCCGGACCGCGGGTGGGCCGCGTACTTCCACGAGAAGGCGGGGTTCCTGCTCGACGACGAGTCGCACGCGCACCACGCGATGTGCGACTTTCTCGGCGTCACGTACGAGGAGGCGCAGACGAACCGCCTCGCCCCGAGCGCGCAGGCCTACGTCGACCACATGCTCGCCGCGGGCCGCGACTCGCTCGGCGTGCTGCTCGCCGCGCTCCTGCCGTGCCCGTGGACCTACATCTGGTCGGCGCGGCGGTTCTGGCTCGCCGAGCGGGACACGACGCCCGGCGCGATCGCGGACGACCACCCGCTCGCGGGCTGGTGGGAGTTCTACGCCGCCGAGCGCACCGAGGGCGTCCTGGCCGACCTCCGGGCACGCCTCGACGCGCTCGCCGCCGACGCGGGCGAGGCCGAGCGTGCCCGCATGGAGCGCGCGTTCGAGCTGAGCTGCCAGCACGAGATCCGGTTCTGGCAGATGGCGTGGTCCCTCGAGCGGTGGTGACGTCGCTCCGGGACCGGGACCGGGACCGGGACCGGGACCGGGACCGGGAGTGCCCGACGTCGGGCCTTACGCCAGCAGCAGATCCTCGCCGCGCGGGGGGGGGCGGACCCCCCGGGGGGCGGGGGGGGGGAGGGCGCGGCGGGGGGGGGGGCGGGGGGAGGAGCGCGGGGCGGGCCG
>NZ_JBHXIC010000106.1:0-5906 GCF_042723955.1 Cellulosimicrobium cellulans | reverse complement strand
TCGATCTCGACCGCGGGGGGGTGGGCCTCGGAGATTTCGCGCCCCACCCACCCCCCCTCACGGCGTGCCACCGCGCGGCGGGGGCCCGCCCCCCCGGGGCGAGGGCGCGGGTAGCGTGACCGCATGGACGTGACGAGCGCGGTGCCGAGCGCAGTGCCGAGCGCGGCTCCGACCGCAGTGCCGACCACAGTGCCGACCGCAGTGCCGACCGCAGTGACGGCAAGTCCGCGGACCCGAGCGGGTGCGCGGCCGGAGCCGCTCCTGCGGCACGTCATCGGCGGCATCCTCCGGCGGGCACGGCTCGCGCAGGGACGCACGCTCGTCGACGTCGCGGCCTCCGCGCGCGTCTCCACCGCCTACCTGTCCGAGGTGGAGCGCGGCCGCAAGGAGGCGTCCTCCGAGGTGCTGGCGGCGGTCTGCGGCGCGCTCGGCCTGCGGCTCGTCGACCTCGTGGCCCGCACGGGCGAGGAGCTGCGCCCCGTCGTCCCGGTGCGTGTGCTCTCCTCCGTCCGGGAGCGCGGCGCGCTCTCCGCGCCGCGGCACCCCGCCCCGGCCGGCGAGCCCGTGCGCGACCTCCCGGTCGCGCGAAGCGCGATCGCGACCCCCACCCTCGCGTCGCGTCCGACCGCGCGCACCGCCGACGTCCTGCTCCTCGCGGCCTGAGCCCCGCGGGACCCCGGGGGTCGAGCCGCACCTGCCGGGTACCTGGTCGGCACCGCGTGTCGTGCCCCGGTGCGGCGGGAGGCGCGCGGCTACCGTCGAGGGATGACGGAGCCGCAGACCGCGCACGGCACGGCAGAGCAGACCGCCCCGGCCCTCCAGGAGCTCGTCGACGACGCCGCGTTCCTCTCGCACGAGCACCAGCTCCACCTCGCCGACCACCACGGCGACGACGCGTGGGGCGCCGAGATGACGGAGGGCACGTTCACCTTCACGGCGGCCGCCGGTGAGGCGACGACGTGCCGGCTCCAGTTCCTCGGCACGGCCGCGCCCGGCCCCGGGAGCTGGATGTGGGCGTGGAACAACGTCAACGGCTTCCCCGACGACGTGCTGCGCGCCGCCGAGAAGACCCGCGAGTCCGGCCTGCGCGAGGCGACAGAGGCGGAGCTCCCGCTCACCGACGACCTCCCGTACCGCCTCGCGCTCGCGGCCAAGGCTGTCACCGGGACCTGGACCCACTACAGCGCACCCGTCGGCAGCGGGACGCGGGCGTGGTTCCTCCTCGACGCTGACGGCCTGGCGCTGCCCGCGCCGAGCGTGCCGCGCGTCGTGCGGGTACTGAGTGAGGGCCTGCTGTCCGTCACGGTCGTCGACCACCGCCGCGCGGTCGCGTCCTACGCGACGGCTCGGGGCGTCGAGACGGCGGAGGACGGCGGCGCGGTCGTGCTCGTCCTGCCCGACGGCGGGGTGACCGTCCGGTTTGACGAGCACGGGCGGATCTCGGGCATCGAGGCGACGGCGCGCCGTCCGCCGGAACCCGCGCCGGAGCCGCACGGCGCGACCGAGCCCGAACGTGCGACCGAGCCCGAGCGTGCGCCCGAGTTGGGCGCGCCGGAGCCTGACGCCGACGCGACCAACGAGGACGCCGTCGTCGACCCGACGGAGGCGCACGACGAGCCGGAGCTGATCGAGTCGGCGCCGGCGGAGGAGCGGAGCCTGGTCGAGCCCGCGCCGGCGGAGGAGCGGGGGCCGGCGGTCGAACCCGCGCAGGAGCCGCGTCGTCGCCCGTGGTTCCGCAGGCGCGGGTAGGTCTGCGGCGCGGCGGCGTGGGCGAGTGCTGCGTCGACGTCCGAGCGCTGCGTCCAGGGACGCATCCGTCGATCGCGGACGCAGCGCTCGACGCCGGGTCAGGCGGCCGAGGCGAGCTTGCGCGACGTGACGACGGCGTCCGCGACGCCGTACTCGACGGCCTGGCGCGCCGTGAGCACGAGGTCGCGGTCGGTGTCCGCGCGCAGGCGCTCGACGGTCTGACCCGTGTGGCGGGACAGGACCTCCTCCGTCTCGGACCGGATCCGCAGGATCTCCTCGGCCTGGATCGACAGGTCGGAGATCGTGCCCTCGCCGCCGCCCGACGGCTGGTGCAGCAGGACGCGCGAGTGCTCGAGCACGAACCGCTTGCCCGGCGTCCCCGCCGCGAGCAGCACGGCCGCGGCCGACGCCGCCTGGCCCATGCAGATGGTCGACACGTCGCAGCGGACGAACTGCATCGTGTCGTAGATCGCCATGAGGGCGGTCGCGGAGCCGCCGGGGGAGTTGATGTACAGGCCGATCTCCTGGTCGGGGGCGTCGGACTCCAGGTGGAGGAGCTGCGCCATGACGACGTTCGCGACGCCGTCGTCGATCTCCGTGCCGAGGAAGACGATGCGCTCCGACAGCAGGCGGGAGAAGACGTCGAACGCGCGCTCCCCGAGCGGGGTCTTCTCGACGACGGTCGGGATCGTGTAGCTCGCCATCACAGGCCCACCTTCCGGGCCGCGCGGGCGGGGCGGACGTCGTCGACGGACTCCACGATCCGGTCGACCATGCCGTACTCGAGCGCCTGCCGGGCCGTGAACCAGCGGTCGCGGTCGGAGTCGTCCGCGATGGTCTCGACGCTCTGCCCGGTGCTCTCGGCGGTCAGCCGGTGCATGAGGCCCTTGGTGTACACGAGGTTCTCGGCCTGGATCGCGATGTCGACGGCGGTCCCGCCGATGCCCGCGGAGGGCTGGTGCATCATGATCCGCGCGTGCGGCAGCGCGTACCGCTTGCCCGGGGTTCCCGCGCACAGCAGGAACTGGCCCATGCTCGCGGCGAAGCCCATCGCGACGGTCGAGACGTCGTTGGGGATCAGGCGCATCGTGTCGTAGATGGCCAGCCCGGCGCTCACCGAGCCGCCGGGGGAGTTGACGTAGAGCGCGACGTCGGCGCGCGGGTCCTCCGCGGAGAGCAGGAGGAGCTGCGCGCACAGACGGTTCGCGACGGCGTCGTCCACGGCGGTACCGAGGACGACGATGCGCTGGTGGAGCAGGCGCGTCGTGAGCTGGTCGTCGAAGGAGGACGCGGACGGCGCGACGGCCTCCGCGTGCGGGGTGCGTGACGTGGGCGTGGTCATGGCACCACCGTGGCCCCCGGGCAGCCCGGACGGGCCGGTGATCTGCCGTCGGCTCATACGCCGACGGCAGATCGCTCCGGCACGGCCCGCCCTACTTGTTGGGCCAGGTGTTCCGATCGACGACCAACCGAGCCGGTGCGGGGCTCACTGTGATCCAGTTCTGCGGCGCCGGGTAGTAGTTGCCCATGATGCACGGGAGGTCGAACGAGGCGTTCGGCCCGAAGCTCCGCGAGTAGCCCCCCGTGATGGCGTGGTCGTAACCGCCCGCGTTCGTCATGCACTGCACGGTGTACGTCCCGCTCGGGAACGTCGCGTTCGTGTTGAGCCGGTACTTGGTGCAGATGCTGAGGTTGTTGCAGTCGCCCAGCGAGCCGGTCGTCGCCGCGGCGCCGCGCGACGCCCAGATCCGCGGCGGGTCGGGCCGCGTGTCGGTCGTGAACGTCACCCGGTCGCTCCACGCGCCGCACCCGGCCGCGTTGCACGCGCGAGCGATGAGATGGAAGGTCTGCTCGTAGTCGGACCCGACGTTGACCGTCTGCCCCGTGCCGGACGAGCTCTGACTGCCCGAGAGCTGCCACTCGTAGCGCGAGATCGCGTTGCCGCCGTTCGACGAGGGCGCGGAGATCGAGAACCGACCACGGTTCTCGCCCGTGCGAGACACGGAGACACCCGGCACCCCCGGCTTGTCGTAGGCGTTGATCGACGCCGACGCGGGGCTCGACGTCGACGTACCGCCGGCATTCGTCGCCGTGACGGTGAACGTGTACGAGCCTGGGTTGAGGCCGGTGAAGTCCACCGACGTCCCGGAGACCTGCCTGGTGGCGTTGCCCGGCGAGGCCGTCACCGTGTAGGCGGTGATCGGGCTGCCGTTGGCGTCGGCGGCGCCCCAGGACACCCGCGGGATGCCGCTGTCCTTGTTGCTGGAGCCGACGTTCTGCACGTTCGGTTGCGGTGGTGCCTCCGGGCGGCCGAACGGCACGACGGCCGCTGACGCCGAGCTCTGCGCGGTCACGCCCGCCTTGTTCTCCGCCGTCACGGTGAACGTGTACGACGACTCGTTGTCGAGCCCGGTGGCCTTGTGGCTGAGCCCCGTGAGCGTCAGAGCCGCGCCGTCGGGCGAGCCGTTGCGGTACCGCTGGAGGTGGTACGCCTTGATGGCGTCACCGTTCTCGAACGGCTGCTCCCACGACACGTCGATCGACCCGCCGTTGAGTGGGGAGTCGGCCGCGCGGTCCGCCTTAGGCGTCTTCGGGACGTCCGGCAGCCCGGCGGGGATCTCCTCGGCGGAATAGTCGCCCCACTCGGACGGGTCGGGAGCGAGGTTCACCGCCTGCACGCGCACCCGGTACGCGACGCCGTTCGTGAGCCCTGTCCACACGACCTGGTTGCCGGAGAGCGCCTGCATCTGGATCGCCCCGCTCGCCGGCGCGGGAGAGATCTCCAGGTTGACGGTCTCGATGGCCGAGCGGTCGGTGTAGGTCTTGTTCTCCCACGTGACGGTGAGCGACTTGTCGCCGAACTCGAGGGTGGGTGCGGCGGGCGGGTCGGGCTTCTCGTCGGGGCGTGCCTCGGCCGAGGGCGGGGAGGCGGGTCCGTCGCCGACGTCGTTGGTCGCGAAGACGGTGAAGGTGTACTTCACGTTGTTGGTCAGGCCGTCGAGGGTGCAGGTGGTGGTGCCGCAGGCCTTCTCGTAGCCGTTCTGGGAGCGCACGGTGTAGCCGGTGATCTCGGCGCCGTTGTTGTTCGGCGGGTCCCAGGACAGCACGACGGTCTTCGAGCGCACCTCGTCGACCTGCGGGGTGGCCGGGGCCTCGGGCTTGCCGAGCACCTTGAGCTGGACGCGGCCCTCCACGAGCCGGTCAGGATCCTTGGTCGCGTCCTGCACGCGGTAGACCACGACCATCACGCCGACGAAGCTCTCGTCCGGAGTCACGGTCACGCTGTCGCCGGTGAAGGCGACGTCTCCCGAGCCGGTCTCGACCACGGCGCCCGTCACCGCGAGCGGGGTGTCGGGGAACGGGTTGGAGTCGTTCGCGAGCACGGGGACGGTCGTCGGCTTGCCCTGGTGGGCGTCGTCGACGGTGTCCAGGTTGGCGCGCGCGAGGGGTCGGGTGGAGGCGACGACGGTGAGGGTCGCGGTGCCCTCGACCGGGGGGTGCTCGCCGTCGGTGACGGTGATCGGGACCTGGACCACCGAGCCCTTGGGGACCTCGGGGGTCGCCTGGGCGTGCAGGGTGCTGCCCTCGACGGTGACGGTCAGGCCCTGGGCCTGGCCGGTGGCCTTGAAGGTCAGGGGGTCGCCGTCGGGGTCGGTCGCGAAGCGCGCGAGGTCGATCGACGCCTCCTCGCCCGCCGCGACGTCGAGCGTCGGGGTGGAGAGCTCCGGCGGCAGGTTCTCCGGCGGGATCACGCTGATCGGCAGCGTGAGCAGCGCCGTGTGCCCGTCGGGGTCGTCGGGGCCGGAGCCGTCGGTCACCTCGAAGGTGACGGCGGCCGGCCCGACGTAGTCCGCGTTCGACGTGTAGACGATCTCGGTGGTCGAGGGCACCTCACGGGTCCCCTCGAGCGCGGTGACCTTCTCCTCGGTCGTCAGGCGCGGGGTCTTGCCCTCGACGACGAGCGCGTAGTCGGTGATGTCGATCGGCAGCGGCTCACCGCTGACGACCTCCAGCGGGGTGATGCCCGGACGCAGGGTCGGGGCCTGGTCCGTCATCCCCGGGACCTTGACGAAGGCCTTGGCGGTGAGGCCGTCGATGTCGGTGACGGTGTAGGTCACGACCTGGCGGTTCTCGGTGAGGGTGATGACGAGCTCGCC
>NZ_JBHXIC010000105.1:0-13181 GCF_042723955.1 Cellulosimicrobium cellulans | reverse complement strand
GTGTCGTAGACCGCCTGGAGCTGACCCTGCCCGCCGAAACCCCACCCCGGCGCCCGGACCCCCACGGAACACCCGCAGAACACGCGCACCCCCCCAAGCGCGGTGGGGGCCGCGCCCGCCCCCCGGGCGCGGGGCGGTCCGCCGCCCGCAGCACCCACCGCACCACCCCTCCCCGCTGGAGCCTGACCCGTGACACCCACCGTCGTCCCGTCCGAGCCCGTCGCCGTCCTCTCCGACGCGTGGCGCACGTGCGTGGGCACGGGCCGCTTCAACCTCGCGCTGCGCCAGGACTACCAGGAGTCGCTCGCGCTCGCGCAGGCCGAGATCGGCTTCCGGTACATCCGTGGCCACGGCCTGCTGTCCGACGACGTCGGGGTCCACCGCCCGTACGACGTCGCGGGGCCGACGACGCGGTACAGCGGCACCCGGTACGCGTTCACCTACGTCGACCAGGTGGTCGACGCCTACCTGGCGCTCGGGGTCAAGCCCTTCCTCGAGCTCGGGTTCATGCCCTCCGGGCTCGCGTCGGGCGACCAGACGGTGTTCTGGTGGAAGGGCAACGTCACGCCGCCGCGCGACCACCGCGAGTGGGCCGCCCTCGTGGCCGCGGTGCTGCGCCACCTGGTCGACCGCTACGGGATCGACGAGGTCCGGACGTGGCCGGTCGAGGTGTGGAACGAGCCCAACCTCGTGAACTTCTGGGAGGGCGCCGACCAGGAGGCCTACCTCCGCCTGTACGAGGCGACCGCGCACGCCGTGAAGGACGTCGACGCCGACCTCCAGGTGGGCGGCCCGGCGATCTCGCCCGGCGCCGACGACTGGTGGGCGCCGTTCGCCGACGCCGTCGCCGCCCGCGACCTGCCGTGCGACTTCGTGTCCTTCCACGCGTACACGACCGGCCCCGCGCAGCACGTCCCGTTCGGCGTCTACCAGACCCTGCGCCGGCCGACCGACCTGCTCGACCAGTTCGCGCGCCCCCGTGAGCTCCTTGCCGGGACCCGGCTCGAGGGGCTGCCCGCCCACGTCACCGAGTTCAACACGAGCTACCGCCCCGACAACCCCGTGCACGACACCGCATACAACGCGGCCGCACTCGCGCCCGTGCTCGCCGCCGGCGGCGACGTGGTGGACTCGTTCTCCTACTGGACGTTCTGCGACGTCTTCGAGGAGGAGAACATCCCCACCGCGATCTTCCACGGCGGGTTCGGCATGCTCGCCCACCGCCAGGTGCGCAAGCCCACCTACCACCTGTACACGTTCATGGCGCGCATGGGGTCCGACGTGCTCGCGCGCGGTGTGGACCACCTCGTGACGCGCGACGCGACGGGCCGGGTCACGGTGCTCGCGTGGCAGCCGGTCGGCGGGACCGACGACCCGACCGAGCCCGAGCGCCACGAGCTGCGGCTCTCCGTCCCGGTCGGGAGACCGGGCGGTCTTGGGACGGCGCAGCGTGCCTCCGCGCACCGCAGCGTCGTCAACGAGACCGACGGCAACGCGTTCACCGCGTGGCAGCACCTCGGTCGCCCCGCGTCGCCGACCGTGCGCCAGCTCGACCTCCTCCACGAGGCCGCGGAGCCCGCCCGCACGACCACGTCGCTCCCCGTCGCGGACGGCCGGGTCGACCTCGCGCTCACGCTCGCGCGGCACGAGGTGACGCTCGTCGAGATCGACCCTGTCCGCGACGAGACGCCCGCGTGGCTCGACGACGACCGGATCCTCGGCCGGGAGAGCGCGCGGTGAGCGACACGACCCGGCCCGCGCCGCCGTCGGGCACGGGGTCGCCGCTGCCGGGCGCGCTCGGCCAGGGGACGCTCGGCCGCGCGACCGCGCTCGTCTACTGGTACGTCGTCGTCACGGCCCTCCTCGCGCTCGCCGCGCTGCCCACGCTGGTCCTGCTCCTGCTGCTCGACCGCGCGGCCTCCAACGTGCCGCTCGCGGCGCTCGCTGCCCTCCCGCTCGGGCCTGCGCTGTCTGCAGCGCTGTACGCCGTCCGGGCGCGCGAGACCGACGACGAGGTCGCGCCCGCCCGCACGTTCGTGCGCGGCTACCGCCGCGGGGCGCTCGACGCGCTGCGCGTGTGGGCGCCAGCGCTCGCGGTGATCGCGGTCGTGGGGGTCGTGCTCGCGAACGCCTCGGCCGCCGGCGTCGGTCCGACGTACGCGGCCGTGCTCGTCGTCATCGCGGCGCTCGCGCTCGTGTGGGGGCTGCACGCGGTCGCGATCACCACCTGCTTCTCGTTCCGCACGCGCGACGTCGCGCGCCTCGCCGCCCACTACCTCGGCCGGATGCCGCTCGTGAGCCTCGGCGTCGTCTCCTTGCTCGTCGCCGCGGCCGGCGTCGCGTGGTTCGCCACGGACGGCGTCCTCGCGCTCGTCGGCGGGGTGTGGGTGTGGTGCTGGTACCGCAACGACCGGCGGATGCTCGACGACGTCCGCGCCCGCTTCACCGCCTGACCCGACCTGACCCCGTTCCGAGGAGCCGTCCCCGTCATGACCCCTGCCCGTCTGCCCGCGACCGAGAAGATCCTCTACGGGGGCGACTACAACCCCGAGCAGTGGCCGCGCGCCGTGTGGGAGGACGACTACGCCGCGTTCGACGAGGCGTCGATCGACACGGTG
Organism: Cellulosimicrobium cellulans; assembly: GCF_042723955.1. GTDB lineage: Bacteria > Actinomycetota > Actinomycetes > Actinomycetales > Cellulomonadaceae > Cellulosimicrobium > Cellulosimicrobium cellulans_H. The sequence continues at coordinate 10,563 of NZ_JBHXIC010000105.1, read as the reverse complement.
ACGCTCGCCGTCTTCGGGTGGTCGTACCTCCAGCCCGCCGAGGACACCTACGACTTCTCCCGCCTCGACGAGATCGTGGCGCGCGCGGTCGAGGGCGGGCGCAGCATCGTCCTCGCGACCTCGACCGGGGCGCTGCCCCCGTGGCTCGCGCACGCGTACCCCGAGGTGAACCGGACCGACTTCGAGGGTCGCGCGCACGCGTACGGGCAGCGGCACAACGCGTGCCCGAGCTCGCCCGTCTACCGCCGCCTGTCCGCCGAGCTCGCGGGCCGCATCGCCGAGCGCTACGCCGGCACGCCCGGCCTCGTCGCGTGGCACGTGGGCAACGAGTACGGCGGGTACGACGGCGGCTGCTGGTGCGAGCGCTGCGCCGTCGCCTTCCGCGGGTGGCTGCGCGAGCGGTACGGCACGATCGAGCGGCTCAACGAGGCGTGGAACGCGACGTTCTGGTCGCACCTGTTCTCCGACTGGGACCAGGTCGTGCCGCCGAACAAGCTCACCGAGCACTGGCGCGGACCCGACCACACCGCGTTCCAGGGCATCACGCTCGACTACCGCCGCTTCATGACCGACGCGATGCGCCAGAACTTCCGCGACGAGAAGGCCCGCATCCGCGAGCACGACGCGACGACGCCCGTCACGACCAACTTCATGGGCATGTTCCGCCCGCTCGACTACCACCGCTGGGCGGACGACCTCGACTTCGCGTCGTGGGACAACTACCCGCCCGGGCAGCGCGAGCACGCGCGCATGGCGCTCGCGCACGACCTCATGCGCGGGCTCAAGGACGGCGCGCCGTTCTGGGTCATGGAGCAGACGCCGACCATCACGGCCTCGCGGGACGTGAACCCGGTCAAGCGCCCGGGCGTGCTGCGCCTCTGGTCGTGGCAGGCCGTCGCGCACGGCGCCGACGCCGTCCTGTACTTCCAGATGCGGCAGTCCAAGGGCGCGTGCGAGAAGTACCACGGCGCCGTGCTCGACCACGCCGGGCGTCGCGACACGCGCAGCTTCCGCGAGATCGCCGCGCTCGGCGGCGAGCTGCGCGGGCTGGGCGACGCCGTCCTCGGCGCCCGGACCCCGGCGCGCGTCGCGCTGCTGTTCGACTGGGACTCGTGGTGGGCCGCCGAGATGACGGACGGCTTCAACCGCCACGCTCGCTACGTCGACACGGTGCTCGCGTACTACCGCGCGCTCTGGCAGGCGAACGCCGACGTGGACGTCGTGCCCGTGGCCGCCGACCTCTCGCGGTACGACGTCGTCGTCGCACCGATGCTGCACCTCCTCAAGGGGGACGTCGCCGCGCGCCTGGAGGGTGTGGCCGCCCGCGGCGGGACCGTGCTGTCGTCGTTCTGGGCGGGCCGCGTCGACGAGGACGACAACGCGTTCCTCATGGACGCCCCCGGCCCGCTCGGCCCGCTGTTCGGGATCCGCGTCGAGGAGACGGACTCCGCCGAGCCGGGGGTCGTGAACCCGGTGGCGCTGGACGACCCCGACCTCGACGACGTCGCCGGTGCCGCCGGGACGCCGGGCAGCGCCGAGGCCCCGCTCGTCGTGGGCGGCGAGCTCGTGTTCGAGGTCCTGGTGCCGCAGGGCGCCGAGGTCGTCGGGACGTACGGCGCCGAGTTCTACGCCGGGACGCCTGCCGTGACGCGGCACCGCGTCGGGGGGACCGACGGCGTCCCCGGCGAGGCCTGGTACGTCGCCACCGCGCTCGACGAGCCGGGTGTCTCGTGGGTGGTGCGGCGCGTGCTCGACCGCCACGGCCTCATCGGTCCCTACGCCGACGTGCCCGACCTCGAGCTCGCCGTGCGCGAGCGCGACGGCGAGCGCACCGCGTTCGTCCTCAACCACACCCAGGAGACGGTCGAGGTCGCGGCCCACGCGTCGGGCACCGACCTGCTCACCGGCCGCCGCATCGAGCGTGGCGAGGCACTGCGCCTCGACCCGACCGACGTCGTCGTCCTGTGGGAGGACCACGCCTGACACCACGCGACGACTAGCTCGACCTCGCGGGAGGCAGGTCCGCCAGGCGGCGCTCCAGCAGGCGGCGGTCGCCCTCGCGGTCGACGAGCGCGAGGGCACGGCGCAGGTCGACGGCGGCGTCCTCGGGTCGTCCCGCGCGGACGAGCAGCTCGGCGCGGACGGCGGGCAGCAGGTGGTACCCCGCGAGCGCCGGATCGGCGGCGACGGCGTCGACCGCGGCGAGACCGGCGTCGGCGCCGTGCACCTCGGCGACCGCGACCGCGCGGTTGAGCGCCACGACCGGTGAGTCCGTGAGGTCGAGCAGCACGTCGTAGAGGCCGAGGACCTGCGGCCAGTCGGTCGCGTCGGCGTCGGGTGCCTCGTCGTGCAGCGCGGCGACGGCGGCCTGCACCTGGTAGGGCCCGGGGCGTCCGACGGCGAGCGCCGTCTCGAGCTCGGCCAGCCCCTCGGCGATCTCGTCGTGCCGCCAGCGCGCGCGGTCCTGCTCGGCGAGGGTGCGCGTCGAGCCGTCCGGACCGACGCGCTCGTCGCGCCGCGCGTGCTGGAGCAGCAGGAGGGCGAGCAGCCCGCGGGCCTCGGGTTCGTCGTCGAGCAGCCGTGCGGCCAGGCGCGCGAGCCGGACGGCGACGTCGGCGAGCGCGCGCCGTTCGGCTGATCCCTCGACCACGTCGGCAGGCTCCGCCCAGGCGTCGTAGCCCTCCGTGAAGAGCACGTACAGGACGGCGAGGACGCCGTCGACGCGCTCCGGCCGGAGCTCGGGCGGCGGAACTCGGAACGTGATCCCGGTCGCGCGGATGCGGCGCTTGGCCCGGACGAGGCGTTGCGCCATCGTCGCCTCGGGGACGAGGAAGGCCCGGGCGACCTGGGCCGTCGTCATGCCGGTCAGCGACCGCAGGGTGAGCGCGACGCGCGCCTCGGCCGGCAGCGCCGGGTGGCAGCACGTGAACAGCAGCCGCAGGAGGTCGCCGTCCGGGTCGTCCAGGTCCCACGCGTCGTCGTCGAGGCCGAGGGCGACCTGCTCGACGACGGGGTCCGGGCCACCGCTCCGGGACACGGCGTCGACGCGCTCGCCCAGGCGGCCCGCGGCGGCGACACGCTCCGCCTCGACCCGGCGCCGTCGCAGGACGTCGATCGCGTGCCGGCGGGCCGTCGTCGTCAGCCACGCGCCGGGCCGGTCGGGCACGCCGTCGCGGCCCCACGTGCGCAGCGCGGTCGCGAACGCCTCCTGCGCGGACTCCTCGGCGACGTCGAGGTCGCCCGTGCTGCGCGCGACCGCGCCGAGGACGCGTCCCCACTCGGTGCGGAACGCGTCCTCGACGGCGGTGTCGGCGCCGGTCACGACCGACAGGTCAGGACCCGTCGAGGTCGAGCGGCCACGCCGGGTGCAGCTCGATCGCGCCGCCGTACGCCATGGGGTGCTCGGACGCGATGGCGATCGCGGTGTCCAGGTCGGGCGCCTCGAGGACGTCGAACCCGGCGATCGTCTCCTTCGTCTCGGAGAACGGCCCGTCGGTGACGAGGACCTTGCCGCCGCGCACCCGGACGCCGACGGCGTCCTCCGCCGGTCGCAGCCGGTCGCCCACCACCGCGGCACCGCTGCCGTAGTGGCGCCCGACCCACTCCTCGATCGGGGGAGCAGCCTCGGCCTCCTCGGGGCGCAGGTCGGGGTCGTGCGGCGTGCCGAGCACGAGCATGAGGTAGCGCATCAGAGGTCCTCCGCCCTCGTCGTCGCGGGCCGACGGAGCGCCGTTGGCCCGTAGAACGCCACGTCCGCGGCGTCGATCCCGTCGCCGACGCTGCGTCGTCCGTCACGGTAGCGCGCGAGGTCCGGCGGTTGCTCCCGGTTCGCGGCGAGGATCGTCTCCAGAAATCGCATCGTGCCTCCTTGGTCGTGCGGCTCATCCGGCCGCTCACCAGGACGACGAAGCCCGGGTGGCGAGATCGACACGATGCGGCGACGAGTTTCGGGAACTCGTCGAGGCGGCGGCAGTGGGGGCGGCACGGTTCCGCGAGATCGACCCGAGCGTTCGAGATCGACCCTCGGAAGGCCGATCTGGTGACGGGTGGGTCGATCTCGCGTCAGGAGAACACCGCGGCGTGGGCAGCCGGGACGACGAGCGTCGTCAGGCTCGGGTGCCACAGCGGCGTCGTGTGCCAGGCGAGGGTCAGGCGCTCCCCGGGGCGGCCCGTCGCGACGAGGCGGTGCGGCGACGTCGGGAGCACGACGTGCACCTCCACCGTGCCGTCGGGCAGTGCGCGGCCGCGCGTCGAGACCACGAGCACGGGATCGGCGACGGGCCCCGCGGCAGGGCCGGAGCCCTCGGCGGCGTGGGGCCAGGGCAGGACGCGCGCCGTCCAGCGGTCCTGGGCGACGGGGACCGGCTGCCCGCCGACCTCGAGCCGCCAGGTGTACGGGGACCCGGCCCGGACGGCGTGGAGCGTCCACGGCACCGGGCTGACCACGTCCTGCGGCGTCGGCTGCGGGTCGAGCTCCTGGTGGAGGATCCCCGGCCACGCGTCGAGCGTCGCGAGCCGGTCCGCGAGGCGCGCCGCGGCGGCAGGGTCGGGCGGCAGCGGGGTGCTGCCGTCGCCCGTGCGCTCGACGAACGCCCAGATCGCGTCGAGGGTCGACTGCGCGTCGCGCGTCGCGCCGCGGTAGCCGAACGCGAGCCCGCGCTCGGGGACGGCGATCGCGAACTGCCCGTACGCGCCGTCGGCCCGGAACCCGTGCCGGCTCGTCCACACCTGGTAGCCGTAGCCGCGCGACCAGTCCGGCGGCTCGCCGCCGGCCACCCCGGGGGCGCCGCCGTGCTCGGCCGTGTCGGACCACGGCTCGCGCATCGCGGCCAGCCACGCGGGCGGGATCACCGTGACGCCCGCGTACCGGCCGCCGTCGGCCATCGCGACGGCGAGGCGCGCCATCTCGGCGGTCGTCAGGTGCAGCCCCGAGAACCCCTGGTCGATCGCACCGAGCGGGACCCACCACGGGTGCTCGACCCCCAGCGGGTCGAGCACGCGGGGTCGCAGGTAGTCGAGGAGTCGCTCACCCGTGACCGCCGTGACGACCTCCGACAGCGCGCGCGACGCGGGCGAGCTGTACGCGAAGTGCGTGCCCGGGGCGTGCTCGGGCGGGGTGGCGAGCAGGCGGGGGAGGTCGAACCCGATCTCGGCGAGCTGCCCGGACGTGTGACCGGTGTTCATCGTCAGCAGGTGCCGCACGGTGAGGCCGGTCGGGTCGGGCAGGCCGAGCACCTCCCCGACGAGGTCGTCGACCGTGAGGCGTCCCTCTGCCACGAGGTGCCCGACGGCGAGCGCGGTGAACGTCTTCGAGACGGAATAGACGAGGCCCGGAAGCGGCGCGTCGTGCGGCGCCCACGACGCCTCGACCACGGGGACGCCGTCGCGCGCGACGACGAGGCCGTGCGGGTCGAGCCCGCCGTGCTCGAGCGCGTCGAGCAGCTCGAGGACCGCGGCGGACGGGATCCCGTGCGCCTCGGGGGAGGGCGCGGTCGTGCCGGGCGGGGTCGCGGGGGTGGCCACGGGCTCGGTCGCGGGCTGTGTCACGTGCTCAGTAGATCGTGCGGCCGTGCGCGTCGGCCACGCCGGACGCGCGCAGGAAGTAGGTGCACACCTGGTCGCGCCACTCGTGTGCCGAGCGGAGCTGTTCCGCGAGGCGCTCGGTGACCCGCTCGAACACCGCGTCGTCGACCGCGTCGCGCAGCCCCTCCCACGTGCGGACGTACTCCTCGACGCGCTCGACGCCGGCGAAGTGGGTGTCGTACACGTGCTGGACGACGCTCGTGCCGTCGTGCAGCACGTGCTCGTACGGCACGTGGTGGAAGAAGAGCAGCAGCTCGTCCGGGCACGTGTCGAGCGACTCGTAGACGTCGCGCCAGGGCGCGGGGTACTGGCCGGTGTAGCCGGTGCCGGTCGCGCGCGTGCGGTCGACCCCGATCCCGTCGCGGTCGGCGAAGTGGTACGTGCCCCACGGCGAGTACTCGTAGCCGTCGACGGACGGCCCGTAGTGGTGCCCCGGGTTCACCATGAAGCCCACGCCGAGCGGCGCGGTGTACGCCTCGTAGGTGCGCCACGAGTCGTCGAGGACGCCGTGGACCGCCGCCCGGACGTCCGGGTCGAGGGTGCGGTCGTCACCCGCGACCGACGGCGTCGCGAACGTCAGCGAGACCCACTCGTCGAGGACGGCGGTCGGGTCGAGCGTCGGGTCCCACGCGAGGCGCCCGAACGCGTAGAGGTTCGCCTGCGCGAGCGGGTGACCGGTCCAGAACGCGTCGTCGCCGACGTTGGACACCGCGGCGATCCCGCCGCCGCGCGCGGCCGCGACCTGGGGCGAGGCCCCCGGGCCGGTGCCCCCGACGACGTCGGACACGGTGGGGGAGCCGTCGTCGCCCTCGACCGTGCCCCACGGTCGGAACCGCAGGATCTCGCTCCACCACGGGCCCAGGTAGCACACGTGGCGCTGCTGGCCCGTGTACTCCTGCGTCACCTGGAGCTCGACGGCGAGGCGCGTGCGCGGCATCGCGGCGAGCACGGGGGACACGGGCTCGCGCGTCTGGAAGTCCATCGGGCCGTGCTTGACCTGTACCACGACGTTCTCGTCGAAGCGCCCGTCGAGCGGGGCGAAGTGGTCGTAGGCGGCACGCGCCCGGTCGGTCGACCGGTCGCGCCAGTCCTGCGTGTGGTTGTAGACGAACGCGCGCCAGTGCACCGTGCCGCCGTACGGGGCGAGGGCGCGCGCGAGGAGGTTCGCGCCGTCGGCGTGGTCCCGTCCGTACGCGAACGGCCCCGGCTGGCCCTCGGAGTCCGCCTTGACGACGAACCCGCCGAAGTCGGGGATCGCCTCGTACACGCGGGCGACGGCGTCCGCCCACCATGCCCGGACGCCCGGGTCGAGCGGGTCCGACGTCGTGAGCCCGCCGAGCACGATCGGCGACGCGAAGCTCACCGACAGGTGCACGCGGACGCCCCACGGCCGGAACGCGGCGGCGACGCGCGCGACGTCGGGCAGGCCGTCCGTGAGCAGCCGCGCCTCGCGCGCGTGCACGTTGACGTTGTTGATCGCGACCCGGTTCACGCCCGTCGCCGCGAGCAGGCGCGCGTACTGCTCGACGCGCGACAGGTCCTCGCGCACGCGCCCGTCCGCGTAGAAGATCGAGCCGCCGGAGTACCCGCGCTCCACCTGTCCCATGACCGGGTGGACGTCGACGTTGTCCCAGTGGTCGAGCATCCGCAGCGCGTGCGCGGGCTCGTGCCGCCCCGTGCGGTCGTCGGCCAGGCTCGTCGTCCCGGTACGCACGACGTGGAACCAGGCGTGGACGAGGCCCGCGTCGTCGTCCGCCGCGACGTCCAGACGACCGTCGCGGCGCGCGACGTCGAAGCCCTCCCCGCCGGGGACGGCGCCGGTGTCGCGCAGGACGAGGTCGGCGTCGCCGTCGTCCACGAGGACGGCGCCCGCGCGGCGGGCCTCGTCGCGGACGGTGTCGGCGAGCGGGCCGTCGCCGACGACGCGGACGGTGCGTCCGCGCAGGAAGGCGGTCGCGGCGTCGGGCAGCCAGGCGGGGTGCACGAACGAGGCATCCGGGGTGGTCACGGGTCTCTCCGGGGGAACGTCTCGAGCGTGAGTGCGGGGCATTTGCCGTCCAGACGGCTCTCGAACAGCAAAAGCCCGCACTCAGCGGGGGGCGGGGATGGGGTAGGAGGCCTTGGGCAGGTGGTAGGCGAGGTCGACGGCGGTCTCGAGGGCCTCGTCGAGGTCGAGCCGGTGCTCGGCGACGAGGCGCGCGAGGTGGCCGGCGTCGATGCGGCGCGCGAGGTCGTGGCGGGCGGGGATGGAGCAGAACGCGCGCGTGTCGTCGACGAACCCGCTCGTGTTGTAGAAGCCGGCGGAGTCGGTCGCGGCCTCGCGGAAGCGGCGCATGCCGTCGGGCGTGTCGAGGAACCACCACGGGGCGCCGAGGCGCAGCGCCGGGTAGACGCCCGCGAGGGGGGCGAGCTCGCGCGAGAAGGTGTCCTCGTCGACGGTGAACGCGATCATCCGGAAGCCCGGGTGGTGCCCGAACGCCTCGAGGACGGGGCGCAGCGCGCGCACGTACTCGGTGCGCTCGGGGATGTCGTAGCCCTTGTCCGGCCCGTAGGCCTGCGCGACGCCCGCGCAGTGGTCGCGCAGGACGCCCGGGTGGAGCTGCATGACGAGCCCGTCCTCGGCCGACATCGCGGCCATCTGGAAGAGCATGTGCGCGGAGAACGCCCGCGCCTCGGCCGCCGTGGCCTCGCCTTGCAGCGCGCGGTCGAGGACACGGGCGGCGTCGGCGTCGTCGAGCGGTGTGGTGTCGGCGGTCAGGTGACCGTGGTCGGTCGCGCGGGCGCCGGCCGCGACGAACGCGGCGCGGCGTGCGCGGAGCGCGTCGAGGTAGGAGCGGTAGTCGACGACGTCCGTCCCCGCCGCGGCGCCGAGCTCGGCCACCTGCGCGGCCCAGTCGGCGCGGTCGACGTGCAGGAGCGGGTCGGGGCGGAACGTGGGCACGACGCGCTCGCCCCAACCGTCGGCGGCGAGGCGCGCGTGGTCGGCGAGGGGGGACTGCGCGGGGTCGGTCGTCGCGAGGAGCTCGAGGCCGAACCGCTCGAACAGCGCGCGCGGCCGGTACTCGGGGCGCGCGAGCCGGTCGACCAGGTGGTCGTACAGCGCGTCCGCGGTCGCGGCGGACGGCTTCACCGGGGCGCCGAAGACCTCGACGAGCGCGTGCTCGGTCCAGTAGCGCGTCGGGGTGCCGCGGAACAGGTGCCACCCGGCGCAGAACCGGCGCCAGATCTCGCGCGGATCGGTCTCCGCGGGGGCGGTGCCGACGGGGGCGCCGGGCACGGGCGCGACCCCGAGGTCCTGGACCCCGCGCACGCCCGGCGAGCCGTGCGGTGACGTGCTCTGCGCGACGAGCATGCGCACGAGGTAGTGGTCGGGCGTGACGAACAGCGCGGCGGGGTCGCCGAACGGGGTGTCGTCGGCGAAGAGCGCGACGTCGACGTGGCCGTGCATCGAGACGATCGGCAGGTCGCGCGTCGCGGCATAGACCTCGCGGGCGAGCGGTCGGAGCACGGGGTCGGCGGGGAGCGCGCGGTCGGGGTGCAGGGACCACGGCGCCGTCGCGGTGGTCGGGTCCAGGTGGGCCGTGCTCGTCACGGGTTCCTCCAGAGGCGTCGTTGCGAACGTTTGCATCCTACTTCATCGGCTTTCCGGTGTGTCATCGACCCCGAGGGCTACAATCGTTCGCAGCCCCGTCTCCCCGTGGGGCCCGAGCGCCGAGGAGGCAGCCGTGGTCACCGTCCGTGACGTCGCCCGCGAGAGCGGGGTGTCGATCTCCACGGTCTCCCGCGCCCTCGCCGAGCCCGAGCGCGTCGCCCCCGAGACGCGCGACCGCGTCGTCGCGGTCGCGAACCGCTTGGGATACCGGCCCAACCGCGCGGCGAGCGGCCTGCGCGCGGGCCGCACCGGGGCCCTCGGGCTCGTCGTGCCCGACCTGGAGAACCCGTACTTCGCGTCGGTGACCAAGGGCGTGCAGGCGCGGGCGCGCCAGACCGGCCACGCCGTGTTCGTCGTCGACGCGGGGGAGGACCCCGCGCTCGAGACGGAGCTCGTGACCGGGCTGCGGTCCCAGACCGACGGGCTCGTGCTGTGCTCCCCTCGCGCGGCCGAGGCGGACCTGCAGGCCGTGCGCGACGCCCCCGTCGTGCTCGTCAACCTCCGCCACGACGGCATCCCCTCCGTCTCCTCGGACGACGCGCACGGCGTCCTCCTCGCCGTCGAGCACCTGCGTGCGCTGGGACACCGCCGCGTCGCGTACGTCGGCGGGCCCGACCGGTCGTGGTCCGACGCGCGGCGCCGAGCGGGCCTCGACGTCGCCCGCGAGCGCTACCCGGACGTCGAGACCGTCACCGTGGGGTCGTTCCGCCCCCGCGTCGAGGGCGGTCGCGCCGCAGCCGACCTCGTCGTCGCGTCGGGCGCGACGGCGGTGCTCGCCTACAACGACCTCGTCGCCCTGGGCCTCGTGGCACGTCTGCGCGAACGCGGCGTCGACGTCCCGCGCGACCTCAGCGTCGTCGGGTTCGACGATACGTTCGTCGCGACCCTCGCCTCGCCCCCGCTCACCACGGTCCGCACCGACCTCGCGCGCCTCGGCGCCCGCGCCGTCGACCGCCTGGTCGCGGCCCTCGGTACGCGTCGCGGCGCCGCCGCCGACGCCGACGGCTCGTTCGCCCTCGCGACCACCCCCGACGACGTCCTCCCTGTCGAGCTCATGGTCCGCGACTCCACGACCCTCGCCCCCACCCGCTAGCACTCGGTCCCGCCGAGGTAGAACCCCGGTGTGCCGCGATAGAACCGTGGTCGCGCGAGGTAGAACGCTGGTCTGCCGAGGTAGAACCCTGGTCATGCGAGGGAGGGCTGCGGTCGCCCGGGCGAGGACCGACCAAGGCTTGACGACGCCGCGGCCGGGGGGGGTTGGGGGACCCCCCTTACCTGGCGAACGGGGCCCGACACGAAAACCACCCCCTTGGGATGAGACCGCCCCC
>NZ_JBHXIC010000104.1:0-13456 GCF_042723955.1 Cellulosimicrobium cellulans | reverse complement strand
ACCTGGTCGCCGTCGGGGTCGGTGTCGTTGACCAGGGCCGCGACCGAGACCGTGCGCCCGGGCCGGACCGTGATCTCGTCGTCCACCGCCACCGGGGGCTGGTTGGTCTCGGCGGGCCGGGCGATGCCGACCTGGACCGTCCCGACGGCGGTGGCGCCGCGGGCGTCGAGCACGGAGTAGGTGAACGTGTCGTGCCCGGTCGCGTTCTTGGACGCCGCGTACTCGATCTGGCCGTCCACGACCCGGGCAGTGCCCTTGCTCGCGGGGGTCGCGATGCCGGTGACCTGGACGGAGTCGCCGTCGGGGTCGATCCCGTCCAGGGGGACCGCGATGCGCACGCTGGACCCGGACAGCACGCGGGCCTCGATCTCGCGCGGTTGCGGGGGTGCGTTGTCCTCCCCGTCGCGGATGCGGATCGTGACCTGGGCGGAGTCCTCCTGCCCGTTGACGTCGCGCACCCGGTAGATCGCGTACGCGGTCCCGGCCTCGGGACCGGCCTTGAACCGCAGCGTGTCCTCCGAGACGAACGCCTCGCCCAGGGCCGGGTCCACGTCCTGCTCGAGCTCGGGCTGCAAGAACAGCTCCAGCCCGTCGGGGTGGGTGTCGTTCTTCAGCACCGGGATCGTCACCACGTCCCCGGCATGCACCGTGACCTCGTCCGCCGCCGCCTGCGGCGGCTGCAACCGCGTCGGCGCCGGCACCGGGATGACGCGCACCTGACCCGTCGCCGTCTCGGTCCCGTTGGAGGCCGTGTACTCCACCGTCACCGGCGCGTCCAGGCGCCGGATCTCGGTCACCCGGAGCATCTGGTGGGCCAGGATCGCCACCGACACGCCGGCGTCGGCCGGGACGCGCACGGACTGCACGACGAGGACCCCGCCGGCTGGGTCGGTGTCGTTGGCCAGCACGTCGACCAGGGTCGACCCGCCTGCCGGGAGCAGGGCGGTGTCGGTCACCACGATCGGGGCGCCTTCGGCCTCCGACGGCGGCAGGACGTCTACCCGCACCAGACCTGTGGTCGCGTTCGGACCGTCGGTGACCTGGTAGGTCAGGTCGTAGGAGCGCGGCTCCATCGACAGGAACGTGAACGTGCCCGCGTCGTAGTTCGGCGTGATCTCCGCGGGCGCGGACTCCGAGACCGACGCCAGGCGCAGTTCGTCGTCGTTCGGGTCGGTGTCGTTGCGCAACGGCTCGACCGTGACCGGCTGACCCGCCGGGACCACCACGTGGTCGTTCACCGCGACCGGCGGCTGCGGCCCGGGCACCACGTCGACCAGCAGCTTGCCCTCGAAGGACATCTCGCCGTCGGAGACCAGCAGGGTCACGATCTTGCGGCCGGTGGAGCCCCCGCCGTCGCGGAACTCGACCGTCCCGTCCGGGCGCGAGCGCACGTCGTCACCCGCGACGGTCGCCGCCGCGGAGGCCAGGTAGAGGTCGTCGCCGTCGGGGTCCTTGAAGTACGGCAGCACCTTGATCGTGGCCCGACCGCCCTGCCCGACCCGCAGCACCGGGTCACCGGTCTGCTCCGGCGCCGCGTTCTCCCCCCACGGCGACACCTTCAGCGTGACGCCGGCCTCGGCCACGCCCCCACGCCCGTCGGCGACCGAGTACCGGAACGTGCCCGTGCCCTCGGCGTCCTCGGGCACCACGGCCTGCAGCGCCGCGCCGCCCATGATCGCCTGCACCGTCGCGTTGGCCGGGGAGTCCCCCGCGAGCGACGCGGTCATGACGTCTCCGTCCGGGTCCACGTCGTTGCCCAGCACCGGCAGGATCGCCGTCCGCCCGGGGCGCACCCCGAACGAGTCGTCCTTGGGCTGCGGCGGCTTGTTCGGCTGGGTCCGGTCCGCGATGAACTGGTCCACCTGCTCGGGGTTCGTCAGCTCGGCGTCGGACTCCTCGCCCTCGGCCTCCTCGGGCATCTGGACGTCCCAGTCGTCGACCTTCTGGTACTCGTCCGCCGCCATCCACAACGTCCCCGCCGACAGGTCGTTCAGCACGATCACGTGCCGGTTCACCCGGTACTCCAGGCGGGTCTGGGGATCCAGGCCCTCGAGCCGCTCGTCGACGTCCCGACCCGTCCCGTCGCAGTCACGGATCACCTGGCCGGTCGAGGCCCATGCCCCGTACGTGCACGCACCGAGCTGGACGGGCGCCGCCGGCACGCCCTGCGCTGCGCGGCGCTGCGCGTCACCACCCTTCAGCGGCTGCGCGACGAGGGCGTCCGCCGTGGCGACCGCGACGACGTCGGAGGACTGCGACGGCTGCTGCAGGCGGGCGTCACCACCACCCTCGATCGCCACGCTCTTCCCGCCCGGCAGGATCAGGTGCGACGCGGACCGGTCGAGCACCACCGGCTCGTCGCCCACCACGGTCACCTCGACCTCGGCACCCTTGCTCACCGGAAGAGCGGTGGACGACGCCTCGCCGTCCGCCGTGCCCTTCGACGTGGTCGCCACCGTCCACAACGTTCCCGTCGAGGGGATCGCCGCGAAGACCGTGCCGTCCTGCGACACGGTCAGCGCACCCTCACCACCGACCTCGACCACGGGGTCCAGCTTCTCCGGGTCGAACGACGTCGCGCCGTCGAACGGCAGCACCCACAGCAGGCCCTCCTCACCGTCGAGGATCGCGGTCGTCGCCCCGCCGGTCACCACCTGCGCCCCTGCCGGGAGACGGAGCTGCCCGTCCAGCTTCAGGTGCGCCACGCTCACCGGCGACGCGGTGCTCGTCCCGGCGTCGTCCAGCAGCACCCGCCCCGCGTCCTGCTGCACGTCGAACGACGCGCTGCCCGCGTTCAACGTCCCGTCCAACGCCTGCGACTCGTAGTTGAACCGACCCAGCAACCCGGCCGACGTCTTCGTCACCCACACGCCCGAGTCGTTCAGGTCCACGTCCGCCGTGGCCTCGCCCTCGTAGAACAGCGCCATCCCCACCAACGCCGTCGAGAACACCGACACGGTGCTCACCGACGCGACGGTACGACGATGCTCGCGGATGCTCGAGAGAAGGCCCACCAATGCTCCCTAAGTTCCTGGTCGGGGCACACCGGACCGCGTCATCCTGTCGAGCCGGGATGGCGAGAGAGGGGGAGACGCGCGTCTGTGCCCACAGAACGCCCCGTCGAGGGTAACCGAGCGGGCCCGGCCCTCGACATGGGGAGCAGTCCCCATGCGGGTGGAATCTCAGGACGTTCAGGGCAGAAGGGATGCTCGCGACATCGCGGCGCGGTCGAGGGTGTGCTCCGCCGCCACGTGGAGCCGGTCGGCCGCGGGCGTCGACACCGTGCCGGGCGCGGCGGTGATCCGCTCGCCTCGTGCCTGCGCGCGCGCCGCGGCGCGACGGCGCCCGAGGTCGGACAGCGCCGAGCCGACGACGACGAGCAGTCGGTCGGCGCCACGCGGCTCGGCGGTGCGGGGAAGGGTGGGGGAGTACGCGCTCATGAGGGGTTCTCCTTGCCGTCGATCGTGGGGAACACGTTGAAGTGGATCTGCACGGGGCGGGCGCCGGGCATCTGCTCCTGGCCCTGGAAACGGTGCAGCGTCGCGTCGAGGGCGTCCCAGGCGTCCGCGACCTCGTCCATCTGCTCGGCGGTGAGCCACATGCTGGCGGTGGTGAGGCGCGCGCCGTCGAGCCACCGTGCCGGGAGCTCGGAGGAGCGCTCCAGGAAGGCCTGGATCTTGCGGGCGCGGGCGTTCTCGAACTCGCGACTCACCATCGCGCCGGCGAGCGTCGCCGCGGAGTCCTCGGTCTCGTCGTCGGGCATGCTCACGGTGAACCCGCCCGGCGGGCGTTCCCACCACCGCTCCCGGGTCGTGCCGCGACCGGCGACCTCGCGGACGAAGCCGTGCCGGGCAAGCTGGCGCAGGTGGTAGCTCGTCGACCCGCTGGACTCGCCCCCGCGGGCGGCGCGGCGGCTCGCCGTGAGCGCGCCGTGGGTGGAGAGCAGGTCGAGGATCTGGACCCGCAGCGGGTGTGCGAGCGCCTTGAGCTGTGCCGGGCCGAGCGCCGGGTGGCGCTCGGCGCTCGGGGGTGTGGTGTCGCCGTCGGTGCTCATGCGACGAGGCTACCGATCCAAAGACATGTTTGCAAGAGATTCTTTGCAATGAAATCTTTGGATGGATGGAAGTCGTCCGCGGCGGGCGCGCGAGGTGAGGGAGGGGGTGCGAGCATCGACGCCATGACGCACGTCGTGGAGCGGGCTCGCGGTGCGGCGGAGCGCGCGATCTTCCTCCGCGTCGCCGGCCCGGACGCGACCGCCACGCGGGCGCGCATCCACAAGGCGCCGGGCCCACGCTGGTTCGAGCGCGGATCGCCGGTCCAGCGCGTGCACGGCGACGCGTCGATGTTCGTCGGGGGGTTGCGCGCCCTGCTGCTCCAGAGCCTGCACCCCCTGGCCATGGCCGGTGTCGCCGCGCACTCGGGCTACCGGGGCGACCCGTGGGGCCGGCTCCAGCGCACGTCGACCTTCATCGCCGTGACGACCTTCGGCACGGCCGACGACGCGGAGCGGGCGGTCGCGGCGGTCCGCGCGGTGCACGAGCGCGTCCGCGGCCGCACGGCGGACGGGCGCCCCTACCGCGCGAGCGACCCCGAGCTGCTGCGCTGGGTCCATGTCGCCGAGACTCAGAGCTTCCTCGTCGCGCACCAGTCGTTCGGCCGGGACCCGCTCGACGCGCAGGGGTGCGACGAGTACGTCGCCCAGGCCGCCGTCGTCGGGCGGGAGCTCGGGGTGGTGGACCCGCCGCTGACCTTCCGCGAGCTGGACGCGGCGGTCGAGGACTACCGCCCGGTGCTCTCGCTCACGCCGTCGGCGCTCGACGCCGCGCGGTTCTTGCTGGTCGAGCCTCCGCTCCCGTGGCCGGCGCGACCGGCGTACGCCGGGCTGGCCGTCGCCGCGCGCGAGTCGCTGCCCGCGTGGGCCCGCGCCGGGATGCCCCGCGTGCGCGGGCTGCCGGCGCGGTGGGCGCGACCCGCGGGCGGTGCCGTCACGCGGCTCATCCGGTGGGCGCTCCCGTCCCCCTGAGCCGGTGCTCGAGGCCGCGCGGGCGGCCTACCGGGCGTCGCGTCGTCGGCGGTAGGCGTCGAGGTCGTCGTTGAGCCGTCCGAGGAGCTCGGCGAGCAGCGCGCGGTCGAGGCGCGACCAGTCGCCGAGCACGTCGGCGTAGAGCGCGGTCCGCGCGTCCCGGTGCGCGGCGAGCTCGTCCAGGCCCGCGCTCGTCGGCTCGACCACGACGGCGCGGCCATCGTGGGGGTCGCGAGCACGGCGGGCATGCCCCGCCCGCTCGAGCGCGACGACCTGCCGGGTCACGGTGGAGGCGTCGAGGCCGAGCTGCTCCGCGAGCGCGTTGACGTGGAGCGGACCGTGCGTCCCGAGCGTGTGGAGCAGGAGGTAGCCGGAGCGATCGAGCGTCCCGCCGCGCCGCGACGTGCCCGCCGCCCCGGAGGCGCGCGTGCGCTCGGCTCGGCGCAGGAGCTGCGCGACCTCCAGCTCGATCGCGCCGAGCACGTCGTGCGCGGCCGCATCGTCGCGCGCGTTCGCGCCGTCGGACATGGGTCGGGATGCTCGATCGTTTCCCTCGGCAACCGTCATGGGTGTATTCTACAGATACTTATCTGTTAGATACAGATAAAGCCGTCGCCTCGACCTTGCAGGCAAGCGACCCCCTCCCCCCGACCAGGAAGTGCGACGCAGTGGCCTCCCCGCGCAACGAACCGAACCGCACCGCCATCTACGCGACCGCCCTCACGGCGTTCTTCGCGATCGCCGGCATCGCCGTCGTCGACCCGATCCTGCCGGTCATCGGCGAGGAGATCGGAGCCTCGACGTGGCAGATCGAGCTCCTCTTCACGGCGTACATCGCCGTCATGGCGCTCGGCATGATCCCCGCCGTCATGGCTACCGGGCGCTTCGGCTACAAGAAGATCCTCGCGACCGGCGTGAGCCTCGTTGCCGTGGCGGCGGTGCTCGCGGCCCTGAGCACGAGCATCGGCCAGCTCGCCGCGCTGCGCGGCCTGTGGGGCCTCGGCAACGCGATGTTCTTCGCGACCGCGATGGTCCTGCTCGTCTCGCTCGCGAACGACCGCGAGTGGGTCGTCGAGCTCTTCGAGACGTGCGTGGGGCTCGGCTTCGCGGTCGGGCCCCTGCTCGGCGGTCTGCTGGGCGGCATCTCGTGGCGCGTGCCGTTCTTCGTGTGCGGCGTGTTCATGCTCGTCGCGCTGCTCGTGTCCGTGACCCGTCTCAAGGACCCGGCCGAGAAGCCCGCGCCCCTGCGGCTCGGTCAGGTGTTCCGCCTCTTCCGCAAGCCCGGCTTCCTCGCGCTCGCCGCCGTGACGGCCGCGTACAACTTCTGCTTCTTTATCGTGCTCGGGTACACGCCCGTGTTCCTCGGGCTCGACGTCGTGCCGCTGGGCCTCGTCTTCACCGCGTGGGGCGTGGGGCTCGCGGTCGGGATCCTCGTCGTCGGGCACCGGCTCGCCCACCGCGTGGGCGCGGTCCAGACGCTCGGCATCGCGATCGTGGGCGTGCTGGTCGCGCTGGTCCTGCTGGCGCTCGACCTCGGGACGGCGTGGTCCGTCGTCGTGCTCGTGGGTGCCGGCGTGTTCATGGGGATCGCCAACGCGAACCTCACCGACCTGTCGCTCGCGCTCGGCGACCCGGACCGGCGCGTGACGACCGGGGCGTTCAACCTCGTGCGCTGGGGCTTCGCCGCTCCCGCCCCGGTCATCGCGGGCCTGCTGCACCCGGTCTCCGCGACCGCGCCGTTCTGGCTCGGGGCGGGCGTGCTCGTCCTCGGGGTGGCCGTCTTCCTGGCGTTCGGCCACCGCATGGCGGGGGAGCTCGGGGAGCGTGTCCTGTGGTCGCGCTGGAACCGGCGGGCACGCGCGGTCGAGGGGACGCCCGAGGAGGCGCTGGGCGAGGCCTGACGGCGCCGGACCCCTCGAGACGTGAGGATCCGCCCCCGGATCAGGCGATTCCGGGGCGGATCCTCATGTCTCGGCGGAGTCGGCGCGCAGGTCGCGCGCTGCCTCGGTGAGCGCCTCGAGGCCTGTGGTCAGGGCGCGCAGGTCCGCGACGTCGAGCCGGTCGAGCAGGTCCGTCAGGGGCTCGTCCTCCTGGGCCGCGATCCGGCGCACGGCGGCGGCGCCCCGCGGCGTCGCGGCGACGAGGCGCACGCGGCCGTCCTGCGGGTCGGGGCGGCGCGCGGCCATCCCCGCCGCCTCCAGCCGGTCCACGATGCCGGAGAGCGTCGCGGGGGAGATGCCGAGCACCTCGGCGAGCCGGTGCGAGCTCGTCTCGCCGTCGAGCTGGAGGACGGCGAGCGCGCGGAGCTGGGGGACCGTGAGGGTCGTCCGGAGCAAGGGCTCGAGCCGCTGCGCGAGGAGCAGGTCGGCGAGGCGCCGCTGCGCGTCCTCGAGGCGCCGCGCGAGCGCCGCGCGCTCGTCGTCGGCGGGGTGGGTCACGGCGCAGACTCTATCGGGGGGAGCGGGAACCATCCCGAGATGCTTCGCGTTACGCTAACGAAATCGCGACGCCGACGTCGTCTCCCACCCGACCTGGAACCCCTGGAGGCTCCGTGTCCCGTCTTGCCCGGCTGTCGCTGGCCAACCGCGCGCTCGTCGCGCTCGCCACGGTCGCGATCGCGATCTTCGGCGTCATCAGCATGGGATCGCTCAAGCAGGAGCTCATCCCGAGCCTGCAGATCCCGACCGCCGCCGTCGTCGGCGTCTACCCGGGCTCGGCCCCGGCGATCGTCGAGCAGCAGGTGACCGTCCCCGTCGAGACGGCAGCGCGCGCCGTCAAGGGCGTCGAGGACGTCACGTCGACGTCGTCGACGGGCATGTCCGTGACGACCGTGCAGTTCGCGTACGGCACCGACATGGACGCCGCGGCCTCCCAGCTCCAGACGGCGATCACGCGGCTCCAGTCCCAGCTCCCCGAGGACGTCGAACCGCAGGTCGTGACAGGCTCCGTCGACGACCTGCCCGTGATCCAGCTCGCCGTGTCCGGCGGCTCGGACGACGCCGCGCTCGCCGACACCGTCACGTCGAGCGTCGTCCCGGCGCTCGAGGACGTCGAGGGCGTGCGCAGCGTCGCGGTGAGCGGCATCGCCGACCAGCAGGTCACGGTCGACCTCGACCCGGCCGCGCTCGCCGCCGCCGGGCTCAGCCCCGCGCAGGTCTCCACGATCCTCCAGGACAACGGCGTCGTGATCCCGGCGGGGACCGTCTCCGACGGCGACCGGACCCTCAGCGTGCAGGTCGGCACGGCCGTCACGACCGTGGACGAGCTCGCCGCGCTGCCGCTCGTGTCCCCGACCGCAGCGCCGGGCACCGCGCCCGTCGCGCTCGGCGACGTCGCGACCGTGACCGCGGGACCCGAGCCCGCGACGTCGTACTCGCGCCTCGACGGCGAGAACGCGCTCGCGGTGGCGATCACCAAGACGCCCGCGGGCAACACGGTCGAGGTGTCGCACGCCGTCCAGGACGCGGTCGACGACCTCTCCGGCGTGCTCGAGGCTCAGGACGTGCGCGTCGAGGTCGTGTTCGACCAGGCGCCGTTCATCGAGGAGTCCATCGAGGGCCTCGCGACCGAGGGGCTCCTCGGTCTCCTCTTCGCGGTCGTCGTGATCCTGCTCTTCCTCGCGTCGCTCCGCTCGACGCTCGTCTCGGCCGTGTCGATCCCGCTGTCGCTGTTCGTGACCTTCATCGTCATGAACGCCACGGGCTACACGCTGAACATCCTCACGCTCGGCGCCATGACGGTCGCGATCGGCCGCGTGGTCGACGACTCGATCGTCGTCATCGAGAACATCAAGCGGCACCTGTCGTACGGCGAGGAGAAGGTGGGCGCCATCATCGGGGCCGTCAAGGAGGTCGCGGGCGCGATCACCGCCTCGACCGTGGCGACCGTCGCCGTCTTCCTGCCGATCGCCCTCGTGGGCGGCATGGTCGGCGAGCTCTTCCGGCCCTTCGCGCTCACCGTGGCCATCGCGATGCTCGCGTCGCTCTTCGTCGCGCTGACGATCGTCCCGGTGCTCGCGTACTGGTTCATCAAGTCCCCGCCCGTCCCGGCCGACCCCGAGGCCGCGCGTCTCGCGGGCGAGCGCGCCCGTGCCACGGCCGAGGCCAAGGAGCGTCGCGGGCTGTGGCAGCGCGGGTACGTCCCGACGCTGCGCGCGGCGCTGCGCCACCCCGTGATCACCCTGGGCGTGTCCGTCGCGATCCTCGCCGGGACGCTCGCGCTCGTGCCGCGCCTGGAGACCAACTTCCTCGGCGACACCGGCCAGGACACGCTCACCGTCACCGAGTCGTTCGCGCCCGGCACGTCGCTCGACGCGCAGGACGCCGCGGCGCGCGACGTCGAGCAGGCCCTCCTCGACGTCGACGGCGTCGCGACCGTGCAGACGACCGTCGGCACCGCGGGCGGCCCCGAGGCCGCGTTCTTCGGCGGCGGCGGGTCCCCGACGGCGACGTTCGCCGTCACGCTCGACGCGGACGCCGACGCCGTCGCCGCCCAGGAGGACGTGCGCGACGCCGTCTCCGGGCTGGGCGGGGAGGCGAGCGAGGGCATCGAGGTCGCCGGGGCGGACGCCGCGTTCGGCAGCTCGACGGTCGACCTCGTCGTCCGCGCCCCCGACACCGAGACCCTCGCGGCCGCGGCCGCGGACGTGCAGGAGCTCGCGGAGGGCGCCGACGGCGCGGCACAGGTCACCAACAACCTCGCCTCGGCGCAGTCCACGGTCCAGGTGACCGTCGACCGCGACGCCGCGGCCGCCGTCGGGCTCACCGAGACGCAGGTGGCCGGGACGGTCGCGGGGACGATGTCGCCCGCACCGATCGGCACCGTGAACCTCGGCGACGGCCCGGTCCAGGTCCGCGTCCTCGCGGGTCAGGCACCGGCCACGGTCGCCGAGCTCGAGCAGGTCGTGCTGCCCACGGCGGCCGGACCCGTGCCGCTCACGCAGGTCGCCGAGGTCGCCGAGGTCGAGGTCCCCACCTCGATCACGCGCGTCGACGGCGAGCGCAGCGCGACGATCTCGGTCACGCCCGCGGGCCAGGACCTCGGTGCGCTCACGACCGAGCTCACGACCGCGATCGACGGCCTCGAGCTCGACGGCGGGGCGACGGTCGAGATCGGCGGCGTCGCGTCCGACCAGGCCGACGCGTTCGCCGACCTCGGGCTCGCGCTGCTCGTCGCGATCCTCATCGTCTACCTCGTCATGGTCGCGACGTTCCGCAGCCTCCTCCAGCCGTTCATCCTGCTCGTGTCGATCCCGTTCGCCGCGACGGGCGCGCTGCTCCTGCTGCTCGCCACCGCGACGCCGCTCGGCGTGCCGGCCCTCATCGGCCTGCTCATGCTCGTCGGCATCGTCGTGTCGAACGCGATCGTGCTCATCGACCTCATCAACCAGTACCGCGAGCGCGGCCGGTCGCTCGACGACGCCGTCATGGAAGGGTCGCGCAAGCGCCTGCGCCCCATCGTCATGACGGCCGCGGCGACGATCTTCGCGCTCACCCCCATGGCGATCGGCATCACCGGCGGCGGGGCGTTCATCTCCCAGCCGCTCGCGCTCGTCGTCATCGGCGGTCTGCTGAGCTCGACACTGCTGACCCTCGTCGTCGTGCCGGTGCTGTACACGCTCGCCGAGCGCCGCGGCGAGAAGCGTGCGGCGAGGAAGGCCGCCAAGGAGGAGGCTGCAGCCCAGGCCGAGGCCGAGAAGGCAGCCGCCGCGGAGACCACCGCGGGCTAGCCGAGGGAGAACCGTGGTTGCGCGAGGTAGAACCGTGGTCCGCCGAAGTAGAACCGTGGTTGGCCGAGGTAGTACCGCAGTTCGCTGAGGTAGAACCGTGGTTGGCCGAGGTAGAACTGTGGTCACCGTGCCCGACGGCGGTCGGTCGCCCGCCGGGGTCGGGTCAGCTCCTGGCGTGGTCGTGCCCGACGGCGGTCGGTCGCCTGCCGGGGTCGGGTCAGCTCCTGGCGTGGTCGTGCCCGACGGCGGTCGGTCGCCCGCCGTCGTCGGTGTCGCCGCCCCGGCGTGGCAGGGTGCCCATGGCGGCCGGGTCGCTCGGCGAGGCCGGCAGCGGTGAGCGCCCCGCGCTGACCGCGCGATCTGGCACCGCGATCACCCGGGGCGACCAGAACGCCGTCGGGCATGGCGACCACGGTTCTACCTCGGCCAACCACGGTTCTACTTCGGCGAACCGGGGTTCTGCTTGGCGGCCAGGTGGGTGAGTACTCTCAGGAGGGGCGGGCCACGCCCGTCTCGTAGGCCAGGACGACGGCCTGGACGCGGTCGCGGAGGCCGAGCTTGCCGAGCACGCGGCCGACGTGAGTCTTGACCGTCGCCTCGGACAGGACGAACCGCTCGGCGATCTCGGCGTTCGTCAGTCCTTCGCCCAGCGCCTCGAAGACCTCGAGCTCACGTGCGGTGAGCTCGGCGAGGCGCGGGTCGTACAGACCGGTCTGGGCCGGGGCCGGAGCGTTCGTGCCCTCCTGGGGGAGCTGGCCCGAGAACATCTCGAGCATGCGGCGCGTGATGCGCGGGGAGACCGCCGCGTCACCGCTCGCGACGGCGCGAATGGCCCCGACGAGCTCGCCCGGCTTGGCGTCCTTGAGGAGGAAGCCGCTCGCGCCGGCGCGCAGCGCGGCGAACGCGTACTCGTCGAGGTCGAACGTGGTGAGGATGATGACGCGCGACTCGGGCTGCGCGGCCACGATGCGCTCCGTGGCCTCGATGCCGTTGGTCCCGGGCATGCGGACGTCCATGAGCACGACGTCGGGCCGCAGCGCGGCGGCCTGCGCGATCCCGGTCTCGCCGTCCCCGGCCTCGCCGACGACCTCGATGTCGTCCTCCGCGGCGAGGATCATGCGGAATCCCATGCGCAGCAGGGCCTGGTCGTCGACGAGCAGCACCCGGGTCGGTGCGCCACTGTCCGTCATGTGCGTTCCCGTCCGTCGTCGCGTCCGCCGGTCTCCCGGCCGGGGTCGAGGTCGAGGCGCAGGCTCGCCCGCACCTCCCAGCCCGTGCCGCTCGGCCCCGCCGACACCGTACCGCCGTAGACGGCGGCCCTCTCGCGCATCCCGATGATGCCGCGGCCCGTCCCGACCGGGACGCCGGGCGGGTGCTGCTCCGCGACCGACGGCGGCAGCCCGCGGTCGTCGGCGCTCGCTCCCTCGCCCGGGCGACGTCCCGCCTGGTTGACGACCCGCAGCTCGAGCCAGTCCGCGCCGGGCTCGGCGCGGCGCGAGACCTCGACGAGGACCATGGGGGACAGGGGCGCGTAGCGCAGCACGTTCGTCAGGGACTCCTGGACGATGCGGTGCGCGGTCTGACGCAGGGCGGGCCCGGGCGTCGGCTGCGGGCCGGAGCGCACGAGCCGGACGGGCAGGCCCGCGGTCCGGAAGCGCTCGACGATCTCCTCGAGCTCGGGCGTCTCGTGCGCGGGCGCGAGCGGCACGGTCTGCTCGCCGCCGGGCTCGCGCAGGACGCCGAGCACGCGGCGCATGTCGGCGAGCGCGGCCCGCCCGGTCGCGGTGAGCTCGTCGAGCGCGTGGCCCGCGAGCTCGGGGTTCTTGGCGCCCGACGCCTTGGCGCCGTCCGCGAGGGCGACCATGACCGTGAGGGAGTGCGCGACGACGTCGTGCATCTCGCGCGCGATGCGGGTGCGCTCGGCGGCGGCGGCGAGCTGCGCCTGCTGGTCGCGGTCGCGCGCGATGGAGTTGGCCCGCTCGACGAGGTCGGACACGTGCTGCCGTCGTGCACGCACGTTGGTGCCGATCGCGAGCGCGACCAGGCAGAGGATGGTCGTGACGAGGATGCCGACGATGCGGTCGACGGTCGCGCGGCCGGGCTCGACGCTCTGGCGCAGGATCTCGCCGTCGTCGGTCGTGACGACGTCGTACCAGAGGAGCGTCGCACCGGACAGGGCCAGGACGACGATCGCGAGCACGGGCCAGGCGATCCGCGACGGGCGCGACGCCGCGACGGCGTAGACCGCGAACATCCCCGCGACCTCGAACCCGGCCGTGTCCCCGGTGGCGGCGATCGCCAGGACGCCCAGCGCGGTGAGCCCCAGCGCGACGGTCACCGGCCGGCGGCGGCGCCAGTACAGGAGCGCCCCGCCGAGGAGGAAGAAGACGAGCGACAGCGGGGTCGAGCCGCGGGGCTGCTCCGCGAGGAGCGCGTAGAGCACGCCCGGGACGGCGAACACCGCGACGACGACCCAGTCCATGACCACCGGGTGCCGGGCGAAGTATCGACGCACCGGGCCGAGGCGCCGGGCGTCGAGCTCGGTGAACGGCTCGGGCGAGGGCCGCATCGGCAGCGGCGCGGGCGCGCTCGGAGCGGCTTCCGGGCGTGCCACGGCCCAGCGGGCGCGCGCGGCGGCGGCCGCGCGGGTGACGGGGCGGTGGGGGTGGGTCGGGGGCCGACACGCGGGGGGGGGCGTGTACCGC
>NZ_JBHXIC010000103.1:0-13550 GCF_042723955.1 Cellulosimicrobium cellulans | reverse complement strand
GCCGCGCGCCCCGGGGCGGGCGCCGGGGGGGGGGGGGGGGGGGCGGGGGGGGGGCGCCCCCCCCCCGCCCCGCCGTCAGCCGCAGCTCACGGCGTCGTACGGCACCTCGATCTCGGTCGTGACGTCGCCGAGCGTCGCCGTGACCGTCGCCGTGCCCGCCTCGAACGACGTCGCACGCGACGCGAACGACTGGTAGGCGTTCGCCCCCACCTCGACCGCGCCGAACTCCTTGGAGCCGAACGGCGTGGTCAGGGTGATCGCGACGGGCGCCTCGTCGGCGTTCGTCGCGCGGAGCGCGAGGTACGCCTTGCCCGCGAGGCAGCGGGCCGAGGCGGTGACCTCGACGTCGACCGTCGGCTCGGGCTCGGACTCCGTCGTGAGACGGAACCAGTCGAACGCCACCGTGACCGGCGTCTCCTGCTCCGGGCCGATCGCCATGAGGCCGACCTTGGTCAGCGCGGCGTCGTTCGTGACCGGGTCGCCCAGCGGCGTCCAGTTCACCCCGCCGTCGCTGACCCAGCCCTGGTACGTGCTCCCCACCTTCTCGAGGCGCAGGTACCAGTAGCCCGACTCGGTCGAGTCCGCGAGCTCGAGCTGGCGGTTGCCGCCGTTGCCGAACTGGCCGCCCTTCTCCGAGACGAGCTCGGCGCCGAGGTTCAGGGCCGTGCCAGGCGCGTTCTTCGCGAGCACGTCGGCCTTGACGTAGTTGTCGTCGTCGCCGTACGCGATGAGGCCCGCGAGCTGCCACCGGTGCGCGAGCGGCGCCTTGAACCGCGTCTCGACGACCCAGTCACCCTCCGGTGCGGTCTGGAGGACGAAGTTGCGCGGGTCGCCGTTGTCCCCGGCGTTGATGTCGCCCGGCTGGGTCGTGATGCGCAGCTCGCCGTCGGCGACGGCGACCTTCGACCCGTCGTACCGGACGATCGCGTCCCAGCGGCAGCCGTCGAGGGCGTCGCCCTCGAACTCGTCGCTCGGCTCGCGCTCGCCGTCGTCGGATCCGGCACCCGTCACGTGGACGTAGTCGACCTTCGCGACAGTGTCCGCCGCCGCCGTGTCGCCGCCGGCCATGACGCCGAAGGTCGCACCCTCCTTGACGGGGGCCGAGCCCGCGAGCGCGGTCCAGGCCTGGCCGTCCGCCGAGTACGCCGCCGTGATCGCCGAGCCGTCCGAGACGAGGCGCAGGTGGATCGTCGACGGGAAGTCGCCCGCGACGTTCGTCTGGCCGTGCCACGTCCGGGACCCGCCGGTCTCGGTCTGGAACTCGAGGAAACGGTTGCCGTTCTGGTTCTTCGTGAACGCGAGCTTGGTGTACTCGTCGTCGGTCACGTGGACCAGGAGGCCGGCGTGCTGCCAGTGCCGGGCGAGCGGGACGTCGAGCTTGGTCTCGAGCGTCCACGCCCCGGCGGGTGCCGGCTGACCGAGGTAGCTGATCGGCCCGGTCACGGCCTCGTTGATGTCGCCCTGCACGACCGGCAGGACGGCGTGGCCGTCGGCGACGGTGATCGGCTGGCCCTCGGCCTGGCGGACGACCGTCCACCGCGGGTCGAGCGCGTCGCCCTCGAACTCGTCGGACGAGCCCGCGAGGCACTGCGGCGGGGTCTCCTCGCCGGGCTCCTCGGTCTGCGGGTCGTCGTCGAACGCGAAGTCCTGGAACTCGACCGCGCTCGTCGCCGTGGTGCTGTGCGCCGTGACGAAGAGACCCACGTCCTGGACGGACGCCGCACCCGGCAGGGCCTGCGGCTCGCCGATCTGCGTGAAGTTCTCGCCGTCCTTGCTCCAGGAGGCCGTGTACAGGTCGCCGTCGCGCACGATGCGCACCCACGCGGGGTAGCTCGTCGTGCTGGCGCTGCTCGACGTCGCGAGCTGACCGCTGGAGTTGCCGCGCAGCCACTCGAAGCCGCCGCTCGGGCGCATGCCCAGGGCCGCGTAGCCCTGCGAGTTCGCCGTCTGCGTGACGTCGTTGCGGACGATGATCCCGGCCTTGGCGGACCCGTTCGAGTTGCCCTGGCTGTTGATCTTCACGGTCGCCGACCAGTTCTCGTCGGCGCCCTGCTCACGGTAGATGGTCGAGTACTCGTTGGTGCCCTGCCACATGTTCGCGCCGCCCGAGGTGACGAGGTACTTGCCCTCGGCGAGCTGCTCGAACGTGCCGTTCGCGTTGGTGAAGGTCTTCATCCCCGCGAAGAGGTCACCGACCTGGGCGAGGACGACGCGCGAGCGCGTGTACAGGCCCTTGTCGTTCGTGGCGACGGCGGTCAGCTCGTAGTAGTTGTCCGCCGTGGGGTTCCACGTGGCCTCGTACGGAGCCGTGTCGTCGACGCCGAGCGACTCGCCGTCGACGAAGAACTCGACCTGCGTCACGGTGTTCTCGGCGTCGCCCGCCTCCGCGGTGACCGTCATCTCGCCCTGGTCGAGGCGGACGCCCGCCTCCGGTGACGTGATGCGGACCTGGGGACGGGTCGTACCCGAGACGCCCTTGCCGTCGGCCTCGATGAAGTTGAGGCGACGCTCGCCCTCGCCCGGGAAGACGACGTAGAGCGTGAACGGCTCCATCGGGTCGGTGACCTCGACGGTCACGTCCGTGAACGTGCCGAGCCCGGTCTGCGGGATCTCGGCCGTGCCGAGGAGCTCGCCGTCGGCCGCGTCACGACGCAGCTCGATCGTGCCCTCGGCCGCCGCCGCGACGCGCAGGTTCAGCGCCTGCACGCCGTAGAGGCTCACCGGGTCGTACGACGCCCAGGAACCGTTGGAGCCCGTGATGACGGAGCCGCCGCCCTCGACGTCCCGGCTCGGGATCGTCGTCGTGCCGTCGGAGGCCGCGTGGAACTCCGCCTCGCGCTTCTTCGGGAAGATCAGCGTGGTGTCCGAGCCGGTCAGCGCGGGCACGTCGCCCTCGCCGCCGCGGTCGGTGTAGCGCGCGTCGATCACGTAGAAGACGTTCATGTCCTCGCCGTGGCCGCCGCCGAGGCTCGTCGCCACGGTGCCCGTGCGGCCGTGCAGCGGCTCGGCCGGGTGCGCGTGCGCGTCGTGACCGAGCGCCGGCTGGATGATGACCTGCTCGTCGTCGATCGCCTCGCCGTCGGGCGAGTCCTCCGCGTCCGTCACCGACACGTCCCACGTGATGTCGTCGCCGAAGTTGAAGAACGAGCCGGTGGGCGGCAGGCCGAAGTCGACCTCGGGCCGCGTGTTGCCCACCGTGATCGGCACGGTCGCCGTGCCCACCTTGCCGGCGGGGTCGGTGACCGTGAGGCGCGCGTCGTAGACGCCGTTCTCGGTGTACGTGTGGCTGGGCGCGGCGGACTCGGAGTCCGTCGTGCCGTCACCGTCGAAGTCCCACGCGTACGTGAGCTCCTCGCCCTCGGGGTCGGTGCTCCCGGTGCCGTCGAACGTCACCTCGAGGGGTGCGATGCCGGAGTCCGGCGTCGCGACCGGCTTCGACACCGGCGAGCGCGAGCCCGACAGGTAGTCGATGCGGTGCAGGCCCGAGTTCGGGTTGTCACGGCCGAAGCCGCCGCCCCAGTCGAGCACGTACATCGCGCCGTCGGGGCCGAACTTGGAGTCGATCGGGGCGAGGAACTGCTCCTGCGGGAGGAACGGGTTGACCTTCTCGACGTCGGTCGCGCCGGGCGCGGCCTCGGGGTCCTTGAGGTCGATCGTGTACATCTTGTTGCGGGCCCACTCGTAGAAGAAGGCCTTGCCGTCGTAGGACTCCGGGAACTTCGTGTCCGAGTCGAGCTCCGGGTCGAACTGGTAGAACGGGCCACCCATGGGCGCGAGGCCGCCGCCGGCGTTGATCGCACCGGGGACGGACGAGCGCTGGTAGCCGTACCACAGGTCCGCCGGCTGGGCCGGGGGCAGCTCGGTGAGGCCCGTGTTCTTCACGGAGTCGTTGACGGGGTTGTCGCAGTCGAAGAAGTCACCCACGGTGACGGGGCTCGTCCGGTAGTCCACGTCGCGGAACGGCTCGTTGTTGCCCATGCACAGGGGCCAGCCGAAGAAGCCGGGCTCCTTGATGAGGTTCCACTCGGCGATGCCGGCCGGGCCGCGGGTGGCCGGGTTGTCCGACCCGTTGTCGGGCGAGTAGTCGGCGACGCCGAGGTTGCCCGTCTTCGCGTCGATCGTGAACCGGAACGGGTTGCGGAAGCCCATCGCGTAGATCTCCGGCAGCGTCTTCTCGGTGCCCGGGGCGAAGAGGTTGCCCTCGGGGATCGAGTACGTGCCGTCGGCCTCGGGGTGGACGCGCAGGACCTTGCCGCGCAGGTCGTTCGTGTTAGCGGACGTCGCGCGCGCGTCGTGCCACGTGCCGTCCCGCTCCGAGATCGGCGCGTAGCCGCCCGACGGCTCGGAGTGCGGGTTCACGTCGTCGCCGACGCCGATGTACAGGTCACCGGTCTCGTGGTCGACGAGGAGGCCGCCACCGGTGTGCCCCGGCTCGTCGGGCAGACGCCCGGCCGGGATCTCGAGGAGCACCTTCTCCGACGCCGGGTCGATCACCGTGGAGCCGGGCCCCTCGGAGGAGACCGTGAACCGCGAGACGCGGCTGAAGAAGTTCGCCGGGTCGGAGTCGTTCGAGCTCGCCGGCGAGTAGTACTGGTACAGGTACCCGTTCTCGGCGAAGTCCTTGTCGAGCGCGATGCCGAGCAGGCCGTCCTCGCCGCCCGAGTACACGGGGATCGTGATGGCGGTCGTGGTGTTCTGCGTCCGCGGGTCGTACACGCGGATCTGCCCGCGCACGAGCTCGGTGTAGAACACGCGGCCGTCGGGCGCGACGTCCATGCCGAACGGCGCGCTCGTGTTGGAGTCGAGCGCGATCTTCTCGAACGAGCCCCAGTCGGTGCCGCCGCAGTCGCCCTCGACGAGGCCCGCGGCCCACTGCACGCCGCCGACGATGTGCTGCACGAAGTCGGGCTCCTGCGTGTAGTGCGCCCCGAAGTGGCCCATGCCGGTCATCCAGGCACGGCCGCCGTCGTAGGGCTTGCACCACGAGATGGGGTGGTCGTAGCCCATCTTGTTGCCGCCCGCGTCGTACGTGGACTCGTCCATCGTGGCGAGCACGTGCGCGCTACCGCGGACGTTGGCCGAGAAGTTGTACCACTCGTCCGCGCGCGTCCAGCGCTGGGACAGGTGCTCGGTCGACGGGTGCGTGCGGTCCTCCACGCGGACCGTGCCTGGCAGGCCGGGGCTGGTGCCGGTGGCCGCGTGACCGGGCATGAGCGCCCCGATCATGTCGTCCCACCAGCCGTAGCTGCCGCGCATGTCCGTCGCGTTGTGGATCGCGACGATGCCACCGCCCGCCTGCTGGTAGCGCTCGAGCGCCGCCTTCTCGTCGGCGTTCCAGGGGTCGCCCGACGTCTGGAACATGACCAGGGCGTCGTACTGCGCGAGGTTCTCGTCGTTGAAGACGGTCGAGTCCTCGGTGTGGTCGGACGCGATGCCGACCTCGGCGAACGCCGCCTCGAGCACCGGGGTGCCCTGCGTGATCGCCTCGCTGTGCCGGAACTGGGTCGTCTTGGTGAAGATGAGCACCTTGTGCTCTTCGTCCGCGGGGACGGGGTCGTCGGCGGCGCTGGCCATCGTGACGGGCGCGAGCGTGAACGCGAGCGCTCCGATGGTCAGAGCCGCGACGGACCTCGCCCTGCGTGGGCGTCGTGCGGTCATCGTGGGTGCCTCCAGGGGCATGACGTGCGGACCCGGACGTCGTCGTCCGGGAAGGGTGGTCGTCATCCCGCGGCGTGCCGGCGCTGCGGTCGTGGATCGACTACGGCTACGGGTGCTCCGGCGTGGGCATCAGTCCCTTCAGGTGGGCCAGGCCATCGACGGCGATGGCGTCCTGGGTCGGCGCCAGCGGCCGCCAGATGGAGGCGGCCGTGGCGATCGTCGCGTTGTCGGCCGTGAAGGACTCGATGACGAGGGGTCCGTCGTAGCCGGTCGCGTCGAGCGCGGCGAGGAGCGCGGGCCAGTCGAGGTGGTCGTTGCCGGGTGCGCCCCGGTCGTTGCCGCACACCTGGACGTGCGCGATGCGCTCGCCCGCGCGCGCGACCGCCGCGGGCAGGTCCGTCTCCTCGATGTTCATGTGGTAGACGTCGAGCATGAGGCCGATGCCGGCCGCGGGCAGGCGCCGCACGACCTCCAGCCCCTGGTCGACGGTGTTGACGAGGCTCGTCTCGTAACGGTTGAGCGGCTCGAGCCCGACGACGACGCCCGCCGCCATCGCGTGCTCGACGACCGGCGCGAGGTTCTCGGCGAGCTCGGCGTACGCCGCCTCGCGCTCCGCGGGGCGCAGGCGCCACGTGCGCCCGACCGACGTGTACGCCGGCCCGCCGATCACGGGGGCGCCGACGGTGCGTGCGACGTCGACGACGTGGCGCAGGTAGTCCTGCGTGGCCCGCACCGTCGCGGTGTCCGCGGCGACCAGCTCACGGCCTTCGCCCATGACGAGCGAGACGCTCGCGGCGAGACCGTGGTCGGAGAGCACCTCCGCCGCGGTCGCGGGGTCCCAGTCCCCCGGGTTCTCCACGGGCAGCTCGAGCACGTCGAAACCCCACCCCGCGACGCGGGGCGCGATGCCGCGCAGGGCGTCGTCGGTGAGCGGGGAGGTCCAGACCCACGTGTTGACGCCGAGCGCACGACGGCGCAGCGGCGGGGTCGGGGAAGGAAGAGCCACGTCGCTCTCTCTCGTCGGGTCCGAGCGAACGGCCGTCCCGCCCGCGTGCCCGGCGCCGCGGCGCACCTCCGCGCGGGAGGTGCCGTCGCGACGTCGGGCCGGCGGACGGGGCGCCCGGCCGGTCGGACGGCGACCGGGCGGCCCCTGGGTGGCCCGACCGCGAGGGTCGGACCGGGGTGGTTCTCCGGACCCTCTCAGGTCCGGTGCGGACGACCGGTCAGCGGTCCGGTCAGCGGTCCGTCCACGCCTCCGGGAAGCCCGGCAGGTCCTCGCCGCCGAACTTCGCGTAGTGCAGGGACGGCATGTCCTTGTTCGCCTCGAGGTACGCGTCGAGCTCCTCGGCCTCGATCGGGGCCTGCGGCAGGACCCACTCCGACGGGACCTGCTCGCCGGCCCAGATCATCTGCGCCGCGAGGATCGGGGTGCGCCACTGGAAGTTCGAGTACACGGCGCCGAGGGCGGTCATGTCCGTGTCCTTCCACTTGCGCAGGAAGCTCATCTCGTCCTCGCCCATGAAGACCGGGTAGGGCTTGCCGGCGTCCTCGAACGCCTCGACCGCCGCGACGGCGCCGTCGCCCGCGTCCATCCAGATGCCGTCCACGTCACCGCGCTGCAGGTACTGCGTGACGATGTCCTTGATCTTCGCGCCGTCACCACCGGTGAACTCCGCGCCCACGACCTCGAGCTCGGACTCCGAGAAGATCTTGTCGGCCGCGGCCCAGCGGTTCTCGAGCACGTCGACGCCCGGCAGGATGCGGAGCGCGAGGACCTTCGAGCCCGGCTCGAGGTTCTCGACGAGGAACTCGGCGCCGTCGGCGCCGTACGCGTAGCCGCCGATCGGGTGGATGAACGTGACCATGCAGTCGGTGTTGACGCCACGGTCGAACACGATGACTGGCTTGCCCGACTCGCACGCGGCCTCGACCGCGGGCGTCAGGGTCGCCGTCGTCGACGGCGAGATGACGATCGCGTCGCAGTCGCCCGCCTCGACGAACGCCTGGATGTCGGAGATCTGCTTGTTGTCGTCGTCCGCCGCGTCCGAGACGCGGAACTCGCCGATCACGCCCTCCTCGGTGAGGACGTCGACCTGCTGCTGCATCGTGATCCAGCCGGTCACGCGCCACGGGTTGGACACCGACGCGTTCGAGAAGCACAGCGTCTTGCCGCCACCCTCGCTCGCGTACTCGGCCGTGTCCACGTACTCGGGCTCGATCGCCTGGAGCCACGGCTGGTCGGCCGGACCCTCGGGCACGACCTCGCGCTGGGCGAGCTGACGGTCGTAGTCGGCCTGGACGAACCACTCGGAGTCGGCGCCGCCGGACTCCTCGCCCGCGGGGCTCTCCTCGGCTGAGGTCTCGCCACCCTCGCCGGTGTCGGTGGGGGTGTCGGTCGTGCAGGCGGCCGTGAGGAACAGCGTGGCCACCGCCGCGCCGGCCAGGAGTGCTCGTGTACGTCGCATGTCCTTCTCTCCTTGGGGGTGAGACGTCGTCGTCCCGCAGCGTGCGGGGGAAGGGGGTACAGCTCGGAAGGGGTCTTTCGGGGCGTGGTCGAGGTCGCGCGGGCGGAAGACCGCCGGGGCGCCGGTGCTCAGGCGTTCGCGGGGGCGGGCTCCTTCGGTGCGGGGGTCGGGCCCGCGGCAGGCGGGACGTCGGGGGTGGACGCGCGGCGCCGCGACCGGCGCGGCAGCGCGGCGTAGGCGACGGCCGCGATGATGATCACGCCCTGGATCGCCGGACGGATCGTCGACGGGAGGCTGAGCTGGTTGAACAGCGTGAACAGCGCCTCCAGCGTGAGCGCGCCGGCCATCGCGGCGATCACGGTGCCCCGCCCGCCGCCGAGCACGACGCCCCCGAGCACGACGGCGGTGATGGCCATGAACTCCAGGCCCTGGCCGACCTGCGCGGTGACGCCCGCGTAGCCGCCGATGAGGATCGCGGCGACGGTCGCCATGAAGCCCGAGAGGAGGAACGCCCGGGTGCGCACCCACCAGACCGAGCTCCCGGCGTAGCCGGCCGCGACGTCGTTGTCGCCCGTGGCGACGAGCGTGCGGCCGAACGGCCGGCGCATGAGCAGGGCGGCGAGGACACCGAGGACCACGACGATCAGCAGCGCGTACGGCACCTGGAACTGGCCCGGGTTGTCGGGGATACCCCCGCGTCCCCACTGCCGGAAGCCGTCGGTCAGCGCGCCCGTGGGGGCGCCGCCCGTCCAGAGCCGGATCGCGCCGTACAGCACGAGCATCATGCCGAGCGTCGTGATGAACGACGGCACCTTGAGGAGCGTCGTCACGAGGCCGTTGACGAGCCCGACCGCGAGGCCGAAGACGATCATGAGGGCCATGACGGGCCACGTCATCGAGTCCTCGCCGTCCATGAGCTTCGCCGCGATGACGACCTGGGCGCCGACGAGGGAGCCGACCGAGAGGTCGAACTCGCCCGAGACGATGACGAAGTACTGCCCGATCGCGAGGATGACCAGCGGCGCCGCCTTCTTGACGAAGGCCATGAGCGACATGGGCTCGCCGAACGACGGGTTCATCACCAGGATGACCGCGAAGACGAGCACGAGCAGCGCGAACACGGTCCAGCTCCCGCCGGCGGTGAGGCGCTCGAGCCAGCCGGCCCGCGGCGCGCGCGCAGGGATCGTCCGGCGCGTGGTGTCGGTGGTCATGCGGACGCACCTCCGGTGCGGGTCGGGCGGAAGCGGGCCCGGCTGCTCGCCGGGTCGATCTGGCGCCGGGCGTACAGCGCGACGGCGGCGATGATGATGACGCCGCGCAGGACGTCCTTGAAGAACGGGTCGACGTCGAGGACGTTGAACACGGTGTCGAGCACCGCGAGGATGAGGACGCCGCCCACCGTCCCGACGATCGAGCCGCGCCCGCCCATGAGGAGCGTGCCGCCCAGCACGACGGCGGCGATCGAGTCGAGGTCGAGCCCGTAGGAGTACACGAGCGCGTTGCCGGTGCCGAAGCGCGCGGCGATGAGGAGGCCCGCGACGCCCGCGCAGACCGAGCACAGCACGTGCGCGAGGATGAGCGTCCGGTCGGTCCGGATACCCGAGAGCCGCGCGACGTCGGTGTTCCCGCCGACGGCGAACATGTGGTAGCCGGGCCGGGTGCGCGTCAGCAGCACGACGCCCACGGCCGCGACGAGCAGCATGACGATCGTCGAGACCGGCACCGGGCCGACGCGCGTGTACCCGAACATCTGGAACGAGGCGGGCACCTCGCCCGCAGGGCCCTTGAACTGCGTGTCGAGGTAGCCCTTGATGATGAGGCCGACGCCGAGCGTCGCGATGAAGGCGTTGACGCGCAGCTTCGCGATGACGAGCCCGTTGACCAGGCCGACGACCGCCGCGACGCCCACCGCCGCGAGGACGCCGAGCCAGACGCGCGAGGGGTCGCCCGCCATGGTCGTCGCACCGACGATCGAGCTGAGCGCCACGACGTAGCCGACCGACAGGTCGAGCGACTTGCACAGGATGGCGAACGTCTGCCCGATCGCGACGAACCCGAGCAGGCTCGTCTGCGTGAGCATGTACGCCGTGTTCGCGGTGCTGAAGAGGTTGCCGCCGCCGACGGCGACGAGGACGCCGGCAATCACGAGGATCCCGACGAGGGCGAGGTAGACGATCTCCGTCGACCCCAGGCGGCGCCGGCGCGCAGGGGCGCGGCGCGCGGTGGGGGCGGCGGTCGCGACCGCGGTGCTCATCGGTCCTCCTTCGGGCCGTCGTGGTCGTGCGGGTCGAGCGCCGGCGCGGTGGCGGGCGGGGGGCCGGGAGCGTCGCCGGGCTCGGCGCCCAGGAGGTCGTCCGCGTCGGCGAGGGCGCCCAGGTCGACCCGGACGTGCTCGCCCGACGTGTCCTCCCCGGCTCCCGTGGCCAGGGCCATCACGGTCTCCTCGTCGCTGCCAGCGGGGAGCTCGCCCGCGAGGCGGCCGTCGCGCATGACGAGCACGCGGTCGGCCATCGCGACGACCTCGGGAAGCTCGGAGGAGATGAACAGGACGGCGACGCCGCTCGCGGTGAGCTCGCGCATGAGGTCGTAGACGGCGCGCTTGGCGCCGACGTCGATGCCGCGGGTCGGCTCGTCGAGCACGATCACCTGCGGGTCGGTGACCAGCCACTTGGCGAGGACGACCTTCTGCTGGTTGCCGCCGGACAGGTACTGGACCTCGGCCTCCTGCGAGCTCGCGACGAGCTCGAGCGAGGAGAGGATGCCAGGGATGCGCTTCGCGCGCCGGTCCGCCTGGCCGGGCACGACGGCGTCGAGCACGAGCCGCGCGTTCGCGAGGATCGACTGCCCGAGCGCGAGGCCCTCGGCCTTGCGGTCCTCGGTGACGAGCGCGAGCCCGGCGCGCACGGCCTGGCGCGGCGACCGCACGTCGACCGGCTTCCCGCCGACGAGCACGCGCCCGCGCGTGAAGCCCGCGATGCCGAAGATGCCGTGCGCGATCTCCGTGCGGCCCGAGCCCTGGAGCCCGGCGAGCGCGACGATCTCGCCCGCGCGCACCTCGATCGACACGTCGTCGACCTGCGTGTTGCCGACGCCCTCGAGCGCGAGGCGCACCTCGCCCGGGACCGTCGAGGGGTCCTTGTCCGGGAAGTAGCCGGCGAAGTCGCGGCCCACCATGGTGCGCACGAGCCGGTCGGGGTCGATCTCCGCCGTCGGGGTCGTCAGGACGTGGTTGCCGTCCTTGAGCACCGTGATGGTGTCGCAGAGGTCGAAGATCTCCTTGAGCCGGTGCGACACGTAGAGGATCGCGACGCCGCGCTCCTTGAGCCGGTGGACGAGCTCGTACAGCAGCTCGACCTCCTGGTCGGCGAGGGCCGCCGTCGGCTCGTCCATCGAGATGATGCGCGCGTCGTAGGACACGGCCTTGACGATCTCGACGATCTGCTGCTGGGCGACCGAGAGCGACCCGACGCGCGTCCACGAAGCGAGCCCGGACAGGCCCAGGTCGGCGAGCAGGGCGGTCGTGTCCGCGTGCATGCGGCGGCGGTCGACGAGGCCCGCGCGCCGCGGCTCGCGACCGAGGTAGACGTTCTCGGCGACCGAGCGCTCCGGCAGGAGGTTGAACTCCTGGAAGACGGTCGAGACGCCCGCGTGCTGCGCGGCGAGCGGCGACGCGAACGTCGCAGTCTCGCCGTCGAGCTCGATCGTGCCGCCGTCGGGGCGGTGCACGCCCGCGATGATCTTCATGAGCGTCGACTTGCCGGCGCCGTTCTCGCCCACGAGCGCGTGGACCTCGCCCGGCCGCACGTCGAGGTCGATGTCGCGGAGCACGGAGTTCCCGAAGAACTCCTTGCCGATGCCGCGCAGGCGCAGGATCGGCTCGTCGCCGCCCTCCCCCGCCGCCGGCGGCCGGGGCTCGCGCGTGGTCGTCGCGGTCATGCCGGGACCTCCACCCAGCCGTCCGTGCGCACCGACTCGCCCACCGCGGCGGCCAGGCGGGCGGCGCGCAGGCCGTCGTCGAACGTGGGCAGCCCGTCCGGGACGCTGCCGCGGGTCGCGGCCGCCGTGTCGGCGACGAGCGCGTCGAAGCAGTCCTGGTAGCCCTGCGCGTGCCCGGCGGGCAGGCGCGAGTAGCGTGCGGCGGCCCCGGAGAGCGCCTCCGGGTCGCGCACGAGGAGGCGCGACGCGTCGCGACGGCCCTCCCACAGCGTCTCGGGCTGCTCCTGGTCGAACGACAGCGTCGACTCGGACCCGGAGATCTCGAGATACAGGCGGTTCTTGCGGCCCGCCGACACCTGCGAGATGACCGCCGTGCCGAGCGCCCCGCCGTCGGTCGCGTACTGGATCGTGACGGCGTCCTCGGTCGCCACCTCGTGCACGACGCCGTCCGCGCCCCGGCGCCGCGGGTTGACGGTGGCCGTCTGCGCGACGAGCCGGACGATGCGGTGCCCGGTGGTGAACTCGAGCAGGTCGCAGAAGTGGGAGCCGATGTCGCCGAAGGCTCGGCTCGCGCCGCCGAGGGCGGGGTCCACGCGCCAGTTGTCGTCCGACTCGCGCAGGAGCCAGTCCTGGAGGTACGAGCCGTGCACGAGCGAGATGGTGCCCACCTCGCCGCGGCGCACGCGCTCGCGCGCCTCGCGCACCATCGCGTGGAACCGGTAGGTGAACGGCACGACGGCGACCCGGCCGTCGGCGGCGTGCGCCTCCGCGGCCAGCCCCGCGAGCTCGACCGCGCCCTCGACGTCGGTCGCGAGCGGCTTCTCGCACACCACGTGCTTGCCCGCCGCGAGCGCGGCCCGGGCGAGGGGGACGTGCAGGTGGTTGGGCGTGCAGACGTGCACGACGTCGACCTCGGGGTCCGCGAGCAGCTCCTCCGCGGTGGCGACGGCGCGCTCGGCCCCGAGGCCCGGCGCCGCCGCGCGGGCGATCTCGAGGTCGGCGGCGGCGACGCTCACGACCCGCCCTCCGCCGGTGCGCACGGCGCGCGCGTGGACGCCGCCCATGAAGCCGGCCCCGAGGATCCCCGCACGGTATCCGACGGCCGGGAGGCCGCCCTCGTCGGGGGCACTGGCAGGGAAGGTGCTCCGGGCGGCAGGGGCCCCTGTGGTGGTCGCTCCCGGGAGGGGCGTGCCCGGGTCCAGCACCGGGGTACGCACGTCCTGCGCGACGTCGTCGGCTCGCATGGATGACAACGTAGGGGCACTTCTGACGAGCGTCAAGCAAAAGGCGGACATTGCTCGTCACGGTTATATAACCCAAACCACAAAACAAATGTGAAGGTTAACATCGCCGCCGTGCGGCGATGGCGGCGGGGTGCGTGGTGGTCGCCCGTGGACGCGAGCACGCCACCGCCCCCGGCCGTCGGACGGCCGGGGGCGGTGGCGTGTCGGACTGTCCTCCCCCACCCGGGGGGGGGGCCCGGCCGGCCCC
>NZ_JBHXIC010000102.1:0-13747 GCF_042723955.1 Cellulosimicrobium cellulans | reverse complement strand
CACACCCGCTGCCGCCACTGCGCGTGGGCTGGTAGTTGTTGAAAAGAGACAGCGGTTCACCGTGCGGAACCGGGCCCTTTCCATGCCCACAACCGGGTGTCGCTTCAGCGCCGGCGGTCGAGCTTGACCTGCCGGTTCACGTCCTTGTAGAGCAGGTAGCGGAACGGCTTGGGGCCGCCCGCGTAGCAGGCCTGCGGGCAGAACGCGCGGAGCCACATGAAGTCGCCCTCCTGGACCTCGACCCAGTCGCCGTTAAGGCGGTAGACCGCCTTGCCCTCGAGCACGTAGAGGCCGTGCTCCATGATGTGCGTCTCCGCGAACGGGATCGACCCGCCCGGCTGGAACGTCACGATGTTGACGTGCATGTCGTGCGCGAGGTCGTCGGGGTCGACGAAGCGCGTCGTCACCCAGACGCCGTCGGTGTCCGGCATCGCGCGCGGCTCGACGTCCTGCTCGCGCGTGACGAACGACGTCGCGGTGTGGCCCGGGATCGGCTCGTAGACCTTGCGGATCCACTGGAACGCGGCCTTGGCGTCCGATCGGTTGTGCAGCGCCCACCGCTCCCCCGCCGCCAGGTAGGCGTACCCGCCGGGCTCGAGCACATGCTCGACCCCGGCGAGCGTGAGCACGAGCGTGCCCTCGGTGACGAAGACGACGGACTGCACCGTCTCCTCGTCCTCGCCCTGGTCCGACCCGCCGCCGGGCGAGACCTCCATGACGTACTGCGCGAACGTCGTCGCGAACCCCTCGATCGGCCGGGCGAGCACCCACAGCCGGGTCTTGTCCCAGCCCGGCAGGTTGCTCGTGACGATGTCGCGCAGCACGCCGCGCGGGATCACCGTGTAGGCCTCGGTGACGATCGCGCGGTCGGTGAGCAGCTCGGTCTGGCCGGGCAGGCCACCCTGCGGGGTGTAGTAGGGGGTGGTCTGGGTCATGGGGTCACTCCTCGAGATGATGGCCCGGGCCGACGACGGTCGGTCGCGGCGGGCTGGACAGGGCGGGGCGGACGGAAGGTGCGGTGGGCGAGGTCAGCCCGCGACGGGCTGCGGGGCGTGCCCCGAGACGCGGACGGCGTCGAGCCCGGCGCGGTCGAGACCGGTCGCGGCGCGGACCTCGGCCTCGGTGAGCGCGCCGCAGTCGACGCCGCGCCCGAGGAACCAGGCCATCGCCTTGGCCGTGGCGGGCTCGTCGAGCACGCCGCCGGCGTCGGGCACGAACCCGACGTACGCGGCGAGGCGCGCGAGCGCCGAGGCCGCGCCCTCGCGGTAGAACGCGTAGGTCGCGGCGAACCGGCTCGGGAGCTGCGTCGGGTGCAGGTCCCAGCCCTGGTAGTAGCCGCGCTCGAGCGACCGGCGCACGAGCCGCCCGTGCAGGCGCCACGCCGCGTCGACGGCCTGCGGGTCACCGACCGGGAGCACGTTCGTCGAGCCGTCCGAGAGGCGCACTCCCGTGCCCGCGACCGCGAGCTGCATGACCGACTTCGCGTGGTCGGCCGCGGGGTGCTCCATCGACTGGTACGCCGCCGCGATGCCGAGCGACGCCGAGTAGTCGTACGTGCCGTAGTGCAGCGCGGTGACGCGCCCGGGTGCGGCGTGCACGAGCCGCGCCACGGTCGCCGTGCCGTCCGCCGCGAGCAGCGCCTGCGGCGTCTCGACCTGCACCTCGAACCGCAGGCTGCCCGGCCCCAGGCCGTTCGCCTGCTCGACGCGCTCGCACGCGACCGCCATCGCCTCGACCTGCTGCGGCGCCGTGACCTTGGCGAGCGTGACGACGAAGCCGTCGGGCAGGCCCGTCTGGCCCTGGGCGACGTGGGCCGCGACGAGCTCCGCGACGAACAGCGCGAGGGTGCGTACCCCGCGCCGGCGCGTCGCGGCCTCGAGGCACTTGATGCGGATCCCGCTGAACGGCGTCGCCGTGCCCTGCGCCTCGGCACGAGCGAGCTCGCGCGCGGCCGCCGCGACCGCGGCGTCCTCGGCCGCGTCGCCACGGTCGCCGAACCCGTCCTCGAAGTCGATCCGCAGGTCCTCGATCGCCTCGAAGGCGAGCTTGGCACGCACGCGCTCGGCCACGGCGTCCGCAAGGTCGCCGCCCTCCCCCGCGCCGATACCCAGCAGGTCGATCAGCCGGCGGACGCCGCCCGAGGCGTCGACCGCCTCGCGCGCCCGCGCCGCCCACTCGGGGACGAGGCCCGCGGTGTACCGGTCGCCCGGCACGTAGACGGTGTGCACGGGCTGGCGCGAGCCGTCGTCGCCCGGGTACCGCGACTCGAGCTCCGCGTCCCACGGCGCGAGCAGACCGTCGAGCGTCGCGTGCAGCGCGGCGACCCCCTGCTCGCTGAAAGCCCGCCCCGATGCCGAGCCCGATCCCTCCGGGAACCCCGCCGGCATCAGGAGGCGTCCTGCTCGTGCGCGACGACGTCCTCGTACGCCGGGAGCGTGAGGAAGTCGACGTAGTGCTCGTTGAGCGCGATGTCCTCCACGAGCGCGGCGGCCCGGTCGTACGGGCCGGCGTCGTACGCCTCGTGCCCGACGTCGTCACGCAGCCGCGCGGTCTCCTCGCGCAGGAGCGTGCGGACCAGGTCGGCGGTGATCGTCGTGCCGGCGCCGTCGCCCGCGGTGAACGACGCGCCCGAGCGCACCCACTGCCACACCTGCGACCGCGAGATCTCCGCGGTCGCGGCGTCCTCCATGAGGTTGTGGATCGCGACCGCGCCGTTGCCCGCGAGCCACGCCGCGACGTACGCGACGGACACGTAGAGGTTGTTGCGCAGCCCGGCCTCGGTGACGTCGCCCTGCGCCGACGACACGTCGAGGAGCTGGTCGGCCGTGACGCGGACGTCGGGGCGCTGCCGGTCGAGCTGGTTGGGCCGGTCGCCGAGCACGCCGTCGAACACCTCGCGGCACACGGGAACGAGGTCCGGGTGCGCGACCCACGAGCCGTCGAACCCGTCGCCGGCCTCGCGCTGCTTGTCGGCGCGCACCTTGTCGAACGCCTGGGCCGTGACCTCGGGCTCGCGGCGGTTCGGGATGACCGCGGCCATGCCGCCCATCGCGAACGCCCCGCGCTGGTGGCACGTCTGCACGAGCAGCTCGGTGTACGCGCGCATGAAGGGCGCCGTCATGGTGATGGCGCCACGGTCGGGCAGCGTGAACGACGGGCCCGAGTCGCGGAAGTACTTGATGACGGAGAACAGGTAGTCCCAGCGGCCCGCGTTGAGCCCCGACGCGTGGTCGCGGAGCTCGTAGAGGATCTCGTCCATCTCGAACGCGGCCGGGATGGTCTCGATGAGGACCGTGGCGCGGATCGTCCCGTGCGGGATCCCGAGCGCCTCCTGCGCGAACGTGAAGACCTCGTCCCACAGGCGCGCCTCGAGGTGCGACTCCATCTTGGGCAGGTAGTAGTACGGCCCGGAGCCGCGCGCGAGGAGCTCCGCGGCGTTGTGGAAGAAGTGCAGGCCGAAGTCGACGAGCGCACCCACGGCAGGCTTCCCGTCCACCGTCAGGTGCACCTCGTCGAAGTGCCACCCGCGCGGTCGCACGACCATGACGGCGAGCGGGTCGCCGTCGGCCTCGGGGCGCAGCGCGTACTGCTTGCCCTCCGGCGAGGTGAACGCGAGCGTGCGGCGC
The DNA here is from genome assembly GCF_042723955.1 of Cellulosimicrobium cellulans. Lineage (GTDB taxonomy): Bacteria > Actinomycetota > Actinomycetes > Actinomycetales > Cellulomonadaceae > Cellulosimicrobium > Cellulosimicrobium cellulans_H. The sequence goes on along the minus strand of NZ_JBHXIC010000102.1, from coordinate 10,121 downwards.
GTCGCGTCGTGCAGGGCGACCTGGCCCCCGACGACGTTGGCCCAGTGCGGCGTCGACGCGTCCTCGAGGTCCGCGAGCCAGACCTTCGCGCCCGAGTTGAGCGCGTTGATCGCCATCTTGGGCGTCGGCGGGCCGGTGATCTCGACGCGGCGGTCCTGGAGGTCGGCGGGCGCGCCGGCGACCGTCCAGTCCCCCGCGCGCACGTCGGCGGTCTCGGGCAGGAAGTCGAGGCGACCGGTGCGGGAGACCTCCTCGCGCCGTGCGGCGCGAGCGGCGAGCAGCTCGTCGCGGCGCGCGCCGAACCGGCGCTGGAGCGCGGCGACGAAGTCGAGCGCGTCCGGGGTGAGGATCTCGTCGGACCGCTCGACGGCGGGTCCGTGGACGGCGACGGCCGTGGTGGTGGTCATGGTGTGTCCTTTCTGCGGGGCGGCCGGGCTGACGACGGTGCGTCAGGACCGGGGCGCCGACCCGACGTGGTGGCCCGACGTGGTGCTCCCCTGAGCCTGCTCCGCACGGCCCCGCTCCGCGACCTCGGCGACGGCGCGCGCGACGGCCTTGGAGACCGCGGGCTCGAACACGCTCGGCACGATGTAGCTCGCGCTGAGCTCCTCGGGCGCGACGGCGTCCGCGATCGCGACGGCCGCGGCGCGCAGCATCTCGTCGGTGATCTCGCTCGCACCGACGTCCAGCAGGCCGCGGAACAGCCCCGGGAAGGCGAGCACGTTGTTGATCTGGTTCGGGTAGTCGCTGCGGCCCGTCGCGACGACGGTCGCGTGCTGCGCCGCGGCGATGGGGTCGACCTCGGGCGTCGGGTTCGCGAGCGCAAAGACGATCGCGTCGTCGGCCATCGTCGCGACGTCGGCGCCCGTGAGGATGTTGGGACCGGAGACACCGATGAAGACGTCGGCACCGGCGAGGCCCTCGCGGAGCGTGCCGGTGAAGCCGTCGGCGTTGGTCGTCTCGGCGAGGCGACGGCGGTGATCGTCCGTGAGGTTCGCGCCCGGGTGGATCGCGCCGTGGCGGTCGAACGCGACGATGCGGCGAGCACCCTGGCCCTGGAGCAGGGAGATGATCGCGTTGCCCGCCGCGCCCACGCCGGAGACGACGATGCGCACGTCCTCGATCGTCTTGCCGACGACGCGCAGCGCGTTCGTCAGCGCCGCGAGCACGACGATCGCCGTGCCGTGCTGGTCGTCGTGGAACACGGGGATGTCGAGCTCCTCGCGCAGCCGGCGCTCGATCTCGAAGCAGCGCGGCGCCGAGATGTCCTCGAGGTTGATCCCGCCGTACACGGGGGCGATCGCCTTGACCGTGCGGATGATCTCCTCGGTGTCGGTCGTGTCGAGGCACACCGGCCAGGCGTCGACACCCGCGAACTGCTTGAACAGCGCGGCCTTGCCCTCCATGACGGGGAGCGCGGCGGCCGGGCCGATGTCGCCCAGGCCGAGGACGGCGGTGCCGTCGGTCACGACCGCGACCGTGTTGCGCTTGACCGTCAGGCGGCGCGCGTCCTCGGGGCGCTCGGCGATGGCGAGGCACACGCGCGCCACACCGGGCGTGTAGGCGCGGGCGAGGTCGGCGCGGTGGCGCAGCGGCACCTTGGGGTTGACCTCGAGCTTGCCGCCGAGGTGCATGAGGAACGTCGCGTCGCTCACGTGCCGCACGGTGATGCCGTCGAGCGCGCTCAGCGCGTCGCGGATGTGCTCCACGTGCGCGGCGTCGACGGTGTCCGCCGTGACGTCGACGACGAGGCGGTCCGCGCCTGACTCCGAGACGTCGACGCCCGTGATCGCGGCGCCGGTCGCGCTCACCGCGGCGACGAGATCGCTCGCGGTACGGTGCCCGCTCGGGGCCTCGACACGCAGCGTGATGGAGTAGCTCGGGCTGGTCGCGGCGGCCTTCGCCGTCGGGGCCTGCGTCTCCGGGGCCTTCGTCTCGGACGTCATGTTCGTTCCTTCTTCTCGTATGCTGAGGCGTGTCTTCCGTGATGCGGAAGGGAGCGCGGGACCGTCCCGCGCTGCTCAGGCGAGGCGCGCACCCGTCGGGCGGCACCAGGTGGACAGGAGATCGTGAGATGGCCGAGTTCTCGACGGCGACGGAGCCGACGGAGCCGACGGAGACCCAGCCGGGCACGCGGCCGGCGAAGCCCGCCGGGGGCGTGCAGTCCGTGGACCGGGCGATCGAGCTGCTCGAGCTGCTCGCCGACTTCGGGGGCGAGTCCGGGCTCAGCGAGCTCGCGCAGCACGCCGGGCTGCCCCTGCCGACGATCCACCGGCTGCTGCGGACGCTGCTCGCCCAGGGCTACGTGCGCCAGACGCCGTCGCGGCGCTACACGCTCGGCCCTCGGCTCATCCGCCTCGGCGAGTCGGCGGGGCGCCAGCTCGGCGCCGGCGCCCGCCCCTACCTCGAGCGCCTCGCGCACGACCTCGGGGAGTCGGCGAACCTCGCGATGATCGACCGCGACATGGCCGTCTACGTCGCCCAGGCCTCGTCGAGCCACTCGATGCGGATGTTCACCGAGGTCGGCCGGCGCGTGTACACGCACTGCACGGGCGTCGGCAAGGCCGTGCTCGCGCAGCTCCCCGACCAGACGGTGCGCGAGATCATGGGCCGGGTCGGCATGCCGCCCGCGACCGACCAGTCGATCACCGACGTCGACGCGCTCCTCACGGAGCTCGCGGCGACGCGCGAGCGCGGGTACGCGATCGACGACGGCGAGCAGGAGCTCGGCGTGCGCTGCTTCGCCGTCGCGGTGCCCGACGCCCCGACCCCCACCGCCCTGTCCGTCTCGGGCCCCGCGGCCCGTGTGACGTACGAGTTCGGGGAGCGTGCCGTGCCGGTGCTGCACCGCGTCGCGAGCGAGCTCACGCGCGAGCTCATCACGGCGGCGCCCTGAGGCGGTGCCGGGGTGCGACGTCGCGGGCGCGCCCTGCCGGACCGCGGGTGCTCCGCGGTCGGGCAGTGCGCGTCCGTCCGTCACGGTCGGCTCAGCAGAACCCGGTGACGGTCGCCCAGGCGCGCGGCTCGGCCGGCTCGCCCTCGCGCTGGACCGTGGCCTCGATGAGGCCGTACGGGCGGTCGGCCGCGTAGAAGACCTCGTTCGGGTTGTCGAGGCCGAACGGCGCGAGGTCCACGAGGAAGTGGTGCTTGTTCGGCATCGAGAACTTGATCTCGGCGATCTGGGGGACCGCCTCGAGGACGGCCTTGCCCATCGCGAACAGCGTCTGCTGCAGCGCGAGCGAGTGGGTCGTCGCGAACGCCTCGAGCTGGATCGCGCGGACCTTCGCGTACACGGCGTCGAAGTCGACGTCCGTCGTCGTGTAGCGCCACCGCGAGGTGACGGACGTCGCGAGGATGCGGTCGTTCGTCTCCACGAGCGTCGTGTAGCGGTCGCGCGGGAACCCGTGGAACTCCGAGCCCGTCGACTTGAGCACGACGAGGTCCGTGAGGCCTGAGACGACGAAGACCTCGTCGCCGTCGCGCTGGACGACCGTCGTGCGCGTCTCCTGGTTGTTCCGGACGAACGCGTGGTCGTGCTCACCGTCCGCCGTCTCGATGCGGTTCCAGGTGTACTGCTCGATCTCCCAGCGGCCGCCCTCGATCCACTCGAAGTCCTCGACGAAGTGCTGACCGAGGCGGATCGCGAAGTCCTCGATCGCGCCGACGCCGTCGCGGGCGAACGCGTAGATCGTGTTCTTCTGGGTGTCGGTGGCGACGCACTTGGAGTTGTCGCCCTCCAGGTGCGTGGCCTCCTGCCCGCCCCGCAGCTGCGAGGAGACGTCGAGGTCCGTGATCTCGTGGCGAGGCGTGGCGCGGTCGACGCGCACGAGGCGCACCTCCGCCTTGCCCCACTGGTTGTCGCCCAGGACGATGGCCCCGCTGCTCTGCGTGGCCGCCGGCTGCTCGGCGGTCGTCGTGGTGGTGCTCATGTCAGCTCCCTCGATAGGTCGAGTAGGCGAACGGGCTGAGCAGGACGGGGACGTGGTAGTGCTGCTCAGCGCTCGCCACCCGGAAGACGATGACGACCTCCGGGTAGAAGGACACGGTGTCTCGCCGGTCGAAGTACTCGCCCGTGTCGAACACGAGCCGGTACGTACCGGGGACGAGGGTCTCGGGCCCGAGCTGGGGCACGCGACCGTCGTCGTTCGTGCGGGAGGACGCCACCAGGGACCAGCCCTGCCCCGTCGTCCTGTCCGCGATCTCCGGAGCCGCCTCCAGGCGGACGGCGATCCCCTCGGCGGGCCTACCGCTGGCCGCGTCGAGTACGTGCGTGGTGATGTGGCTGGCGTGGGTGCTCATGAGATCAGCATCCCCTTCAGCCGCAGCGCGGCGATCTCGCGCAGGTTGCGGGCGGCGTTCGCCCGCTCGGTGTCGGCGTCGTTGCCGAGCCGCTCGGTGAGCTGCTCGAGGATCTCCTCGGCGCTGCGACCGGCGGCCCGGATGAGGAACACGTGCCCGAACCGCTCCTCGTACGCGCGGTTGCCCTCGACCAGCCGGCGCTGGACGTCGCCGTCGGAGGTGTCGACGCCCGACTGCTCGGACCGCGACATGCTCGCGTCCGCGGCGTCCCCCTGCGCGCGCTCCCCGATCCGCGGGTGGCGGGACAGTGCCGCGTCGACCTCGGCGTCCGTCCAGGGGTCGGCCGCGGCGAGGGCGGCGTCGGCCGCGTCCTCGACGCTCGCGTACGGACGTCCGGCGGCGACCGCGTCGGCCCACCGCCCGACGTGCGCGCACGCGAGCAGCGCCTCGCGCGCCTCCTCAGGCGACAACCGGTTGAACTCGTCCAGCGTCATCGCTGCGTGTCCCTCTCGACGTCCGGCCGGTCGGCGGGGTCCGACATGGCCTGGCCATTGATTCCACATCTCGGAAGTTTGTTTCCGTCTTATGAATGTACGTCGCGGCCGCCGCTCATGTCAACCACGGTCCCCCGCGGCGGGCCCCAGCGCACGTCCCGAGGCCGCGCACCACGGGACCGCCCGCCCCCGCAGTGCGCCCCAGGAGGACCGCGCGTCCCCGGGAACGACGAAGGGCCCGGCAGCGGTGCTGCCGGGCCCTTCGGTGTCGTCCTCTGCGCGTTCGCGTCCATCGAGGCTCAGGGCGCGCCGAGGCCCGCCCTGAACTCGTCCTCGAGGATGCTCATGACGGTCGCGTCCGCCCACCCGTCGCCGTCGCGGTAGACGTCGCGCAGCCGGCCCTCCTCGCGGAAGCCCAGCGACTCGTAGAGCATCCGTGCCCGCGGGTTGATGCTCAGCACGTCGAGGCTCACGCGGTGCAGGTGCGGCCCCGCGTGCCGGACCCCCTCGACGTCGGTCGCGCCCTCGAACGCGAACCGCAGGACCTCGAAGATCGCCTCACGACCGTAGCCGCGGCCCCGGTAGTTCGGGAGCAGCGCGAGGCGCAGGTTCGCCGAGCGCGCGTCCTCGTCGAGGTCGTTGAGCACGATCTCGCCGATCAGCTCGTCGCTCACCAGCTGACCGTCGCGCACCGCGCCCGCGGTGATGGCCCAGTCGTACCGCCCCTCGCGGTCGCTGATCGTCGCCGACCACTCGTCGATCTGGTCGCGTGTGAAGGTCGCCGTCGTGCCCGTGAGCCGGTTCGACTCCGGGTCCTGCAGCGACTCCCACATGCGGTCGGCGTCCCGCGCCTCGATCGGCCGCAGGCGCACCATCTCCCCGAGCAGGACCGGTCCGCGCGTCACGGCGTCAGCCGATCCGCTCGAGGATGAGCTCGCGCACGCGACCGGCGTCCGCCTGGCCGCGCGTCGCCTTCATGACGGCCCCGATGATCGCGCCGACCGGGCCGAGGTTTCCGCCCCGGACCTTCTCGACGACGTCCGGCTGCGCGGCCAGCGCCTCGTCGATCGCGGCGAGCAGCGCGCCGTCGTCCGACACGACCTCGAGCCCACGGGCGGTGACGACGGACTCCGGGTCGCCCTCGCCAGCGAGCACGCCGTCGAGGACCTGGCGCGCGAGCTTGTCGTTGATCCTGCCCGCGTCGACGAGCCCCTGGAGCGCCGCGATCTGGGCGGGCGTCACCGGCAGCTCCTCGAGAGTGACCTCGTCCTGCTTGGCGCGACGCGCGAGCTCGCCCATCCACCACTTGCGCGCGCCGGCCGGGCTCGTCCCGGCCGCGACGGTCGTCTCGATGAGGTCGATCGCGCCCGCGTTGACGACGTCGCGCATCTCCGCGTCCGCGTAGCCCCACTCGCCCTGGAGCCGACGGCGGCGTGCGACCGGGAGCTCCGGGAGCCCGGCACGGATCTCCTCGATCCACTCGCGCGGCGGCGCGATCGGCACCAGGTCCGGCTCCGGGAAGTACCGGTAGTCCTCGGCGTCGGACTTCACGCGCCCCGATGTCGTGACGCCGGTGTCCTCGTGCCAGTGCCGCGTCTCCTGGATCACGGTGCCGCCCGCGTCGAGCACGGCGGCCTGGCGCGAGACCTCGTACCGGACGGCCCGCTCGACGGAGCGGAAGGAGTTGACGTTCTTCGTCTCCGTCCGGGTGCCGAGCGGCGACTCGGGCGTCGGACGCAGGGAGAGGTTCACGTCGGCGCGGACGTTGCCGCGCTCCATGCGGGCCTCCGACACGTCGAGCGCACGGAAGATGTCACGCAGCGTCTGGACGTAGGCGCGCGCGACCTCGGGGGCGCGGTCGCCCGCGCCGGTGATGGGCCGCGTGACGATCTCCACCAGCGGGATGCCGGCCCGGTTGTAGTCGACGAGCGAGTACTCCGCGCCGTGGATGCGACCGGTCGCGCCACCCACGTGGGTGTTCTTTCCGGCGTCCTCCTCCATGTGCGCGCGCTCGATCTCGACGCGGAACACGGTCCCGTCCTCGAGCTCGACGTCGATCCACCCGTCGTACGCGATGGGCTCGTCGTACTGCGACGTCTGGAAGTTCTTCGGGACGTCCGGGTAGAAGTAGTTCTTGCGCGCGAACCGGCAGGTCTCGGCGATCTGGCAGTTGAGCGCGAGGCCGATGCGGATCGCGTACTCGACGGCCTTGCCGTTGACGACCGGCAGCGCGCCCGGGAGCCCGAGCGACACCGGGGTCACCTGGGTGTTCGGCTCCGCCCCGAAGCTCACCTCGGCCGGGCAGAACATCTTGGTCAGCGTGCCGAGCTCGACGTGCACCTCGATCCCGATGACGGGGTCGTAGCGGCGCGTGGCGTCGGCGTAGTCGACGAGGTCGACGGTCGTGGCGGTCATCCGACCTGGCCTTCCTTCTCGATGGTGGCCGTGGGCAGCGCCGGCGCGCGGTCGAGGAGCGGCCCGCCCCACGCGCTGAGCAGCGCGGACTCGAGCGCGGCGCCCACCCGGTACATGCGGTCGTCGGCCTTGGCCGGCGCGAGGACCTGGAACCCGACGGGCAGGCCGTCGTCCGACAGGCCCGCCGGGACCGACATGCCCGGGACGCCGGCGAGGTTCGCGGGGATCGTCGCGACGTCGTTGAGGTACATCGCCAGTGGGTCGTCGAGCTTCTCGCCGAACCGGAACGCCGTGGTCGGCGCCGTCGGGGAGACCAGGACGTCCGCGTGCTCGAAGGCCGCGGCGAAGTCGCGCTGGATGAGCGTGCGGACCTTCTGCGCGCTCCCGTAGTAGGCGTCGTAGTAGCCCGCCGACAGGGCGTACGTGCCCAGGATGATGCGGCGCTTCACCTCGTCGCCGAAGCCGGCACCGCGCGTCGCAGCCATGACACGCTCCGCGGTCACGGGGCCCTCCTCGGGCTCGACGCGCAGACCGAAGCGCATACCGTCGAACTTCGCGAGGTTGCTCGACGCCTCCGACGGCATGATGAGGTAGTACGCGCCGAGCGCGTACTCGAAGTGCGGGCAGGAGACCTCGACGATCTCCGCGCCGAGCCCGCGCAGCAGGTCGAGCGACTGCGCGAACCGCGCGCTCACACCCTCCTGGTAGCCCTCTCCGGTGAGCTCCTTGACCACGCCGACGCGCACGCCCGACATGTCGCCCGTGGCTCCCTGGACCGCCGCGTCGACGAGCGCCGGCACGCGGCCGGGGATCGACGTCGAGTCGCGCGGGTCGTAGCCCCCGATGAGCTCGTGCAGCAGCGCGGAGTCGAGCACGGTACGGGTCACGGGGCCCGCCTGGTCGAGGGAGGACGCCATCGCGATGAGGCCGTAGCGCGAGACCCCGCCGTAGGTCGGCTTCACGCCGACGGTCCCGGTGACGGCACCGGGCTGGCGGATCGAGCCGCCCGTGTCCGTGCCGATCGCGAGCGGCGCCTCGAACGCGGCCACCGCGGCCGCCGAACCGCCGCCCGACCCACCCGGGATGCGGTCGAGGTCCCACGGGTTGCGCGTGTTGCCGAACGCCGAGTGCTCGGTCGACGAGCCCATGGCGAACTCGTCCATGTTCGTCTTGCCGAGGATCGGCAGCCCCGCAGCGCGGATCTTCTCGACGAGCGTGGCGTCGTAGGGCGGGATCCAGCCGTCGAGGATCTTGGAGCCGGCGGTCGTCGGCATGCCCTGGGTCACGACGACGTCCTTGACGGCGATCGGGACGCCGGCCAGCGGGTGCAGCTCCTCGCCCGCGACGCGTCGCTCGTCGACCGAGCGCGCCGTCGCCAGTGCCTCCTCGGCGTTCACGTGCAGGAACGCGTTCACGGCACCGTCGACGGCGGCGATCCGGTCCAGGTGCGCCTGGGTCGCGTCGACGCTCGAGAAGTCACGTGCGGTCAGCCCCTCCGCCAGCTCGGCGGCGGACAGTCGGGTCAGGTCCTCGCTCATCTCACTCCTCCCCGAGGATCTGCGGGACGGCGAAGCGCCCGTCCTCGGCCGACGGCGCCGCGGCGAGGACGTCCTCGACCGGCAGCGGCGGCTCGGGGATGTCGTCCCGGAAGACGTTGGTCATCGGGAGCGGGTGGCTCGTCGCAGGGACGTCGGGCGTCGCGACCTCGCTGACCTTGGCGATGGCGTCGACGATCACGTCGAGCTCACCAGAGAGCCGGTCCAGCTCCTCGGGTCGCAGATCGATGCGGGCCAGCGCGGCGACGCGCGCGACCTCGTCACGGGAGATGGTGGACATGGTCGCCATTCTAGTGGGGACCGACGCCGTGCCCACCGCGCCGCCGACCCGCTCGGCCCGCGAGAGCGACAGAGCTTTGTGCCGCCCAAGAGAGAGCCCGGCCGCACGAGAGAGAACCGTGGTCGCACGAGTGAACCGTGGTCGCACGAGTGAACCGTGGTCGCACGAGAGAGCCGTGGTTCGGCGAGGCGGGCGTGGTCGCGTTTCAGACCCGCGGGGTCGGGTCCGCGGCGCGGGTGACCTCGGTGCTCGGGGCTGCGGCGCCGTCACACCCTGGCCTGTCGGCCGTGGGTTCTAGGAGCGCCGCTCTGACGCCCCTTCGCATCCGAGCCCACCCCCGCCGCTCAGCCGTCCGCCCACCATCGTCGAGGAAGGCGCCGACCCGGCGGTCCCACACGACCAGGCGACCATGGCTCGTCAGGCATCCCCACCCCACCGAAACCACCTGCTCGGCAAGACGTCACCACCACGAGAGCGGGGCGCGACGGCGACACGCTCGGCAACTCACGACATGTGGCGCAGCGCTGCGGAGGGCGGTGGGCAGCAACGAGCGGCGACCGGATGCGGCAGCGCGAACTCCTCTCGCGAAGCCGACGACGCGGACGGTCGCCCAGGCGGGCGACAGTGACGCGACCCATCACCCAACTGCCGCGGCGCGGAGCAGCAGCGCGAAGGTGCCGTGCCGGCACAGCCCGACACCGCGGGCAGTCGCCCCGGGTGCGCCACGACCAGGGCGAGACACCGTAGGGCGGGTTGGTTGTGCCGCGTCGTGGCGGGCCTGGCGGGAGCCGCGAGGAACGAGCGGCGGATGGCAGCCGCGGCACTACCACCCACCCCGCCCACCCAGGGCGACCACACGCCGTGGGGAATGACCAGGGTTCTACCTCGCGCGACCCCGGTTCTACCTCGCGCGACCCCGGTTCTACCTCGCGTGGCCAGGGCTCTGTCTCGGCCGACCAGGAGGTCTGCGAGAGGGCTGAAAAGGGTATGCAGAAATGCCGAAGGCCCACCCCGTGTGGGGTGGGCCTTCGGTGAAGGGTTGTCCGGCGGCGTCCTACTCTCCCACCCCGTCTCCAG
>NZ_JBHXIC010000101.1:0-13865 GCF_042723955.1 Cellulosimicrobium cellulans | reverse complement strand
CCGCCGCGCGGCCGCGCCCCCCCCCCGCGCGGCGGGCCCCCCCCCCCCCCCCCACGCCCCGGTACCGTCGGGGAGCCCGGTGCCGTCGGGCACCCCGGTGCCGCCCCCGGCCGGCCCGGTCGGACCGGGCTTCGCCCCGGAGACGTACTACGCGCCCGGGTGGCAGCCCGCGCCGCCGCGCGTCGAGCCGCTCGCCGTGGCGAGCGTGCCCGCGGGCGTCGTGCTCGGTCCCGTCGGGATCGGGCTCGGTGCCGCGGGGCTCTCCCGCGCGCGATCCCGGGGCACGCGCGGTCGCGGGCTCGCCGTCGCCGGCATGGTGGTGGGCGCCGTCGTCACGGTCGCGTGGACCACGGGCGCGCTGGTCTGGTGGCAGGGCGAGCAGGCGCGCACGCCGCTCGCGGGCGACGTCGACGCCCCGCAGACGGTCAACGCGGTCCAGCTCGTGCTGGGCACCTGCCTCGACGAGCTGCCGCCCGACGGCGAGGTGTCGCAGGTGCGGGCCGTGCCGTGCGCGGACGAGCACCGGGCGCAGGTCGTCGCCCGGACCGACCTGGGCGCGGACGAGGTGTGGCCCGGCCAGCAGGCCGTGGACCGCCGCGTCGCGCGCGTGTGCGCGACCGACGTGCTGGGCGCGGACGCGCCGGAGGGCGTCGAGCTCGTCGTGTGGTCGCCGACCGAGGCGTCCTGGCGCGCCGGCGACCGCACGGGGCTGTGCCTGGCCGCCGGGGCCGACCCGCTCCCGGACGACCTGCTCGGCTGAGCGCGCCGCCGGAGGTCCTCGCGCTCAGCGCGCGGGGGCGTCGTCGGCGAGGACGAGCCGGAGGTAGGCGCGCAGGTCGGCCGCCATGTCGACGCGCTCGGACCGGGGGCGGTCGAGGGACAGGAGCCACTGGACCTGGAGCCCGTCCATGAGCGCGACGATCTGCCGCGCCGCGGCCGACGGGTCGATCCCGTCCCGCAGCCCGCCCGCGCGCGCCCGGCGGGCGAGCTGCTCCCGGGTGCGCGCGACCGCCCACTCGTACCGCCGGACGAAGTACTCGTGCGCCGGGTGGTCCGGGGACGTCGCCTCGGCCGCCAGCGCCGTGAACAGCTCGACGATGTGCCGCCGGAGGGCGTTGCGCTCGACCAGGCGCACGAGGGCGTCGACGTAGTCCGTGCCGCGCGCGAGGTCGTCCTCGAGGTCCGCCTGGTCGACGGTGTCGCGGTGGTCGAGCACCGCCTCGAGGAGCGCGACCTTCGTCGGGAAGTGGTGGAGCAGGCCGGGGTGCGACATGCCCACGCGCGACGCCAGCTCGCGCAGCGAGGCGGCGTGGAAGCCGACCTCGCCGAAGAGCACGATCGCGGCCTGGAGGATCTCCTCGCGCTTGGCGCGGCCCTTCGCGTACCCGCGCCCGGGGTCGGCGCTCGCGGTGCGACGGGGAGCGCCACGGTCGTGGCCGGCGCCGAGGGCCGCGCTCGTCATGGGTCCTGCTCCGTCCGTCGTCCGAGAGAGAAAACCCTACCGACCGCGACAGGTCCCCGGCGCCGGTCCGTCGGCTTTCACCCGCCCGGCCCGGTCCACGACGCTCAGGACGCCGGCGCGAGCGTGGCCTCGGCCCGGTCCCCGGTGCTCGGGGTCGGGCCCGGCGCGGTGACCGACGGCCGGTCCGTGGACGACGGCGGCGCGGGCTCGGTCGGAGCGGTCCCACCCGGGTCCGTGGACTCCTCGTCGCCATCCTCCGGGGCGGCCGCGAGCGCCTCGGCCGTCGCGGCGGTCACGGCGCCGTCGCCGGGAAGGCCGTGCGCCTCCTGGAAGGCGCGCAGCGCCGCCCGGGTCGCCTCGTCCAGCGTGCCGGTGACCGTGACGTCCGCGCCGTGCACGCGGAGGCGTTCCTGGACCCAGGAGACGGACGCCTCGTCGGGCTCGGTCGTGGGTGCCGGGGTCGTCGGCGCAGGCTCCGGTGGGGTGCCGCTCGGCGCGGCGGAGGGCTCGGTGGTCGGCGCGGGGTCGGCCGACGCGGGCGGCGTGTCCGTCCCGGCCGCCGACGGTCGGGGCGCCGGCGTCGTCGCGGGTTCGGCGCCGTCCGCCCGGTCGTGCGTGTGGTCCGGCGGCGGGATGCGCGTCACCTCGGGGCGGGGCACGTCGGGCCGGGGCGTGACGGACGGGACACCGTCCTCGACAGCGGTCCCGCCGTCGGCCGAGGCGCCGACCACGACGGTCTCGCCGCCCCCGGTCGCGGCGCCCACCATCCCGGCCACCGCCACGACGAGGGTGACCGCGCCGGCACCCGCGGCGACCGTGACCCACGGCGTCGCGGCGCGGCGCGCCACGGGCGTCGTCGGAGCGACGCGGCCGCCCTCCGGGGAACCGGTCGAGCCATGACGTCGGCGCACGTCGCCTCCTTCCAGGGCGGGTCGGGGACCGGCGGACGACGCGTGGCGCTGCCCGCCGGAACGGTCGGGTGGACGTCCACCCTGCCCCATGGCCCGGCCCGATGTCACGCCCGGCACCCTCACCTGCGACGACACCGCGCCGGACGGCGCGGGTCCACGTCCGGACCGACCCGGTTGCGACGAAGGTCGCAACGCAGGTTCCCCCCTGCGCCGCAAGACCCGGGGACCGCCCGCGCGACAGCCTGGTCAGGCACCGCGCGGGAGGCCCGTGCGGGACGCATCGAGGAAGGGACCGGCATGACCACCATCCACGTCTCCGGGCTGCGCAAGACCTACGGGGCGTTCGACGCCGTGCACGACGTGACGTTCACGGCCGCGCCGGGCCGCGTCGTCGGGCTGCTCGGGCCGAACGGCGCGGGCAAGACGACGACGCTGCACGTCCTGCTCGGCCTCGCCGCCGCGACAGCAGGCACAGCGACGTTCGACGGCCGCACGTTCGCCGACCTGCCGCACCCCGCCCGCACCGTCGGCGCCCTGCTCGACGCCGGCGGCCTCCACCCCGGGCGCACGGGCCGCGACCACCTGCGGGTGCTCGCCGCGGCCGGCCTGATCCCGCCGGGGCGCGTCGACGACGTGCTCGCGCTCGTCGGCATGACGCCCGCCGCCGACCGGCGCGTGCGCACCTACTCGCTCGGGATGCGGCAACGCATCGGCATCGCCGCAGCGCTGCTCGGCGACCCGGAGGTGCTCGTGCTCGACGAGCCCGCCAACGGGCTCGACCCGGCGGGCATGCGCTGGCTGCGCGACCTGGTGCGCGCGTTCGCCGACGACGGCGGCACCGTGCTCCTCGCGAGCCACGTGCTGTCCGAGGTGCGGCAGGTCGCGGACGACCTGGTCGTCGTCGGGCAGGGCCGCGTCGTCGCCGACGGGCCGCTGGACGACCTGCTGCGCGGGGAGTCCTTGGAGGACTTCTACCTCGACCTGACCGCCACGACCGAAGGGGTGCGCTGATGTACCGCGCCGAGATGCTCAAGCTCCGCACGACCCGCGCGACGTGGGTCGTCGCGGCCGTCGCCGTCGCCGGGATGCTCGTCGTCCAGGCCTTCACCCTCCTGCTGCCCACGATCCTGCGGGGTACCGAGGCGCTCGGCGGCGGCTCGACCGTCGGGTTCCAGGCGTCGCCCGAGATGCTCGAGGACCTGGCCCCCGACCTCGGCGCGCTCACCGACGCCGCCCAGCCGTCGTTCCAGCGCGGCATGCTCGACCTGCTCGGCAACGGGCTCAACGGCTCGGGGTCGGTCGGTGTCGCGACCCTGTGCATGCTCCTGCTCGGCGTGCTGGCCGCGACGACGGACTTCCGCACGGGCGGCATCGTGCCGACGGCGCTCGTCCAGCCGTCGCGGCTGCGCATCCTCGCGGCCAAGGCCGGCGCGACGGCGACCGTCGCCCTCGCGGTGGGCGTGGTGCTCGCCGTGGTCGGCGCCCTGGGCCTCACCGTCGCGATCGTCACGACCCCGGGCGCGACGCTCGCGCTCGGTCCCGGCGAGGTCCTCGGCGTGTGGGCGCGCGGTCTCGCGGTCCTCGTCCTCCTCACCTGGTTCGGGCTGGGGATCGGGACGCTCGTCCGCGGCCAGGTGGCCGCCGTCGTGACCGTCGCGGCGCTCGCGCTCGCCGAGCCGATCGTCCGCGGCGCGGTCACCCTGCTGTCGGGCGGCGAGTCCGCCGCGGCGGAGTGGCTGCCGCTGGGCCTGGGCGCGCTGGCCTCGACGGGGCAGTCCGGCGCGGCGCTCCTGGGGGGTGCCGCACCGCTGGGGACGCTCGCCGCGCTCGCGGGGCTGGTCGCCTGGGTCGCGGTGCTCCTCGGGAGCGGCGCCCTCACGCTCCAGCGCCGCGACCTGGTGTGACCGTCCGCCGAGGCGGGGCCTGGCACCACGCCTCCGCCTCGGCGGCCGGGTCGGCGGGCCACCGTAGGGTGGGCAGGCCCGCCGCGTCTGCCCGTCCCTGCCCGTCATCCCCCTGGAGGAGATCGTGACCGAGGCCCTGCGCCGCGCGCTCGACCGGGTCGGCGTGCGCACCGACACCGGGCGCGACGCCGTGCTCGCCGGGGTCGTCGCCGCCGCGACCGTCGTGCTGTTCCTCGGCATCGAGCGTGTGTTCGCGACGGACGTCGGCACGACGTTCGGCGCGGGACCGGGCACCGCGATCGTCACCCCGGGTGTGCGCGCGACCGTGCTCGCGCTCGTGGTGCTCCAGGCGGCGACCCTGACGTTCCGCCGCCGGGCACCGCTCGCCTGCCTCGCGCTCGCCGTGGCGGCCCAGGTCGCCATCACGGTGCTCCTGCCGCCCTACGTCGGTTTCCAGGCCCCGGCGACGCTCGTCGCCGCCTACTCCGCCGGGGCGTACGCGCCGCGCCGCACGCGCCTGGGCGCGCCCGCCGCCGCGGCGGTCGCGCAGGTCGTGCTCGTCTTCGCGCTCGGCGGGTTCGCCGTCCCGGCGGGAGCGGGGCCCGCGCAGCACGCGCTCCAGGTGGGCAGCGCGCTGCTCTCCGCGCTGCTCACGTTCGTCGGGGCGGCGCTCGTCGGCTCGTACGTCGCGACGCGGCGCGAGCTCGTCGCCGAGCTGCGCGACCGAGTGCGGCGCGCCGAGCGCGAGCGCGAGGCGCTCGCCGCCCAGGCGGTCCTCGAGGAGCGGGCGCGCATGGCCCGCGAGCTGCACGACGTCGCGGCCCACCACCTCTCGGGCATCGTGGTCCAGGCGTCGGCCGCGGAGCGCCTTGTCGACGCGGACCCCGAGCGCGCCAAGGAGTCGGTGCGCTGGATCCGCGCGCAGGGGCGCGAGACGCTCGACGACCTGCGCCTCGTGGTCGGCATCCTGCGCGGCCACGACGACGAGGACGGCGCGGAGCGCGAGGCGCCGCAGCCGACGCTCGCCGAGGTCCCCGCGCTCCTGGACACGGCCCGCTCCGCGGGCACCGTCGTCACGGTCGAGACCGACGGCAGCCCGTGGGAGCCGACGCCGAGCACCCAGATCGCCGTCTACCGCGTGCTCCAGGAGGCGCTCGCCAACGCCCGCCGGCACGCTCCCGGCCGGCCCGTGTCCGTCCGGTTCGCGTGGTCGGCGGCGGACCTCGTCCTCACCGTGCGCAACCCGGCGGCGGGCACGGTACCGGCCGCCGGCCCGCAGACCGGTCACGGGCTCGTCGGCATGCGCGAGCGGGCGGCCGTCCTCGGCGGCTCGCTCGACGCGCGGCGCGCCCCGGACGGGGCGTGGCTCGTGCGCCTCACCGTGCCGCGCGCACCCGCGCGCGACTCCCGCACCGCCGACCAGGGGGTCTCGTGACGCGCGTCGTGCTCGTGGACGACCAGGCGGTCGTCCGCGCCGGGTTCACCGTCATCCTCGAGAGCGAGGGGATCGAGGTCGTCGGCGAGGCCTCCAACGGCGCCGACGCCGTGCGCGTCGCGCGGCGCGAGCGGCCCGACGTCGTGTGCATGGACGTGCGCATGCCCGGCGGCGACGGGATCACGGCGACGCGCGCGCTCGCCGGGCCGGACGTCGTCGACCCGGTGCCCGTGCTCGTGGTGAGCACGTTCGACCTCGACGACTACGTGTTCGGCGCTTTGGAGGCCGGCGCGAGCGGGTTCCTGCTCAAGGACGCCGAGCCGGACGTGCTCGTCGACGCCGTGCGCCGGGTGGCGGCGGGCGACGGCCTGGTCGACCAGTCCCTCACGCGACGGGTCATCGGCGAGTTCGCGCGCCGTCGCGCGCCCGTCTCCCGGGACGACGACGCGGCCGCGCTCCTCACCCCGCGCGAGCTCGACATCGTCGACCTGCTGTGCCGCGGGTCGTCCAACGCGGAGATCGCGACGGCCCTGTTCCTCGAGCCGAGCACCGTGAAGTCGCACCTGAGCCGGGCCATGACCAAGACCGGGGCGCGCGACCGCGTGCAGCTCGTCGTCTGGGCTTTCCGGCACGGGGTCGTCGACCCGGCCGGCTGACCTCAGCGGACGGGCCGCGGCACCGCGAACCGTGCGTGCACCGGCGCGGCCACGTGCACGAGCTCCGGGTCGGCGGGCGGCAGCCCGAGGCGGACGAGGAGGTCCGTGTCGAGCGCGTCGAACGTGCCGCGCCGCAGCGTCCACGGCTCGTGCACGACCGGGAACCGCCACAGCCGCCCGGCCCGCGCACCGTACGCGTTCCAGCGCGCCGTGAGCCACCGCACGAGGGCCGACGACGCGTCGACCTCCTCGTGCGCGCGCACCTCGGCGCGGAGGGTGAGGTCGCGCAGCCTCGGGTGCTCGTACGGGACGCGCAGAGGCCCTCGACCCTCCGAGCCGAACCGGTAGCGCACCGCCGACGGCGGGCCGGCGCGGTCGCCGCCTGCGTGCACCACCGCGCGGGCCGGGTGGTACGGGACGCCCGCCGCGCGGGTCGCCGCGACGAACGCGCGCGACGTGGCCCACAGGCCGAGGAACCACACGCCCTCGGTGCCCGCGCGGTCGCGCACGTACACCCGGACGTTGAGCTCGGGGAACGTCGACCACGCACCGAGCGCGGGCAGCGGCGGGACCCGGACGCCCGCCATGACGAACGGGACCACGCCGAGCCACGTCGTCCCGTCCACCTCCTGCACGGTCAGCCCGGGCGGGAGCCAGCCCTGCACGACGCCCGGGTCGACGCGCCAGTGGAGGAACGTCAGCGCCTCCCAGCGCTGCACGTTCACGACCAGGCGCGGGGCCTCGCGCGGCGCGGCTCCCGGCCCCGGTGCCGCCGGGTCGGGCGCGGGCGGGGCCGGACGGTCGGTCACCGGACGCCGGCCGCGTCGGAGGCGAGGCGGAGGTCGTCGACGAGCGCGGCGAACGCCGCCTCCCGCTCGGCGCGCTCGCGGAGCCTCAACAGCGCCGACGGGTGGGTGGTGAGGACGACGCGCGGCGCGTCGTCGAGGTCGAGCACGCGGCCGCGCTCGGCGGTCACGCGCACGGGGCGCCCGAGCACGGCCCGCCCCGCGGTCGCACCCATCGCGACGACGACGCGGGGCGCCACGGCGGCGACCTCGGCGGTGAGCCACGGGAGGCACGCCCGCACGTGCGCGACGTCCGGGCTCTTGTGCAGGCGGCGCGTGCCGCGCTCCTCGAACCGGAAGTGCTTCACGGCGTTCGTCAGGTAGACGTCGTCCGAGGACAGGCCCGCCGCGTCGAGCGCGTCGTCGAGGACGCGCCCCGCGGGCCCGACGAACGGCTCGCCCTCGCGGTCCTCACGGTCGCCCGGCTGCTCGCCGACGAGCACCAGCCGGGCACGCTCGGGTCCGCGCGAGAACACGACCTGCGTGGCGTCCGCCCACAGCTCGCACCCGTGGCAGTCCCGCGCCGCCCGGGCGAGGGCGCCGACGTCGCTCGCCGCACGGCCCCGCGGGAGCCACTCCTGCGCTCCGGGTCGCTCCGGAGCCGGTCGTCGGGGGCTCATGGGCCCACCGTGCAGCACCGCGCACCGGCTCGCACCCGGCGCTCGCGGGGACGCACGCGCCCGCGACGGGCCCCGGGTTGGTCGGAGGAGGTCAGAGGACCTGGTAGAGCGCACCCTGCACGAGGCTGAGGACGACCCCCAGGAGTGCCGCCGCGCCGAGCGCCGTGCCGGCTGACGCGAGCGCCGTGCCCGGCAGCCGTCGCACGAGCGCGACCGCGCCGGTGACGGTCGCGACGAGCGCGAGGACACCCGTGAGGATGCCGTTGACGAGCTGGAGCACGCCGACCGACGACGGCGCGTAGCCCGAGGACGAGAGCACGAACGGGAGCGCCAGCGTGACGACCGCACCGACGAGGACGGTCGCGGTCCCGGCGACGAAGGCGACGACGGCGAGCGGCGAGCGCCGCGCACCAGGGGCCGGGGCCGGCGAGCTCGAGCCGTAGGGGGCGGGTGCGGACCAGGTCTCGGGGCCGGGCTGGGGAGCGCTCATGCGCCCATCCTGCCCAAGCGCCGGGTCCGGCGACAGGGACGTCCGCGGGCCGCGACTTTCGGCGCCGGGCTCAGGGAGCGCCCCGCGTGAGGTCCTCCGACTCGTCCGGCTGGTACACGCACACGTGCAGCGCCTGCGGCCGCACGCTGACGTCGAGCCGCTCGGAGGGCTCGATGACGTCGCCGTCGAGCTGGCGGGGCTGCGTCCGGTCGGAGACCACGGAGACCTCCCGTCCGCGCACGACCTCCCGGCTCGGCACGCGGCTCTTGCCCCGCACGACGCCCCACAGGAGCTGGACCCAGTGCCGGACGTTGCGGGGCGCGATGATCGCGACCTCGAGCTGCCCGTTGTCCGGCTCCGCGTCCGGGAGCAGGTTGGTGCCGGCCTGGAGGCGCCCCACGTTGCCCATCACGACCGTGCGCGCACGCCGGCGCCGGGTCTGCCCGTCGACCGTCACCTCGACGCGCATCTCGTCGTCGGCGAGGTGCTTGAGCGCGGAGAAGACGTACGCGATGGACCCCGCCTTCGCCTTGAGCGCCGTCGGCGCGTCGCGCATCATCGCGGCGTCGAGCCCCATCCCGGCCATGATGGCGAACGTCTGCCCGTCGGCGACGCCGACGTCGATCGTGCGTCGACCGCCCTCGAGGACCAGCCGGAGGCCCTCCTCCGCGTCGGTCGGGACGCCGAGGTTCACCGCGAGGAGGTTCCCGGTGCCACCCGGGAGGATCGCGAGCGCGGCATCGGTCCCCGTCAGCCCTTCGACGACGGCCCGCACCGTGCCGTCGCCACCGCTCACGAAGACGACCTCGGCGCCGTCCGCCACCGCCTGCCGCGCCTGGCCCGTGCCCGGGTCCTCGGCCGTCGTCTCGAGCCACGCGGGCTCCGGCCACCCCGCCTCGGTGAGCCGCGCGACGATGAGGTCGCGCAACGCGTCCAGGCCCTCCACCCGGTTCGGGTTGACGATGACGGCCGAACGGCGAGGGGCGTCGTCGGGCCGCTGCGGGGAGGTGGGTGCGGGGCTGGTCGTTTCGTCGGTCGGCACGGACCGAGTATGTCCCGGCTGCCGTGAGGACGCGCGGTGCGGGGCGCACCCGAGCCCGCGCGGACGCACGGACCCCGGGCCCTGCCGCCGGTCGGTCTCGACGGCGGAAGAAACCCGGGGTCCGTCGGGCCCGGTCGTCAGGCCGTGAGGATCTCCGTCGCGAGGGTCAGGCCCTCGGCCTCGGGGTCCCGGTCGACGCGCACCACGTCGCCGTCGGCGACGTCGCCCGAGAGCAGCATCCGCGCGAGGCGGTCGCCGATCTCGCGCTGCACGAGGCGGCGCAGCGGGCGCGCGCCGTAGGCGGGGTCGAAGCCCTCGAGCGCGAGCCACTCGCGCGCCGCCGTCGTGACGTCGAGCGTGATGCGCCGGTCGGCGAGGCGCTTCGCGAGGTGCGCGACGCTGATGTCGACGATCCGGCCGAGCTCGTCGAGCGTGAGCGGCTCGAAGACGATGACGTCGTCGAGGCGGTTGAGGAACTCCGGCTTGAAGCTCGACCGCACCGTGCTCATCACGGCCTCGCGCTTCGCCGCGTCGTCGAGCATCGGGTCGACGAGGAACTGCGACCCGAGGTTCGACGTGAGCACGAGGATGACGTTGCGGAAGTCGACCGTGCGACCCTGGCCGTCGGTGAGGCGACCGTCGTCGAGCACCTGCAGCAAGATGTCGAAGACCTCGGGGTGCGCCTTCTCGACCTCGTCGAGCAGCACGACCGAGTACGGACGGCGCCGGACGGCCTCGGTGAGCTGACCGCCCTCCTCGTAGCCGACGTACCCCGGGGGCGCGCCGACGAGGCGGGCCACCGAGTGCTTCTCCGAGTACTCCGACATGTCGATGCGCACCATGGCGCGCTCGTCGTCGAACAGGAAGTCCGCGAGCGACTTGGCGAGCTCCGTCTTGCCGACACCCGTCGGGCCCAGGAAGAGGAACGAGCCCGTGGGTCGGTCCGGGTCCGCGACGCCCGCGCGCGAGCGGCGGACCGCGTCGGAGACCGAGCGGACGGCCGCCTGCTGGCCGATGAGGCGCTCCCCGATGACGTCCTCCATGTGCAGGAGCTTCTCGCTCTCGCCCTGGAGCATGCGGCCGGCGGGGATGCCCGTCCACGCGGACACGACCTCCGCGATCTCGTCGGCCCCGACCTTGTCCGCGATCATCGGCGCGGCCTCCGGGCCGGACGCGGCGAACGCGTCGTCCGCCTGCTCGGCCGCCTCGGCCTCGTCGAGCTCGCGCTGCACCTGCGGGATCTCGCCGTACTGCAGCCGGCCCGCGGTCTCGAGGTCGCCCTCGCGGATCGCGCGCTCGACCTGGACGCGCAGCTCGTCGAGCTTGGCGCGCAGGTCGCCGACGCGGTTGTGGCCCGCCTTCTCGGCCTCCCAGCGCGCGGTGAGCGCGGCGAGCTCCTCGCGACGGTCCGCGAGGTCGGCGCGCAGCTTCTCGAGCCGCTCGAGCGACGCGGGGTCGGTCGACTCGGACAGCACGACCTCCTCCATCTCGAGGCGCGTGACCGCGCGCTGCAGCTCGTCGATCTCGATGGGCGAGGAGTCGAGCTCCATGCGCAGGCGCGACGCCGCCTCGTCGACGAGGTCGATCGCCTTGTCCGGGAGCTGACGCCCGGTGATGTAGCGGTCGGAGAGCGACGCCGCCGCGACGAGCGCCGAGTCGGCGATCGTCACCTTGTGGTGCGCCTCGTACCGCTCCTTGAGGCCGCGCAGGATCGCGACCGTGTCCTCGACCGACGGCTCGCCGACGAACACCTGCTGGAAGCGGCGCTCGAGGGCCGGGTCCTTCTCGATGTACTCGCGGTACTCGTCGAGCGTGGTCGCCCCCACGAGGCGCAGCTCGCCGCGCGCGAGCATCGGCTTGAGCATGTTGCCGGCGTCCATGGCACCCTCGCCGCCGGCGCCCGCCCCGACGACCGTGTGCAGCTCGTCGATGAACGTGACGACCTCGCCGTCGGAGGACCGGATCTCCTCCAGGACGGCCTTGAGGCGCTCCTCGAACTCGCCGCGGTACTTGGCGCCCGCGACCATGCTCGCGAGGTCGAGGGACACGAGGCGCTTCCCCTGGAGCGACGTGGGGACGTCGCCCGCGACGATGCGCTGCGCGAGGCCCTCGACGACGGCCGTCTTGCCGACGCCGGGCTCGCCGATGAGGACGGGGTTGTTCTTGGTGCGGCGGCTCAGCACCTGCACGACGCGCCGGATCTCGGAGTCGCGGCCGATCACGGGGTCGAGCTTGCCCTCGGCGGCCGCGGCCGTGAGGTCGGTGCCGTACTGCTCGAGCGCCTTGTAGGTGCCCTCCGGGTTGGGGCTCGTCACGCGCGCGCTGCCGCGCACGGCGGGCAACGCCGAGCGCAGCGCGTCGGCGGTCGCGCCGGCCTGCTGGAGGATCGTCGCGGCCTGCGACGACCCCGCGGCGATGCCGAGCAGCAGGTGCTCGGTGGAGACGTACTCGTCGCCGAGGGCCTGCGCCTCCTTCGCGGCGTTGTCGAGCGCCGTGGACGTGGCGCGCGACGGCGTCGGCTGCGCGACGGCGGAACCGCTCGCCGTGGGCAGCGCGACGAGGGCCGCGCGCACCTTCTGCCCGACGGCCTGCTTGTCCGCGCCGACGGCGTCGAGGAGCCCGACGGCGACGCCGCCCTCCTGCGTGAGCAGCGCGGCCAGGAGGTGGGTCGGCTCGAGCTGGGGGTTGCCGGCGGCCGACGCGGTCTGGATCGCCTCGCCGATCGCCTGCTGCGACATCGTGGTGAACTTCGTTTCCATAGGTGCTCCGGTGTGGTGCTCGAAAGATGGTCTGACCAGTGGAACGACTCCGAAGTTGAGTGTATTCCGCTCAACTTCGTTCGTCAGCCTCGCGCACGGCCTCCCCGCGGTACGTCGTCCGGAGCGGATGAACTCCCGGCCGCATTCCGTCTCAAATCGGCATCGACCCTCGCCTCGGGCGACGATCCGCGACATGCTGGGCCGGTGAACTCCTCACCCTTGCGCAGACGACTCGGCCTCGCTGCCCTCTTCGCCACCCTCGCACTGTTCCTCGCGGGGTGCATGAGGATGGACATGGCCCTCACCCTCAACGAGGACGACACGTTCGACGGCAGCGTCGTCATGGCGTTCAGCGACGAGCTCGCCGAGTCCGCGAACATGGACCCGCAGGAGATGTGGGACTCGATGGGCTCCGAGATGGAGTCCGAGCTCCCGGAGGGCGCGACGCAGGAGCCGTACGCCCAGGACGGGTACACGGGCACCAAGATCACCTATACCGACCAGCCCATCTCACAGCTCTCGTCCGCCGGGGCCGACTCGATCTCGGTCACGCGCGAGGGTGACGAGTTCGTCGTGAGCGGGTCGATGGACATGACCGGCGAGGAGTTCAACCCCGACACGGGTGACGCGACGAGCGACCAGCTGACGCAGCAGATGATGGACAGCCTCGACATCAAGATCTCCGTCACGTTCCCCGGTGAGGTCGCCGAGTCCAACGGCGAGATCGACGGCAACACCGTGACGTGGACGCCGGTCGTCGGCGAGACGAACGAGATGACCGCGCGCGGCTCGGCCGTCGCGGGCGGCGCGGCCGGCACGGACGACGGCGGCTCGGACGAGGCCACCGGCGACTCGGACGGCGCCACCGCGCCCGACGGCGGCGACAGCGCGAGCGACGCCTCGGACTCGGGCTCCCTGGCCTGGCTCTGGTTCGTGATCGGCGGCGTCGTGCTGCTCGGCATCATCGGCCTCGTGCTCTGGCTCGTGCTCCGCTCCAAGCCCGGCGCGCAGGACGGCCAGGCCGCCGGCTTCCAGCAGGGCGGCTACCCGGGTCAGCCCGGTCAGTACCCCGGCCAGCCCCAGGGCCAGCACCCGGGCCAGCAGGGTGGCTACCCGGGACAGCCCGGTGCCTACCCGGGACAGCCCGGTGCCTACCCGGGCCAGCAGGGCCAGCAGGGCCAGCAGGGCGGCTACCCCGGCCAGCAGCCGGGCGCGTACCCGGGTCAGCAGCCGGGCGCCTACCCCGGCCAGCCGGGTGCGCCGCAGGGCTACGGGGCACACCCCCCGGCGCCGGGCCCGTACGGCGCACAGCCGCCGGCCCCGCCGCAGCCGCAGGGCGGCTACCCCGGCGCGGCCCCGTACGCGCCTCCCGGCGCGCCGCACCCGCAGTCGTCGCCGACGACGCCGCTCCCCGCGCAGCCGCCCGTCCCGCCGGGCGCGACCCAGCCGCTGCCTCCGTACCAGCAGCCGGCCCCGACCCAGCCGCTCCCGTCGCAGCCGGGACCGGACGCTCCCCCGGCGCCGGGCGGACCCGACGACGAGATCGACGACGCGACGCGCCTGCGCCCCCCGCCCGAGTGACGGGGGGGACGCCTCACGCGGCGTCCGCCGCGCGAGGCCGGTGACCTGCGGCACCATCCATCGACGGCCCGCCCCGGAGTTCCCGGGCGGGCCGTGGTACGTCACGCGGTGGACCCGCCGACCCACCCCCGACGAGCACCACCCATTGCCCCCCGCATGT
>NZ_JBHXIC010000100.1:0-13937 GCF_042723955.1 Cellulosimicrobium cellulans | reverse complement strand
TTCCTCGCGGCTCCCGCCAGGCCCGCCACGACGCGGCACCACCACCCACCCCGACCGGCGTCGTCTCACCCTGGTCTCGGCTCACCCGGGCGACTGCCCGCGTGGTGGGGTCGTCCTGGGTCCTGGGTCCTGGGTCCCGGGTCGCGGGTCTCGCGGCCCAGCACTGGTCCGCACTTTCGCGCGTCGTCGCTACGGGCCGAACGTCGTGCTGCGCCGAGCATGTGGTTGTCGCCCGTTCCGGCCAGCTGATGAGTCGTAGCCCCGTGCTCGGCTAGGGGCGGGCGCAGGGTCGGGCGTGCGGCGCTTCCCACGCGGGCAGGCGGTCCAGGCACACCCTGGTCCGATCCCGGACGCGGCCGGGCCGCGTACGTGACATGGTCGGGCCGCCGGGCTCTACCCGCAGCGCACCTGGGCGGTCCGCGGGTCACCGGACCGACCGCGACGCCTCGCGGCTCTGCGCCGCCATGGTGGCCGACTGCCGTTGACGACTCGACCTGACAGGTGAGCGAACGCCGTCACGCACGACGGTTCTGCTTCGGCGGACCACGGTTCTACTTCGGCCGACCACGGTTCTACCCCGGCGGAGCAGCCTTCTAGTTCCGGTAGGCCCGGCGGTCCCGGGCGACCCGACGGCCCCGAGCAACGAGACCATCCCACCAAACGAATCCGACCTCGCGGGTTTGAGGCCGACTACGCGTCGCGCGCACGGCCCGCGGTTCGGAACCGACTGCGAAGCGCCGGGCCGCTCTGTCGTGAGGAGCGACCCGGCGCGTCGGGGTGGGTCAGGCGTCGGCTGCCTGGGCGGTGAGGGCGCGCTCGACGCCGGCGAGGTTCTCGACGACGAGGCGACGCAGCGCGGGGGCGGCGTCGGCGTTCGCGTCGAGCCACTCCTGGGTCGCGTCGCGCAGGACGGTGCTCGCGAGCGGCGCCGGGTAGAGCCCGGTGACCAGCGCCTCGGCGATGTGGTACGACCGCTGGTCCCACAGCGGCAGCAGCGCGTCGAAGTACGCGCCCACGAGCGGCGCGAGCGACTCGGGGTCGTTGACGTGCTGGAAGCCGAGCGTCGTGGCGCGGACGATCGCGTTGGGCGCGTCGTCCGAGCCGACGAGGCGGTCGAACGCCGCGCGCTTCGCCTCGGCGGTGGGCACCGTGGCACGGGCGCGGGCGGCGGACTGCTGGCCGGTCGCGGTCGAGTCGGCGGCGAGGGTCGCTTCGATCTCGGCGTCGTCCGCGAGGTCGAGCAGGACGAGCCCTTCGAGGATCTCCCAGCGCAGGTCGGTGTCGATCTCGAGCCCGTCGAGGGCGGCGGAGCCGTCGAGCAGCGACCGCAGCGCATCGCCGTGCGCGGGGGTGGAGGCGAGGTGCGCGAAGAACTTCACGAGCTGGAACTGCAGGTCGGAGCCGGAGGCGGCGTCCTGCGCGAGCGACCAGAGCACGTCCCCGACGTGCGCGAGGGTCTCGTCCCGACGCTCCGGTGCGACGTACGTCTTCGCGGCGAGCGCGAGCTGGTTGAGCGTCGTGCGGATCGTCGTCGACTCGGTCTCGCGCGCGATGTTGCCGAGCACGAGCTGCACGTAGTCGCCGGCCGGGGTCTCGCCGTCGCGCGTCGCGTCCCACGCGGAGCCCCAGACGAGCGAGCGGGCCAGCGGGTCCGCGAGGTCGGCGAGGTGCTCGGTGGCGACCTGGAGCGACGCGTCGTCGAGGCGGATCTTCGCGTAGGCGAGGTCGTCGTCGTTGAGCAGGACGAGCTGCGGGCGGTCGAGCCCGAGGAGCTCGGGGATCTCGGTGCGTGCGCCGTCGACGTCGACCTCGACGCGGTGGACGCGCGTCAGGACGCCGTCCACGAGGTCGTAGAGGCCGATGCCGAGACGGTGGGGTCGCAGCGTCGGGTGGTCGGGGGCGGCGGACTGCGCCACGGTGAACGTCGTGAAGCGGCCGTGCGCGTCGAGCTCGAACTCGGGGCGCAGCGTGTTCACGCCCGCCGTCTCGAGCCACAGCGCGGACCACTGCGTGAGGTCGCGCCCGCTCGTGGCCTCGAGCTCGACGAGCAGGTCGCGCAGCTCGGTGTTGCCCCAGGCGTGCTTGCGGAAGTAGGCGGCGACGCCCGCGAGGAACTGCTCCTTGCCGACCCACGCGACGAGCTGCTTGAGCACGGACGCGCCCTTGGCGTAGGTGATGCCGTCGAAGTTGACGAACACGTCCTCGAGGTCGTTGATCGTCGCGACGATGGGGTGCGTCGAGGGGAGCTGGTCCTGGCGGTACGCCCATGACTTCTCCATCGCGGCGAACGTCGTCCAGGCCTCGTGCCACTCGGTCGCCTCGGCGGTCGCGAGCGTCGACGCGTACTCGGCGAACGACTCGTTCAGCCAGAGGTCGTTCCACCACTTCATGGTGACGAGGTCGCCGAACCACATGTGCGCGAGCTCGTGGAGGATCGTCACGACGCGACGCTCCTTGACCGCGTCGGTGACCTTGGAGCGGAACACGTAGGTCTCGGTGAACGTCACGCACCCGGCGTTCTCCATCGCGCCCATGTTGTACTCGGGCACGAAGAGCTGGTCGTACTTGTCGAACGGGTACGGGTGATCGAACGCGGACTCGAAGAACGCGAAGCCCTCGCGCGTCTTGTCGAAGACGTAGCCGGCGTCCATGTGGTCCGCGAGGGACGCGCGGCAGAACACCCCGAGGGGGATCGTGCGGCCGTCGGACGACGTGAGCTCGCTGCGCTCCACGACGTACGGGCCCGCGACGAGCGCGGTGATGTACGACGAGATGCGCGGCGTCGGCTCGAACGCCCATCGCGCGACCTCGACGTCGCCCGCGCCGGTGCCCGTCGGGTCGGTCTTCGTGCCGAGCGCCTCGGGCGCCGGCGTCGGCTGGTTGCTCACGACCTCCCACGCCGCGGGGGCGGTGACCGTGAACGCGAACGTCGCCTTGAGGTCGGGCTGCTCGAAGACGGCGAACACGCGCCGTGAGTCGGGGACCTCGAACTGGGTGTAGAGGTAGACCTCGCCGTCGACCGGGTCGACGAACCGGTGCAGGCCCTCGCCGGTGTTCGTGTACGCGCAGTCGGCGACGACGCGGAGCTCGTTGTCAGCCGCCAGGCCCTCGAGCGCGATGCGCGAGTCCGCGAAGACCTCCGCCGGGTCGAGGGAGCGCCCGTTGAGCACGACCTCGCGCACGGTCGGGGCGACGAGGTCGACGAAGGTGCTCGCCCCCTCGGTCGCGGTGAACCGCACCAAGGTCGTCGACGCGAACGTCGTCGCCCCCGTCGTGAGGTCGAGGTCGACCTCGTAGGACTGGACGTCGACGATCGCCGCGCGCTCGCTCGCCTCGGCGCGGGTGAGGTTCTCTCCGGGCACTGCATCTCCTCGGTCTCGGGTCGGGCCGGGCGGCCTCGACGGCGGCCTGTGGGCCACGGACGATCATCCCACGGGTGCCCGCGCCCGCCCCCGGGAATACCCTCCGGGAATACGCTGCGGCCGCCCGGTGTCGAGACTGGGTGGGCGACGGCGTCGGCCGTCCGCGCACGCCGCCCTGACACTCCGGCGACCCGGGTCCACCGGGCGCCGCCCACGACGAAGGAGACCCGTCCTGTGACCCTCACCGCGACGTCCGACACCACCGCGACCGAGGACGCCGTGCGCGTCGCCGACTTCTGGTTCGACCCCGTGTGCCCGTGGGCGTGGATGACGAGCCGCTGGATGGGTGAGGTCGAGCAGGTGCGCGACGTCACCGTCCGCTGGCACGTCATGAGCCTCGCCGTGCTCAACGAGGGCCGGGACCTGCCGGAGGAGTACCGCGAGCTCATGGAGAAGGCGTGGGGCCCGGTGCGCGTGGTCACCGCCGCCCGCGTCGAGCACGGCGAGGAGGTCGTCAAGCCGCTCTACGACGCGATCGGGACGCGCCTGCACCCGGGCGGCCGCACGGACTACGACGCGGTGCTGCTCGAGGCGCTCGCGGAGGTGGGCCTGCCCGCGTCGCTCGCGGAGGCCGCGGGCTCCGACGCCTACGACGAGCAGCTCCGCGCGTCGCACGCCGAGGGGATCGGGCGCGTCGGCGAGGACGTCGGCACGCCGGTCGTCGCGTTCGGCGACACCGCGTTCTTCGGCCCCGTCGTGACGCCCGCCCCGAAGGGCGAAGCCGCAGGTCGGCTGTGGGACGGGTGCGTGCTCGTCGCGAGCACGCCGGGCTTCTTCGAGCTCAAGCGCACGCGGACCCAGGGGCCCGTCTTCGACTGACCCGGTCGGGCACCGCGACCCCGCCGACGGGACCGTCCGGCCGTCGGCGGGGTTCGACCCGCACGGGTGCCTCGTGCCATGCTTCGTCAGGTTGCGGGCGGTGTCAGGAGCGCCCGCCGCCCGGTCGTGCCGGGTGAGTCCGACGAGGAGCCCGCGAGGAGCCGCATGTCCCCGAACGCACCCGTGCCACCACCGCCGCCGCCCCCTGGCGGCGTGCCGGGGCGCGCGGTCGGGAGGGACGACGCCCAGCCGACCCAGGCGTTCGCCGGCCCGGTGCCGGGCGCCGCGGCGGCCGTGCCGCCGTCGTTCGCACCCACGAGCGGGCCGACGGCCCAGGCTCCCCGCGTCACGTCGGCGGACGGTCAGCCGACCGTCGTCGCGTCGTCGTTCCAGCCGACGACCGTCCAGCACGTCACGCCGATCACGGAGCTCCCGACCGCGGCCCAGCCCGCGGTGCCCGCGGCGGTGCCCCCGCAACGGGTGCGCTACGCGACGGAGCAGAACGGGTTCGGCGTCGCCGCTCCCGTCGGGACCGCCGCGAGCCGACCGGTCTACGCGCCCGCGGACGCCGCGTCGACCGGCTACGCGCCGACGAGCGCGTACGCGGCTCCCGGCGCCCCCGCGTACGAGCCTGGGGTGCCGGCGGGCTACGCCTCGGCCGCGCCTCAGCAGCCGCAACCGGCCTACCACCCGCCGGCGTCGGTAGCGGCGTCCACGGCGTCGCCCCGCGAGGCGGCCGGCACGGGCGCCTCGGGCGCGGCCCCTCGACCGCCCGCCGGGCGCGGCGGGGGCAACGGCGGCGGTGGCCGCCGGTCGGACCGGCTGAGCCCCGGGTGGATCGCGTTCATCGTGGTCGACGCGCTGCTCGTCATCGGCGCGATCGTGTTCGCGATCTCCCTCCTCGGGGGCGGGGACGACGACCCCGCGGGTGAGACGACGACGCCCCCGGCGGCGAGCGCCACCGAGAGCACGGAGGAGACGCCGCCGGCCGAGCCCACCGTGTCCGAGACGTTCGCGTCGGAGTCCCTCAACATCACGTGCGAGGTCACCGACCTCAGCGCGACGTGCGTGATCGCCCAGCTCGGCACCCAGCCGGCGCCCGTGGCGGGCTGCGACGGCACGGTCGGCTACAAGGTGGTCCTCGGCGCCGACGGCAGCGTCGAGCAGCCCTGCGTCCCGGCGGCCGAGCAGCCGCAGCCCGCTCCGGACGGCACCGCGGTCCTGGACTACGGCACCTCCAAGACGGTCGGCCCGTTCACGTGCGACAGCGCGGAGACGGGCATGACGTGCCGCGACGACGCGACGGGCAAGGGCTTCACGATCGCCCGCGCGGGCATCCGGACGCTCTGAGCGGCTCTGACCACAGCGCCGGGGGCGACCCGGTACGGACGAGGGGCCCGCGGCGGGCGAACCGCCACGGGCCCCTCGTCGTCGCCCGTCACCAGATGCGCACGCGCTCCTCGGGGGCGAGGTACAGCGCGTCGCCCGGCTGCACGTCGTAGGCGGCGTAGAACTCGTCGACGTTGCGGACCACGCCGTTGCAGCGGAACTCGTTGGGGGAGTGCGGGTCGGTCGCGATGCGGCGCACGACCTCCTCGTCCCGGCCCTTGGACTGCCAGACCTGCGCCCAGCCGAGGAACACGCGCTCGATCCCCGTGAGACCGTCGACGACGGGCGCCTCGTCGAGCGGTCGGCCGAGCGCGATCCGGTAGGCCTTGAGCGCGATCGACAGGCCGCCGAGGTCGCCGATGTTCTCGCCGATCGTCAGCGCACCGTTGACGTGCGGCCCCTCCTCGCCGAGCTGGGCGGGGCGGAACGCGTCGTACTGCGCGATGAGCGCCTTGGTGCGCTTCTCGAACTCCTCGCGGTCCGTCGTCGTCCACCAGTCCTCGAGCCGGCCCGCGCCGTCGTACTTGGAGCCCTGGTCGTCGAAGCCGTGCCCGATCTCGTGCCCGATCACGGCACCGATCCCGCCGTAGTTCACCGCGTCCTCGGCCTCCGGGTCGAAGAACGGGGGCTGGAGGATCGCGGCGGGGAAGACGATCTCGTTCATCCCCGGGTTGTAGTACGCGTTGACGGTCTGCGGCGTCATGAACCACTCGTCGCGG
Organism: Cellulosimicrobium cellulans; assembly: GCF_042723955.1. GTDB lineage: Bacteria > Actinomycetota > Actinomycetes > Actinomycetales > Cellulomonadaceae > Cellulosimicrobium > Cellulosimicrobium cellulans_H. The sequence goes on along the minus strand of NZ_JBHXIC010000100.1, from coordinate 7,588 downwards.
TCCAGCGGCTTGCCGATCTTGCCGAGCTCGCGGTCCTGCTCGAACGCGTGGGCGCGGCGGACGTTGCCGACGAGGTCGTCCGCCTCGACGACGAGCGCCGAGTAGTCGCGCCACTTCACCGGGTAGCCGATCTTCGGGGTGAAGGCCTCGAGCTTGGCGAGCGCCTTCTCCTTGGTCTCCTCCGTCATCCACTCGAGCGTCGTGATCGACTCGCGGTACGCGGCGACGAGGTAGGCGACGAGCTCCTCCATGCGCGCCTTGTGCGCGGGCGGGAAGTGCCGGGCGACGTACTGCGCGCCCACGGCCTCGCCGAGCGCGCCCTCGACGACGGAGACGCCGCGCTTCCAGCGCTCGCGCACCTCCTGCGCGCCCGACAGCGTGCGGCCGTAGAAGTCGAAGTTGGCCTCGACGACCTCGTCGGTGAGGTACGGCGCGCGGGCGGTGACCAGGTGGTACACCATCCACAGCTTCCAGTCCTCGACCAGCTCGCTCGCCCAGAGCTCCGCGAAGCCGGCCGCGAAGTCCGGCTCGCGCACGACGACGTCGTCCAGCGAGCCCTGCGGGGCGCCGAGCGCGAGGACCCACGCGCGCCAGTCGAACCCGGGCGCCTCGTCGGCCAGGGCGGCGAGCGTGCGGGGGTTGTAGGTGAGGTCGGCGTCGCGGTCGCGCACGACGTCCCAGTGCTTCGCCGCCAGCTTGGTCTCCAGCGCCAGGATCCGGACGGCCGCGTCCTCGGGCGCCGCGCCCCACGTCTCGGCCGTGACGCCGGCGAGGGCGAGCATGCGCGCGACGTGCGGCACGTACTTCTCGCGCACCGGCGCGTACTGGTCCTCCCGGTAGTACGCCTCGTCGGGCAGCCCGAGCCCGGACTGGAAGAGGTAGGCGACGTACCGCTCGGGGTCCTTCGCGTCGTTGTCCACCCAGAAGCCGACGGCGCCCGCGCCCCCGGTGCGCTGGAGCGCGCCGAGCGTGCCCGTGAGCTCGGCCTGCGTCGTCGCGGCCGCGATCAGCGCGAGGTCGGTCTGGAGCGGTGTCGTGCCGAGCGCCTCGATCCGGTCGGTGTCCATGAAGCTCGCGTAGAGCGCCCCGACCTTCGCGGCGTCCGCGCCGACGTCCCCGGCGCCGGACGCCACCTGCTCGCCGAGGTCGGTGATGATCTCGCGCACGTGGACCTCGGCGGCGTCGTGCAGCGCGCGGAACGCGCCGTCCATGGCACGGTCGGCCGGGATCTCGTGCGTCGCGAGCCAGCGCCCGTTGACGTGGCGGTACAGGTCGTCCTGCGGCCGGACGACGGGGTCCAGCGCGTCCAGGTCGATGCCGGAGCGCTCGGTGCCGACGGTGCCGGTCGTGCCGGACGAGGACGCGGGCGTGGACGTCGGGGAGGTCTGTGTCATGCGTCTCAGGCTACGGCCTCCCCCCGACGTCCCGGTGCCTCGCTGAGGCATGATGGGCCCATGCGCGTTCACCTCGCCGCGGACCACGCCGGCTACGAGCTCAAGACCCATCTCGTCGAGCACCTCGAGGCCGCGGGGCACGACGTCGTCGACCACGGGGCCCACACCTACGACGCGCAGGACGACTACCCGTCGTTCTGCTTCGCGGCGGGCGAGGCGGTCGCCGCCGAGCCGGGCTCGCTCGGCGTCGTGATCGGAGGATCGGGCAACGGGGAGCAGATCGCGGCCAACAAGGTCGTCGGCGTGCGCGCCGCGCTCGCGTGGAACCTCGAGACCGCACGCCTCGGCCGCCAGCACAACGACGCGAACGTCGTCGCGGTGGGCGCGCGCCAGCACTCGGTCGACGAGGCCGTCGAGCTCGTCGACGCGTTCCTCGCCGAGCCGTTCAGCGGCGACCCGCGCCACCAGCGCCGGATCGACCAGCTCGCGGCGTACGAGGCGACGCGCGGCACCTCCGCCTGACGTGCCCGAGGGGCACACCGTCCACCGGCTCGCGCGCGCGTTCGGCGAGCTCTTCACGGGCGAGACGCTGGCGGTGAGCAGCCCGCAGGGCCGGTTCGCCGCGGGCGCGGCCGTGCTCGACGGGCACGTGCTCGTCGCGAGCGAGGCGCGGGGCAAGCAGCTCTTCCTCGGGTTCGCCGACCCGACGCTCCTCGGTCAGGGGACCGCCGGGCGGCCCGACGACGTGCGCTGGCTCCGCGTCCACCTCGGCCTCTACGGCGCCTGGACGTTCACGGGCGACGGCAGCACCGCCGTCGTGCACGCGATCGGCGCCCCGCGGCGGCGCATCGGGGAGCGCGAGACGGTCCCGGCGGGTCCGGGTGCGCCCGAGCCCGACGACGCGTGGTCGCCCCCGCCGCCCCGCGGCGCGGTGCGCGTGCGGCTCGTGGGGACGCACGCCGTCGCCGACCTCACCGGGCCCACGGCGTGCGAGGTCGTCACGGGGGAGGAGAAGCGGGCGGTCGAGGACCGGCTCGGGCCCGACCCGATCCGCGACGCCGCTCCCGGCGAGGGCGACCCGCGCGAGGAGCTCGTCGCCGCCGTGCGGCGCTCGCGCAGCGCCGTCGGGCTGCTCCTCATGAACCAGGACGTCGTCGCCGGCGTCGGCAACATCTACCGCGCGGAGTCCCTGTTCCGCGCGCGGCTCGACCCGATGCGCCCCGGCCGGGACGTGCCCGCCGAGGACCTGCGCGCCCTGTGGGACGACCTCGTCGTCCTCATGCGCGACGGCACCCGGACGGGAGCGATCGTCACGACCCGACCCGAGGACCGGGACGGCGCAGCCCCCACGGCCGACGTCCTCGACGCGCTGCCCGGGCGCCGCCGCGTGCGGCAGAACACCGACGACGCGCCCGACGCGGTCCCGGCGGACGAGGCGTTCTACGTCTACCACCGGGACGGGCTGCCGTGCCGCGTCTGCGGCACGCCCGTGCTGCTCAAGGAGCTCGCCGGCCGCAACCTCTACTGGTGCGGCGTCTGCCAGGCGTGAGCCTCAGAAGACCCAGCTGCACACCGGGGCGATCGGCCAGCCGAACGCCGCGCCCGCGCGGGCGAGGGCGCCGGGGGAGTGCTCGGTGACGAGGCCTGCGGCGCCGAGGGCCGCGAGCGACGTCCCGCCGAGGTAGACGGCGCCGAGCTCGCGCACGTCCAGCGAGAGGTCCGCCGCGTCCTCGGTGCGCTCGGCCGTCGCGTCCCCGAAGGCCCCGGCACGCAGCCGCCAGCGGCCCGCGTTGTGCGGCAGGCGCTCGTCCGTCACGTGCAGGACCACGTCCACGTCCGCCGCGTAGCGTCGCTCGGCGAGCGCGGCCGGCACGTCCACGACGCGCACCCAGAGGTTGTCCGCGAGGCGCGGCGACGCGGAGCGCGGGTCCACGAGGAGGCTCGTCACGACGTCGTCCACCGGCAGCATGAAGGGCGTCACCTCGTGCGTCAGGTCGAGGTCGGTGAGCACGCCCCACAGCGCGCGTGCCGCCGCGGCGTCCAGCGCCACGACCTCGCCGGTGCTCACCGGACCGCGCGGCCCGGTGACCTCCCAGGACAGCTTGCGGTGGAACCGTGCGTACCCGCGCGGCTCGCCGTCGAGCTCGACGATCGCGATGCGCGTCGGCTCGCGGTCCTTGCGCCACACCTTCGCGTCGTCCCAGAACGTGGCCTGGAGCTCGGGCGTCTCGCGTGTCGCCCACCCGGGCCGGTTGATCCCGGCACCCTGACCGCTCGCGTCGGCGCCCGCCCGCTCGTGGAGCGCGGCGACGAGCGCGCCGTGGCGCTCGCGGTCGGCCCGCTCGATGCGGACGGTGTGGCGCTCGGCGTTGGGGACGTCGCGCAGCGCGGCGCCGCGCGGCACGGTGAGCCGCAGGTCGTCCGCAGCCTTGCCGTAGCCGAAGCGCCCGTAGATGGCCGCCTCCGCGGCGAAGAGCGCCGACACGGGCTCGCCGCGCTCGCGGCACCGCGCGAGGTGCGTGTCGATCATGGCGGAGAGGATCCCGCGGCGGCGGTGACCCGGGTGGACGCCCACCCACGTGAGGCCGGCGACCGGCGCGGTCGCCCCGGGGACGGGGAACCGCGCGAAGGGGTACGAGGCATGCATCCCGACGAGCTCGCGACGCACGGGACGCGCGCCGTCGACGGGCGGCGCGTCGTCGTCCTCGTGCTCGACCGTCACGCCGAGCGTGCGCTCCCACGTGAGCGGGAACGGGAGGTCGACGAGCTCGTCGACCTCGACCGGGGACGGGAACGTCGTGGTGTCCAGCTCCAGCACGTCGCGGAGGTCGGACGCCGAGAGAGGGACGAGCTCGTAGCCGTCGGGGAGGCGTGCGGGGCGGTGGTCGCTCATGGCCCCGATCCTCCCGGCTCGCCACCCGTCGCGCCAGGACAAATGCGGCGACTAGGGTCGGGACCCATGGCACGACGCACGGGAGGATCGACCGCGGACCGGACCCCGGCACGCGACGCCGGCACGGACCGCACGGCGCTCGCCGCCGAGTACGCGGGCGCCGTGCTCGCGCTCGTCCGGCGCATCCCGCCGGCACGCGCCATGACCTACGGGCTCGTCGCGGAGATCGTCGCCGAGACGCTGCACCGCGGCGGACCGCGCCAGGTCGGCCAGGTGCTCGCGGGGTCCTCCGGCGTCGACGACGACGGTGCGCCGGTCCCGTGGTGGCGTGTCGTCAACGCGGCCGGCTCGCCGCCCGCGCACCACCTCGACGCGGCACTCACCGAGCTGCGCGCCGAGGGGTGCCCGCTGTCGCGCGACGGCCGTCGCGTCGACCTGCGCCGCGCGGTCTGGTTCCCCGAGGACGACACCCCCGACCGTTGAGCGCGGGGCATCCGTCGTCCGGGCGACCGCGGGACGACAGGTGACCGGCGCTCAGCGAGGAGGTCGTGGTGCGAGGAGCGGGGCGAGCGTCTGCACGGCCGTCGCGTCGCCCTGGACGAGGAGCGTCGTCACGGCGGTGTCGCGCCACGCGGCGAGGTCCCGCGCGATCTTCTCCGGCGGCCCGACGAGCGCGACGTCCTCGACCATCGCCGTCGGGACGGCGGCGGCCGCGAGGTCCTTGCGCCCGGCGAGGTAGTGCGCCTGGATCTCGTCGCACGCCTCGGCGTACCCGAGGCGGTCGAGCGCGTCGCGGTGGAAGTTCGCTCCCTTGGCGCCCATGCCCCCCACGTACAGCGCGAGGAACGGGCGCACCTGGTCCGCGGCCTGCTCGACGTGCTCGCGCACGACGACGGGCACCGTCGCGCTCACCTCGAACGCGGACTCGGGCGAGCGTTCGGGGGCACGTCGCGCGAAGCCGTCGGCGAGGAGCTCGCGGAACGTCGCGTCCATGCGGGGCGAGTAGAAGAGCGGGAGCCACCCGTCGGCGATCTCGGCCGCGAGCGCGATGTTCTTGGGCCCCTCCGCGGCGAGGTGGATCGGCAGGTCCGCGCGCAGCGGGTGCACGGTCGAGCGCAGCGGCTTGCCCAGGCCGGTGCCGTCGGGCAGGGGGAGCGGGTAGTGCGGCCCGGCCGACGTGACGGGCGCCTCGCGACGCAGGACGTCGCGCACGACCTGGACGTACTCGCGCGTGCGGGCGAGCGGGCGGGCGTACGGCTGGCCGTACCAGCCCTCGACGACCTGCGGCCCCGAGACGCCGAGCCCCAGGACGAACCGGCCGCCCGAGAGGTGGTCCATCGTCAGCGCGGCCATCGCGGTGGCGGTGGGGGTGCGGGCGGAGAGCTGCGCGACGGCGGTCCCGAGCCGGATGCGGGACGTGCGCGAGCCCCACCAGGCGAGCGGCGTGAAGGCGTCGGACCCGTAGGCCTCCGCGGTCCACACGGAGTCGACGCCGAGGCGGTCCGCCGCGACGATCGCGTCCTGGATGCCGTCCGGGGGACCGGCCGACCAGTAGCCGGTGTGGATGCCGAGACGCATGCGGGCTCCTCCTCGTCGAGGGTCGTCGTACGGGGTGCGCCCGCGCACCGGGCGCCCGGCGGCGTGCCGGGGCGTCGTGCGCGGGGTCGGGGTGCGGGCGGTACCCGGTCGCGCGCCGGGCAGGGGGTATCCGGTACGCGGAGTCTCGGGTACCGCCCGGTCCCACACTAGCCGATCCGGCGCCGGTCGCGGGTGGTCCCGGGCGCCGCCGCGCACGACGCCGCGCCGGACCGCGGCGCCGACGCCGCGGCGCGACCCCTTCGCGCCGAGGGTCAGCGGCGTGCTCGGTCGGCGAGGGTGTTGAGGAGCGCCGCCGCGGTCCCGGCGTCGTCGACCGTGACCACGAGCGCGCGGCCGCCCGTGCGCTCGACGCGCAGCGACTCGCCGGCACGCACGACGATGCCCACGGCGCCGCCCCGACCGGCGCGCCAGCCCCAGCCGCCGAAGTCGCGCAGCGGCGAGACGTCGACGACGTCGGCCCGCACGACCTCGTCGGCGGGGACGCGCGTGCGGGGGAAGCCCAGGGTCGACCGGACCGACAGCCCGCCCTCGTCGACGCGCACGACCCACGACATCATCGCCGCGAGCAGCAGCCCCAGGACCACGGGCACGAGGAGGAGAGCCCACTCGCGCAGGACGACCGCCAGGACCGTGGTGAGGACGATCGCGCCCATCGCGACGAGCACCGTCGGCCCGCCGCTCACGCGCCCGACCCACGCGGCGCGCTCGCCCGCGCGCAGAGCCACCCGGGGTGCGTCGTCGGGGACCCCGGCGGCGGTCGGGTCCGGGCGGTCGCCCGGGATCAGCACCCCGACCGCGACGCCCACGAGGAGGCCGGTGCCCAGCGCGACGGCCGTGACGGCGCTCACGCCGCCGACGTCGTGGGCGTCGGCGAGGCCGCGCTGGATCCAGAGCGACCCGAGGGTGAGGACCGCGAGCATGACCGGGAGCCCGACGGCGACCCCTGCGGCGACCCGCCGGTTCGCGGCCGGCCGCCCCAGGAAGGCCGTCATCGCCGCGAACCCCGCCGAGGCGACCAGGCCCAGGGCCGTGCTGCCCGCGACCGCCGCACCGAGCGAGGCGAAGCCGTCGGCGCCGCCCGTGCCCCAGTGGATCGCCACCGGGTCGGGGAGGTCTGCAGACCAGCTCCACGCGACGAGCGCCGCGACCACGGTGACGACCGCTCCTGCGGCGCCGACGAGGAGCGCGAGCGCGCGGTGGTCCTGCGGGCGCGGGTGGTCGTCCTCGGTCGGCCGTCCGGGTGCGCGTGGGGTGGCTGGGGTCATCGGAGGGCCTCCTTGACGAGGGTCAGGACGGTCTCGGGCGGCAGCGCGAGGGCGCGGGCCTCGGCCACGACACGGTCGACGGCGGCCCGCAGCGACGTGAGGTCGGCGGCGGCGGGTGCCGTGACGACGGCGCCGCGCCCGCGGCGGAGATCGACGAGGCCCTCGTCGCGCAGCTCCTGGTAGGCGCGCAGCACGGTGTGCACGTTGACGTCGAGCGCCTCGGCGAGCTCACGGGCCGCGGGGAGCCGCTCGCCCGGCGCGAGTCGTCCCTGGACGACGCCGAGGCGCACCTGGGCGACGAGCTGTGCGAACAGCGGCTCGTCGGCCTGCGGGTCGATGCGGAACATCACGAACCCACTCTAGTTGTTCTAGGGAAACTACAACAAAGGCGCTCGACGACGGGGCCCCCCGCGGGGCCGGCGCCGGCCCCCCCGCCC
>NZ_JBHXIC010000099.1:0-14171 GCF_042723955.1 Cellulosimicrobium cellulans | reverse complement strand
TCGTGGGTGGTTTTTTTTTATACGAGCCTGGGGCCGCGTCTACCATCCGCCGCTCGTTCCTCGCGGCTCCCGCCAGGCCCGCCACGACGCGGCACCACCACCCACCCCGCCCGACGTCGTCTCACCCTGGTCGGTACAACCTCGGGCGACCGTCCGCGGGTGGGGTTCGACCCCGGGCCGCGCGACCGGCCGTGTCGCCGCACCTTCGCGCCCGGAACGGTCGCCGATCGCGGTGCCGTCACGTCGAGCAGGTGGTCTGGGCGCGTCTGGCGCGCGGGACGAACCCCATTCGCCTGCTCGACCCGCCGGGATGGCCTGGTCGGGCTCGTACCGAGCGGGCACGGGCGCACCCGCTCCGTCGGGCCACCGATGGACCCGAGCGTCGACCGACGTCCCGGGCGAGACGATCGCCGAGCGGTGGGGGTGGGCTCGGATGCGAAGGGGCGTCAGAGCGGTGCTCCTAGAACCCACGGCCGACAGGCCAGGGTGACGGCGCCGCAGCCCCGAGCACCGAGACCACCCGCGCCGCGGACCCGACCACGCGGGCCTGCGACCCGACCACGGTTCTACCTCGCGGGACTACGGTTCTACCTCGTGGACCACGGTTCTACCTCGGCGGCGGAGGCCGCCCGTGTCAGGGCTGAAAGGTAGGGTCGTCGGGTACGTCCACCGACCTCAGGAGAACCCCCGTGGCCTGGCAGCCGACCGATCCCCGACAGCGCGCACGGCGCAACCGTCGCGTCGCGATGATCGTCGTGGCGGCGCTGCTCGCGACGTTCCTCATCCCCGCGCTCGCGATCGTCCTGTCCTGACCCGCCCATGGTGGACGGGCGGTTCGGGCCGCGGCTGAGCCACGACGACCTCAACCGCGCGCTGCTCGCGCGCCAGCACCTCGATGCCCCGCGCGCGGCGTCGGTGCTGGACGAGGTGCGGCACCTGGTCGGGCTGCAGTCGCAGGTGCCGTCGTCGCCCTACCCGGCCCTGTGGTCACGGCTCGCGGCGTTCGCGCCCGACGACCTGGGCTCGCTCCTCACCGACCGAGAGGTCGTGCGCGTGGGCGCGCTGCGCGGCACGGTGCACCTGGTCGCCGCGGACGACGCGCTGGGGCTCACCGCGCTGGTGCGGCCGACGCTCGCCTCGTACCTGCGGGCGAAGAACCAGCACGGCGCGGCGCTCGCGGACGTCGACCTCGACGACCTCGAGGAGGTCGCGCGCGACCTGCTCGACGAGCCGCTCACCTCCGTCGAGCTCGGCAGGAGGCTCGCGGAGCGGTGGCCCGACGTCGACCCCAAGCACCTCGCGTACGGGGCCCGCTGCCTGCTGCCGCTGGTCCAGGTGCCGCCGCGCGGGCTCTGGGGAGCGAGCGGGCCGGGCACCACGACCACCTGGACGACGGCGCAGGCCTGGCTGGGCCGGTCCGACCCGGTCCTCCACGCGGTCGCGCACGACGCGGACCCCGACGCCGTCCTCGCGACCCGCGTGGGGCTCGTGCGGCGCTACCTCGCGGCGTTCGGCCCGGCCTCCGTGGTCGACGCGCAGCGGTGGGCGGGGCTGACCCAGCTCAAGGCCGCGTTCGACGTGCTGCGTCCCGAGCTCGTGACGTTCACCGGCCCGGACGGCAAGGAGCTCTTCGACCTCCCCGGCGCGCCCCGCCCTCCCGGCGACGCGCCCGTGCCGGTGATCATGGCCGGCGACTTCGACAACCTCGTCCTCTCCCACGACGACCGGACGCGGATCCTCGGCAGCGTGCCGGTCAAGAGCGTCGTGAGCATCAACGGCCAGGTCGCGGCGACGGTGCTCGTCGACGGACGCGTGGCCGGGGCGTGGACGGCGCGCCCGACCGCCACGACCACCCCGTCCGCCCTCGCCCGGGCGACGACCGGGGCGACGTCGCCCGACGAGCCTGCGGACGACGTCGTGCACATCGAGGTGCGTCCGCTGCGCGGCCGCGCGGGTCACGTGACCGGGGACGGCGCGGCCGCCGACGGAGCGGGCGACGCCGACGTCCGCCGCTCCCCCGCGGACCTGCTCCGCGAGCCCGGCGTGCGCGACGCGGTCGTCACGCGAGCCGAGGACTGGGCCCGGTGCGCGTGGCCGGGCGCGCGGGCGCGCGTCGTCGTGCACGACTGAGCGGGCCCCACGAGCCACGAGCTCCCGCCGGGAGCCGGGAGCCGGGAGCCGGGAGCCGGGAGCCGGGAGCCGGGAGCCGGGAAGAGCGTCAGGCCGCGACCGGGGCGACGTCGCCCGCGTGGTCGGCGGTGAGGTCGCCGGTCTCGCCGGCCGCCACGGCGCGACGGCCGAGCACGATCGTGTAGACCCAGAACCCGGCGAGCGCGATCGCGCCGATGACGATCTTGAGCCACCAGGGCATGGTCGAGCCCGTGACGAAGCCCTCGATGACGCCGGAGACCGCGAGCGCGATGACGAGCCCGATCGCGACCGTGACGAGCGCGCGGCCCTCCTGGGCGAGAGCACGCGAGCGCGGGAGCGGGCCGGGGTCGACCCAGGCCCAGAAGATCCGCAGGCCCGCGGCGCCGGCGACGAACACGGACATGAGCTCGAGCAGGCCGTGCGGCGCGATGAGCTGGAGGAAGAGCCCGAGCTCCCCGTGCGCGGCCATCATGCCGCCGGTCGACCCGATGGCCACGGCGTTCGAGAACAGCACGTAGGCGGGGAAGATCCCCGTGATGCCCAGGCCGATGCACTGGGCCGCGATCCAGGCGTTGTTGGTCCAGACGACGGTGGCGAAGTCGAGGCCGGGGTCGTAGTACGACGCGAACGCCTCGTTCACGTAGTTCTCCTGGACGCTCGGCGGCCCCATGGACGCGAGGCCCTCGGGCGTCGTCGCGACCCAGATCCCGGCGACGAGCGCCACGACGAGGCACGCGACCGTCACGCCGACCGACCACCACCGGATCCGGTACAGGGCGGCCGGGAGAGACACCGTGAGGAACCGCACGACGTCGCGCCACGCAGGCTCGTGCGCCCCCGCGATGCGTGTCCGGGCCTTGCCCAGGAGCACGGACAGGCGCGAGATGAGCACGGGGTCCGGCGCGACGGACCGGACGGTCGACAGGTGCGTCGCGACGGCCTGGTAGAGCCGGACCAGCTCGTCCGCCTCGGCACCGTCGAGCGTGCGCCGCGAGGTGAGGGTCTCCAGGCGGTCCCACTGCGCGCGGTGCACGTCGGTGAAGGCGTCGAGGTCCACGACCGATACCCTGCCACACGGGGCGTGCCGCCGGTGCGCCGACCGGCGCGCGGGCACGGGCCCGTGACGGAACGAGGGCGAGGAGCAGCGTGCGGGACGGCATCCTGATCGGCGAGGGCGTGGTCCTCGACGCGCGACCGGCGTCGTTCGTCACGCGCGGCCTCGCGCTCTTCCTCGACATGCTGACGCTCTTCGTCGCGCTGTTCGCGCTGCTCTTCGCGACGTCGGGCTCGCTCGAGCTGGTCGACCCGGACTTCGCCCCGGCCATCGGCATCGCGCTCGCCGTCCTCGTCATGGTCGTGATCCCCACGACCGTCGAGACGCTCTCGCGCGGCCGCTCGCTCGGCAAGCTCGCGCTGGGCATCCGGGTCGTGCGCGACGACGGCGGCCCGGTCCGCTTCCGGCACGCCTTCCTGCGCGCCCTCGTCGGCATCGGCGAGATCTGGCTGACGCTCGGCTCGGTCGCGCTCGTCGCGTCGCTGACGAACGACAAGGGCAAGCGCCTCGGCGACATGGCGGCGGGGACGTACGCGATCCGGGTGCGGGGCGGGCGGCCGACGCTCGCGCCGCTCGTCATGCCCCCGTACCTCGCCGCGTGGGCGTCCCACGCCGACATGCGCCGCCTGCCCGACGGCCTCGCGCTCGCGGCGCGGCAGTTCCTGGCGCGGGCGAACAAGCTCCACCCGGCGTCGCGGGCCCGGTTGGGCCAGGAGCTCGCGGGGCAGGTCGAGCGGTACGTCGCGCCCGGCCCGCCGCCCGGCACGCACCCAGAGACGTTCCTCCTGGCGGTGCTCGCCGAGCGGCGCGACCGGGACTGGGCGACGGCGCAGCGCGCGCAGGCGCTCGCGGGCGAGCAGGCCGAGCTGCTGCACCGGCTCCCCTACTCGATCCCTGACCCCACGCGCTGACGCCCGGGTGCGCGCCGCACGGGACGCGCGTCCTCGAAGCGGCCGACGAGGCGGGAGATGCCCAGAAGAACGAGCGCGAAGGCGCCGAACCAGACCGGGCGGCTCGCCCACCAGTCGGCGCTGCCCGGTGCCGGGAGCTGCTGACCGAGCACCACGAGCACGGTCCCGACGACGACGATCATCGCCGTGAGGTGCCACAGGTAGACGGCCATCGACCGCCGGGCGAGGCCCGCGACGACCGTCCGGCCGCGCCCGTCCGCCCAGCGCACGAGCGGCCCTCGGGCGGCGAGCGCGAGCGCGACGAGCGCGACCGCGTGCAGGACGACCGGCGCCGTCGGCGGGCCGAGGTTCGACATCGGGTCTCCCGGCATGCCGATGAGCGAGACCGGGTACGGCCCGACGACGACGAGCAGCGCCGCGAGCGCCGCCGCCGCGAGCCCGACCCCGACGAGCGCGAGCGGCCGCGGGAGGACGGCGACGGGCACCACGCGTCCCCGCCGCACGACCCGCGTCCCCGAGCGCGCGTCGGCGTACAGGAGCCCGACCGCGTAGGGGACGGCCCACACGAGCACGACGTCGACGAGCGCGAGGCGCTCCAGCCCGGCGCCGAAGCGGAGCGCCTCGACGGTGAGCGGCGCGGCGGCGAGCGCCCCCACGGTCCACCAGCCCGCGGCGTGCAGCGCGCGGCGCAGGAGCGGCGTGAGCACGACGAGGCCCAGGTACACCGCCAGGAACCACAGGAGCTGCGGCGCGAGCGTCGCGAGCGAGCGCACCGCGTCCCCGGGCAGCCCGACCGCGAGCAGCACACCGATCGCGACGACCCACGCCCCGACGAACACACCGACGGGCCGCAGCAGCCGGGGCACGCGCCGTCCGGCGAGCCGTGCCCCCGCCGCGAGGTCGGCGAGGACGCTCGGGCGCGCCACCACCCGCCCGGCACCCGCCGGCCCGGGCGAGCGACCGCCGTCGGGCCCACGCCGCAGCCCGTACGCGGCCGAGGCGCCGGCGGCGAAGAACAGGAGCGCGAGCACCTGGAGCACCCAGGTGACGGTCCAGCCGGCGCCGTGCGCGAGGGCGTTGCCGATGCGCAGGTGCTCGCCGTCCCACGTCGCGTCCGCCATGAGCCAGTGCACCGTGAGGACGCTGAGCGTCGCGAGGGCCCGCACGGCGTCGACGAACACGTCGCGCCGCGGTCGGCGGGGGTCGTCCGAGGCGGTGAGGCGGACCGGTGCGGTGCCGGGCGTCCTCGCGAGGCCCGACGACGGTCGGTCCCGGTGGGGCTGCGCCCCGCCCGGGGGCGACTGTCGGGCGGGTGCGGGTCGCGCGCGGGACGGCGCGCGGGTCGGGGACGGCGGCGGCGACAGGACGGCCACGGGATGCTCCAAGGTCGGCGTTCCCGGGAGGATCCCCGGTGCTCACCAGTCTCGAAACATCCCGTTCGTCCCGGTACGGGACGGTCCCCCGAGCATGTCGCGGCGGACCACCCGGTCCGACGGGGGTTGTCCCCCGCCCCGCTCAGACCTTGAGGTAGCGCAGCACGGCGAGCACGCGGCGGTGGTCGCCCGCGTCCTGGGGCAGGCCGAGCTTGCCGAAGATCGACGTGACGTTCTTCTCGACCGCGCCGTAGGAGAGGAACAGCGCCTCCGCGATCGCGGAGTTCGACCGCCCCTGCGCCATGAGCTCCAGGACCTCGGTCTCGCGCGGCGTGAGGCGCGCCAGCCCGTCGTCGGACCGCGAGGCGCCCATCAGCTGGCTCACGACCTCGGGGTCGAGCACGGTCTGTCCCGCCGCGATGCGCGTGAGCGCGTCCACGAACTCGCCGACGTCGGCGACGCGGTCCTTGAGCAGGTACCCGACGCCGCGCGCGCCCCCGGTGAGCAGCTCGCTCGCGAACCGCGTCTCGACGTACTGCGAGAACAGGAGCACGCCCAGGTCGGGGTGCGCGGCGCGCAGCGCGAGGGCGGCCCGCAGTCCTTCGTCGGTGAACGTCGGGGGCATGCGGATGTCGACGACCGCGACGTCGGGCAGCGCGTCCTCGGCCGCGAGCCGGGTCACCCGCGCGACCAGCTCGTCGCCGTCGGCGACCGCGGCCACGACGTCGTGGCCGCGGCGCGTGACGAGCGCGACGAGACCGTCGCGCAGGATGGCGGAGTCCTCGGCGATGGCGAGCCGCATGGTGTCCTTCCGGTCGGGCGGGCCGTGCGGCCCGGGCGGTCGAGGTGCCCCGGGGACATCCTGCCCGACGCCGCCCCACCGTCCGGGCAGGACCGCTCCGTCCGCGCGCACGTCAGACCCGCACGGGCAGGAGGACCGTGACGACCGTCGGGCCGCCGACCGGGCTCGTGAGCTCGAACGTGCCGTCCACGGACCGCACGCGCTCCGCGAGGCCCGCGAGGCCCGACCGCTGTCCGTCGGACCCGGGTTGCACGACGCGCGCACCACCCTGGCCGTCGTCGCGCACCCGCAGGCGCAGCCGCGCGCCGCGACCGCTCCCCTGCCGCTCGACGAGCACGTACACGCCCGTCGCCCGCGCGTGCTTGACCGCGTTCGTCACGAGCTCGGCGACGCAGAAGTACGCGATCGACTCCACGGCCGGCGCGAGCCGACCGGACGCCTCGACGGCGGGGTCGACGTCGACCGTGACCGGGAGCGGCGAGCGTGCCGCGAGCGTCTCCAGCGCGACGGCGAGCCCGTTGTCGAGCGCCGGCGGGTGGATGCCGCGCGCGAGCTCGCGGAGCTCGACGAGCGCCTCCTTGGTCGACGAGTGCGCGAGGTCCACGAGCTCGAGCGCCTCGTCGGGGTCGCCGCCCGCAGCAAGCTGCTCCTTGGCCTCGCCGAGCTGCATCGCGACGGCGACCAGACGCGCCTGGGTGCCGTCGTGCAGGTCGCGCTCGATGCGCCGCAGCTTCGCGTCGGCGTCCTCGACGGTACGGCCGCGCGACTCCTCGAGGTCGGCGACGCGCAGGCTCGAGAGGGTCGGGCCGAGCAGCGCGACGGTGAGCGCGCGGAAGAGCTGGGCGAATCCCCGCGTGATCTGCGCCCACAGCCAGAGGAAGAGCAGGCCGACCAGGACGAGGCCGAGCTGGCGCACGGGGGTGTCGACGTACCAGTCGACCCCGAACGACGCTCCGCGGTGCCACGACCCGTCGCTCGCCTGCTGCAGCGGGAGCCAGCGCGACCAGATCCAGTGCGTGGCCCCGCCGAGCCCCACGGCGAGGAAGACGGTGCTCACCACGAACGACACGATCGCGAGCGGGAACGTGACGAGGAGGAAGAGCACGGCCCGCCAGCCGGTCCCGTCGCCGATGCCGCTCCACAGCGTGCTCCAGAACCCGCGGCGCCGGACGTACGGTGCGGGGGCGGCGACGTCGATACCGAGCGCCGAGCGCGCCAGGGACCGGTACATCGAGCCCCAGCCCCGCCCGCCGACCACGACCCAGCCCGCGACGACGAGGCCGATGACCGGCACCAGCATCGCCACGAGGAAGACCACCGCGAACAGCCCGTACGTGAACGCGAACGGGGCGAGGAGGATCGCGAGCCACAGGTACCCGTACGCGCGCCACGTCTGCCGGTGGAACGGCGCGCGCGCGAACGCCACCCGCTCGCGGTGGTCGACGTACCGCGGGTCGGGCTGCGTGCCGGCGTACGTCGTCGGGTCCACCGCCGTCGCGGCGACGCTCGTCGGAGGTGCGGTCGGCGCCGGTCCCGGGGTCAGGGTGCCCGACGTCGGGTCGCCCGCGGGCACGACGCTCGGCTGGTCTGGGGTCACGGCAGTCATGGTGCCAGTCTGGGCGAGCCGCGGTCACGGCGACAGGGTGGCCGCCGCCGCACCGCAGTGGGGACAACCCCCGTGTCCCCGGACGCGCCGAGTCAGTGCAGGAGGTACTTGACGGCGATGACCACGCCCGCGAACGCCGCGGCGAGCAGGGTCTCCCCGACCAGGCGACCGCCCCGCGCACCCGCCCGGTACGCGGCGAGGAAGCCGACGACCCCGAGCAGGACGACGGTGAACCACACCGCGACGAGCGCCGCGTCCTCCACGTCGAGCCCGAACGCGGAGGCGAGCAGGTACACCGCGATCCCGGGCACCGCGCCGAGCAGGACCCCCACGTTGAGCCGGAGCGCCGCGAGGGTGCGGTCCCACAGGGAGTGCCCGCTGTCCCGGAAGCGCCCGCTCACGGCGTCGACGTAGCAGTGCGCGAGCCAGTACCCGACGGCGACGAGACCGGTCGCCACGACCACGCGGTCCCCCGTCGGGGCGTGCACGCTCGACACCGCCATGACGAACCCCGCCACGATCGCGCCGTAGAGCAGGTCGTGCGGGGGCTCGCGCTCCCACCGGTCGCCGACCCGGTGCCACAGCGGTCGGACGCCCGGGGGCGGGCCGTCGGGCCCGTCGACCGGCGGCCCGGCCTGTCCCGCCGTGACCCCGCCCCCGGAGGGCGAGGGCACGGCGGGGCGACGCTCGTCGGGCGACGGGTCCATGCGGCCTCCTCGTGGCGCGAGCGGGTCGCCGGCGCTCAGTAGCGGTAGTGCTCGGGCTTGTACGGGCCCTCGACCGGGACGCCGAGGTAGTCGGCCTGGGACGGCGAGAGCTCGGTGAGCCGCACGCCGAGCGCGTCGAGGTGCAGGCGCGCGACCTTCTCGTCGAGCACCTTGGGCAGGCGGTAGACCTGGCGCGCGTAGGAGCGCTCGCGGCCGTCGCGCGCGGCGGCCGTCGCGTCCTCGAACAGCTCGATCTGGCCGATCACCTGGTTGGAGAACGAGTTGCTCATGACGAACGACGGGTGCCCGGTCGCGTTGCCGAGGTTGAGCAGGCGCCCCTCGGACAGCACGACGATCGAGCGGCCGGCGGGCTGCCCGCCCGGACCCGGCTCGGCGAACGTCCACTCGTGCACCTGCGCCTTGATCTCGGTGCGGGAGACGCCCGACACCTCGGCGAGGCCCGCCATGTCGATCTCGTTGTCGAAGTGGCCGATGTTCCCGACGACGGCCTTGTCCTTCATCGCGACGAGGTGCTCGGCGCGGATCACGTCCTTGTTGCCCGTGGTCGTGATGAAGAAGTCCGCCTCGCCGAGCACGTCCTCGATCCGGGCGACCTGGTAGCCGTCCATCGCGGCCTGGAGCGCGCAGATCGGGTCGACCTCGGACACGATGACGCGCGCGCCCTGGCCGCGGAAGGCCTCGGCCGCGCCCTTGCCGACGTCGCCGTACCCCGCGACGAACGCGACCTTGCCACCCATGAGGACGTCGGTCGCACGGTTGATGCCGTCGGGCAGCGAGTGGCGGATGCCGTACTTGTTGTCGAACTTCGACTTGGTGACCGAGTCGTTGACGTTGATCGCCGGGAAGAGCAGCTCGCCGGCCTCGGCGAGCTGGTAGAGGCGGTGCACGCCCGTCGTCGTCTCCTCGGTGACGCCCTGGATCGCCTGGGCGATGGTCGTCCAGCGCAGCGGGTCGGCCTCGAGCGCGCGGCGCAGCACGGCGCGCACGACGTTCATCTCGTGCGTGTGGTCCGGCTCGCCCGGCAGGGTGTCGGGCGGGACGACGCCCGCGCGCTCGTACTGGAGCCCGAGGTGGACGAGCATCGTGGCGTCGCCGCCGTCGTCGAGGATGAGGTTCGGCGACTCGTCCCCGGGCCACACGAGGATCTGCTCCGTGCAGTCCCAGTACTCCTCGAGGCTCTCGCCCTTCCACGCGAAGACGGGCACGCCCTGCGGGTCCTCGGGCGTCCCGTGCGGCCCGACGACGACCGCGGCCGCCGCCTCGTCCTGCGTGGAGAAGATGTTGCAGCTCGCCCAGCGCACCTGTGCCCCGAGCGCGACGAGCGTCTCGATGAGGACGGCGGTCTGCACGGTCATGTGGAGCGACCCCGCGATGCGCGCGCCGGCGAGCGGCTGCGACTCCCCGTACTCGGCGCGCAGCGCCATGAGGCCGGGCATCTCGTGCTCGGCCAGGCGGAGCTGGTGGCGGCCCGCCTCCGCGAGGGACAGGTCACGGACCTTGTAGCGGCCGGGGACCTCGTCGAAGCCGTGGGCGGCTGCGGGAGTGCCGGTCGTCGTGGCTGGCGCTGTGGTGGACATGGTTCTCCTGTGCGTTCTCGGTGCCGGTCGGGCCGGCACGCCGGCCCTGCTGGTGACCGGTCGGTGGCTGGCCGGTGGCTGCGCTGGGGGCTCCCGTCCGCGCCGGGCGGGACCGCGGCCCCGCCCGTGCCCAGCCTACCGAGGAGGACGCCACCCGGCCCCGACGAGCGCGACGCCGCGCGGGGGCACTCCGTTCGTCCGGCGCGCGCGCCCGGGCGCGCGCGTAACACGAATGCTTGACCATCTCAAGATCACAATGGGGTAACGATCCGAGATCGCTCATCATCCGCGCCGTTCCAACGATATTCGGTCAAGAATCGTCCTGGAATACCCCCGCGGTCCGGGCCCCTAGGTAGAAGTTGAACCTCGAATCAGGCAGGGTGCTGGAGTACCGATTGACGTCGGACCAGCATGTGGCCCGCTGCGCGCCGAGCGCGGAGGTCGTCCCCCGGGCGCCCGACCGCGACGCGATCAGGAGCCGCGTGCCGCGCTCCCGAGACGCCGCCGCCGGACCCCTCTGGCGCCGTCCTCGCGCGGGGCGTGACCGGTCCCCGCACGGAAGGTGGCGAGACCCGCCCGCATGACTGCCCCCAGCATCACCCCGCCAGACAGCACCGCCGCGGTGCCCGAGCAGACGGCGGTGACCACGGCCCCCGCCGACGTCGCCGTCTCCGTCCGCGACGTCTACAAGGTCTTCGGCCGCCGGCCCGTCGAGGCCATCCGCCGCCTCGAGCAGGGCGCGTCGCGCGACGACGTGAAGGCGCTCGGGACCGCCGCCGTCATCGACGCGTCCTTCGACGTCCGGCGCGGCGAGATCTTCGTCGTCATGGGCCTCTCCGGCTCCGGCAAGTCGACGCTCATCCGCATGCTCAACGGCCTGTGGAAGCCGACGGCCGGTCACGTCGTGGTCGGCGGGACCGACCTCGCGAGCACCGACGCGAAGCAGTTGCGCGCCCTGCGCCGCAGCAGCGTGAGCATGGTCTTCCAGCACTTCGCGCTGCTCCCCCACCGCACGGTGCTCGACAACGCCGCCTACCCGCTCGAGATCCAGGGCATCGGCAAGACGGAGCGGCGCGAGCGTGCCCGCACCGCCCTCGAGCTCACCGGCCTCGGCGGCTGGGAGGACTCGCTGCCGTCTCAGCTGTCCGGCGGCATGCGCCAGCGCGTCGGCCTCGCCCGCGCGCTCGCGGCCGACACCGACGTCCTGCTCATGGACGAGGCGTTCAGCGCGCTCGACCCGCTCATCCGGCGCGAGATGCAGGAGCAGCTCCTCGACCTCCAGCAGCGCCTCGGCAAGACGATCGTCTTCATCACCCACGACCTCAACGAGGCCATGCACCTCGGCGACCGGATCGCCGTCATGCGCGACGGGCGGATCGTCCAGATCGGCACTGCCGAGCAGATCCTCTCCGACCCGGCCAACGACTACGTCGCCCAGTTCGTCGCCGACGTCGACCGCACGCGCGTCCTCACGGCCTCGTCCGTCATGGTGCGTCCGGCGGTCGTCGTGCCCGTGAGCGGCGGGCCGCGCCAGGCGAGCCGCGCCATGCGCGAGGCGCAGGTGTCGGCCGCGTACGTCGTCGACCGCCAGCGCGTGCTGCACGGCGTCGTGCGCGACGACGACGCCGTGGCCGCGCTCAAGGCCGGCAAGGAGTCCATCGGCGACCTCGTGCACGACGGCGTCGCCCCGGTCTCCCCGGACACGCCCCTCGCGGAGATCTTCGCGCCCGCCGCGGAGTCCTCGCTCCCGGTCGCGGTCACGGACGACGAGGGCCGCCTCGTCGGCGTCGTCCCCCGCGTCACGCTGCTGGAGGCCATGGTCCCGGCAGACCAGCCGCGCACCGGCGAGATCGAGCTCGGGGCGCAGGGCACCGTGGCGGACGCGCCTGTGGAGGAAGCGCCCGTGAACGCTGCGCCCGCGACCGAGGGAGGTGCCGCGTGAACGACACGCTCGTCCCCCGCATCTCGCTCGGCGAGTGGGTCGACACGTTCGTCGACTGGATGACCACGACGTTCCGGCCGCTCTTCCGCTTCGTCAAGGACGTCCTCGTCGGCATCTACGACGTCCTGGACACCGTCCTGTCGAGCCCGCCGTTCTGGGTCGTCGCCGTGGCCCTCGCCGCGCTCGCGTTCTTCGCCAAGGGCTGGAAGCTCGCGCTCGGCTCGCTCGTCGGGTTCGTGGTCATCGCCGGGGTCGACCAGTGGGACAACGCGATGGACACCCTCGCGCTCGTCCTGCTGTCGGCCGTCCTGGCCCTCCTCGTCGCGATCCCGCTCGGCATCTGGGCCGCGCGCAACGACCGCGTCTCCGCGGTCGTGCGGCCGGTCCTCGACTTCATGCAGACCATGCCGGCGTTCGTCTACCTCATCCCGACCGTCGTCATCTTCCTCACCGGCCCCGTCCCGGGCATCATCGCGACGATCATCTTCGCCATGGCGCCCGGCGTCCGGTTCACCGAGCTCGGCATCCGGCAGGTCGACAAGGAGGTCGTCGAGGCGGGCCAGGCGTTCGGCTCGACCCCGGGGCGCATCCTGCGCCAGATCCAGCTCCCGCTCGCGCTGCCGACCATCATGGCCGGCGTCAACCAGGTCATCATGCTGTCGCTCTCCATGGTCGTCATCGCGGGCATGGTCGGCGCCGGCGGCCTCGGTGACGACGTCGTCGCCGCGCTCCAGCGCGTCGACGTCGCGCTCGGCTTCGAGGCCGGCCTCGCCGTCGTCATCCTCGCGATGTTCCTCGACCGCGTGACGTCCGCCCTCGGGGACCGCGCCCCCGTCTCGCGCGCGCTCGCCGCAGCACGCGTCTGATGCGCGACTGAACCGAACCCGGCCGCAGCGCCGGGAACCCGCCCGCCGCACCCCCGGCGTCGGGCACACCGACCGGGTCCGCCCGGACCCACGGAAGGACAGCATGACCCCCGCACGCACCCGCACCACCCGTCGCACCGCCACCGTCGCCGCGGCCGCGGTCCTCGGGCTCGCCCTCACCGCCTGCGCCTCCGACTCCGGCTCGGGTGACGGCTCCGACGTCCCCATGAACGGAGACGACGAGGCCGCCGTCTCGATCGGCATCCCCTCAGGCTGGGACGAGGGCATCGCCGTCTCCCACCTGTGGACCGCGATCCTCGAGGAGGAGGGCTACGACGTCTCCTCCCAGACCGCCGACGTCGGCGTCGTCTACACCGGCCTGGCAGGTGGCGACTTCGACGTCACGCTCGACGTGTGGCTGCCCTACACCCACGCCTCCTACGAGGAGGAGTACGGCGACCAGGTCACCGACCTCGGCTACTGGTACGACGACGCCAAGCTCACCATCGCGGTGAACGAGGACTCACCCGCGCAGTCGCTCGAGGACCTCGCCGGCATGGCGGACGAGTACGGCAACAAGCTCGTGGGCATCGAGGCGGGCGCCGGCCTCACCAAGATCACCCAGGAGCAGGTCATCCCGACCTACGGGCTCGAGGGCATGGACTACTCCATCTCCTCGACCCCCGCGATGCTCGCGGAGCTCAAGGGAGCGACCGACGCCGGCGAGAACATCGCCGTCACCCTGTGGCGCCCGCACTGGGCCTACGACGAGTTCCCTGTCCGCGACCTCGAGGACCCCGAGGGCGCGCTCGGCGAGGCCGAGAAGGTCCACATGTGGGGCTCGTCCGACTTCGAGGAGCGCTACCCGACGCTGACCAAGCTGTTCGGCGCCTTCACGCTCGACGACGAGCAGCTCTTCTCGCTCGAGAACATGATGTTCAACTCCGACGAGTACGCCGACGAGGCCGAGGCCGTCCAGGCCTGGCTGGAGGCGAACCCGACGTTCGTCGACGACCTCAAGGAGTCCGCGGGCGTCTGACGCCACGGCAGGAGCACTACGACGGGGGGCGCCCCCCCGCCGGGGGGGGGGCGGCCCCCCCCGCTGAAGGTGGGGGGGGCACCCCCCCCCACCCACACCCCCCCCCCCCCCCCCCCCCCCCC